>UQWM01000014.1 GCA_900544795.1 uncultured Phascolarctobacterium sp. | reverse complement strand
GCATAAGCTTTTATCGGAGTATTATGGTTTTTGCGAACTTTATTTGACACTATCTAGGGCGGGTCAAACTTACGCTCCAAATGTTCTATCAGCTCGCGTACCCGGCGCCTGCTGTTCTCACGGTCAAACAAATCAGGCCCCTGGCAGGCCTCAAGCCGCTCCTTTTGGCGCCGCAGCGACAGCACACGCTTCTTATCGGAATCAAGTACCGCGGCGTCCATATCGTGCAGCCGTGGAAAATACCGCTCGCCCGCCAGCCGCTTCACGCAGCCAACAAACAAATCAGGCGCCAAAGCGCCGTAACGTTCCACCCATAATTGCAGCCAAAAATCCTCCTCACCCGGCCCCAAAAACGGGGGATGCAGCCCCGCTGCTTTAAAAGTAAGCAAAGCACGCTTCATAAAAACAAACGGCCGATCCATCAGTGCAGCCCGCTTGCGCCAAGCCCATACGCCCGGCGCAGTGCATCAAGCGCAGCCTTTTTTGAGCAATACACACTTTGGCTTGTAATTCCCAGCGCCGTCGCCACCTCGCGCTGGCTTTTGCCCTTCAAAAACACCTCGTTTATTACCAGCCGCTGCCCCTGCGGCAGCTGTGCCACACGCTCCAAAAGTCCTGCGCTGCACTCGTCCAAACTGGCCTTTTGCTTATACTGCTCCGCTGCAAAGCAGTCCAGCGCCGTGCAAGTATCATCGTCCAGCGTCGCCTGCTCACACTCCAGTCTGTCCTTCTTCTTCAACACCTGCAAACTAAGCTTACGGCGAATACTGAACCTGACATGGCTGGTAAAAAAATTGTAATTACCGTTCTTAAAACTGCCAATAGCATCATGCACCGCCATCAACGCCAAAAGCTCCGTATCATCCTGCTCCAAATAGCGCACATAATAACCGTTATATTTAAAAGCCCGCACCATCGGCTCAAAACCCGCCAGCAGCGTGTTGATAGCCCTGCTGTCGCCAGCCTGTGCCAGCGGCACTAAAACCGAAAAATCAAGCTGAATATTTGACCTGCTGTTTGACCTGCTATCCATTGTAAAAACTATCTCCCATCCATTCCGGCCGCGCCGGTTTTTAAATCAAGGGCAGCCAGCGCAAAATCCTTCGCCGAAAGCCCCTCCAAACAGTCGCCGCACACCTCACCGCAGCAGTCAACCTGCAAATATTCGTCACCCTCAAAAATAGGGCCGCCGCACAAAGTGCAGGTATACACCTCCAGCAGCTCGGCCGCCTCGGGCGCAGCCAGCCAGTCGTTTTCTGCCCGCGCAAAATGCGCATCATCTGTACCAGTGCCATAGCTATGACTCATTACTAGCGCCGCCTTCCACAAAAAAATAACACATAAAAAATCCTCCTTTGTTTGTTAAACCGCCGCCGCCCTATACTGCATAAACTACATTAGCAGTATTGATACTTAATAAATTAACACCAAAAACTAAGGGCCTGTAAAATCTTAGAGAGAGGTACAAACTTATTAAGAAAAAGAAATACTAAAGAAAAAGACGGTTTTGCTTTACCCTTACTAAGTACACATCAAAAAAGCAAAAAATCAGGTTCGCGCAAAAAATAATTTTTTTTAGGCTGGGCCTGATTTTTACCAAAAAAACCATGTACTTAGTAAGTGTAAGCAACCAGGACAAACATTCCTCGAAAGCACACGCGTTGTTTGCCAGCTTATAAAACCACACAATAAAAATAACGAAAGGAGTAACAGACCATGCTGGTAAGCAAACCACAGTCGATAACACTGCCGCAAATAGCCAGCCTGGCCGCCATCGCCCACAACCGCATCGCGCAGATCTATCTGCACTGGACGGCCGGACGCTACGGGCAAATCTACAGCGACTACCACCTTAACATCGACGCCGACGGCACCATCTACCGCACCTGCACCAGCCTTACCCAATGCAAAAGCCACACCTGGCACCGCAACAGCGGCAGCATCGGCATCGCACTGTGCTGCGCTTTGGGGGCGCAGGCCAACAGTGGCTACGATGCTGATATGGGCAGCTATGCACCCACAGCAGCGCAAACCGACAAGCTGGCGCAGGTAGTAGCCGTACTCGTACAAGGGCTGGCGCTTGACGCATCGCCAGAAGTAGTAATCACCCACTGCGAAGCGGCGCTGGCCGACGGCTACGGACCCTATAGCGGCGACCCCGAGACCCGCTGGGACCTGTGGTATATGCGCGACTCACCCGGCGACGACGTAATGAAGCCCGGCGGCGATGTGATGCGGGGCAAAGCCCAATGGTACTTGCAGCAGGGCAGCAAAAGCACCTGCTAAAAAACAACAAACACAGCCGCTTGCAGCGCAAGCGAGCACAAAGGAGAGAACACTATGACAACAAGTAAATTACCAACATCCTACAAATTATCTTTAAGCGTCGAAAACGGCATTAGCTCCCTCGGCGTCGCACAAAGCAAAACCGTATCCGTCGGCAGCGTCAAACTTGATGCCGAAAACGACAAATGCTATGCCGTCGCCGCAGCCATCGGCGAACTGATGAGCCACGCCATAGTAGGCGTGTATGTGACAGAAAAAGCAGAGCTGGCCAGCGCAGAATGATTTGGGGCAATATTCTGCGCTTAATGTTGAGGATCTTATTTCGGCGGTAGGGGAGATTTAGGTTTTTCTTTTTTCTTCTATATTACTTATCTTTTCATCCAGCTTTATGTTACGTCACTTTCTTGCCAAGAAAGTAACCAAAGAACTTGGCGCACGGTGACGATTCCTGTTTAGCTTTGCTCGCTGTCCGGCTTCTCGGGCAACTCGTTTTTAAAGGGGCACAGAAATACTTTCCTATTCGGTCAGTATTTCTGCGGGCTTTCGGCAGTCCTGTTCTATGCGTTGCATATAACAGTGCCTCAATGCCTCAGCGCTTACAGCTCACGGCGCACACAACGGAATAGATCACATGTGCGCTTTTCCCTGTGGCTCGTACGTTTCATTACTGTAGTAATGTTAATGTATATTTGCGACTTACGTCATACTGCTTATATTAAGTTAGAAGCAATACACAGCTTATATATTGAACAGTTGTAAAAATGTCAACAACCCCACAGGTTGTATTTGTAAAAAATAGCGGCTAACCAAAATTTGTCCAAAAAATAAAAAAATCCAGCATAAAAATGCTGACTAAATCCTAAAAGGTAATAAAACCCCCATTTTAAGGCAAAATAAAAAGTAGATTTTCATAAAAATCTACAACAAAATCAAAAAACAAAAATTCAAAACAAAAAGGAGCAACACAACATGGAAAAAACATTAGAACTGATTTTCACCAAAAGCGACGGCACCAAAAAAACTTTAAGCATCGCCGATCCCCGTGACGGCATCAAACTGGCCGACGCACAAGAAGCAGCGGCTTGACAAGCTGGGCGACTGCCTAAACAAACTAAGCAGCGCCATTGTAAAAGAGCAGGGCCAGCAAAAATAACAGCCGCTGCCCTTGTGGCAGCGGCTGATTACGGAAAAAGTAAAGGGGTAAAGATTGATGAAAAAGTTAGTAGCATTGGTAACAACGGTTTTGGTGATGGCAGTTAGCGGTATGTGCTTTGCGGCAGGTGACGGCACTGATTTGAACAAACAGCAAAGGGCAGTAGACAAGTTTGTGGCAGTGCTGAATGCAGCCGATACTACAGGCTTTGCCCAGCTTAGCGGCGATTTTGCGCCGGACTTACAGCAAAAGGTGGATGCAACGGCTTTCGGCGCACTGCAAAAACAGGTGAAAGAGCGTTTGGGCAACCAAAAAGAAATGAAATTTGTTGCTTACGAACGTTTTGACCAGGGCGATCGCCTTACTTATTTGGGCAGCTACAGCAGAGAGAAAATGGTGCGCATCATTTATGGCTTTGATAAAAACAATAAAATGATCGAGTTTGTGTTTGCCCCGCTGGAAGCACAGCAGGAACAAAAATAAGAAGTGAAAAACAAAACAAGCCCGGCCGCTGTTGCGGCTGGGCTTGTTGCTGTTTAGTTATAAAGTTTTAGTCTTGTCCGGGTACTTTAAGCACGGCGCCAGTAGCTGCGGAGGATACCAGGGCAGCATAGCGTGCCAGGTAGCCGCTGGTTACTTTGGGCGGCGGGCAGACCCAGGTCGCACGGCGTTTAGCCAGTTCGTTGTCAGATACTTTGACGTTGAGGGTACGGTTGGGGATGTCGATCTCGATGATGTCGCCGTTTTGGACGAGGGCGATGTTGCCGCCTTCGCGGGCTTCGGGCGAGATATGGCCGATGCAGGCGCCACGGGTCGCGCCCGAGAAGCGTCCGTCGGTGAGCAGGGCAACGTCTTTATCAAGCCCCATGCCTGCCAGTACGGAGGTGGGGTTGAGCATTTCGCGCATACCGGGGCCGCCTTTGGGGCCTTCGTAGCGGATGACGACGACGTCGCCTTTGACGATCTCTTTGCCGCAGATGGCTGCGATGGCTTCGTCTTCGGAGTCGTATACTTTGGCCGGGCCGGAATGTACGAGCATTTCTTCGGCGACGGCGCTTTCTTTAACTACGCTGCAATCGGGGGCGATGTTGCCTTTGAGTACGGCGATGCCGCCTGTTTTGCGGTAGGGGTTTTCGGCTGTGTGGATAACGTCGGGACGGGTTATAGCTGCGCCTTCAAAATTGGCGCCGATGCTTTGTCCGGTAACGGTTTTAGCATCTTTATGCAGCAGGCCCAGCTTGCTTAGTTCGTTCATGACGGCGTTGATGCCGCCTGCTTCGTTAAGGTCGATGATGTGATGGCTGCCGCCGGGGCTGAGTTTGGTAAGGTAGGGCGTTTTTTTGCTGATGGTATCAAAAAGATCCAGCGGCAAAGGATGGCCTGCTTCGTGAGCGATGGCGGGCAAATGTAGTGCTGTATTGGACGAGCCGCCGATGGCCATATCGACGGTGATGGCGTTTTCAAAAGCATCCATTGTCATGATATCGCGGGGGCACAGGTTTTGTGCTACCAGGTCCATGATTTTAGCGCCTGCGCGTTTAGCAAGGGCGATGCGTGCACCCTGATAGGCGGCGGGGATGGTGCCGTTGCCGGGCAGTCCCATGCCAAGCACTTCGGTGAGGCAGTTCATGGTATTGGCCGTAAAAAGGCCCGAACAGCTGCCGCAGCCGGGGCAGGCGGCGTGCTCGATGGTGCTTAGTTCTTCCTGGTCGATTTTGCCTGCTTCAAAGCGGCCTGCCGCTTCAAAAACAGTGGAGACGCTGATGTCGGTGCCGTTTAAACGGCCGGGCAGCATAGGGCCGCCGCTGACGACGATAGCGGGTATATTAAGGCGTGCGGCTGCCATCAGCATGCCGGGCACGATTTTATCGCAGTTGGGGATGAGGACGAGGCCGTCGAAGGCATGGCCGTTGGCGACTGCTTCGATGCTGTCGGCTACCAGCTCGCGGCTGGCAAGGGGGTATTTCATGCCGTTGTGGCCCATGGCGATGCCGTCGCAGATGCCGATGGCGGGGAATTCGATAGGGGTGCCGCCTGCTGCCAAAATACCGTGTTTGACGGCTTTGGCGATCTGGTCGAGGTGCATATGACCGGGGATGATCTCGTTTTGAGCGTTAACGACGCCGATGAGCGGTTTTTTTAGGTCTTCTTCGGTATAGCCCATCGCATAAAATAAAGAGCGGTGAGCTGCCCGGGTCGAGCCGAGCTTTACTTCTTCACTACGCATAATCTGATAACCTCTTTCCCTTAGTTCTGTCTTTGATCTGTCTATCTATCCACTATCGGGATATTAAAAAAATTTTACGGTATTTTACGAAAAATGTCAATTAAACAGATAATTGTGTAAGCTATTAGTTCACTGTTTTTTTACAGGATAGGGGCCTTTTTGAGTAGCCAAGGGACAGTGGTGTATTATATAATGATAGTAGGTTTGAATAAATAAAATTTTTATGTTAAGAGGTGTGATATATGAAAACAAAATTTACTGAGCTTTTAGGGATCAAGTATCCTGTTATCCAGGGCGGTATGGCATGGACTTCGGACGCTAATTTGGCGGCTGCCGTGTCGAATGCGGGCGGGGCAGGTATTATTGCTACCGGCGGGCGCACTGTTGAGTGGACCAGAGATGAGATCCGCAAGGCTAAAGAGATGACTGTTAAGCCTTTTGGTGTCAATATCATGCTGATGGCTCCTAATATTGACGAGATCATCGATGTTGTTTGCGCAGAGAAGGTTGCTTTTGTAACTTTGGGCGCAGGTAACCCGGTGCCGCATATCGAAAGGTTCCATGCCGCAGGCATCAAGGTGATACCGGTAGTGCCCAGCGTTAAGCTGGCCAAACGTGTAGAAGAGGCCGGGGTAGACGCTATGGTCATCGAGGGTATGGAGGGCGGCGGCCACATCGGCCAGCAAACCACCATGGCTTTAATGACGAACGTGCTGCCTTTGGTGACTAAGGTGCCGGTGTTGGTTGCCGGTGGTATTTCGGACGGACGCGGCATTGCTGCTGCGCTTTTGATGGGGGCTGACGGCGTGCAGATGGGCTCGCGCTTTATCCTGACTGATGAGTGTTCGACGCATCCTAAGGCTAAGGAAGCTATTATTAAGGCTACCGATACTGATTCGGCTGTAACGGGCTTTTCGCGTAATAATGCTGTGCGCTGCCTGAAAAACGATTTTACTAAAGAGTATTTGGTAAAAGAGTGCAGCGGCGCTCCGCAGCAGGAGCTGAATGATTTTGCTACCGGCACTAACCGTATGGCTGCTGTGGAAGGCGATATCGTGCATGGAGCTGTTTTGGTAGGGCAAAGCCTGAATGTTTTGAATGATATCCTGCCTTGCGCAGAGGTTATGGAAAGACTGATCGCTGAGGCGAGAGCAACTTTAGCTAACGCTAAAAATATTGTTTTATAAGCATAGCCTGTAATTTAAAAACGCAGCCGGGGATAACTTCGGCTGCGTTTAGCTATACTATAGGATGGAACCGTAGAAAAGTGTTTGAATAAATAAGGGTTCTATAGTATAATATTGTGGTAAAAATAGCTTGCAAATTTGCAGGGTTTAAAGATTTAGGGGGAATTAGACAATGTCCGGACATTCAAAATGGGCGAATATCAAACACAAAAAAGGTAAGGCTGACGCGGCTCGCGGCCAGATCACTACCAAAATAGGCCGTGAGATCACTATCGCGGTAAGAATGGGCGGCCCTGACCCTACCGGAAATATGAAATTGAAATTGGCTTTGTCGAAGGCTAAGGCTAATAATGTTCCTAAAGATAATATCCAGCGCGCGATCCAAAAAGGACAGGGCGCTGCTGACGCTTCTAATTATGAAGAGATAACTTATGAAGGCTACGGCCCGGCGGGTGTTGCCGTGATGGTGAGCACTTTGACCGATAACCGCAACCGTACTGCTGCCGATGTGCGCCACGTGTTTTCGAAATACGGCGGCAATATGGGCGAAACGGGCTGCGTAAACTGGATGTTTAAACGCAAGGGCCTGTTTAGTATCGACAGCGAGGCCGGTTACACAGAAGATGACTTGATGCTGGTGGCTTTAGAGGCCGGGGCCGAGGATGTTAAGGCTGAGGAAGAGGGTTTCGAGATCGTGACTGCTCCCGAGGATTTTAACGCTGTGGAGCAGGCGTTGGCTGATAACAATATCGAAGTTATGATGTCGGAGATCGCCATGATACCCGATACGATGGCCGCGCTGGCTGGCGACGATGTGGTGAAGATGCGCAAGATGCTTGACGCATTGGACGAGTTGGACGACGTGCAGGACGTGTATACTAACGCTGATCTGCCGGAAGACGACGAAGAATAAAGTATATGACGGGCAGGCTGCAAAGGCCTGCCTGCTTTCTATCATCATCAGGAGGGAGCATGCGATGCTGGCAATTGGAATCGACCCGGGTACTGCTATCTGCGGCTTTGGCCTGGTAGAGATGGTAGGCAATAAACTGACTCCGATCCATTACGGGGCTGTGTTTACGGATAAGGACATGCTGCCCGAGCTGCGGTTGAAAAAGATCTATGACGAGCTGAGCGTTTTGCTGGATGAATACCGGCCGGACTTGATGAGCGTGGAGCAGCTGTTTTTTAACAGGAACGTAACAACGGCGATAAGCGTTGGGCAGGCACGCGGGGTGGCGCTTTTGACGGCGGCCAACCGCGGTATACCGATTTCGGAATTTACACCGATGCAGATCAAGCAGGCGGTAGTAGGCTATGGCGGGGCGAATAAGGAGCAGGTGACCTTTATGGTGCAGAAGCTTTTGAATATCCGCACCAAGCCGAAACCGGACGACGTTGCCGACGCTTTGGCGGTGGCGATTTGCGGGCTGCATACGGCGGCAACGAGAAGATGGCAGGAGTTGAAATAACATGATTGGATCAATTAAAGGAAAGGTGGCCTATCTGGCAAATGAATATTGTTTGTTGGAAACTAACAGCGGTGTTGGCTACAGGGTCTTTATGCCTGCGGCTCATCTGGGAGAACTTACTGTAGGAGCGGAAACCAGAGTGCACACTTATATGGCTGTGCGCGAGGACGCTATTTTACTGTTTGGTTTTTTAACACAGGATTATTACAACCTGTTTTTAATGCTTTTAAGCGTCAGCGGCGTTGGGCCGAAGGTCGCTTTGGGTATTTTGTCGGCTGTGAAGCCCGATGCTTTTTATTTGGCGGTGCAAAGCCGTGATTTGAAGGTTTTGACGAAGCTGCCGGGCATTGGCAAAAAAACAGCGGAACGTTTGCTTTTAGAGCTTAAAGATAAGGTGGGCGGCATTGGCGGCGACGATGACAGCAGCTTTGCCGATGTGGCTACTTTTAGCGGCGGCAGCGCCGTCAACGAGGCTATCGAGGCTTTGTGCGCTTTAGGCTATTCTAATTCGGAGATCATGCCTGCTTTGAAACAGATCCCGAACCAGGCCGAGCTGACCAGCGAGGCGATCATCAAGCAGGCGCTTAAATTGTTTGCCGGGAGGAAATAATGCAGCCGGAAGATAGAATAATCACCGGTCAGGAGCAGGAGGCCGATGTTTGGCAGTACAGCCTGCGCCCGCGCCGTCTGGGCGAGTATATCGGCCAGAATCAGGTAAAACAGAATATGGAAGTATTCATCAAGGCTGCTGCTGACCGTAACGAGGCGCTGGACCATGTGCTTTTGTTCGGCCCGCCCGGACTTGGTAAAACTACTTTGGCAAATATCATCGCTAACGAGCTGAATGTCAATATCCGTGTCACTTCGGGGCCTGCTATCGAACGGCAGGGCGATCTGGCGGCTATTTTGACGAATTTGGGCGATAACGATGTGCTTTTTATCGACGAGATCCACCGTTTGTCTAAAACAGTGGAGGAGATACTTTATTCGGCGATGGAGGATTATGCGCTGGATATAATTATCGGCAAGGGGCCCAGTGCGCGCAGTGTGCGGCTGGACTTGCCCAAGTTTACGCTGATCGGCGCTACGACCCGTTTGGGCGCTATTGCGGCGCCGCTGCGCGATCGTTTTGGCGTGCAGTGCCGGTTGGAGTTTTATAAGCCGGACGAGTTGCAGTTTATCATTACCCGCGCGGCCGAGATATTGGGCGTGGAGATCGTGCCTGACGGTGCGGAGGAAATTGCCCGCCGCAGCAGGGGCACGCCCCGTGTGGCTAACCGTTTGCTGAAGCGTGTGCGCGATTTTGCGCAGGTTTCGGGTGCGGTGGCTATTACCGGTAAAATGGCGGACGAGGCTTTGGCCCGGCTTGAGGTCGACCGTTATGGTTTAGACCGCAACGACCGCCGCATTTTGCAGTCCATCGTTAAAACTTTTGGCGGCGGGCCTGTTGGCATCGAAACTATTGCTGCTGCGGTCAGCGAGGAAACTGATACGATCGAGGACGTTATCGAGCCGTATCTGATGCAGCTGGGCTTGTTGCAGCGGACGCCGCGTGGGCGCATCGCGACCCGTGAGACGTACCGTTATTTGGGAGTGCCTTTCCCGGAAAAGGGATGATGTTATGAAATTGTTATTGCATGCCTGCTGCGGCCCGTGCGCCTGTTATCCGACAGAGAAGCTGCTGGCCGACGGCAGGGAGTTCGATATTTTGTATTTCAATCCTAATATCCATCCGTATAAGGAGTTCAAACGCCGTTTGAACGCTTTACGGGAGTTGTGCGAGAAGAAGCGTTACCGGCTGACGGTGGATAAAAGCTATCCGCTGGAGGAGTGTGTGCGGGGGATGCTGGACGAACCGACGGTGCGCTGCGCTTATTGTTATCGGGTGCGGATGCGCTATGCGGCGCAGTATGCCAAAGAAAACGGTTACGACGGATTTACGACTACTTTACTGGTGAGCCCGTATCAGAAGCATGAGCTGATCGTGCAGATGGCGGAGGAAGCTGCCAGGGAATTCGATATTCCTTTTTATTATGAAGATTTTCGCGAGGGCTATCAGCGGGGCGTAGATATCAGCCTGGAGCTGGAGCTGTACCGCCAGCCGTACTGCGGCTGCGTGTTCAGCGAGCGCGACCGTTATGAAAAAAGCCGCAAGCGAAGCTGGGCTAATGCTATTTGAGAAGGGAGCATCCTCATGAAAAAACTGCTGCTGTTGGTTGTTGTGCTGCTGTGCGCAAGCTGCGGTACTGTGTGGGCGTCGCCCGATATTGCTGTTGCTGTTGTGCACGGGCAGTTTGCGGCCGAAGTAAGCTGTGAGGATGAACTGACGGTGAGGGTGCCTGCTACGGGCGAAGTGCTTACTTGGAAGCCGGGCAGGTATTTTGTGAATGCCGAGGGCGGTACTGTTAACCTGGGTTCGCAGAAGCTGGGCGCCAGGGCGGTACGTTTTTCGGTTAAGGAAGATGGCAAGCCGATAGAGGTGAATAAAAAAGCCTATCGGGGCAGCTTTGAGGTGCGTATCGCCGCCGACGGCAAAACGCTGGACGTGGTGAATATTTTGCCCCTGGAGCAGTATTTATACAGTGTGGTAGGCGAAGAGATACCTGTGATCTTTCCTGATGAGGCGATAAAAGCGCAGGCTGTGGCGTCAAGGTCACTGGCTTATAACAGGCTGGGCAGCCGGGCAAGCCAGGGTTACGACCTGAAGGCCAGCGAGGAAGGCCAGGATTATTATGGCATCGCTACGGAAAAACCGGCGATCAGCAAGCTGGTAGACGCTACTGCCGGGTTGGTGGTAACTTATAACGGCAGGCCGATCGAGGCGGTGTACCACGTCAGCGGCGGCGGACAGACGGAAAACAGCATCGATGTGTGGGGGCGGAGCGTACCGTACCTGCGCAGCGTGAAGGATTACGACTGGGACGCGCCCATGTACGATTGGGAGAAGGCCATGCCTGCCAGTGAGATCGAGCGTCGTCTGGCGACCAGGGGTTACGCTATCGGCAAGTTGGAAAGCCTGCGTTTGTCGCCTTTAGCGGGCGGCAGCAAGATTTTTGGCAATGACCGTACTGCCAGCGGCCGGGTGAAGGAAATGCTGCTTAGCGGCAGCGAGGGCACACTGGTTTTGACAGGCGCCCAGGTGCAGGAATTGCTGGGACTTAGCAGTTCCCTGTTTGAGGTGAAGGTGAGCAGGCCGATACCCGATTCGATCGAGATACCCATCGAAAACCCCTATGGCATGGAGATCGGACGTAAGGAAGTGCCGATCAAGGTGAGCGAGCGGGGCATAAGCTTTAAAGATATTTTGCAGGACCTGCATTTTGTGAGTGGTGAAAAAGGTGAGATGGTGACCTTTAAAGGCCGTGGACAGGGCTCGGGGCTGGGGCTTTCCCAGTGGGGAGCACGCGGTATGGCCAACAGTGCGCCGCCGCGCAGCAGGGATTATTATAAGGATATTTTGACTCACTATTACAGTAATACCAGAGTCGAAAAATTTTACTGAAACCGGAGATTATGATGCAGGTAAAGGATTTTACTTATGAACTGCCGCAGGAGCTGATAGCGCAGCATCCGATGGAGCCGCGCGACCATTCGCGCCTGTTGGTGGTAGATAAAAATACGGGCACGGTGGAGCACAGGCATTTTTACGATCTGTGCGAGTATCTGCGGCCCGATGATTTGCTGGTTTTTAATGATACCCGTGTTATTCCGGCCCGTTTGCATGGTGTTAAGGATACGGGAGCGCGGGTAGAGGTGTTTTTGCTGACTCGTCTGGACAGCACGGACTGGGAGGTTTTGGTGAAACCGGGCCGCAAGCTGCGGGTGGGCGCTAAAATAAAATTCAGCGACGAGCTGGCCTGCGAGATCATCGACGATACTGACTTTGGTGGCCGTGTGGCACGCTTTTGCTACGAGGGCGTGTTTGAGGAGATCTTAGACCGTTTGGGCGAAACGCCGCTGCCGCCGTATATTACGGCGCCACTGGAGGATAAGGAACGCTATCAGACGGTGTATTCGCGCGATAACGGCAGTGCGGCCGCACCGACGGCGGGGCTACATTTTACTAACGAGCTTTTGGAGAAGATCAAGGCGATGGGCTGCGAAGAGGTTTTTGTTACGCTGCACGTGGGGCTTGGCACTTTTCGTCCGGTCAGCGTCGAGGATATCAATGACCATGTGATGCACCGTGAATTTTATTCGGTGTCGCCACAAGCGGCAGCCGCTATCAATAAGGCTAAGGCTGAAGGCCGCCGCATCGTTGCCGTAGGCACGACGGCGGTGCGAACGTTGGAGGCTGCCGGCGAAAGCGGCGAGATGAAAGCGGGCGGTAATTGGACGAAGATCTTTATTTATCCGGGCTACCGCTTCCGCCTGGTAGACGCTTTGGTGACCAATTTCCATCTGCCGCAGAGCACGCTTTTGATGCTGGTATCGGCGCTTTCGACTCGCGAGATAATGCTGGCGACCTACGACGAGGCTGTGCGTGAGCGTTACCGGTTCTTTTCTTTTGGCGATGCGATGTTCATCACCGAACTGAATAAATAGATTTAGGAGAGATTATGCACGCAGTTACATATGAATTGATCAAAGAGTGCAGCCGCAGCGGCGCACGGTTAGGCAAATTGCATACGCCTCACGGCAGCTTCGATACGCCGATGTTTATGCCGGTGGGCACGCAGGCGACGGTGAAGACCTTGTCGCCGGAAGAGCTGTACGCTATGGGCAGCCAGGTCATCTTGTCTAATACTTACCATTTGTTTTTGCGTCCGGGGCACGAGCTGGTGCAAAAGGCGGGTGGTCTGCATAAGTTTATGCGCTACGACCGCGGGATGCTTACAGACAGCGGCGGGTTTCAGGTGTTCAGCCTTGGCGCCATGCGCAAAATCAAAGAGGAAGGCGTGACCTTCCGTTCCCATATCGACGGGTCGAAAAAGTTTTTATCGCCCGAGATAGCGACGGAAGTACAGGAGGCCCTGGGCGCCGATATCGCGATGGCTTTTGACGAGTGTATCCCGTATCCGGCCGATTTTGAGTATGCAAAGCAATCGACCCTGCGGACGACCCGCTGGGCGCAGCGCTGCCTGGATACTCACACCCGTGAGGATCAGTCGATGTTTGGCATCGTGCAGGGCGGTATGTATCCTGAACTGCGCAAAATGAGCGCCGAGCAGCTGACTGAGATGGATTTTGCCGGCTACGGTATCGGCGGCCTTAGTGTTGGCGAGCCCAAGCCGCTGATGTATGAGATATTGAGCCAGACGACGGAGCATATGCCCAAGGGCAAGGCCCGTTATCTGATGGGCGTAGGCACGCCTGACTGCATCGTCGAGGCTGTCAATCTGGGCGTGGATATGTTCGACTGCGTGTTCCCGACACGGGTAGCGCGCAACGGTACGGCCATGATTCCCGAGGGCAGGCTGGTAGTGCGTAATGCCGCCTATGCCGAGGATTTCAGGCCTATCGATGAACGCTGCGGCTGTTATACCTGCCGCAATTTTTCACGGGCTTATATCAGGCATCTGTTTAAAGCCGAGGAGCTGTTTGCGCTTAGATTGCTGACGATCCACAATCTGCATTTCCTGCTGGATTTTACGAAACAGATCCGCGCGGCTATTGCCAACGATACTTTCCTGGAGCTGCGTGAAAGATTTTTAGAAAATTATCGATGATAAAACAGGATTTTTTCCTTTGGCGGCGAATATAAGCCTAGATAGGGAGAAGTTTTTAACTTTTGAAGGAGGTGTTCCCATGCAAGGTGGAGATACTATGGCGATTATCAACGCGATATGGCCTTTTCTCTTGATGGGCGGTATTTTTTATTTCATGTTGTACCGTCCGCAAAAACAAGAACAACAAAAACGTCAGAGAATGCTTGATTCTTTGAAAAAAGGCGATAAAGTAGTTACTATCGGCGGTATGTTCGGCGTGATCGCCGCTATCAGCGAGAAAAAAGTCACTCTGAAGCTGACCGAGGGTGTGGAAGTTGAGTTCGCACGTTCTGCTATCAGCGCTTTCTAAGACCCCGTTAAGCAGGAAATGGCAGAAAAATAATGATGAAACAACAATTGCGCAAGGAGTTAAAATCTTTGCGCAATCAGCTTTCTACGGCACAGGTCGAGGCCTGGAGCCAAAAAATTTGTACTAATATACTTACCGCACCGCAATACAGTCAGGCTGACGTCATTTTTGGTTACCTTGCTTTTGGCAACGAGCCGAATATCGACGCTGTTTTGCAGCAGGCGCTGCTGGACGGTAAAACAGTCTGTGTGCCACAGATACTTTCGGCAACGGAGATTTGCGCGTTGCAGCTTGGCAGTTTTGACGACTTGCAGGCAGGGCCTTATGGTATCCGCAGTGTGGGTGCCGGGAACGTTATAGAGCCGCAGCAGCTGGAGCTGGTGTTGGTGCCGGGCGTGGGCTTTGCCCCAAACGGCAGCCGTTTAGGTATGGGCGCAGGTTATTATGACCGTTTTTTGGCGCAGGCAGGCAACGCTGTGCTGCTGGGTGTTACTTATAATGCCCTGCTGCGTGCTGAGTTGCCGGTAGAGCCTTATGACAGGCCGGTGCAGTACATTGTTACCGAAACAAACGTTACTCCATGCGGGTAGCTTGTTTATAAAAGTTTTGATGAACTATTAAAGGGGGCAACTAATTTTGAGATGGAATGAATTAGGCAAATTCCTGATTATCTCATTGGCGATAATCGGGGGTTTCTGTGTTTATATTTCGCCTTTGGCAAATTCCATTAAACAGGGCCTCGACTTGCAGGGTGGTACACATGTTGTACTTCAGGCTGTCGATACTCCTGAATTGAAGGTTGATGACGACGCTGTCAACCGTTCGGTAAAAATCATCGAACGCCGCGTCAATGAGCTGGGCCTGACTGAACCTGTTATCCAACGTCAGGGCAAAGACCGCATCATCGTTGAGCTGCCGGGCGTCAAAGACCCGGAAAAAGCTATCGATATGCTGGGACGTACAGCGCTTTTGGAGTTTAAAGACGTTAGCGGTAAAACCGTTTTGACGGGTAAAGATCTGAAAGATGCGAAAGCACAGATCTCACAGGGCAACCAATCGGTTGTTGGCTTGGAATTCAGCGACGAGGGCGGCAAAAAATTTGCTGATCTGACCGCGCGTAATATTGGCAAACCTATCGCTATCGTTTTAGATGGTGAGGTGCTGACCAATCCTGTGGTACAGGAAGCTATTACCGGCGGCAGAGCGCAGATCTCCGGCTCGCGGACTATTGAAGAGGCCGAGCATCTGGCTATTCTGCTGCGCAGCGGCTCGCTGCCTGTAAAGATCGAGATCATGGAAAACCGTACCGTTGGGCCTACCTTAGGCCAGGACTCTAAAGAAAAGAGTATCAAGGCTTTTGGTATCGGCGTTATCGGCGTTTTTGTGTTCATGGTGCTGTTCTACCGTTTGTCGGGCATCGTGGCCTGCATCGCTTTGCTGCTTTATATCATGATGCTGCTTCTGGTAATGCGTTATCTTAACGCTACGCTGACCCTGCCGGGTATCGCGGGTATCATCCTGTCGATAGGTATGGCGGTAGATGCCAACGTGCTTATTTTTGAACGCTTTAAAGAAGAAGTGCGCAACGGCAAAACTTTGCGCTCTGCTATGGACGCCGGTTTTGGCCGTGCGTTTGTAACTATTTTTGACTCTAACGTAACTACTTTGATGGCGGCTATTATCCTGTTTTATCTGGGTACCGGCCCGATCAAAGGTTTTGCGGTAACGCTGGCTATCGGCGTGCTGTTGAGTATGTTCTCGGCCATCACCGTTACCAAGTTTTTGCTGCGCTTTTTGATCGGCAGTAATTTTACCAAGAATCCTGCCTTCTTTGGCGTTTCTGCCCCGAAGGAGGTGAACAAATAATGTTCTCGATCGTAAAGAATTATAAAATTTTCTTTTCCATCACCATTATTTTCCTGCTGATCGGTATTGGCTCTATCGTCACCCGTGGCTTTAACCTGGGTATCGATTTTACAGGCGGCAGCATCGTTGACCTGACCTTTGAAAATCCAGTGAGCGTTGCGCAGGTGCGCGATGTGTTGAAAGAGCACGATATGGGCAACAGCATCATCCAACTGGAAAACAGCGACGGCAAGACTGAATCTAACAGTGTTTTGATCCGCACCGGCGTTGTTGGCGATACTGAACTGCGTTCTACGATGGGCGATCTGCAAAGCAAGCTGGGTAATTATCAGATCCAGCGTGTTGAACAGGTCGGCGCGACTATCGGCTCGGAGCTGGTAGAGCAGGCGGCTATTGCTATCTTCCTTTCCTGGATCTTGATGATCGCATATATCACCTTCCGTTTTGAGTTTAAGTTTGCTATAGCGGCTATCATTGCGCTTATTATCGACGTTATGGTTGTTTTAAGCTATTTCTCACTGTTCCAGATGGAAATGGATTCGTCGTTTGTAGCGGCGCTGCTGACAGTTGTTGGTTATTCTGTCAACGGCACTATCGTTATTTTCGACCGCATCCGTGAGAATCTGAAGATCCACCGCCGCAGCGAAAGCCTGGCGGATATGATCGACCACAGCATATGGCAGTGTATGACTCGTACCATTTACACGGTAGCGACTTCATTGTTTGCCATCGTTTCCATTTTCCTGTTTGGCGGCGAGACTATCCACAATTTCTCGTTTGCAATGCTGGTAGGCTTTGCCAGCGGCGCTTATACTTCTATTTTCCTGGCCGGCCCTATGTGGCTGTTCCTGAAAAATAAAAAGTTTGGCGTGACAGCAGCCGACAAAGCGTGATAACGCAATAAAGTATGATCAGTTGATCGACCAAAGGCCCTGTGCTTGCGCAGGGCCTTTTTGTTGTATGTTTTGCTTTAGCGAAGGATTGTGACAGTGAAGCAGTCACAATCAAATAACCACCGGCTATGCCGGTGAGGTTGAAAAGCTTATAGCAAAAAACCTCCAATGTTATAATGAAGTTGGTCCGTCAAAACCACACATTAAAACAAAGGAGGTATCCAAATGGATAATCAAAGTTTAGCACATACGTCATGGAACTGCAAATATCACATAGTATTTGCACCGAAATATAGAAGGAAAGAAATATATGGAAGTTTGAGAGCAGACATAGGAAAAATATTAAGAATGTTATGCCAAAGAAAAGGAATAGAAATAATAGAAGCAGAGTGCTGTATCGACCATATACATATGCTGGTGAAAATACCACCTAAATATGGTGTATCGTATATAGTAGGATATCTAAAAGGAAAAAGTTCACTGATAATATTCGACCGACATGCAAATTTAAAATATAAGTATGGGAAGAGACATTTTTGGTGTAGAGGCTACTATGTAGATACAGTTGGGAAAAACAGCAAACGGATAGAGGAGTATGTTAAAAATCAAATACAGGAATACATAGTAGAAGACAATATAAGTAAAAAAGAATATGTAGATCCGTTTGCCGAAAGAGGAAGTAAGTAAAAGAAAAAAGGCCCGAGAAGGGCCTTCGTAGGGAAAGTGGTGCAATTGACGGACTTTTTCAACGAGGATTGATCCTCAGCCGGTATCAGCCCCTTATAGGGGCTAGTCAAACCGCCGGCTATGCCGGCGGTAATGATTTTAGATACAGCGAATGCAGTTAAAAACAAGAAGGACACCATTAAAGGTTGCGGGAGCAGAGGGGATAAAGACATAAAAAAACAGCTCTGACATTGTCAGAGCTGCTACGGGTGAAAGTTTAGTTAAAGATGGCTGCGTAGCCGTTGATAAAGATACCTAAAACGATCAGCGGCAGGATGTAGGTCAAATAAAAACGCATCCATTTAGGGAATTTAAGCCCTTTGCCGGTATCTGCTTCTTTGATGAAGTTATCCCAGCCCCAGCCATAGCGGTGGGTGCAGAACAGCAGGTACACAAGGCTGCCCAGGGGCAGCAGGTTGTTGCTAATAAAGAAGTCTTCCAAATCGAGGATGTTGCTGCTGGGACCCATGGGCTGAATGTCGCTCCAAAGGTTGAAGCCCAGCACGCAGGGCATGGATAGCAGGATGATGAGCCCGATGTTGACATAGATGGTTTTGCTGCGGCTCCAGCCGGTAAGGTCGCGGATACAGGCTGTGATATTTTCAAAAACAGCGATAACGGTGGAGTAGGAAGCAAACATCATAAAGAGAAAGAACAGCGCGCCCCAGAATTGGCCCCAGGGCATAGCGTTAAAGACGTTAGGCAGGGTAACAAACAGCAGGTTTGGGCCGCTGTCGGGCTTAACGCCGAAGCTGAAGCAGGCAGGGAAGATGATGAGGCCTGAGATCAGCGCGACGGAGGTATCTAAAAGGGTGATGAAAACCGCTTCGCCGGTCAGGGAACGGTCTTTGGAGATGTAGCTGCCAAAGATGGCCAGTGCGCCGATACCCAGGCTGAGTGTAAAGAAGGCCTGGCCCATAGCGGCGAAAATAACTTCGGCAATGCCTTTTTCAAAGGTTTTGCTGAAATCGGGATACAGATAGTATTTTAGGCCTTCTTCCGCACCGGGCAGAAAGATGGAATTTACCGCTAAGGCTACCATCAGCACCAGCAGGCACAGCATCATGGTTTTGATGATTTTTTCGACACCGGCTTGCAGGCCTAAAAGGCAAACGCCGAAGCAGAGGAGGACGGTGAGCACCATATTGAAGGTCATGGTAAGCGGGTCGCCCAGCAGGCCACCAAAAACGGCGCCTACGCCCTGGGCGTCAAGGCCTACGAAAGCGCCTGTCGCCATTTTATAGAAGTAGTAGAGCATCCAGCCGGCGACGGTGGTGTAGAACATCATCAAGATGTAGTTGCCAGCGATGGCGCCATATTTGTAAAGATGCCATTTGGTGCCTTTGGGTTCCAGCACGTCGAAGGAAAGCGCAGCACTGCGCACGCTGGCGCGGCCTACGGCAAATTCGGCTACCATGATGGGCAGGCCGAGTATAAGCAGGAAGAACAAATAGATGAGTACAAAAGAAGCGCCGCCGTACATACCTGTGATGAAGGGGAAGCGCCAGACGTTGCCAAGGCCGATAGCGCAGCCAGCAGAGATAAGGATGAAGCCAAGTCGTGATGAGAGATTTTCGCGTTCCATATTGGTGTGGGTCCTTTCGCTTTGCGTTTACCGCAAGTGATAAATTAATAATTATAGTAAAAACAATTATACAAAAAAATCGGCTATTTGTAAATTGTTTGTGAACTGAGTTACTAGGGCAGAATAAGAAAAAGCACCTTGAAAGTGGTTCAAGATGCTTTGTGGCAGGACGATTAGATTTTTTTAGGGCGTTTGCCCGTCAGCAGTAGCGCCAGCAGGGGCAGCTTTTGGCCTATCCTTGTGATAACGATGCTGGAGAGGACGGAGATGAGTACCAGCAGGAAGTAAATGACGATGACGCGTTTGGTTGTCATAACGATGCCGCCTGCAAGGCACAGCCTGTTAATGATATCCATCCAGAAGGGGTGGATAAAGTAGACGATGAGGGAATTGACTGACAGCAGATGGATGAAGCGCATCAGCTGGTTTTTGAGACCGGCTTTAGTGAAAACTGCGCAGAAGAACAGCAGTGAGCCGATGGTATAGAGAAATCCCTGCAGACTGAGCTGCTGGAAGGTGTTAACTAAAATTATGAGGCTGTAGCCGTGATAGAGATAGTAATAGTAGTAGCTGCCGCCGATAAAAAGCAGCGAGAAAAGATAAAAGCAGCTGACGGCGGTAAAATGCCTGGTGATGGTTTTGATAAAGGCGTTATAATAGATTGCAGCCAGGCCGCCCAGCATAAAGATGAACAGATAGTGCAGCGGCAGGTAGTTGAGCCGGTAGTTAAACAGGTTTTGCAGGATAACAGGCAGCTCGCTGGCGTTGATACCGGGGTGGCAGGTCCAGTAGTTGAAAGCTATTTGCAGGATAAACAGCAGGGCAAAGCTTAGCTTGAGCCCGCAGCGCTGCATAAGGGCAAACAGCCGGTGCCACAGGGGAAAGGAAAAATAGAACCATAGCAGGATGACCATAAAGTATAAATGGTAGCAGGCCAGCCCGTAAAAAAGCAGAAATAGCAGGTTTGTAGGCTGCCAGTTGATGCAGCCGGGCATAACGAAGGAAAAATAAAGCAGGTAAAGTAGCGACCAGACCACATAGGGCAGCCCTGCTCCCTGTAAACGTTTTTTTAGAAAGGGCAGGTAGGCGAACTGCGTTTCGGGGCGGTATTGACAGAACAGGCCGTAGCCGGAAATAAAGAAGAAGGCCGGTACGCTGTAACGTGAGAGTATTTCCAGCAGCATATATAAGAAGCTGTTTGGCTGTGGCGCTTCTAAAACAAAGGACCCGACGTGGATGCCTATGACCCCGAGCATACAGACGCCGCGCAGGTCGTCGATGATTTGATTGCGTTCCGGCATGGCTGCTCCTTTCCTGTGCGTAAAGTTTTGTTATTAACTTATATATTATACTCTATGCCTGCTGTGATGGCAAAGCTTTTGCGGGCAATGAAAAACGGGCTCCGAAGAGCCCGTTTTTCCGCAAAGGAGAAATTACTGAACAACAGTTAGGGATTAACTGTTGCGCGGTAAACTTGTTTACCGTCTTCAAAGCCTACGATAACGGCGCTTTTAACTGCGTCGTGGGTGGCGTTGAGCGACGTTTTGCCGGTTACAGCTTCAAAGTCTTTGGTTGCGGCCAAGGCTGCGGATACTTTGGCTGGTTCATAGACGCCGGCACGTTTGATACTGTCGACCATTAGTATGGCTCCGTCGTAACCAAGCACGGCAGGAGCATCGGGTTTTTGTTTATAGGTTTTTTCATATGATTCAACAAAGTTTTTGGACGCTTCGCTGGTAGAGTCGGGGCTGTAATGATTAGTGAAGTAGGTATTGTTGAGTGCGGCCGTACCGGCTATTTCAACCAGTTTGGGGCTATCCCAGCCGTCGCCGCCGACGATGGGCACATTGATACCCAGTTCGCGGGCCTGTTTGCAGATCTTACCTACTTCTTCGTAATAGCCGGGGACATAAATGACTTCCGGTTTAGCGGCTGCCATTTTGGTAAGTACGGCCTTAAAGTCCGAATCTTTTTGCAGATAGGATTCTTCAAGAACTATAGAGCCGCCGTTTTCCGTGTAAGCCTTTTTAAAGAATTCGGCCAGTCCTTTAGCATAATCGCTGCTGTTGTCGATATAGACGGCAGCTTTTTTGAGTTTGAGCTCGTTTAAAATAAAGTTTGCGCCAACGGTGCCCTGGAACGGGTCGATGAAGCAGACTCGGAATGTGTTGGGTTTGACATTGCCTGTTTTGTCGTCCAGGGTAACTTTGGGATTAGTAGCACCGACGGCAAGAAACGGCACTTTAGCGCTTTCGCTGACATTGGCCGCCGCGATGGCGCCGCTGCTTGTGAAAATACCCATGACGGCAGGTGTTTTATCCTGATTGACGAGCTTACTCATGGCGTTGGCCGCTTCGGCAGGCTCGGATTTGCTGTCGGCAATGACCAATTCGATTTTTTTACCCAGTACGCCGCCTTTGTCGTTGATCTGTTGGACGGCAAGCTTCATACCGTTGGTGATCGAGGTACCGTAGGAAGCGTTGTTACCTGTCATTTCGGCAACGACGCCGATCCTGATAGCGTTGGCATTTTTGTCGGCGCTGTTGCCACAGCCGCTAACGAAGACCGACATAGCCAAAAGCGTGCTGCCTACTGCGAGAGCCAGGTTTTTCTTAGTAAGTTTCATTAATAGATCCCCCTCATAATAAAATCAAATCACTGTTAGCGAAGCAGGCAAAAAATTTGCTTAAATAATTAAAGAAGCCAAATCTTAAGATTTGACTTCTCTAAGCCTCATTGCCGGAGAAGCATTCGGGTAACATAACCAGGAGTTTCTTCGCTAGGACTATTGTACTTCACGGAAAAGCATAATGCAAGAAAAATTTAATGAAGCTTAAAAAACAGCAAAAAGTGTAAAGTAAGATATACTTTCCATATCACAAGAGTATAGTGAATGGTTATTTTTGTAGCAGGATTTAATTGTTTTGCAGCGAATAAATTTAGAAATAGCATACTGTTTGGGTATGAAGGGAATATTTTTAGTAAGGGTGTGTAATAGATGCAGTTAACAACGGTGCAGCTTGTGAGCATGGTAATAACGCTGGTAGCGACGCTTTTGCCGGGCATATATGCGGGGCGCAGGGTCAAGTCGGCCGACGACTATGCCTTAGGTGGGCGCAGCGCTGGTGTAGGAATGGTTGCAGGCAGTATTATCGGGACTATCGTCGGTGGTGCGGCAACTGTTGGTACGGCGCAGCTGGGGTTCACGCTGGGGCAGACGGCCTGGTGGTTTACCCTGGGTTCGGGCATCGGGCTGATGGTAATGGGGCTTTTTTATGCCAGGCCCCTGCGTAACAGCGGGCTGACGACGATCTCGGAATTTTTGGTTATCAACTTTGGTAAGCATGCCGGGCCTTTGGCCAGCTTATCGGCAACGACGGGTATTTTTTTCAGCATCGTTGCCAGTATGCTTACTTCTATCCATCTGATGGTCGGTTTATTTGATGTCAGTTTATTTACTGCCGGTACGTTGATCGTTGTGATCGTAGCGGCACTGGTTTTTTTTGGTGGCATCAGCAGCTCAGGTCTGGCAGGTATGTTTAAGCTGGCTTTGATTTTTGCGACGGTATTTGTGGGTGGTTTTCTGGCTTATGGCGATTTGGGTGGTCTGCCAGGTATCAAGGCCACTTTTCCGGCGTTTCCCTGGCTTAGCCTGTTTGGCAAGGGCGTCGAGGACGGACTTTTTAGTTTTGCGTCGATGTTTATCGGCGTTATTTCTACTCAGACTTATGTGCAGGCGCTGTTTTCGGCACGCGACAGTAAAACGGCTGCCGCTGGTTGCGTTGCTGCCGGTCTGATTGTGATCCCGGTGGGTTTGCCTTCGGTAGTTATCGGGATGTATATGCACGCTGCCCATCCCGAGATCAGCGCTATCGACGCGCTGCCCTTATATCTATGCACCTATCTGCCTGAATGGCTTGGTGGTGTTGGTATCGCTGGGCTGCTTATTTCATCGTTAGGTTCGATCGCCGGCTTGGCGTTGGGGATAGGGACGATGATCTCTCGGGACATTTTTTATAAAATGTTGGGTATGCAGGACGTCAGAAGACTGCTGTGGATCAGCCGGTTTTCAGTTGTGGCAGTAACAGTATGCGCGGTAATATTTGTTTTTCACCAGCTGGATTCGCTGGTGCTGTACTGGAATTACCTGTCGATGGCTTTTAGGGGTGCGGGCATCTTTTTGCCGCTGACCTTTATTGTTTTTGCTAAAGGTCTGATACCGGCTAAGGCTGGGCTGGCGGCAATGGCTGCTGGGATACTGATAGCTTGTATATGGCCGTTTCTCTTTCCGGAATCCGCCAATGCTTTGTTTCCCAGTTTGGCCTGCAATCTTTTGTTTTTGCTGCCGGGAGCAGTGTGGACTTTGATGAAAAGAAAAAATGCTTAATATTTTCAGCAGCGCCAGCCTTGGAGCAGGTGCTGCTGTTTTGCTTGGTGCGGGGCATAGGCTGCTGTTGTAGACGGTCAGAGTTTTGCATAGTTTAGGGCTATTTATGGTATAATAAAGAGTATGAATTTTAGAGTGAGAACGACGTTGTTTTTAGAAGGAGAACTGCTGTGAGCGGAACATTTACGCATTTACATGTCCATACACAATACAGCCTGCTGGACGGGGCTGCTAAAATAAGTGACCTGATAGGCTATGCCAAAGAGCTGGGTATGAAGAACCTGGCTATCACCGACCACGGCGTTATGTACGGTGTCGTCGATTTTTATCAGGAAGCCAAAAAACGGGGTATTAAACCGATCATTGGCTGCGAGGTATATTTGACAAACGGCTCGCGGTTTGAAAAAACAAACCGTGACGGTATGTACCATTTGATTTTACTGGCCGAAAATGACGAAGGTTACCATAATCTGATGAAGCTAGTTTCATTAGGCCATTTGGAAGGTTTTTATTATAAGCCGAGGATCGACAAGGATATCCTGCGTCAATACAGCAAAGGTATCATTTGTTTGAGTGCCTGCATCGCGGGTGAAATACCGGTGCAGATATTACGCGGTAATCTGGACGGGGCAGAACGCAGCCTGCAGGATTATCTGGATATTTTTGGCAGGGATAATTTCTTTTTAGAGATACAGGACCACGACCTTGAAGAAGAACATACAGTCAATGCCGAGCTGAAGCGCCTGGCTAAAAAATATGATTTGGGATTGGTGGCGACAAATGACCTGCATTATGTGCGGCGCGAGGATGCCGACGCACAGGATGTGCTGCTGTGCATCCAGACTACCAGTACGGTGGACGATCCCAAACGGATGAAGTTCCCCAACGACCAGTTTTATTTGAAAAGTGAAGCCGAGATGCGGGTTAAATTTGGCGATTGCCCGGAAGCTTTGACAAATACGGCTAAAATTGCCGAGCGCTGCAATGTAGAGCTTAGTTTCGGACATTTGCTGCTGCCTGAGTTTCCGATCCCTGACGGTTTGACTGCTGATACTTATTTGCGCAAGCTGTGTTTAGAGGGGATGCCGAAATGTTATCCAGAGCCGATGCGGCAGGTTTGGGACCGTTTGGAATATGAACTGAGTATTATTAATAGAATGGGCTATGATTGTTATTTCCTGATCGTTTGGGATTTTATTAGTTACAGCCGCAGAAATGATATACCGGTCGGGCCGGGGCGCGGCAGTGCGGCCGGCAGTATCGTAGCCTATCTTTTGGGCATTACTAATATCGACCCGTTGAAGTATGACCTGTTGTTTGAACGCTTTTTAAATCCTGAGCGGGTAAGTATGCCTGATATCGATACAGATTTTTGCTACGAGAAACGTCAGCAGGTTATTGACTACATCATCAACCGCTACGGTAAAGATAAGGTGGCGCAGATCATAACCTTCGGTACCCTACAGGCCCGCGCTGCTGTGCGCGATGTCGGCAGAGCTCTGGACATGCCCTACAGCGTGGTCGATAACGTGGCGAAGCTGATCCCCCGTGATTTGGGCATTACGTTGGAACGGGCGCTGGAAACCAGTAATGACTTGAAACATTTGTATGACAGCGACGCCGAGATCAAACGGCTGATCGATCTGGCTCAGAGCGTGGAAGGTATGCCGCGTAATTCGGGTACCCATGCCGCCGGCGTGGTAATAGCACCGGAGGATCTGAAGGATTATGTGCCGCTACAGCTTTCTAATGAAAATTTTATTACGACTGAATATGATAAAGATAAAATAGAGAGTTTAGGTCTTTTAAAAATGGATATTCTGGGTCTGCGGACCCTGACAGTGATCGGCGACGCGCTCAAGTTCATTTATGAGAATACGGGCGAGAAGATAGATATTGATAAGATACCCCTTGATGATGAGGCGACCTGTAAAATGTTGTGCAAGGGTGATACCCAGGGAGTGTTCCAGCTTGAATCCGGTGGGATGACGAAGCTGGTAACTGATTTGGGGCCGGAAAGCTTTGAGGACCTGATCCCCTTAGTTGCTTTATATAGACCGGGACCGCTGGGAACGGGCATGGTGGAAGATTTTATTGCTGGACGCCATGGTGAAAGAACGGCAGAAATGCTGCACCCTTTGCTGGAATCGGTGTTGAAGGATACTTTTGGCGTTATCCTTTATCAGGAACAGGTCATGCAGATCACGTCTGTTATGGCAGGCTTCAGCCTTGGCCAGGCCGATATCCTGCGCCGGGCCATGGGTAAGAAGAAGGCGAAAGAACTGGATTCCATGCGCGAGGCTTTTGTGGAAGGCGCGAAGAGAAAGCATGGTATCAGCGCCGGGCTGAGCAGCGAGATTTTTGCTTTGCTGCAGCATTTCGCAGGCTATGGCTTCAATAAATCACATTCGGCGGCCTATGCGCTGGTGGCTTATCAGACTGCATATTTGAAGGCTCATTATCCGGCGGAATTTATGGCTGCGTTTTTGACCAGTGTTATCAGTGATAGTGAAAAGCTGAGCTGGTATATCAGTGTCTGCCGCGGAATGGGTTTAAAAATACTGCCGCCTGATGTGAACGAAAGTGGGCGCAGTTTCTCGGTAAATAAAGAAAGCATCATCCGTTTTGGACTGGCAGGTGTCAGAAATGTTGGTGAGAACGCGATCAACAGTATTTTGGGCGCCCGTAAGGATGGCCCCTTCACATCGCTGTTGGATTTCTGTAAACGTGTGGACAACAGGGCCGTTAATAAACGGATGCTGGAAAATCTAATCAAATGCGGCGCAATGGATTCCTTTGGCAACAAGCGTTCTGAATTGTTGGCAGTGATGGAGCAGGCGATGGATCTGGGCAGTAATTATCAGAAGGATTATCAGAGTGGGCAGATGGGGCTGTTTGGTGATGACAGTTTTGCCGATGTGAATGAGCTGCTGATACCGAAACTGGATGAAATACCCAAACGAACTATTTTACAGTACGAAAAAGAGTTGATCGGTTTTTATGTGACTGGTAATCCGTTGGATGCCTATATCGGTTCAATGCATCGTTATATTCCTATTCGAAAGATGATGGAGGCTACCGAAAATATGGACGGTAAGTATTTCAGCGTGGCGGGGATCATTACGGAATGTAAGATCAGAAATACCAGGCAGGGTGACAGTATGGCGATTTTGTCGTTGGAGGATTTTACAGGGCGGCTGGAGATCGTTGTTTTCCCGAAGGTGTACCGTGAAGCTTCTCGATTACTGTTTTTAGAGAATGCGATCAGTGTCGAGGGCAAGCTGAGCATTGACGAGCGAGATCGGGAAATACAGGCGGTAAGGGTCAAGCCGCTGAAAGAGGCTGCTCCCGATCTGCACATCCGCATCGAGAAACGGCATGAAAACGGCGTAGTGCAGCAAAGCCTGAAAAGGATTTTTGAAACATTCAAAGGCGAAACGCCTGTGTTTTTACATTTAGTGGATTCGGGCAAATTGATCAAAGTAGAACGCTGCTTTTGGGTCAACGGCAAAGAGGCCGGAGTCTATACGGCACTGGACGAGCTTTTAGGTGACAAGTGGCTTGTAGACGATTGAAAGCTTGTGAAAAAACAGGGTTTTGCTTGCCACAGCCAAGTAAAGAATGTTACAATAATAAATATGTAGTTGAAACCTTTGCCATAAAATAGAGGAGGGCTCACATGAATATTGTAGTATGTATCAAACAAGTTCCTGATACGGAAGAGGTCAAGATCAATCCTGAAACCAACACGCTGATTCGCGATGGTGTTGAAAATATTATGAATCCTTTTGACCGTCAGGCCTTAGAAACGGCGCTGATCCTGAAGGATGCCAACGGTGCGAAAGTGACTGTTGTTTCCATGGGGCCGCCGCAGGCAACTGATATCTTGAAGGAAGCTATCGCTATGGGCGCTGACGACGCTATTTTGGTCAGCGACCGTGCTTTGGCCGGTTCGGATACCCTGGCGACCAGCGTTGCTTTGGCAGCGGCGGTACGCAAGGTGGGCGAATGTGATTTGGTATTATGCGGCAAACAGGCTATTGACGGCGATACCGCTCAGGTTGGACCGGAAATGGCAGAGCACTTGACGGTGCCGCAGGTTACCGGCGCGTTGAAGGTAGCTTTGGGCGAGGATGGCAGATTGCTGGTTGACCGTGAGAACGAAAGCAGCAGCCAGACGCTGGCTGTTACCATGCCGGCTGTAGTTACCGTCACCAAGTCCGAAAAAGAGCCGCGTTTTGCCAGCATCAAAGGCAAAATGAAGGCCAGAAAAGCAGAGATCCCCGTTATGGGAGCTGCTGAGCTGGGTATCGACCCGAAAATCATCGGTTTATCGGGTTCTCCGACTAAAGTCTTAAAAATCTTCACTCCGGTTGTACCGCAGATCGAAAGCGAGATCATCACTGAAGAAGATACAGATAAAGCAGTCGATATGCTGATCGAAAAATTGGTGCAAGCAAAAATTATTACTCATTGAGGTGAATGAAGATGGCAATTTGTGTAGACAGAGAACAATGTATCGGCTGTGAATCCTGTGTGGCAGTGTGCCCGGTGGGCGCGCTCAGTATGGTTGACGGCAAAGCAAATATAGATCAGGACACCTGCATTTCCTGCGGCGCCTGCATCGGAGAATGCCCGGTAGAGGCTATTGTACGCGAGGAAGTTGTGCGCGAAGTAAAAAATAAAGAAGGCCAGGACCTGTGGGTCAATGTAGAGCTGGAAGACGGCGAGCCTGTAGGCGTAGTTTACGAGCTGCTGGGCGCTAGTGCCGAGCTTGCTGCTAAATCCGGCCAGCGCTGCTGCGCGGTGCTTATTTGCAAGGACGCCGGTACTTTACCGCAAAAATTGTTTGCAGCCGGTGCCGATGTAGTTTATGTTGTGGCTGGCCCTGAATATGCAGAATATAATACCGACCTTTATACCAATGCTTTTTGCGAATTGGTTGAAGCTTATAAACCGAACGCTGTTTTGTGCGGCGCTACTGTTGACGGACGCGATCTTGCTCCGCGTATCGCTGCCCGTTTAGGCACCGGTCTGTGTGCCGACTGTACCGCGCTTGATATTAACGGCGAGCTGGTGGAATGGACCCGTCCCGCTTTGGGCGGCAATATCCTGGCTACCATTATTTGCGACGAGCATCGTCCGCAGATGGGTACCGTACGTCCTAAAGTATTTAAAACTAAACCTGCCGATGCTTCTAAAACCGGCGAGGTCATTAATTATACCGTAAAAAATGCCGTAGCTTCCAAAGTCGAAATGGTACGCAAAGACGCTTTGGGCGTCAGCGGCGCTATTAAGATCGAAGAAGCTGAGATCATCTGTTCCGGCGGACGTGGTTTAGGCAACTGCGATAATTTTAAAATGCTGGAAGAATTGGCTGCTTTGTTTGAGCATGGCAGCGTAGGCGGATCTCGCGCTGTTGTTGACGAAGGTTGGGTAGACCATGCCCATCAGGTCGGCCAATCAGGTAAAACCGTTACTCCGAAAATTTATTTTGCTTTTGGTATTTCCGGTGCTATCCAGCATCTGGCTGGTATGTCGGCATCCGATGTGGTCATTGCTGTTAATAAAGATGCTAACGCTCCGATCTTTAAGGTCGCGCAGTATGGTATCGTTGGCGACGCTCGTGAGATATTACCTAAACTGATCGCAAAAATTAAAGCGGTTAAAGAAGCTTGAGTTCAGCTTGAATAAAATTTGATAAGATCGTGAGTATAAAAGCCTAAGTTGTCAGCTTGGAGGAAAAACCCGTGTGGAAGGTAGTTTATATCGCGCAGACAGCTGAAGCGTCTGCTAAAATCAAAGAAATATTAGCCGCAAACGGTTTTTTGACGCAGACGAAAACAACAAGTTCAAAGCATGGAGGTGGGGTCTACGAAATCAGTGTGCCCATTTCCGAGGCCGAAGATGCTTATGAAGTGATCTGCGAAAACAAGTTTCAGTTGTAAATCTAAGGAGGCCGGGCAGTGAAGAAAACAAAAATCATTTGCACCGTTGGTCCCAGTACAGATAATATCCCGCTTTTGGCAGCAATGCTGGAAGCGGGTATGGATTTGGCCCGTTTTAACTTTTCACATGGCAGCCACGAAGACCACGCCCACAGGTTGGGTATGGTGCGGGAAGCTGCCGCACAAATCAATAAACCGATCGCTATGATCGCCGATACCCGGGGGCCTGAGATGCGCCTGGGTATTTTTGAACATGATAAGATCACTTTGCAGGAGGGCGATGCCTTCTGCCTGACCACGCATGAGCGGCTGGGTAATGAGCGGATAGCTTCGGTAAATTATGATGGACTGCCCGGAGAATTAAAAGAGGGCGACGCTATTTTGCTGGCTGACGGTTTACTTTCGCTGGAAGTAGAAAAGATCGAGGGCAGTGAGATTTATACTAGAGTGGTGCACGGCGGTCAGCTTGGTTCGCGCAAACGTGTGGCCTGCCCCGGGGTAGAGCTTAAATTACCGTTCCTGTCGGAGCAGGATATTGATGATATCAGTTTTGCCATTAAGCAGGATATGGATTATATCGCTGCTTCTTTTGTACAGAAGGCCGATGATGTTATCGCTATCAGGAAGGTGCTGGAAGTAGCTGGTTCCAAGATGGGGATCATTTCTAAAATCGAAAATCAGGCTGGTTTCGAGCACATCGACGAGATCATTGATGTGTCTGATGGCGTGATGGTCGCCCGCGGCGACTTGGGGGTCGAGATACCCGCCGAATATGTGCCGCTGGTGCAGAAGGAGATCATCAAACGCTGCAATAAAGCAGGTAAGCCTGTTATTACGGCGACGCAGATGTTGGAAAGCATGGTCAGCAGCTATCGGGCTACCAGGGCTGAGGCCAGTGATATCGCTAACGCAATTTTTGATGGTACCGACGTTATCATGCTGAGCGGCGAAACTGCTTCGGGTGCTTATCCGCTGGAGGCGGTGCAAACGATGGCGAAGATCGCTCTGCGCACAGAAGAAGCGCTGGATTACGCCGCTATTTTTAAAGGCAAGGGCATCAGCGACCGTATCCATTCTACGGAAGCGATCAGCCATGCGACGGTGCAGATAGCGCAGGAGCTGGATGCCGACGCTATCGTTACGGTCACAGAATCGGGTTTTACGGCCAGGATGATCGCTAAATACAGGCCGAAATGCTATGTAGTTGGTGTGTCAAGAATACTGGACCGGGTACGTGCCATGCAGTTATATTGGGGCGTACGTCCGCTTTTAGGGCCTTCCAGTGATAATACTGACGAAATGATCGATCTGTCGCTACAGTGTGCCCGTGAGCACGGCTATGTCAGGGAAGGCGATTCAGTAGTTATCACAGCCGGTGTGCCGATAGGCAAGCCCGGCTCAACTAATTTGATCAAGGTGGTTAATGTGGGTAATAAATTAGTAAGTGGTGTCGGTATCGGCAAACGGTCAGTTACCGGTAAAGTATGTAAGGCAGTTTCTTTGGCCGATTTTCAGGAAAAATTCAAGCCGGGCGAGATTTTGGTCGTCGGCGTGTTGCCTGACGAAACGGCCCGCTATGCGGCTAAAGCTTCGGCTATTATCGCCGAAGAGGGTGGCTTGACTTCGTCGGTCGCAATCATCGCTATCAATTGCGGTATACCCGTTGTTGTAGGAGCCGCCAATGCACTGGAGCTATTGAAAGATGGTATGGAAGTCACCGTAGATACTGTAAGCGGTATCGTTTATGAAGGTGCTATCAATATTTGATAAAGGATAGATGTTGAAATGGCTGAAGAATCGACCAGGATAGTACATGGTCCTACGTTTAAAAATCTTTTAGACAATGTGACCAGGCTGGAAAAGCAAACACAGAAAAAAGATTTGACGGCAGATGAAAAAAGCGAGCTGGCTCAGCAGCTTTTGAATTGTCTTTTAGAAGCGCTGGATATGCAGGCGGAAGCGGTAATGTCGCAAAGCGTCAAAGAACAGATGGCGGTAACTATCGAACGCATCGTCAGGCGCTTTAAGCTGTTGGCCGAGCAGGGGATAGCCTGCGAAGCCTGTCTGGAAAAACTTAAAAATGCCTGCATCTATTTTATGCGTGCCAAGCATGAGATCTTAGCTAAAGAGATCATAGCTGTATTTCAGCCTGTCCTGGTGACTAATCCGCAGCTGCGGTCCGATGGTATCCGTAAGCTGGGTATGCTGGGCTGCTTAGCTATGAAGGATGGTATGCCCGAAGTTACGGCGCAGTGCGCGAATATCGTGGTTGTGGTGAGCAACGAGCTGACCGCCGCTGATGCCGATATGGAACGGGAAATGCTGCAAATGCTGCAGGATATGGCGGTTATGGCAGCCAGAATGCGTGATGAAGTACGTTTTGCGGCCATCGTATCCAAAGCCGTAGTGCGCTACAGTGCTGAAAGTACCGTGTATGCCGGCAGCAAAATGGTAGAGTTTTTGCTGACGCTGTTCTTCACCGCTGCCGACCGGCGTTATGTGAATGTTTTGCCGATGCTGCGCTGGATGAGCTTGCTGCTGACCAATAACGACTCGCTGACGGACAAAGAATTGCAGCATTTTGTACGCGAATGGACGCAGCTGATCGCACAGATAGCCCGCCGCAAATGGGAGGATGAAACCAAACAGCTGCTGGACGGTTTGTTTGTATTTCTGGTCAGGGAAAAAGATTTTGTGCTGACCCGCAGTACGCTAATGAATATAGCATTGCACTTTCAAATGTATGCGGCCTGGGATGGCTTTGCCAGTGCTTTTAAGATCTATGCGCCGTGGCAGAACTTTATGCTGGTCTTATTGGACCAGGCAGTGCTGAGCCGGCGGACTTCGGAGCAGCGTGAACAGATCGGCAGCCTTGTTTTACGGACGCAGCGTGATTTGATAACAGCAGTAGCCAGGCAGACCATGCAGGAAGAAATGACTGTTTATGGCGAATGGCTTAAATTGGGTTTAGAAGCGGCTAAAAGTGCCAAAAACAAAGAGCGTATACGCAGAATGGTACAGCTGACTGTGGGTTATTGGGCTGTACAGCAGCCCCGCACAAGCCGCGAGCAGCTGAAGCATTTGTTATATGTTTTTGAACCGGACTTAGTAAAAGGTAAATATTTAGAGCTGCTGGAAAAAGTTAGATAAGCAAAAGACGTTTTTCTTCGGAAAAACGTCTTTTTTTATGCGAATTCACTTTTTTGTCACAAATATCTTTGCGGCAGGGGGGCTGTTAGTAGAATAAAAGCGAATATCAGAAGCGTGATGGAGGTGGTGCGATGCAATCATACCGCTGGCGGGCCCGTAGTAAAAGCGGCAAGCTTTATCAAGGCAGTTATTTGGCCGACAGCAAGCAGGAGGTAGCAAGCTTTCTGCGAGAAAACTACGGCTATGCCACAGGCATCGAAGAGCAGCGGCCTTTAGCAGATAAACTGGGTTGCTGGTTGGGTAGCGGCAGGGTGAGCGATAAAGAACGCAGCCGCTTTTTTCAGCAACTGGCAAAAATGCTGGACAGCGGCATTCCCTTATGCAGGGCGCTTGAGCTTTTGCGTAATCGTTGCGCCAGATCACTGACTACCGTTTGCTGCGCGTTGATCAGCGAATTACAGGCTGGCAAGTCACTTGCGGTGGCTATGCAAAAACAGCCGCAGGTGTTTACTGCTGTCGCGGTAGCAGTTGCCGAAGCGGGCGAGCATGGCGGCGTTTTACAGGAAATGCTGTCGGAATTAGCTGCTTATTATGGACAAAAAGCTGAAACAGCTAGTTTTTTGAAAAATATTTGTTTATATCCCTGTTTTGTACTGGTTTTGTCGCTGGCTACTTTCATTTTATTTATTATCAAGCTGCTGCCGTTATTTGCCGACCTGTATCAGTCTTTCGATATTCCCCTGGCTACGTCCCTGCGGGTCATGTTGCTGTTGCGTCAGGGTGCGGCAGAGTATTGGTATGCTTTGCTTGCCTTGATAGCGGTAATGGGCTGGTATCTGTGGCAGCGCAGGCTTTATTTGGCAGGCTGGTTTTGGCGTTTGCCCGGCGTGGCTGCATACAGGCAGCTTTTTTTAGAAATACGTTTTTGTAAGATCCTGGCGCTTTTGCTTTACAGCGGCATATCATTACCTCTGGCGATACAATCTGCTGCGGCCGGGTTAGGGGATGAAAAATTGCACAGGAAGGCAACCACTTTGGCCGATGCTGTCGTCAGGGGCAGTGATATTACTAAAGCAGCAGCTTTGGCAACGCCGCTGCTGAGTCCAGTGACGCTGGAATTTTTAACTGTCGGCGAAAGTTCTGGTTCTTTGGCCGCGATGCTCAAAGAAGCGTCTTTGCTTTTGGAACAGGAGTTTACCACTAAGTTGAGCGGACTGAAAGCATTGTTCGAGCCGGTGCTTTTAGTTGTGATCGCGTTGATAGTAGGTGCTATGATCTTTACAGTGGCAGAACCGTTGCTGACGCTTTTGACAGAACTGCCGGAATATGAATGAGAGAAGTGAGAGTGTGAAACTTAGAAAAAGATGGTGCGGACGGGCAGGCTTTACTTTGATAGAATTAGTAGCCGTCACGGCTATGCTGGGGGTACTGGCGGGTATGCTGCTGCCGTCGATAGATTCGGCTAATAAAAAAGCTAAAAATGCCAAACTGAAAAATGATTTACTGACAGTGGACAGCGCGATCCTGCTGTATAAGATGGAAAAAGGTATCTGCCCAGAAAAGCTAGAGCTTTTAACAGGTGATTATATCGCTAAAAATAAAGGCCTTAAAGACGCTATGAATAAAGAGTTTTCGTATACTACTGCTGACAGTGGACTTACCTATACCCTGAAAGGCGCCGATGCCGAAGGTAAAGACGTAGTCTCTGATGGCAGCATGTAGTCGTAGCCGTGCAGGCTTCACAATGGTAGAGCTGCTGGCGTATATAAGTATTTATCTGTTGCTATTGACGCTGGTGGTTCCCTGTGTTAAAAGCATTACAGCAGCTGGCAGCCGTTTGGAACTGGAAGGATTTTGCCAGCGTTTGGCAGCAGATATTTCGGCTTTGCAGCAGGACTCACTTTGGGGCAACAGTTTGCAAAATAAATTTACACTTGATTTGAACGGACAAAGCTATAATATTTATCGCGGTGGACAGCTGCAAAAAACCGTCAGGCTTGCAGAAGCAGGACAGGGCCAGCTTTATTTTTACAGCCCTAATACTTGGCAGCTGCGCTTTTCGGATGAAGGTGCGCCCAATGGATATTTTTACGTTTTAATAAAAAACAGGCAACAGCCCCAGCTGGCAAAAAAGTTTGAGGTACAGCCTGTAACGGGAAGGATCGTTATCAGTGATATTAAATAAGCAGGGCTTTGTTCTGGCAGAAATAACAATGGTTTTATTATTAGTCAGTCTTACCTGTTGTTCGATTTTAGCCGCCTATCAGGGCAGCGTCCGCATCATGCAGAAGCATAATAAAATGGTGTTAGCTACAGAGTTGGCAGAAGCCGCTGACAGCGAAGCAGCGGCTAAAGAGGGGCTGCTGCTGGAACGTGAGACTTTAGGCTGTGGCTTTGGCATTAGGCAGGAAGTGATAGCAGTTTTAGACGGACATAGTGGTGAGATGCTTATAAACAAGGTGAACTATGTTGTACCGTAATAAAGGGTTTTTATTGGTAGAACTTAATTTAGCTCTGCTACTGATGATGATTGTAATGCTGATGTTCTCAGGCAGCTTAAAGCAATTGTTGCAGGGGTGGCAGAAAATGCAGGCGGATGTGTTGCTGCACCGTGCCGCCAGGTATAGCTTCGCGCTACCGGAACGGGAATTGTTTCTGCATGCGTCTAAAGTCAGTATCGGCAGCGGGGCTAAGGGCAATAGCAAAGTGCTGTGCCGTGATGTTTTAGGTAGCCGCCAGATAACATTTTATTTGAGCGGTGGTATTTTATATCGTGAAACGAAAAGCAATTCCTTGAAAGGCGTCAACCCACTATCATTGCCGTCGATAAAGGTGCAGGAATTTACAGCAAAACGACAGAGTGAAAAAGAATTACTGGTGAAGTTGAAATTACTGGAACCACGCAGCGGCAGAAGCTTAACTGCCAGTAAAGTGATGGCATTGAGCAATGGAGTAGTAGAATGAAGGGGTCGGATAAACAGTGCGGCAGTGTCAGTATTATCGTTTTACTGCTGTGCCTGCTGCTTGCGGGTGTAGTGCAGGCTTTATACCATTCGCTGCGGGGAGAAGCAGAAGCTGCTGATGAATGTATTTTGCGGCGTCAGCTACAAACGGCTGCTAACAGTGCTTTGGCCGCCGCGTTGACATTGGAGCAGCGGGGTGAGCTGGCCGATAGCCTGATGTTGCCTGAGCAGAAGCTATACCCTGCCAATACCTTGCTACAGGTTGAGGTGCTGCGGCAAAAAAACGAGCTGCTACCGGGACGAAAATTAACTGCCCAAGCAGTTGCAGCTGATAAGCAGATCACTTTGACAACGGTGTGCTTGCAGCCGCCTTTAGGCCAGGGGCAGAAATTTTACCAAAACACGTTGACGGCCGGCAGCACCATAGAGGGTGACCCAATAACTGATACAGAAGTATTGATATCTGCTGAAGCCGGCCCAGTGCTGCAGGATCTGGATGTGACCTGTTATGAAGACTGGAGCCGTTATAGCTTTTTAACTGCTGAGGAATACAAGCAACTGGGCTTTGGCAAGAGGATTTATTATAACAAAGATTTTTACGGGGTTACGATACCCAGTCTGGTGCGGGAACTGAAAGGAGATGCCTTTTTGATAGCCGAGAAGAATGTCACCATTGAAAAGAACCTGCATTTACTGGGGCGTATTACTTTAGTAGTGGGCGATAATTTGATAATTGGTGATAATGTACAGCTGGAACAGGCGCTGCTGGTGGTAAAAAATAATTTATATATTGGCGCTAACTGTGGTGTTAAAGGCGTGATAGTTGCCGGCGGCGCTGTGACCATCGGCGATAATTTTATTTTGCAGCGTGATGAAAGGGTTTTAGCGCCGTATCATGCAGTAGTTTATTTGCAATAGCATACTGTTTGAGGTATATAAAAAGTCCCTGCCATCAGTTAATGATGGCAGGGACTTTAACCTTTTAGGGTCAGGCCAGTTCGATGCTGGCGCCCGGTTCAACGATCAGGACTTTGGAAGCAGTGTGCGCTTCCACGTCTGCTTTAAATTGAACAGGGTCTTGAGCGATCAGCGGCCAGGTGTTGTAATGGATGGGGATTACATATTTGGCTTTTAAGAATTCGGCTGCGATAGCTGCGTCTTTGGGACCCATGGTAAAGTTATCGCCGATCGGCAGCACAGCATAATCAAAGCTGTCCAGTCTTTGCAGCAGCTGCATATCACCAAATAAAGCAGTATCACCGGCAAAGTATAGCCTGGTGCCGTAAAAATCGACAATAAAACCGCAGGCATGGCCGCCGGGTACACCGCTGCCGTGGAAGGCCAGGGTAACGCGTACTTTACCAAAGGGGAACGCATGGGTGCCGCCCAAGTGCATGGCATGGGTCTTGACACCGGCTTCACCGGCAACGCCGCAGACCTCAGCAGTAGAAATAATGGTAGCATCACAGGCTTTAGCCAGCTCGATAGCGCTGCCCAAATGGTCAAAGTGACCGTGGGAAACGAAAATATATTCAACATTAAGATCATTGATATCTTGCGCACTGCCGTCGAGATAAGGGTCAAAAATCACAGTATGGCCCTCATGAGCCAGGGTAAAGCAGGCGTGATTGATAAATTTAAAAGTGGTAGACATAAAATATCAGCTCCTTTAAAAAATTCTCCATTTATATTATATCATAAAAGATGCGGATTTTTTGTGAAGAAGGTTAATAAAACTTTACAGTATCAGTAGAAATGGGGTAAAATTTAACTATCAATATAATCATTGACAGGAGACGTAACGTGAATTTAAAAAAACAGCAGCTTGTGGCTGTGTCTTTGGCTGTTTGCTGCGCCGCAGCATTGCCGATGCAGGCAGAAGCAAAAAAGAAAGAAAATAAAACAGCAGGTAAGCCACAGATCGTGGTATCGTCTGTACCGCAGCCCCGTGCCCAAAAGCAGGTGCTGGTGCAGAAGACGCCTGTTGAAACGCGCCGCAGCACTACGGCCAACCAATCATCGGCACAGGTGCGCAATGTTACGGCAGAGCCGCAGCAGAAAGCAGTAAAGTTGGACTCCAGGGCTGCGAAAAAAGCAGCGAAGCAGAAGGCTAAAGAAGAGAAAAAGCAAGAAAAACAGAAAAAAGATAAAAAACAGCAAAACGAAGCGCCGCTGACGACCAAGTCAGGCGGCAAGCAAAACGATAAAGCTGGCAGCACTGTTGCCGCGCAGGGGGCAATGCCTAAAGCTACAGGTACAGCAGCTTTGCCTGTAGGTTATCAGGAGATCGGTATTTTTGGTGAAGCTGCGGCAACCAAAGCACAGGCTGTTGCTTTGCTCAAACAAAGCAATCCTGATTTGAAGCTGTCCTGCAGCGCTGAAGAGATAGTAGACCTGTATTGGCAGGAAGCAGGACGTGAAGGCGTGCGTCAAGATCTGGCTTTTGCTCAGGCGCTGGTGGAAACAGGATTTTTCCGTTTTGGCGGCGATGTGAAGCCTGAACAGAATAATTTCTGTGGTCTGGGAACTACGGGCGGTGGCGTCAAGGGCGCTCATTTTAAAACACCAGAACTGGGTGCGCGTGCGCATATCCAGCATTTATTGGCTTATACTACCCAAAAGCATCCTTCCACAAAAATCATCGATCCCCGTTATGACCTGGCACACGCTATCCGTCTGGAGCGTGGTTTGTGCGATACCTGGTACAAGCTTAATGGTACCTGGGCTATGAGTCCTAATTACAGCGAGAAGATCATGGGAGTCTGGCAGCGGATGCTGGCTGTGGAAGCGGCTGAAAGCAAAGCCGATAAGAATAAGCAAGACAAGGACAAACACGAGCAGGATAAAAAAGATGACAAGGTGAAACAGGAAGAAGTTGCGGCAGCCGAGCAGCATAAAATGCGTGAGCTTGTTGACGAACTGCTGAAGAAAAATAAATAATGCAGGTGCACAGTCGAACGGACTGTGCATTTTGCGTTTTCTAAATTTTGAAGAGGTGAATGATTTATGCATATCGTTTTAGTGGAGCCGGAGATACCCGGCAATACAGGAAATATCGCGCGTTTGTGTGCCGCTACTGGCTGCCATCTGCATTTGGTGCGTCCACTGGGCTTTTCGGTGGAAGATAAATATTTGAAACGAGCCGGTCTGGATTATTGGAACTTGGTAGACGTGCATTATTATGACAGCGTTTATGAAGTGCTGGAAAAATATAAGGACAACGATAAGTTTTTGCTGACTACCAAAGCGCATAAACGTTATACCGATGTGCAGTACGCAAAAGACAGTCTGCTGATTTTTGGTAAGGAAACTGCCGGGCTGCCCGAAAAACTGAGGTTAGAATATGAAGACTGCTGCGTACGCATTCCGATGATCGACGAAGCAAGGTCGTTGAACCTGTCCAATTCGGCAGCTATCGTCGCTTATGAGGCGCTGCGCCAGCAGGACGATTTTGCAGGCTTGTCAGTATAAGTGATTTTGGAGGGGAACTATGTTTATTTTAAAAGAGTTTGAATTTGACGCTGCCCACTATCTGCCTGAATATCATGGCAAATGCGAAAAGCTGCATGGGCACACTTATAAATTGGTGGTGAAAGTCGAAGGTGCCCCAGATGCAGAAGGCATGGTCATCGACTTTATCGTTTTAAAAAATATCGTTAAAGATGAGGTTTTAAGCAAGCTTGACCACGCCTGCCTTAACGATATCCTGCCGCAGCCTTCGGCGGAGAATATTGCCGTGTGGGTGTGGCAGCGTTTGGAAAAATTGCTGCAAGGGCCCAACTACAAGCTTTATGAAGTAGAGGTGTGGGAAACCAAAACCAGCGGCTGCATTTACCGAGGTGACCTATGATGAAGGATGTACAGGGAGAATTAGACCGCCGCAAAATACCGCTGAAGCATGTGGGCATCAAAGACCTGCGCTGGCCTGTCGCCTTGAAGGATAAGGAAAAGGGCACTCAGCATAGTGTCGCTAATGTCAGCCTGGCGGTAGATTTGCCCCACGATCTGCGGGGGACGCATATGAGCCGCTTTGTGGAGTGCTTGCAGACCTTAGGCCCGGTGACACTGGGATCGCTGGAAAATATCCTTGACCATCTTAAAGAGCGTTTGCAGGCTGAGAAGGCATTTTTACAACTGAAATTTCCTTATTTTATCTATAAAACTGCACCGGTCAGCGGCCAGCGGGCGCCGATGGATATCGATTGCGTTTATACGGCCGAGAAAGATGAAAAGTTTTCATTGCGTATTTCAGCTGAGATACCGATCCAGACCTTGTGCCCCTGCTCGAAGGAGATCAGTGCTTATGGCGCCCATAACCAAAGGGCTTTGGCCAAGCTGGAGATCACTTCGCAGGAAATGGTGTGGCTGGAAGAGCTGGCGGAGATCGCAGATGCGGGAGCCAGCGCGCCTGTTTATGGCCTTTTAAAGCGTCCTGATGAAAAGTTTGTGACCGAGCAGGCTTATGATAATCCCCGTTTCGTAGAGGACGCTGTGCGAGAGATCGCGTTGCGCCTGGAGGCTGACAACCGCATCACCTGGTATCAGGCTACTGTTGAAAGCATTGAAAGCATTCATAATCACAACGCTTTTGCCTGTGTAGAAAAGGGTTGGAAGGATGTGGAAGCATGATTTTAAAGCTGGAGCCGCAAACACTGGCGGAAGAACTCGGTCATCTGGGCGTCCATCCTGCCAGTGAAAAGATTTTTTTGTATAAGGGTGAGATACTGCCTTTAAAGCTTGTCGATATCCGCACGCCGGCTGCTAATATCATTAAGCAGGAAATGCTGGCCTGTGGCGGCGACTGCGCTATACCTGCGGGCTGCGTGGTGTGCGCCGAGGAACGGGTGGACGCCATTTTACTGGGCACGCGCAAGCATTATGCCAGACTGCTGGAAAAACTGGCGCAGATGCCGTATTTTGGGATGGATGCTGTACAAAGCGAATTAGAAGCGCTGCTCGATCCGGCTCCGCTGCAAACTATTTTAGCTGACGGAAGAACGCTGACTTATGATAGAATGTTAGTGATGGGTATTTTAAACATCACGCCCGATTCATTTTATGCAGATTCACGAGTGCCCCAGCTGGAACAGGTGTTAGATCGGGCCGGTAAAATGCTGGAGCAGGGCGCAACCATTCTGGATGTTGGCGGCGAATCGACCCGCCCCGGCAGCGATGCTGTGGCAGCTGACGAAGAGCAGCAGCGGGTTGTGCCTGTGATCAGGGCGATTAAAGAGCGTTATCCCGACTGCATCATTTCCATTGATACCTATCGTGCCGCTACGGCACAGGCAGCCCTGGCAGCAGGAGCCGATATCATCAACGATGTTACAGCGATGGCTGGCGATGCGGCGATGGCCGATCTGGTCGTCAGCAGCAAGGCGCCGATCATTTTGATGCACATGCGTGGCACGCCGAAAGACATGCAGCAGAACTGTGCCTATAAAAACGTGGTAACGGAGGTTGCCGCTTATTTAGTGCAACAGGCACAAATGCTGGCAGAGCGTGGCGTAAGCAAAGATAAAATAATTTTTGACCCCGGTATCGGCTTTGCCAAAGATGTTAAACAAAACCTGCAGCTGATGCAGGGCTTAAAGTCGTTGACTGGATTGGGTTATCCAGTCCTTTTGGCGGCTTCGCGTAAAAGCACTGTCGGCAGCGTGTTGGGTTGTTTGCCGGCAGAGGAACGGCTGGAAGGCACTATCGCCACCAGTTGTCAGGCTGTTTATGCCGGCGCGCAGATGGTACGTGTGCACGACGTGCAGGAGAACCTGCGGGCGATCAGGATGCTGGAGGCGATCTTATGTCCGTCGCATATATAGCTTTAGGCAGTAATTTGGGTGATAAAGAGGCCAATCTTAAGCAGGCTTTGCAGCTGCTGCAAGAGCAGGGGTTAAATGTCAAAGCTGTATCCGGTTTTTTAAAAACAGCGCCTTACGGCGTGACTGACCAGCCGGAATTTGTTAATGCAGCCGCTTGCGTGGAAACATACTTAGCGCCGGAGCCGCTTTTAGAGCTGCTGCTTAAGACTGAACTATCAATGGGGCGCGTCCGTTTGCGGCATTGGGGCGAGCGCAATATCGATCTGGACCTTTTGCTATACGATGATCTGATCTATCATAGCGCCACGCTGACATTGCCGCATCCCGATATGCAGAACAGACTTTTTGTTTTACAACCGCTGGCCGAAATAGCCGCGGATAAAATACACCCCGTTTTAAAAACAAGTATCGAGAACCTCTTAAAATCTTTGACTGGCAGGAGATGAATGAGATGAATTGCTGCGCTAATTTAAGTAATCTGGTGATCTACCGAGCCCTGTTAGCCGATCCGATCGTAAATGCCCTGCGCAGGCCTAAAGAATTTTTTGCGCCGGAGCTGGAAGGCTTGCTGCTGGTTGCGGCCGAAGAAAAAGGCCTGACCGGGATCATTCCGCTGGAGTATTTGATGTCGGCTATCGTCCACGAAAACAATGTGTTTTCAGCCGTTGCCGAAAAAAACGGCGGGCAAATAGGAGAGGGGCTGGCACGGGCGGCCGCGCATGATATTGTTATCCTGCGTGAGTTTGTTGACGATGTTTTTGCCCGTTACAAAAACCACCCGCTGCTTGGTAATTACACACCGACCCTGTTCAAACCGCTGCCCGGGCGCAGTAAGCTGGAAAAGATACTGTTGCATGCTGAAGGCGATGCTAATGGCCGCCAGGCCGTAGAGGTTTTATGCGGTTATTACAATGATTACGGCTATGGTACGATGCTTGATAATGGCGCTTTTGCCTGGAATGGCGAGTTGGAGTGCCTGACAGGCACCAAAAATTATTCCGATATGACCTTTGACCAGCTGTATGGTTATGACCGCCAAAAGGAAGAGCTGATCGGCAATACAGAAGCCTTTTTACACGGCAGGCCCGCCAATAACGTGCTGCTGTTTGGCGACCGCGGCACCGGTAAATCTTCGTCCATCAAAGCTATTGGTAATGCCTTTTTTGATAAAGGCTTGCGCATGGTAGAGGTCAAACGCCACGATTTTGCGCAGCTGCCTAAGGTGATGCAGGAATTGAGCCGCTGGGGCAAAAAATTCATCGTCGTTTTAGACGACCTGTCTTTTGAAGAATTTGAAGTGGAATATAAAGCCTTAAAATCTATTTTAGACGGTGGGCTCGAGGTCAAGCCTGATAACGTATTGTTTTACGCTACCTCGAACCGCCGCAATATCATCAAGGAAGTGTGGCAGGATCAGAATATGAACGAGCTGCACAGCCGCGACAGTATCAATGAAAAAATTTCGCTGGCCGACCGCTTTGGCATCAAATTGTTCTTCGATTCCATGGATCAGGAGCAATATTTCCGCTTGCTGGAAAATAAGGCCGAGGTAGAAGGGCTGGCTATTAAAAAAGAAGATCTGCGGGCCGCTGCTGTTAAATGGGAAATGAGCCATACGGGCCGCAACGGCAGGATCGCCCGGCAGCTGCTGGACTATTTGCATGGCAGGTCTTAGGAGCTAATAAAAATGAATACATTAGATAAAGAACAGATCCTGGCACGTTTTAGAAGCTATGTCAGTTTGGACACGGCTTCTGATGATAAAGCAAAAACTTCGCCCAGCACGGTAAAGCAGCTGGAACTGGCTAAACTGCTCTACAAAGAGCTGACCGGATTGGGACTGCAGGACGTAGAACTGACCGAATACGGTTATGTGCTGGCTACCATGCCGGCCAATACCGATGAGGAACGCCCGGTGATCGGTCTGGTGGCCCATATGGATACCAGCAGCGAGGCGTCCGGCGCCGATGTTAAAATGCAGGTGCATCCTGCTTACGTCGGTGGCGATTTGCTGCTCAGCGAAGGCATCAAATTAAGTCCACGGGATTTTCCTGAACTGAAAAACTATATAGGTCAGGAGATCATCACCTCTGACGGCACTACTTTACTGGGAGCCGACGATAAAGCGGGCATCTGCGCTATCGTATCAGCCTGCGAGTATTTGCTGGCACATCCTGAGCTGAAACATGGCAAGGTACGCTTGGCTTTTACGCCCGACGAAGAGGTTGGACGCGGCACAGAGCATTTTCCGCTGACTGAATTTGGCGCTGACTTTGCCTATACGGTAGACGGCGGCGCAATAGGTGAGTTAAACTATGAGACATTTAACGCCTGCAATGCGAAGATAACCTTTTATGGAGTGTCGGTGCATCCGGGCTCTGCTAAAAATAAAATGCGTAATGCGGTGACTATGGCTGCCAAATGGCAGATGCTGCTGCCGGCAGGCGAACGCCCTGAATACACGGAAATGTATGAAGGTTTTTACCACAGCCTGCGCATTAGCGGCGGTACCGATAAGGTGGAGCTGGAAATGATTTTGCGCGACCATGATAAGCAAAAACTGGAAGCACGCAAAGCCCTGCTTTTGCAAATGGCTGACTATATGAATAGCGAATATGGTGCCGGCAGCGTGGTTTGTCAGCTGGAAGATGCGTATTGCAATATGAAGGAATACATCATGCCGGTGTATGAGATCATCGAACGGGCTGAAAACGCTATGCGTGCTGCCGGTGTAGAACCACAGCTACTGCCTGTTCGCGGTGGTACTGACGGAGCCAGGCTTTCGGAAATGGGACTGCCCTGCCCGAATATTTTTACAGGTGGGCATAATTTCCACGGGCGTTTTGAATATTTGCCTGTACCTTCACTGCTGAAATGCGTGGAAGTGCTGATAAAATTACTGCAAAAGTAGGTGCTGTGATGGGAGCGGGATTTTCGCAGAGGAGTAAAACAGAAAAGCTGACGGTAACGGCTTTGCTGGCGGCGTTGTTTGCCGTTACGGCACTGGCCTTTAAGGGGTTTGTTATTATACCCTCCATAACAGAGCTGCGGCCTGTTAACGCTTTGCCTTTGATCTATGGCCTGCTGTTTGGTCATTTAGGAGCTGTTGCATCTGCGTTAGGCAACCTTTTTGGCGACGCAGTAGGCGGTACGCTGACCTTTGCCAGCGCTGGCGGCATGATCGGTAACTTTGCCATGGCCTATATCCCCTATAAGATATGGGGCGCGCTGCTGTGTAAAGCTGATGAAGATATTTTTTTACTGACCGGCGCTAAAAGCTATTTTTGGTATTTTGTGCTGGCCCTGCTTTCAGCGATCCCGGCGGCGGTAATCATTCCGCTTTTCACCGACGCGCTGGGCTTTGTTTCTTACAATATTTTGTTTGGCATAATTTTTGTCAACAACTTTTTGGTAGAATGTACTTTGGGTGTGGTGCTGTATGGCTTCTTCAGCCGGGCCTGCCTTAAAGGAAAACTGGCGGCGGTACGCAAGCTGGTCTTTTCGATGGAAGGCGTGCGTGGAAAACGTGTGGCGGCTTTGGTTTTGGCGGCTAATACCTTTATTGCTTTTGGCTTGTCGCTGTTCTTATTCTTCAGCTATTCCAATGAACCGGGTCAGCTGTCGATTTTAGTGCCGATGGGCATTTTAGCTACGACGATGCTGCTGAGTATGCTTAAATAAAAGAAAACTCCTGCTTTTACGGGTACGTTTTTCGTACCGGTAAAAAAACAGGAGTTTATTTTTTGTTTATTTGCGCTTCAGGCTTTGCAGCAGTTCTTTGTCTGCGGCGCTGACCCGGAAGGATTCACGGCATTTTTGCAGGGCTTTGTTCAAGGTGAAGTCGTCAAGGTTATTATGTTGGAACAAGATGAGAGTTTTATCGCGCTGTTTGACAAAGCACAGCTGCAGGGCCCAGGCCACGGCCATTTTAACATAATAACCTTCGTGACGGGTGGAATTCAGCACCTGTAGCGTATCGTCGATGTAGCTGTCATCATGGTAATAGGCCATCAGCATTATGATAGCGAAGCGCAGTTCATATTCATTAGCCGAAGCAAGGTACTGGTCTAAAAAACTGCGTCCTGCGGCTTGATGCTTTTTAAAGACCTTCAAACCGGCGCAGGTAACATCGCAGATGCTCCAGCTGTCGATGCGGGGCACAAAAAGCTGGAGATAGCCCAAAATTTCGTCAAAATCGGTTTTGAGCAGGCCTAAGACCATACCGCATAAAGTTGCTTCCTCACTGTAAATAAAAGGCCCGTGCAGGGCTTTTTGTAGGTAAGCACGCCAGTCACCGCCCTTAACGATCTCGGCTGCCAACTGACGCAGTACGGGTGTGCGGATACCAATAATGTTTTCGATACCGGGGCACAGGTCACTGTGGAACTTTTGATATTTTTCATCCTGCAGGCTCAGCAGGCGTTGGCGTAAAGTTTCCATAAGTAATGATTTCCTTTCCTGCAGCTTAATATGCTATAATTATAACGTATTTTAAAAAGCTTTGTAAATCAAGGAGGGCACTATGCTCAATATCGGTTGCCATTTATCATCGGCCAAAGGCTATTTACATATGGGGCAGGAAGCGCTGTCTATCGGCGCCAATACCTTTCAGTTTTTTACCCGTAATCCCCGCGGCGGTAAGGCGAAAGCTATCGACAGGGAAGATATTGCCGCTTTATTGAAACTTGCTGAGGAGCATGATTTTGCGCCGCTGTTGGCCCACGCTCCCTATACGTTGAACGCCTGCTCGGCAGAGCCGAAGCTGCGCGAGTTTGCCCGGATGGTAATGACAGAAGACCTGCGGCTGCTCGAGCTGCTACCGGGAACCAGATACAATTTTCATCCCGGCAGCCATGTTAAACAAGGGGCAGAGCAGGGCATTGTGATGATCGCCGAACTTTTGAACGAGATACTGTACCCGGAGCAGCAGACTGTAGTGCTGCTGGAAACCATGGCTGGTAAAGGCAGCGAGGTAGGACGCGATTTCAGCGAGCTGCGTGCTATTATCGACAGGGTGGAATTGCAGGATAAGCTGGGCGTTTGCCTTGATACCTGCCATATTTTCGATGGCGGCTATGATATCGTCAATGAATTGGACAAGGTGATCGCAGAGTTTGATAAAATCATCGGCTTGGAGCGCCTGCTGGCTATCCATATCAATGACAGCCTGAATGTTTTGGGGAGCCATAAAGACAGGCACGCCAGGATCGGCGAAGGAAATATTGGCCTGGAAGCACTGAGCGCTGTGACAAATCATCCGCAATTGAAAGAACTGCCTTTTTATTTGGAAACACCTAACGAACTGCCCGGCTACAAAGCCGAGATCGAACTGTTACGGTCACTTTATAAATGGTAAAACAAAAACAGGCCGACGCTTAAGGCGTCAGTCGTTTAAATTTGTATTTGTTTGTCATCGGCAAAGGCTATTGTTATGGCGTATGTTTTAATGTATTCCGAGAAAAGGGGTGGATTCAATGCCAAAAGTTAAGAGTATTCGCTATTTAGCTGCTGCGGATGGTAATGCAGAGTTGATTTTTTGTAATAACTCTACAATAGCTTACCCGCTGCATAACCATACTTCTGTTTTTACGATCGGCATTGTTTTAGAAGGGGATATTATCTTAAACACTCATAATACGGACCAGGTGTACGGCAAAGGCCAAACCTTTATCATACCACCATATGCACCCCATAGTATCAAGGGCAATGACGCTTATTCTTTGTTAAGCCTGTGTATTAGAAAAAGTGTATTTAATTCATCCGACGACATAGAAAAAGTAATCATCAGTATAACAAACCTGCTCGCCGAGGCGGTCGATTCCTATAAAATAAATCAGGAACCAGCTTTAAAACTATTGACCTGCCTGTATTATTCTAATGGTCTTTTTCCAGCTGCAACATCTAATAATGACCCTTATATTGATAAATTAAAAAGACAGCTTGAGTTGTTTCCTGAAAACAAGTTCAGTGTAGAAGCAATGGCTGATGCAGCATTAAAAAGTAAATATTATTTTATACGGCGGTTTAAAGAAATAGTGGGTCTAACACCACATCGATTTCAAATACAAAATCGTATACGCAAAGCACAACGTTTGCTTTGTGAAAGAGATACAATAACAGAAGTGGCTTTGAGCACAGGTTTCTGCGATCAAAGCCACTTCATAAAACAATTTGAAAAACTTGTAGGGTTGACACCATCGACCTATAAGCTATCTGCCGGTATATTTAAGCCTGGCGTCAAAAGTCAGCAAAGTGCTGGAATAAATTTGGCAAAAAGATAAAGGCCATCGGGCCCGGCAAGCACTTCGTGAGGTAAACCAATTGGAAAAATGGAAATGACGCCCGGCTCGTATGTAAGTTCCGTGCCGTTATTGATACATGTTCCATTGCCAAAAATTATCTCATGTGTTTCTAGCTGTTCTTGATGAACGTGATTGCCAATTTTTTTATGGGGTGCAATTTTAACCAAATGATAGCTGAACTGCCCATTGGTCTGCTTTGAAACGACGATATGTTTTAGCTCTACCCCTTCAAAGGTGGGATGCTTTGACCACGGTATATCTTTAAAAGTAACTGTGGCATCAGGCAAAAGTAATTTTCCGTCAACGTTGAAGGTTTCAAATAAGTTTTTGCAATACATTTTTAACACACCCTTTTGTTTATTAGCAGCTTGATTGCTTAATTATATGATAGGGCGCAGCATAGCTTTTGAATTGTATAAAATTGCTCGATTTCCAGGGTGTGCATTTTAGCTTTGGGTTCTGGTGGCCTGCTGGGTTCACTTTCTAAATGATAAAACAAAAACAGGCTGACGCTTGGTGCGTCAGCCTGTTTAAATTTTTACTTATTTTGCAGCGGCAATTGCTTTGTTCAAATCAGCAACAAGAGCCTCAACGTCGATGCCGTGAGCACCTGCGCCCTGACCGATGCTTTCGTAGTGGGCGGCCATACAGCCTACGCAGCCCAAGCCGTATTTAGTGAATACATCTAAAATCTCGGGATGGTTTTGAACAGCATCAATGATGCCGGTATCTTTAGTAATGATATCCATGGATAAACCTCCTTTTATGGTGACTTTGATTTGTCAGAGGGGCGGCTCTGTGTTAAAATGACAACAGACGTCTGCCTGACTTCATGTATGGATATATTATAGCACAGAAAAGATAAAAATAAAGAGTTTAGTTGTGGCAGAATTGCAAAAGAAATGTGAGGGATGGAAATGGAATTGGAAGAACATGCAGCAGAGTATGAAGCAAGCCTGTACAGAGTTCAGGAATGCCTGAAGGCCTACCCTGAACTGGAAGTGAAAATATTGCCGGGTTCTACCCATACGGCAGAACTGGCGGCCCAGGCACTGGGGACTACACCGGGGCAGATAGCTAAAACCTTATGCTTTTTAGCCGACGGCGAGCCGATACTGATCGTAGCCTGCGGTGATAGAAAAATAGATACTAAAAAATGGGGCCGCGCCATCGAAGCCAAAAAGATAAAAATGGCCGATGCTGAAACGGTGATGCAGGTAACAGGCTTTGCACCGGGCGGAGTCTGCCCGTTTGCCTTGCAGCAGCAGGTAGCGGTTTATCTTGACAACAGCCTGAAAGAGTATGACATTACCTTTATTGCGGCCGGTACGCCGCATTCGGCTTTGCCTATCAGCGCTGAAATGCTGGAAAAGGTAACGGGTGGCATCTGGGTAGACGCAACTAAATAAGATTTATAAGTTTTGGCAGAAGGTGAAAAATTCGCTTTTCTGCCATTTTATTTATAGCGTAAAGTAAAGAAAGTGCATGAATTGTATGGTATAATTTAGTTATTGAAAATTTACTTGAGGAGTAATTTATGAGCACTGAGAATAAAATTTTAGTACATGAGAAAATAATTGTGAAAATAACTGGTTTGGGCAGTAGTGGTGAAGGCGTTGGTAAAGTAGACGGCTTTACTGTTTTTGCGCATGGAGCCCTGCCGGGAGAAACAGTGGAAGTAGAGCTGGAACGTGTTAAAAAAAGCTACGCTTCCGGCCATGTGACGGCGATTGTGGAAGCGTCGCCAGATAGGGTGGAGCCTTTGTGTCCTGTTTATGAAGAATGTGGTGGTTGCCAGCTGCAGCATCTAAGCTATGCAGGGCAGCTTAAGGCTAAAGAACAGCAGGTGCGCGACGCTATGCTGCGCATAGGGCATTTGGAAGCTGTTAAGGTCATGCCTATCATTGGCGAAGAAGACCCGTGGTATTACCGTAATAAGATGCAGTTTCCCGTAGCGACGGAAGCCGGTACGCTGGAAATAGGCTGCTATGCCGCAGCTACCCACCGCGTGGTAGGTGTGGAAGCCTGCCGCATCCAAAAACAGCGCAATAACGATATTATCGCCGCAGTACGCCGCTGGATGGAGCAGTACGAAGTACCTGCCTATGATGAAAAAACAGGTAAGGGCGTAGTGCGTCACATTATGGGGCGCGTCGGCGTCAATACCGGCGAAGTAATGGCGGTCATCATCACTACCGGCTACGACCTGCCACACAACAAAGAACTGATAAAAATGCTGCGCGACGCTGTACCTGGCTTAAAAAGCGTAGTGCAGAACATCAATAAAAAACAGACTAATATCGTCATGGGCAACAAAACAAGGCTGTTGTATGGTAAAGCTGCCATCAAAGACCGTTTGGGGACTTTAAAGTTCAATATCTCGCCCCAGTCCTTTTTCCAGGTCAACAGCGCCCAAGCCGAAAAACTTTATAATAAAGCGGTGGAATTTGCCGCATTAAGCGGCAGCGAAACCGTTGTCGATTGTTATTGCGGTACAGGGACCATTTCTCTGTATCTGGCTAAGCATGCCCAAAAAGTCTATGGTATCGAACTTATAGCACCTGCTATCGAAGATGCCAGAGGTAATGCGGAAGCTAACCGTTGCGCCAATGCAGAATTTATTTTAGGTGATGCCGCTGTTAAAATGCAGGAGCTGACAGAACAGGGAGTGCGTCCTGACGTGGTCTTGCTGGACCCGCCGCGGGCTGGCTGCGAAGAAAAGGTGCTGGCCGCTATCGCGCAGGTCAAACCGTCGCGTATCGTTTATGTATCCTGTAATCCGGCATCGCTGGCCCGCGACCTGGCTTATCTGGAACAGAACGGCTATCAGGCAGTAACTGCCCAGCCGGTAGACATGTTCCCAATGACGCACCACGTCGAGTGCGTAGTATTGATGTCAAGGGTAGGAAAGTAGAGTGGCGGTGGTAGTGTGGTTTAAGGTGTTTTGAGGAAAATATTCGGTGTGAAAGATAAAGTGGATTTATAAGAAAGGAAACATAGCCATTGATGAAAAGGCAGATGGTTGAGTTGACAGGGTGTAAACAGGTATAATGGAAATGGTCAAAATCATTGCACCCTTTAATAATTTTTGATTACCGCCCGAACCCTGCTTTTCCATATATCGCCGCTTCAATTCTTTCTAAACTTCTTATTTAAAATATTATTATATCACTAAGCACCCAATCATTTAACTATACATTATGATAATTATCCACTTTAGTATCATTTTTTACAAGTCTTTTAATTAAATTGCCCTGAATTTTGTTGCTTTAGGTCGTAACAATTGCTAAAATTAACTTGATAATTTTAATAAATATAAGGAGGTTATTTAATGAAGAAGTTTTTGTTCTTGCCTTGTCCGCACTTTTCTTTCAGTCGCCCTGCTCTTCGGCTACGGCGGAGAAAAGAAAGCGCCACCGGCTAAATATTCCGGTAAAACCAAGGTCGCTTTTGTTTATGTCAGCGCTGCCAAAGACGGCGGTTATTCCATGACTCATGATCTGGGTCGTCAGTATGTTTAAAAAAACCTGCCAAACGTTGAAGCCACCTACATGGAATCCGTTCAGGAAGGTGTCGATGCCGAGCGGGTCATCAGTCAATTAGCTTCCCAGGGCAACAAAATCATCTTTACGACCAGTTTCGGCTATATGGATCCGACTCTGAATGTAGCCAAGAAATTCCCTGGTGTTACCTTCTTACACTGCTCCGCGGCATTAACGCTTTTACCGGCGCGGTCAAAATACAACCCGGTTAAAAAATGACTGACGAAGAGCTCTTAAAATTTGACTGGTTTGTTGAAGGTGTGTACGGCTCTATCCAATAAGCGCCCATAATCACGGTAATAATTTTACAAGAAACTTTAAGGAGATGTTCTCATGAAGAAAATTCTTGCTTTAGCACTTTCGCTAATGGTCGCCGGCCTAACCGTTACCGGTTGCGGCGGTGAAAAAAAAGCTGCCGACACAAAGTCTACAGCTAAAACAAAGGTTGCCTTTGTCTATATCGGCTCCGCTAATGACGGTGGCTACTCCATGACTCATGATATCGGCCGCAAAATGGTTGAAAAAGAATTGCCTAACATAGAAACAAACTATGTGGAATCTGTTCCTGCCGGTGCCGATGCCGAACGTGTCATCACCCAACTAGCCTCCCAGGGCAATAAAATTATCTTTACCAACAGCTTTGGCTACATGGATCCTACCATTAACGTCGCCAAAAAATATCCCGATGTAACCTTTCTGCACTGCTCCGGCTATAAGACCGCACCGAATGTCGGCACTTATTTCGGACGCATGTACGAATCCCGTTACCTGACCGGTATTGTCGCCGGCAAACAAACAAAAAGCAATGTCATCGGTTATGTTGCCGCCTTCCCGATTCCGGAAGTAGTCCGCGGCATCAATGCCTTCACTCTGGGCGTTCGTTCCGTCAATCACGAAGCCAAAGTCAAAGTTATCTGGACTAATACCTGGTACAATCCTGCCGGTGAAAAACAAGCAGCTTTAACCTTGATAGATTTCGGCGCTGACGTTATCGCGCAGCATCAAGATACCCCCGGCCCTCAACAAGCCGCTGAAGAAAGAGGCGTATACGGCATAGGTTATGACCTCGATATGTCCAGCGCAGCTCCGAACGCTTCGCTGACCGCAGCTGTCTGGAACTGGGGACCGTACTATGTTGATGTTATTAAACAAATCACGGACGGCAAATGGAAATCTGGCGCTTACTGGGGCGGTATGAAGGATAAATTGGTTGACATCGCTCCTTACGGCAAAGCCGTCTCCGAGGAAACAAAAAAACAAACCGAAGACGCTAAAGCTAAAATTATTGACGGTAGTCTGAAAGTCTTTGCCGGTCCGATTAAAGACCAAAGCGGGACCGTTAAGGTTCCGGCCGGTCAAACAATTACAGACGAAGATCTGCTGAAATTTGATTGGTTTGTCGAAGGTGTCGACGGCGCCATCAACTAAAAAATCTTTTGCTTATAAAAAACTATGAGAAAAGGCAAGACCACCCTAGGGCGGTCTTGCCTTTTTCTTAAACGCTACAAAAAGTACAAGCATGTTTTTAAATGTGTAATAGAGTCAAATATTACTGATGAGAAATTGTTGAGGCAGTTATTTAATTTGTTTAGTAGCGAGAATATGATAATTAAATAGTATTTTTATTTACCACAAACTGTACCTTTTGAGTCAAAGGTTCGAGGGCAACCTTAAATGATGGAGAGCAATATTTATCGGAAGGTAATAACCCGGCAATAATTTCAGAAGAAAGATTTAAAGCTGTACAACTTGAAAAAAAGCATAGAAGCAACATAACAATGGCAACAGGAGTTACACAACGTAAAAATACCAAATACAGCTCTAAAAAATAAAATATCCTAATCAAAAATGATTAGGCTGAGATGACAAAAATGTTTTAATAAGGGCATAAATAGAGGCTTTTATGTGTATTTAACCTCATTTAGAAAATAGCCAAAGTTTCATGTTGAGACGGTAGTATTGATGTCAAGGGTAGGAAAGTAAGAAACTAAAAATGCCTTAAACACTATATCTCCGAGGTCTGATTGTACTATTTTATACTTTCAGACCTCGGATTTCTTTTGTTTATGCGGGATTCAAAAAGTGTGCAAACGTTAGGTTTGAGTAGACAGGTTAAAAACAGGTATGGTTGCGTAGACAGAATTGTTGTGAAAAGAGGCTAATTAACATATAATAAAAGTATAAAATGATTGTTAGAAAAGCCATTGGTTTAACAGATTGGAAAACTGAGGAAGGCAAGACGTTGAAGGAAATAGAGCAAGAAGATGACTGATATTCGTTGAGAATGCTTGCTCGGGAGAAAATACGATATTTCAGAGAGTTGCGACTGTAATATAACAAGTTCTGTCTCGCAGATTTTTGCTTTGCAACCTGTTAAATGAATAGAAGTACATATTGTTGTTGTTTTTTGTTTTTTTTGAATCATTGAAGAAAAGTTCTATTATTTTTCGGTTTTTTAAATTCCTTATTGACATATGCCATAAATAGGTTATAATGGAGATAGTAAATAGCATATGCTATAAACACAAGGAGGTGAAAGAAATGCCAGGTATGGATGGAACAGGTCCCCGTGGTATGGGAGCTCGAAATGGTTTTGGGCGTGGAATGTGCCGCAGTACAGGCGCTCGCTTTAGTAACTCCGGTTATGGATGTGGCTTAGGTCGTGGCTTTGGCCGCGGCATGGGTTTCTGTCAATTTGAGGGAGCAACTGAACAGGAAGCTTTAACAAGCCTCAAAGAAAATTTGCAGGATCGACTAGCAAACATTGAGAAACGTCTGCAAGAGATGTAAAAAGCAAGCAGTGCCCGAGGAAATCCTCGGGCTCTGCCTATGTTACGGAGGGATAGCAAATGCCACGACCAAGAAAGTGCCGGAAGGTATGTTGCCTTCCAAAATACGATGAATTTAGGCCAACGAGGTCACTAGAAGGTAATGTAGAGTCAGTTGTTTTGACCGTGGATGAATACGAGACCATCCGACTGATTGACAACGAGGGATTTTCTCAAGAAGAATGTGGCGAATATATGAAGATTGCTCGTGCTACGGTTCAGCAGGCCTATACGGAAGCAAGGAAAAAGTTGGCTGCCGCTCTTGTCAACGGTCGGCCGTTGATCATTAGAGGTGGCTATTACCGTCTTTGTGAGGAGAATGAGCCATACTGCGGCCGCGGCGGTTGTCATAGGCACCGTAATCGCATGATGCCTGAAAAGATAAAGGAGGAAGAAAAAATGATGATTGCAATTCCACTTGATGAGAATAAAATGAGCGTATGCGCTTCCTTTGGCAGAGCTCCGTATTTTATGATATATAATACGGAGAGTGGGAATACAGAAATCGTGAATAATTCCGCCGCTTCGGCCCAAGGCGGAGCGGGGATTAAAGCGGCGCAATTGATAATAGATCAAAAAGCCGATACCCTCATTACCGTTCGCTGCGGCGAGAATGCGGCAGAAGTATTTAAGGCCGCTGGTATTAAAATTTATCAGGCCGAAGGTGCTGATGCGAAGCAGAATATAGAAGCCATGAAAAACGGGCAACTTGTGCCGCTGACCCATTTTCATGCTGGCTTTCACGGAAAACAATGAGAATTGCAGTTTTAAGTGGCAAGGGCGGAACGGGGAAAACTTTTGTTGCTACTAATCTGGCGGCTGCGGCGCAAAACGCCGCTTATATTGACTGCGATGTGGAGGAACCCAACGGCAGACTTTTTTTGAAGCCTACAAACTGCATAGAACAGCAGGTCTTTACTCGACTCCCGGAGTTTGATGCCGAAAAATGTGACGGCTGTCGAAAATGTGTGGATTTTTGCCAGTTCAATGCGCTGATATTTGTTAAAAATAAGCCAATGGTTTTTTCGGAAATTTGTCACGATTGCGGAGGTTGTGTACGCGTCTGCCCGCAAAAAGCTGTTACAGAAAAGGAACGTCCCGTAGGCATTGTTCAGACAGGCAGTTGTCAAAGCATCGATGTTGTGACGGGTGTTTTGAATCCCGGTGAGGTCTCTGCCGTACCTGTCATCAAAACGACATTGAAAGAGGGTTTCGCCAAAGGGTTGATATCTGTGATTGACTGCCCGCCGGGAAGCGGGTGTAGCGTGATGGAAAGTGTTACGGCATCAAATTGTTGCGTGCTGGTTGCAGAGCCCACCGCCTTTGGATTTCACAATTTCAGAATGGTTTATAAGCTGGTAAAGCTGTTTGATAAACCCTGTTTTGTGGTTATAAACAAGGAAGATACTCCTTACGAGCCATTGGAAGAGTTTTGCGTACAAAATAAAGTGCCCGTTCTTCTGCGGATTCCATATAGTTCTGAGCTTGCCAAGCTTGGCGCAGAAGGAAAATTGGCTTATGAACAAGACCAACGATGTACAGCGTGGTTTGATCGCTTGTTGGAAGTAATTCAGCAGGAGGTGACTGTATGAAAAAACTGCTGATTCTAAGCGGCAAGGGAGGCACAGGAAAAACCACAACTGCCTCAGCGTTTATTCGCTTTTCTGAGGCAAAAGCCTTTGCGGACTGTGATGTGGACGCTCCTAACCTACACATTGTCAACCATATGGATTCTGTGCCGAAGCGATCAGACTATTATGGCTCCAAAAAATCTTTTATTGACCCAGCTAAATGTGTTGGCTGCCAGGCATGTTTGGAAGCCTGCCGTTTTGATGCTATTATATATAAGAACGAGAAATGTGTTGTCAATGAATATGCTTGTGAGGGTTGTGGGGTTTGTGCTTTTGTATGTCCCACAGGTGCGGCCAAGTTATATGAGGACGTTGCCGGGGAACTAACTTTATATAAAGATACAAGGGTATTCTCTACAGCAGAGCTTAAGATGGGCAGAGGAAACTCTGGGCTGCTGGTTAGCGAGGTGAAATCGGCCATGATTAAAGCGGCACCGGATCCGGAACTTGTAATTATTGACGGCTCGCCGGGAATCGGTTGCCCGGTTATTGCGTCAGTAAGTGGCGTAGATCTGGCGCTTATTGTAACAGAGCCTTCGGTGTCGGGTATGAGTGATTTGGAACGCATATTGAAAACAGCCTCTATTCTGCGGACCAAAGTCGCAGTCTGCATCAATAAATATAATGCTTGTATTGAACAAGCGAACAAAATAGAAGCCTACTGCAAAGAAAATGATGTTCCGTTTATGGGACGCATTCCTTATGATGAACAAGCATCCGTCGCAATCAACGCAGGAAAAAGTCTTGCGGAGATTGACTGTCCTGCACGGGACGCGCTAAAGCAGATCTATGACAAAACTATAGAACTGCTTGAAAAAAATATGTTATGAAGACTGAAATTTTTCGCTGTATGCAAACAGATTATTATTGTCCGGTAATCACTGGTTTTAAAATGATTTAGCCGGTAATTAATGTCCGTTTGTTAAGAAAATTACGGAGCTGATTCGGAAAAATTTGGGTGACCGAATTCGTACGCATCGAGCACGGAGGAGGAACTAAATATGAGTGAGGAATGTTCTCACAACTGCGAAAACTGCGGAAAAGAATGCAACGATCGCAAGGAGGAAAGTCTGCTGGAAAAACCACATGAAGGAAGTCACATTCAAAAGGTGATCGGAGTGGTCAGCGGGAAGGGGGGCGTCGGCAAGAGCCTTGTTACCTCCATTCTGGCGGTGCTGGCGCAGCGTAGCGGATACCGTACTGCTGTTTTGGATGCCGATATCACAGGCCCGTCCATACCTAAAGCGTTCGGTTTACGCAGAAGGGCCGAAGGCAGTGAGTTGGGCCTTTTACCGGTTGAGTCGCAAACAGGGATCAAAATAATGTCTCTAAATCTATTAACATTGCACGAGACCGACCCCGTGATATGGCGCGGGCCACTTATTGCTGGAACGGTTAAGCAGTTCTGGACCGAGGTGCTCTGGGGTGATGTGGACTATATGTTCATCGATATGCCACCAGGAACAGGCGATGTTCCGCTGACGGTGTTTCAATCCATTCCAGTAGACGGCGTAGTGATAGTTGCTTCACCGCAAGAATTGGTGGGGATGATTGTAGAGAAGGCGGTAAACATGGCCGCGATGATGCATATTCCGGTTCTCGGTCTTGTAGAGAATATGAGTTATGCCATTTGCAGCAAATGCGGAGAAAGGTTACACTTGTTTGGCGAAAGCCATATTGAAAGCATCGCAGATAAGCATCATATCAATGCCATTGCCCAAATTCCTATTGATCCCAAGCTAGCTACTGGCTGCGATAAAGGAATGATTGAGTTGTTTGAAGGAAATTGGCTCAATGATATTTTTAAAAAGATATTGAATTAAGAAAAGGAGACATTCAAAATGAAAATTGCTGTTGCATGTAATGGAAAAGAGGTTTGGCCTCACTTCGGCCACTGTGAAAATTTCAATATCTATGAAACGAAAGGCGGAAAGATTGAGGACGAAACCATCATCCCAAATCCCGGGCACAAACCCGGCTTTCTTCCTAACTTTCTTGCGGACAAGGGTGTAGAGGTCATCATTGCCGGCGGCATGGGCGGCGGAGCCGTGGAGATATTCAATGAACGGAATATTGAGGTGATCGTTGGTGCAGAGGGTGACGCCAAGGTAGCGGTAGAGGCGTATCTTCGCGGAGATTTGCGGTCTACCGGTTCCATTTGCCATGAGCACGAGCATGTAGGAAAATGCGACGAATAAATTATTGCTCGAATTTAGTTTTATTCTTGTATAAAAATCGTTAGAATTTAAGAACACTGTTATTGAAAAATATCTGATATTTCATCTTTACAGCGGATGAAATATCAGATATTTTTTCATTTTCAGAAGCCTGCAATCATACGCATATTTAAAGTGTTGTATCTAACAGATATTCTTGTCTTTGCGGAGCCGAAAATTGAAATAAAGACTATGAATATGTTACTCAGTTTATTGTTAGAATATTATGAATATACAAAAAATAGTTAAAATTTCTAGTTATTAATTTAAATATATTTTCTAAGTCAAGTCCAAAATCTTGTGTAAAATTATCGGCACAATATTTAATGGTCTTACA
>UQWM01000013.1 GCA_900544795.1 uncultured Phascolarctobacterium sp. | reverse complement strand
TTTGTTGTTAAGAAATTATTTTTTGACTTGGCAAACATTCCTCTTTCGAGAAACGTTCGCCCGCACATTCGTTTTTGGTTATTGTTCAGTTTTCAAGGTTCTGCGTGCCGTTTTTGACGACTTGTATAGTATATTACATCTTTTAGATGTTGTCAACTACTTTTTTTCATCTTTTTTCAACGGCATATTTACAAAAATTCACCCTGTTTATGGGTGCACTATTATTTTATAAAATTTTCACCAAAAAAGCAAGCCCTATTTAAAATTTATTTTAAATTACTTTTTTAGCAAATCTATTTGACAAAGTCACGCTTAAGATTATCGAGCAAGGCCTGTACATTCCTGCTCGTTGCTTCTACCGCCAGCGTAAGGCAAAGAAATTTGCGTTCTTCCTCATCCTGTGTTTCAATGATCTCTATTTCATTGGCCAGCGCTGCCTGTCTGGCTATATGTTCTGAAAGCAAGGCATAGCCCAAACCATTCTTGACAGCTTCTTTAACGGCGAAGTTAGTATTAAAGATTATGGTTTTAGCCGACTCTACTCCGCTTTTCTGCAAAAACGCTTCCCACTGCACCCGAGTACCCGAACCATGTTCACGTGTTATCCACTGTAAATTTTCCAAATCGCGGCGCAGCATTTTTTTAGGACTACCTAACGGCCCGATCAGTACCAGCCTGTCGGTATAGAACTCTTCCTTATGGAACTTTCTATCCCTGGTCTCGCCTTCTACCAAACCAACGTCGATTTTATTATGCTGTAGCAGTTCGCAGATATGCTGAGTGTTGTCTATGATGACTTCTATTTCCAGTTGAGGATAGCGCTTCATAAAACGTCCCAAAAATTCCGGCAGAAAATATTCGCCTATGGTAAGGCTGGCTCCGATAGACAACCTGCCCTTGATCTCACTGCCAAGCTCTTTAACGGCTATCTCTGTAAATTGCCACAGATTCTTCATCTGTTTTGCCGTATCATAAACGATCATCCCGGCATAGGTTATGCTGAGCTGTTTTTGTTTTTTTGACCGGCGCAACAATACAGAACCGAAGTGATCTTCCAATCTGCGGATGTGCAGACTGACTGTTGGTTGCGCTATATGCAGGGCGGCTGCCGCTTTGGTAAAGCTGTTTTTCTCGATCACTTCTATTAATGTAGTAAGCTCTTCTAGCATTTTCTCACCTCATTACGTTTTCTGATTATAACAATCAAAATTATTCATTTTACTAATTATTATAACTCCTTTACAATGAGTTTACAAACAAATTTCGGGAAGGAGTTTTACAATGACTTTTTTAAGCAAAAATTTAAATGGTTTCCTGTTGTGCTTTGCAATTGCAGTTCCTGCTGCATTTTTAGGTAAGATGTTCCCTATTATCGGTGCCCCTGTTTTCGCTATTATTTTAGGTTTGGCGTTAGCAGGTATCCCTCGTCCCGCATCTTTTCAGGGCGGTATAACCTTCACTTCCAAAAAAATCCTGCAGTATGCAATTATTTTGCTGGGCTTCGGCATGAATCTCTTTGAGATCTTCCGTGTCGGTTCTCAGTCGCTGCTGATCATTATTTCTACTATCAGCACTGCTTTGATCGTTTCCTACGGCGTCAGCAAAATCATGAATATCGACCATGATGTAGCCACTTTAGTAGGTGTTGGCTCTTCAATCTGCGGCGGCAGTGCCATTGCAGCAGCAGCACCGGTTATCAAAGCTTCTGACGAAGATATCGCTCAATCTATTTCCGTTATCTTCCTTTTTAATGTTATAGCGGCTTTTTTGTTCCCCACTTTGGGCATGATGCTCAATTTTAATGATATGGGTTTTGGCATGTGGGCCGGCACCGCCATCAACGATACTTCTTCGGTGGTAGCGGCCGGGCAGACCTGGGCCAGTGCCAGCGGCAGCGATACAGCGCTCAATTATGCCACGATCGTTAAACTGACACGCACCCTGGCTATCATCCCGATCTGTATGGGGCTGGCTTACCTTACCTCGCGACGTAAAGCTACCGCTTCTGAAGTGAAAATTTCTAACATCTTCCCGATGTTCATTTTATACTTCTTAGGTGCCGCTGTATTAAATACTTTTGTTGGTTCCAATGTCAGCTTCTTGCAGGACCTGCCCTCCGTTGGCAAATTTATGATCGCCATGGCCATGGGTGCTATCGGACTCAACACTAATCTGGTCAAGCTTATAAAAACCGGCGGCAAGCCGATTTTACTGGGCCTTATATGCTGGTTCTGTATCGCCATCGTTAGTTTGGGCATGCAGCACATTCTGGATATTTGGTAAAAACAAAACAGCCTCTGTCGACAACGGCACAGGCTGTTTTCATTTTTATTACATTTAATATAAAAGTTTTTTATCGCAAATTCGTATAAAAATATGATATAATAGCCGTTAGATGAAAATAGCTTCGTTAGAGCGGAGCCGCTTTAAAGGAAAATGACTAAGAGAACAGAGGTTTATTTATGGGAAAAATCATTAAACTTATAATCATCGCATTTGTTGCGCTGGCAATTTTAGGCGCCGCAGCATTTTGGGGTTTGGCTGGTTTATTCGCACCTAAAGATATGGAAGAATCGCTTATCCCCGACGCAGCTTCGCAATTTTTCGATATCAACGGCCGTGTCATCTCGACTACTGCTTCGGAAGAACGCCGTTTACCGGTGGCCTTTGATAAAATACCCAAGCACCTGCAACAGGCCTTCATCGCCATCGAAGATAACCGTTTTTATGAACACGGCGGCATCGATTTCCGAGGTACGGCTCGCGCTTTGTGGACTAACCTGCGCGGCGGCGAGGTGCAGGGCGGCAGTACGATCACCCAGCAGCTGGCAAAAAACGCCTTCCTTTCGCAAGAACGCACCATCACCCGTAAGATAAAAGAAGCCTTTATTGCTAAGCAGCTTGAAGAACGCTACACCAAAGACGAGATCCTTGATATGTACCTGAACCGTATCTATTTCGGCCAGGGTACCTATGGTATCGAAAGCGCTTCATTGTATTATTTTGGCAAGCATGTACAGGACATTGATATAGCGGAAGCAGCCACTTTGGCCGCTATCCCCAAAAGCCCTAACTATTACAATCCTTTCGAAAACCCTAAAGACAGCAAGGCACGTCAGGAACTTGTTTTGGAACAGATGGCAAAATATGGCTATATCACCGAAGCGCAGGCTACTAAAGCCAAAGCTGAAAAATTACAACTCAATAACCATAAAAACCAACAGAAAGACAACCTTTCCTATTTCCTCGATTATTGCAATCAGCAAATAATAGAAGAATTCGGCGCCGACGCTCTTTACAAAGGCGGCCTGAAAATCTATACTACTTTGGACTTAGATATGCAGGCAGCCGCTGCCGAGTCCCTGAAATATCTACCTGATTACTATCAGGATGATTATCAGATCACTCAACCGCAAGTCGCTTTAGTAGCTGTCGATCCTACCAATGGCTATATCAAAGCTATGATCGGTGGCCGCGGCCAGGATAAATTTAACCGTGCCGTACTCGCAGTACGTCAGCCGGGTTCTGCTTTCAAACCCTTTGTTTACCTGACGGCAATGGATAACGGCCTTACTGCTGCTACCGTAGTCGAAGATAAAGAGTATGAATTTGCTCCGGGCTGGAAACCGAAAAACTCGGATCTGCAATGGCATGGCAAAGTGAGCCTGAGAACGGCACTCAAAAAGTCTTATAACATCCCGACCATTCTGGTTGCCCAGCAGGTAGGTCCTGAAAAGGTTTTCCAAATGGCTAAAAACCTTGGTATCACAACTCTTATCGAAGACGGCCATTACACTGACATCAATCTTTCCATGGCTTTAGGCGGCCTTAGCAAAGGCGCTACACCGCTGGAAATGGCGGCTGCCTATGGTACTATAGGCAACGGCGGCAAATACAACGCTCCTACAGCTATCCTTAAAATAGTTGACCGTAACGGCAAGGTTATTTTTGAACATAAGCAAGCCACTAAAACCGTAGTTGACGCTAAAGCAGCTTACCAGACCGTCGATATCATGCGTGACGTTTTTGTTGACGGCACAGCAGGCGGTGCAGGCGTTGGACGTCCGGCAGCCGGTAAGACCGGTACTACCGACGATTATAAAGACGCCTGGTTCGTAGGCTTTACCCCTAACCTTTCTACAGCAGTTTGGATCGGCGACGACAACGGCCGGCCGCTCAATTATATGTACGGCAGTGGTGCGCCGCTCAGTATCTGGCATAACTTTATGGTCAATGCCCTTACTAACGTCCCGGTCGCCAACTTCGTACGTCCGGCAGGCGTAGTCATTCCGCCCGAGCCCGATATCAAGAACGATGATAAAGACAAGGACAAGGATAAAGATAAAAAAGATAAAGAAGACGACAAAAAAAGCAGCACCTCGGTTCCCGGCGAACCACCTAAGCCACCCAGTAAAAAAGACCGTATCCGTGAAAATGTTGGCGAAGCTGAAGATCCTCAAAAACCCAGCATGAAAAAACGCGTACAGGAAATACTGGAAGGCAATGAAGGCAACACTACTCCTAAAAAACCTGTCGTCAGCAATGTACCCACTCCCGTAAAACGCGATTAGTCAAAAAACTAATAACCCCGTACTTTTCAGTACGGGGTTATTTTTTATGGTTTTTATTCGTCTTTATGCTTTTTATGCAGCAGCTTGCTTTCTTCACCAATATCCTTAGGGATATAATACTTGTGCCCTGCCAGCTCATCCGGCAGATACTGCTGCTTGACCCAGCCGTCCGGGTAATCATGCGGATACTTATAATCAAGCCCGTGTCCAAGCTGTTTAGCGCCCGGATAATGCGAGTCGCGCAAATGCTTGGGTACTCTGGTATTGATAGCTCTAACATCCTGCCTTGCATTAGCGATACCCATATAACAGCTGTTACTTTTTGGTGCATTGGCGATATAACAAACAGCCTGTGCCAAAGGTATTTGCGCTTCCGGCAGGCCTACAAAATGCGCTGCCTGCGCTGCCGCATTGGCAACAACAAGGGCCTGTGGATCGGCATTACCAACATCCTCAGCCGCACAGATCACGATACGGCGGGCGATAAAACGCACGTCCTCACCGCCCTCCAGCATCCGGGCCAGATAGTGCAGCGCCGCATCGGCATCACTGCCACGCATACTTTTGATAAAGGCAGAAACGATATCATAATGATAATCGCCCTTTTTATCATAGCGCTGCAAAGCATTACCAACTACGCTGCGCAGCACTTCCATCGTTATTTCCTTACTGCCCTCCGGCAGCATAAATTCGGCTTGCTCCAACAAATTCAGCGCTACTCTGGCGTCACCTCCGGCAAAATCAGCCAAAGCATCCAGTGCTTCGCCGGTTATGGTGAGCCCGTCTAGCCCATAGCCCTTTTCCTTATCAGTAAGCGCCCTCTCTAAAATACGTTTGATGCTATCGGCTTGTAAATGCTCTAATCTGATAACTTTCATCCTCGATAACAAAGGTGAATTGATCTCAAAGAAGGGATTTTCCGTCGTAGCGCCGATCAATATTATCGTACCGTTTTCAACATAGGGCAGCAAAACGTCCTGCTGCGCCTTGTTAAAGCGATGTATCTCGTCGATAAAAACGATGGTACGCCCCAACCCACCCAGCAGCAATTCCTGCGCCTTGGCGATAAGCTTACGCAGCTCGGGCACGCCTGAAGATACGGCATTGATAGCTACGAACTCATCACCCGTCATATGTGCTATGACTTGTGCCAAAGTTGTTTTGCCAGTACCGGGCGGACCATAAAACAGTACCGACTGCACCTGATCTTTTTCAATCATTCGCCGCAGCGGGCTCTGCTCGCCTACCGCCGTTTCCTGCCCCACGAAATCACCAAGTTTTGTCGGCCGCATCCGATCGGCCAGGGGCTTTTTCTGTGGCTGTGCAAACAAACTATCCATCATCCACCTCCGTCTAACTTATAAAAATACCGGCACTAAGGCCGGTTATGTTTCCGCAATTATCTGACGCACGATATAAGATGCCATCAAAAGGCCTGCCGACGCCGGTACAAACACCATGCTTCCCGGCACATCGCCCGGTTCAGCCCGTCGCACTGGCTCTTGTGAGTAAACTACAGCAACGCCCTTTTCGATACCTGCGCCGCGCAGATGCTTGCGCACCGACCTTGCCAGCGGGCAGACCGAAGTTTTGCTGATATCTTCAATACGCAGCTGCGTTGGGTCCAGCTTGTTACCTGTCCCCATCGAAGAAATAACGGGCAAACTGCGCCGTACACATTCTATCAATATATCAACCTTCGAGGCCGTCGAATCTATCGCATCAGCTACAAAGGTAAAATCACCTGTAAAAAATTCGTCAAAAGCACCCGGTTCATAAAAGCGGCTGACAACCTCGATCTCACATTCAGGATTGATATCCAGCAGCCGTTGCCTAACGATCTCTGTCTTCAGTTTGCCCACGGTGCTGGTGAGCGCCGGCAATTGCCGATTGATATTGCTTGCCGCCACTACATCGGCGTCAATAAGTAATAAATGGCCTACCCCGCTGCGGCACAAAGCCTCGGCTACATACGAACCTACGCCGCCTAAACCGACGACTGCTACCCGGGCCCGAGCCAAAACAGGCAGCTTCTCCTGGCCGATGACCATCGCAACGCGTGACAGATCCATTTTTACCCCCAAAAATATTTTGCCCCACAATGCCGTCCAGCCTCATGTTTTGAACCTGCAATTGCAGGTGGGTGCCTTCCCGCCAGTCGCAAAAGTCCCTACAAGAGGGCAGGTTTTTAAAAGGCGGAGCTCAATCAGGCTCCCTAGGTAAGAGTGTTGGCTCAAAACTACGAGGTACACGTAACGAACATTGCAGGGTAAAAAACATTGTTTAGATGTAATAAGTGTAATTCTTACTACACCTATACTATATCAAATATTGTCCAAAATCTCAAGGTTTAAAGCGGTTTTCTGTGCTTTTTAATGCTAAATTTTTCTGTTTTTTCACAGCTGTTTCGCTACACTAAAAATAACGCTGCACCGGCAACAATTTTCGAGCATAAAAACAAGGACTGCTGTAGCAGTCCTTGTGATATTTAGCCGGGCTTATTTATCTTTTTTGACCAAAGTGGCACGAATATGCAGCTCACGCAGTTGCTTCTCGTCAACGTCGTTCGGGGCCTGGGTCATCAGGCAGCTCGCACTTTGAGTTTTCGGGAAGGCAATAACGTCGCGGATCGAATCGCGTTTAGCCATGATCATGATCAAGCGATCCAAACCGAAAGCCAATCCACCGTGCGGAGGAGCGCCAAATTCAAAAGCGTCCATCATGAAGCCAAATTTTTCTTTAGCTTGTTCTTCAGTCAGTCCGATAGCTTTGAACACTTCGTTTTGTACGTCGCGGCGATGGATACGGATAGAACCGCCGCCGATCTCGGTACCGTTAAGTACCATATCGTAAGCTTTAGCATAAACCTTACCGGGATCGGTAGCCAGCATTTCCACATCCGTATCGCGGGGAGCGGTGAACGGATGGTGCATAGCCACATAGCGTTTTTCTTCCTCGTTGTATTCAAACATCGGAAAATCAACGACCCAGGCAAAAGCCAAAGCGTCCTCGTCGATCAGCTCGCGGCGTTTAGCCATTTCTAAACGCAAAGCGCCCAAAGACTGAGCAACTACAGCCGGTTTATCAGCAACAAACAAAATCAGGTCGCCTGCTTCGGCAGCAGCAGTTTTCAGGATATTAGCAAGATGTGCTTCGCTGAAGAATTTAGCGATCGGGGATTTAACGCTGCCGTCTTCCTGGATCTGCATCCAGGCCAGGCCTTTAGCGCCGTAGATACCTACGAAATCGACCAGACCGTCCAGCTCGCGGCGAGGGATAGCGGCATAACCTTTAACAGTGATAGCTTTGACCACACCACCATCAGCAACGATAGCGTTGAACACTTTAAAGTCGGAATCTTTAACAGCATCAGACATATTGACCAGTTCCATACCAAAGCGCAGGTCAGGCTTATCGCTGCCAAAACGGTCCATAGCTTCGTCCCAGGTCAGGCGCTGCATCGGCAACTGGATCTTTTTACCCAGTGCGCCTTCAAAAACGTGCGCCATCAAGCCTTCCATCATTTCCATAATATCTTCGGCATCAACAAAAGACATCTCGATGTCAAGTTGAGTGAATTCAGGCTGACGGTCAGCGCGCAGGTCTTCATCGCGGAAGCAGCGGGCAATTTGGAAATAACGTTCCATACCGGCAACCATCAAAATCTGTTTAAAGATCTGCGGTGATTGCGGCAAAGCATAGAACTTGCCGGGGTTGACGCGGCTCGGTACCAGATAATCACGAGCGCCTTCCGGAGTGCTTTTAGTCAGCATCGGAGTCTCGATTTCGCAGAAACCATTTTTATCCATAAAATCGCGCATCAATTTAGTTACTTTATGACGCAAAATCAAATTTTTCTGCATTTCCGGACGACGCAAGTCCAAATAACGGTATTTTAAACGCAGGTTCTCGTCGGTGTCGATATCGTCTTGAATATAAAAAGGCGGTGTTTTGGCAGCGTTCAGCACTTCCAGATCAGTAGCAACAATTTCGATCTCACCTGTATCAAGGTTAGTGTTAACGGTAGCAGCGTCACGCATACGCACCTTACCCACCACTTTAATAACGTATTCGCTGCGGATAGCTTCGGCAGTGGTAAAGCTGCTGCCGGCATCATCAGGGTCAACAACAACTTGCACGATACCGCTGCGGTCGCGCAGATCAACGAAGATCAATCCACCGTGATCGCGGCGTTTGGCAACCCAACCGCATAAAACTACTTGCTCGCCTGCTGCTTCTTTAGTCAACAAGCCACAGCTGTGACTGCGTTTTAACGAATTACTCATGACTTTGCACCTCTGTTTTCAAAATTGATGTAATATCTTGGATAGGGATCTCAGTCTGCTCGCTGGTCGCCATATTTCGTAAAACGGCTTGCCCGCGCGCTACCTCGTCTTCACCTAAAATCAACACATATTTGGCCGCCAATCTGTTGGCCTGCTTCATCTGCGCCTTCATACTGCGTCCTAAAAAGTCAAACTCTGCCTTCAAGCCTGCACGTCGCAGGGCAATAGCCTCTTTAAAGGCCAGCGTAAAGTTCTCCTGGCCAAGGCAGACTACGAACACATCGATACTGTGGTCGAACTGCGGCAGCAAATTCTGGCTTTCGATAGCCAGCAACACCCGTTCCATACCCATGGCAAACCCGATACCAGGTGTTGCCGGTCCGCCTACCTCCTCGATCAAGCCGTCGTAACGGCCGCCGCCGCAGACTGCGCTTTGAGCGCCCAGCGGAGCATATTGGATCTCGAAAGCGGTTTTAGTGTAGTAATCAAGGCCGCGCACCAGATTGTGGTCAACGATATATTCGACCCCGGCCGCAGTCAAAAGCTCTTTTAAGCCTGCAAAATGCGTTTTACATTCCTCGCACAAACATTCTTCCAGGCTGGGGGCACCCTGTGCCAGCTCCTGGTCGTGCGGATTCTTACAATCCAACAAACGCAACGGATTGCGGTCGAACCGCGACTGGCAGTCCTTGCACATTTCGTGCAGATGCGGACGGAAATACTCCTGCAGCTTTTCCCTGTGCAGCGGACGGCACTTAGGGCAGCCCACAGAATTGATCTTCAGCTTCAGATCCTGCAAACCCAGGGTCTGCAAGATCTGTACCGCCAAAAGAATGATCTCGGCATCGATATTCGGTCCCTCCACGCCCAGCGCTTCCACGCCAAACTGATGGAATTGGCGGTAACGTCCGGCCTGCGGCCGGTCGTACCTGAACATCGGGCCAATGTAAAATAATTTAGTCGGTGCCGGATCGGCATACATTTTATTTTCTACATACGACCTGACGGCAGAAGCCGTATTTTCGGGACGCAGCGTTAAACTGCGCTCACCACGGTCGGTAAAAGTATACATCTCTTTTTCAACAACGTCGGTCGTTTCGCCGATACCGCGCAAAAACAGCTCGGTGTGTTCAAAAACCGGCGTCCTTATCTCCTGATAACCATATTGGGCACAAATCTCGCGCATGGTGCGTTCCAAATAACGCCACGCTTCCACATAGCGCGGCAGAATATCCTTCGTACCTCTCGGTGCTGTAGTCAACACGTCTATTCCTCCTCATCCGCAAAAAGCAGGCTGCGTTTACGCGCCAGCTGCGGCAGATTGCCCGTATACGTCCCAAGGTCCTTGGGCATATTGAGCTTGTTAAGATGATGTCCGTCGGCCTGCGGCACCTTAGTCGCAGAAGCAGGCCCGATACCGAGCACTACATGACGCTCTTCCATCATCTGAATATTATAAAGGCTGGCGCTGCCGACAGCAGCATAGCCGATATTAGCAAGATTACCCAGCATATAATGCTGGCGGTATAAATAATAAGGCTGCATACCCAGCGCAGCCGCCACCTCGCCGCCATAGGCGACCAGCATTTCTGCTTCCTCCGCCGTCAGACTGCTATAAGCACTGCCAAAAAGCGGCGCGCTCTTTTTCAGCGTTAAAGTATGCACCGTCAAATTATCAGGTGCCAAAGCCCTGATGCCATCAAGCGATGCTTTTACATCGTCCGCCGTTTCGCCCGGCAGGCCGATGATGAGATCGGTATTAACGGTTTTGATGCGACTGTGCCGCACCAGCTCATAAGCTGCATAAAAATCGGCAACAGTATGGCTGCGGCCAATAGCTCGCAGCGTCTTATCATGCAAAGTCTGCGGATTGACGCTGATGCGGCTTACACCGCATGCTTCCATCGCCTTCAGCTTGCCCAGGCTAAAACAGTCGGGCCGCCCCGCTTCCACGGTAAACTCGCGCACACCGGGCAACAGCAGGTTCCGTGCCGTCATTTCCAAAAGCCTCGCAAACGCTGTCTCGCTAAGGCTGGTCGGTGTACCGCCGCCAATGTAAACAGACGTGGCGTTTAAGCTATACATACTTAATAATTGTACCACAGCAAGCATATCTTGTTCAATGCAATTTAAAAACTTTTGCTGTATTTCTTCATCTTTAGGCACTATTCCCGAAGGAAACGAGCAATAAGAGCAGCGGGTAGGGCAAAAAGGAATACCGATGTAAATACCAACCTGCTTTTCCACCGCCGACAGCAGCCGTCTTTGCAGCAGGCATATCTCCGTCAAAAGCTGCGCCTGCTTAGGCGGCAGCAAATAATGCCGCTGCAAATACAGTGGCAGATCAAGTTCACTAATGCCGCCATCCAGCAGCTTATGCGCCAGCTTGCCCGGCCGCACGCCTGTCAATATGCCCCACGGCAAAGCAAGCTGCTGCTCCGCTGCCATTTGCAGCACCTCAAGCACCGCCAGTTTAGCGCAGCGCACCCACTCGCCCCGCACATCCTGCCTAATAGCAAAGGACTGGCTAACTATGCGTCTGCCGTCCCTGCCCTGCCAAACAGCGACGCAGGCAGTTCCCTCTGATGTTACCGTCAGCAGGTTCTCGCTGCCACTTTGCGCCGCAAGGCCAAAGAACGCGGCCATCTCTGCGACAGGCCGCGTTAAATCATAAGGTGAATTTTGTTGTAAGCTGTAATCACAAAACGTCATAAACTCTATAACTTCTCTCCTGTCGGGCGTGGCTCGTCGGGACTGTGCCACAACTCCTTATACAGCACCCTATAAACGGCTGCCACCGGCACGGCAAACAACATTCCCAAAATACCGTACAGCTTGGCACCGATCAAAAGGCTCAAAATAAGCACTACCGGATGCAGGTCGATCTTGCTGCCCATAATGCGCGGCATCAGGATATTACCGTCGATTTGATAAAACACCAGATAAAACAACGCTACCGAAAACGCCAGCGTCGTATTTTGCGAATAAGCAATAAACACCGCCGGTACAGCACCCATCAGCGGCCCTACTACCGGCACCGTCTCGGCCATAATGGCCAGCAGGCCAAATACCAGCGGGAACTGGATCCCCAGCACCGCCACGCCGATAGTGATGCAAACGCCCGCGATCATACTCAGCTTGGCCAAACCCTGGATATAAGCACTCAGTGTTCTGCCGATCTCGTCCAGAATATGTGCTACCTTCGGCTGCGTTTCATAAGTAAACAAATTGATCATCATCAAGCGCAATTCGCGCCAGTCCTTCAAAAAATAAAAGGCTAAAAACGGCACGACGATCAAACCGACCAGATTGGCAATGATATCCATCGTCGATTTGAACAAATTGCGGAAAATACCACCCATAAAACCCATGATCCAAGTCATAGCGTCATCGATCAGGGTCTCAAAATTATACGGCAGCTGCGGATAATCGGCCGGATCCTTTAAAAGCCAGTCCATATTGGTCGATTCCACCCTCGTCGTATAGTCAGGCAGCTTCGCCACCAAATCGTTGATCTGCCCAAACAGCGGCAGCAAAATAAAGGTGACAACCAAAAACACAAACAGCCCGAAGGCTATAAATGCCAGAGCGATCGCCACTACGCGCGATAAATGGATAGTACCCTGCCCTACAGTGATGCGCGAAAACATATTCGATACCGGGTACAGGGCAAACGCCATCCCTATCGCTAAAAGGATCGGAAAGAGGAAGGCGGCCAGTTCGTATAAAACGAAGGATACGCCCGCCGCTACTGCCAATTTAAAAGTTGTACTGTGTGTTAGCAGCTTGATGCTTTTGATCATTTTTACTTATTGCAGAAACGGATTTCTGCGTCTCTCCCATCCAACTGTAGTTGCAGGTCCATGCCCGGGCAAAAGTTTTGTTTCGTCAGGCAGCACCAAAATTTTAGCTTTGATCGATTCCAATATCTGTTTGTACGACCCGCCGGGCAGATCGGTACGGCCGATGGACTCGGCAAAAACCGTATCGCCGCAGAACACCACGTCGCCGCACAAAAGGCACACGCCTCCACGGGTATGGCCCGGAGTAGCAAGCACTTTAAAATCAAGTCCGGCCTCAGTCACCGTCTCGCCGTCTTTAAAAACCTTATCGGCAGGAGCAAAAGCTGCATCCATGCCCATATAAGCCGAAAGGTTGCTGGTAGCCTTGGTCAGCATCTCAGCATCTTCCTCGCTGACATAGACCTTGGCACCGGTAGCCTTACGCACCTCTTCCAACCCCATGATATGGTCGCTGTGACCGTGCGTGATAAAGATAGCATCGATAGTAACGCCCTCTTTTTTTACAGCGGCAACTATCCTGTCGCCGTCTCCGCCAGGATCGACCACAACGCCGTGATTTGTTGCCTCGTTGATAGCTATATAACAGTTAGTACCAAGCATACCAACTTCCATTTTTAAAACCTTCATGTCAAGCCTCCTTAAAAATTCTTTTTACTGTCTAATAAAATCGTCACCGGGCCATTATTCACCAGGCTCACCAGCATATGCGCCTGAAACTGTCCCGTACCGACGCTAAGGCCCCTGGCCCGTGCACCGGCAACGAATTTTTCATAATAAGCATTAGCCATTTCCGCACCAGCCGCCTTATCAAAAGATGGCCGCTTGCCCTTGCGGCAATCGCCGTACAGGGTAAACTGCGAAACCACCAGCAGCCCCCCGCCCACATCTGTTACCGACAGGTTCATTTTTTCCTGCCCGTCTTCAAAAATGCGCAGGCCCACCACTTTATCAAGCAAATACTCTAAATCTTTATCAGTATCTTCCTTTTCGACGCCCAGCAGCACCAGCAGGCCCTTGCCCACACTGCCAACCTCGGCGCCCTCCACAGCTACCGACGCGCTGTCGACACGTTGCACAACTGCTCTCACGTCAACCTCCTTGGCCGTTAGAAATCATTCTTTCCACGGTATAAACGCCTTTCATGCGTTTGATCTTGTTCATAATATTATCCAGCTGTTCCAAATTGCCAATGTCGATACCCATACTGATATTCGCCATCTTCTGCTTATCGATACGGCAATTCAGCGCATTGATATTCAGCTTCGACTCGCTCATTACCATCATGATGTCGGCCATCATACCGGGACGGTCACCCGCCGTGATAATGATACTGACCTTGTACAGTGAATCGGTCGCGATATCCCACGCCACCTCGATCAGTCGGCTCTGCTCCTCGGGGCTACTGTTCATTACATTAGGGCAATCCCTGCGGTGTACCGAAATTCCGCTGCCACGGGTAATGTAGCCGATGACCGGATCGCCCGGGATCGGGTTACAGCAGCGCGCCAGCTTCACCATAATACCCTCTTCGCCCTTCACCAAAATGCCGTGGCTGGCTTTGGCCTTCGAGCGACGGGGTTTTAGCTCGGCTAAAAGCTGTGACAGGTCTTTGGTCGTCGTTAGCTTCTGCTCTTTTTTATACAACTCTACCAGCTTCGACATTACACTGTTGATGGTAATGCCACCGTAGCCGATAGTCGCCATCAGGTTCTCTTCGTTATCCAGACGCAGCTGTATGCTTACGTCTTTCAGCTTCTCGCCCTTCAGCAGCACCTTTGCATCATAGCCCAAACGCTTACATTCTTTTTCCAGCATCTCGCGGCCCTTGATGATATTATCTTCGCGCCGCTCCTTTTTAAACCAGGATTTGATCTTATTGCGGCTATCCGATGAACCAACGATATTGATCCAGTCACGGCTGGGTCCTGCGGCCTGCTTCGAGGTGATGACCTCGACGATATCGCCGTTGCTAAGCTTATAATCAAGAGGCACGATACGCCCGTTGACCTTGGCGCCGACGCAGCGGTTGCCAACATCCGTATGGATGCGGTAAGCAAAATCGATGGGCACAGCGCCCACCGGCAGGTCGATAACATCACCACGCGGCGTAAACACAAACACCTCGTCGGCGAAAACATCCATCTTCACCGTATTGACGAAATCGCGGGAATCGCTCATATCCTGATGCCATTCCAGCAACTGACGCAGCCACGACAGCTTGGCGTCAAAGGTTTTATCGCCACCGGCTGCGGCCGGGGCAGGCTTGCTGCCGCCGCTTTCCTTATAGCGCCAGTGGGCGGCGATACCGTATTCAGAAATACGGTGCATCTCAAAAGTCCTGATCTGGATCTCCAGCGGCTGACCGTTGCCATACAGCACAGTAGTATGCAGCGACTGGTACATATTAGACTTCGGCACAGCAACATAATCCTTAAAGCGGCCCGGTATCGGGCGCCACATACTATGCACCACGCCTAAAGTGCCATAACAATCCTTAACGCTGTCCACTAAAACGCGGATCGCCAAAAGATCGTAGATCTCGCTCAATTCCTTATGGTCACGCAGCATCTTTTTATGGATACTGTAAAAATTCTTTGGCCGGCCCTGGATCTCGCAGCGCACGTCCATAGCGTCAAGGTGCTCCTTGATCTCGCCCATAGCAGCATGGATCATCTCCTCGCGCTCGCGGCGTTTGACCTTGACCTGTTCTACCAGGTCATAATAGATCTCCGGCTCCATATAACGAAAGGCCAAGTCCTCCAGCTCCCATTTGATGGTATAGATACCCAAACGGTGAGCCAAAGGTGCATAGATCTCCATCGTCTCGCGCGAAATAGACTGCTGCTTATGCACAGGCATAAACTTCATCGTCCGCATATTATGCAGCCTGTCGGCCAGTTTTATCATAACTACGCGTATATCCTTAGCCATCGCCAAAAACATCTTACGGTAGTTCTCTATCTGCTGTTCTTCCTTAGAAATATACTCTATCTTGCCAAGCTTCGTTACGCCGTCCACCAAGTCGGCCACCTTCTGGCCAAACATCTCCGTCAGCTTCTCAAGGCTGATATCAGTATCTTCCACCACATCGTGCAAAAAAGCTGCCGCCAAAGTCAGTTCGTCCAGCTGGAGCTGCGATAAGATCGTGGCTACGCCAAGCGGATGGATGATATAAGGCTCGCCCGATTTACGGCGCTGGCTGGCATGTGCCTCAGCAGCCACATCATAAGCCTTACGAACAAACTCCACCTGTTCCTTATTCAAATAGCTTTCTATTGTCGCAAAAAAATCCTCCACACAAACAACGTTTCCCGTTTCAGGCATCTTAGCACTTCCTTATTTATTGAATCGTCTTTCCTGCCAAAGCCCAATAATAGCCTCGGGCCCTATCTGTGTCATTCTCTGGCAATTAGTGAAAGCCAAACGTCCCTTTTCCTGCAATCCCCTGAACGTCGGCGAATTCTGCAAATCATTTTTCTGCAAACTGCCAAAGCTGATCTTACCGTTTTCGATACGGATAAACTCCAGCTCCTCAAAAATCTTCAAAGCGTTTTTCGAAATATTAGCCGACGACCGCAGCAGATCGTCACAGTCGATAACAGCCTGTTTACGCAGCGTGCAGGCCAGCTCTTTGTAAGCGTGTACCAGCTGGCTGCGTACCGGATAGCTTTTTTCCAGCTCCAGGCACTGCTTTTCCGCCTCATCGCGGGTATATAAAAGCAGCAGCCGTTTACCGGCTCCCCTGGGCACAGGGAAGGCCCCCGGCTTCAGCACGTCGACCAGCGGCAGTTCGTAAAAAACTATATTCTCCGCATTTTCATCCGCTGGCTCTCCGTAGGCAAGTACCTGTACATAAGGCAGCTTTACAAGCTGCGGCACCGCAGCAGTGTTATTTACATATATTACTGTTTTTTCGCTTGTTTGTAAAATATTTTTCAAAACTGTTTCCTTACTGATGTTACAGCTACGGTAATCGTGCACCTGCAAGGCCTGATCAAAGTCCACTACCTGCAAATTTACGCTGGCCTTTTCTTTCCAAACATTCAGCTTGGGCATAAAAGCCAAATCAACCACAGCGTTGTTGTACAGGCACACCAGGTCAGGGGCGCCATTCCACATAATACTGTGGTAAGTATGGCTGCCGTAATCGGTATAAAAACGCAGATGGTTATTATCGCGGCCAAAGGTTCGCGGATAATGCACCACAGCGTCCCTGAAAGCAAACAGCGGCGGCGGGTTATCACAACCCAAAGGTTCCAACAAAGCCAGCTCTTTTACCAGCTGCAAGGAAACCTCTTCCTTTTTATCAAGCAAACACTCTATTTTCAAACGCGGCTGGTAATCAGCCGGCGTCAGCCGCCCCTTTACCACACCTAAAAAACGTTTTTTAAACGACTCTACCCTGGCCGCCCGCAAAGTAAGCCCCGCCGCCTGATGATGGCCGCCAAATTGCAGCAAAAGCTCGCTGCATTCATTCAAAGCGCTGTATAGATCCAGCGCCGGGATACTGCGGCAGCTGCCCTTAGCCGACTCGCCGTCGATACTGATCAGGATAGCCGGCAAATGGTATTTATCGACCAGGCGCGAAGCTACGATCCCGATAACGCCAGCATGCCAGCCCTCTTTAGCCAGTACGATGGCCGTTTCGATGCGTTCCTGCTGGGCCAGCATCGCCTCAGCCTCAATAAATATCTTGCGGCTGATCTCCTGTCGCAAAACATTCTCTTCGTTCAGCTGCTCGGCCACCTCGTCCGCTTTCGCCGCATCATCGGTCACCAAAAGTTCTACCGCCGACTGGGCGTGTTCCAAACGCCCCACGGCATTCAGCCGCGGCGCCAGAATAAAGCCGATATTCTCTGCCAAAATATTCTGCTGTGGGCAGCCGCTATGCTCGATCAGCTTGCGCAGGCCAACTATTTGGGTATGCTCCATCGCTGCCAGCCCCAGCTTTACCAAAGCGCGGTTTTCGCCACGCAGCGGCACAATGTCTGCCACAGTACCTAAAGCAACCAGCTCCGTCAAATCCGACCACAAAGGCTCGGTCAGGTGCTGCATCTGGTGCAGGCCCTGGCACAGCTTAAATGCTACGCCCACGCCTGAAAGATATTTAAACGGATATTTACAATCACGCTGATGCGGATTAACGATAGCGTAAGCCGCCGGCAAAACCTCGGGCGGCGTATGATGGTCGGTAATGATGATATCCAGCCCCGCCGGAGCCGCCGCCACCTCGTCTACACCACTGATACCGCAGTCCACCGTCACCAAAAGCGTCGTGCCCTCGGCAGCTAAAGCTGCCAGTGCCTCGTTATTCAAGCCGTAGCCCTCGTTTTTACGCCGGGGTATATAAGTGTTGACTGCGGCGCCGATGCCCTTTAAATACAGGTACAGCAGCGAACTGGCACTGATACCATCCACATCGTAATCGCCGTAAACAGTTATTTGTTCTTTATTAGCTACAGCCTCCAAAATACGTTCCGCCGCTTGCTGCATATCCTTCATCAGCAAAGGCTCGTGAAAAGGCTGCTCACTGCCAAACAGAAATTCTTTGATCTCATCCTTGTCCCTGACGCCCCTGTTCAGAAGCACTCCGATCACAACAGGCGAAACCCCCAGATCAGCAGCGATGCTTGCAGCATATTCTCTGTCACACTTCTGCAGCTGCCAAATCTTGCGTTTTCTCATTCTTCTGCCGCCGTTACTGCCTGTTCCGGCACAGCCGCAGCTTCTTTATGTAATTTTTGCGTATGCATCAGCATCGCCACTTCCTCACGCAGCTTGGCATTGTCCTTTTGCAGGGCAGCCACTTCCTCGCGCGTTTTTTTATCTTGCAGGTAATGCTTCGCTTTCATCATCAGGGTAAAAAACAAGGTTGCCAAAGCACCCAGCAGGGCCGAACCCAAAATAACGATCACCAAACTCGTCTGCATCGTCCACACAGCAAAATTCAGCGACACACTAACGGCATTCTGCACTGCAAACACAGCCACGATAACACTGATAAATAAAGTAAAAAACAAATATGGCATCTTCTTCAGCTCCTAACTTGGTTATAAATTTTTATAACTGTAATTATTCTAGAATTTACCGCAAAATCCCTGCTTTTTCCTTCAATATTAAATAAAAAAAGTAATATTCATACATTTTTATACCAAAGTTTACTAAAAAACAAAACGCGCCTACCGCAAAGCGGTAAGCGCAGTCTTTATTACCAATGCTTATTTACACCTTTAAAGCCGTTTTTACTGCCGCCTTCATCTCGCCGGCCTCAATAACGTCCTTATGTAAAACAGGCAGCGTTTCCATCGCCAACATCGGTTCCGGCACCGGCAAACCGCTAAGCTCGTGCAGCTTACGCAGCCCGTCAAAGGGTGCCAGCTTCGCATCGTCCTCGCTGCCAGTCGCCTTCAGCACCACATCACTGAACTTGTACGGGCTGGCCGTCGACAGCACGATGCAGTAAGTATCATCGCTGGATACCAAGCGGTATTTTTCGCAGGCCCGCCAGGCTACCGCCGTATGCGGATCAAGCAGATAACCGTCGTCGTTGAACACCCGGCCAATAGTTTCTTCAGTCTCCAGCTCGTCGACCCAGGCGCCAAAAAACTCTTCTAAAATACTGTTATTAACTTTTTCGCCTACGTTATAAGTACCGTTAGTCGCTAACTGCTGCATCCACTCCGACACCCTGGCGGCGTCATTGCCGGTAATGCTGTATAACAGGCGTTCCAAATTACTCGAAACCAAAATATCCATCGACGGCGAAACCGTTTTATAAAAATCACGGCGCCTGTCATAAATACCCGTGTTGATAAAATCACTCAAAACATTGTTGCTGTTGGAAGCGCAAATAAACTTCGCCACCGGCAGCCCCATCAGCTTGGCATAATAACCAGCCAAAATATCGCCGAAATTGCCCGTCGGCACAGAAAAATTGATCTTCTCTCCGGCTTTGATGCGGCCCTTAGCCACAGCGTCGCTGTAAGCACTAAAATAATAAACTATCTGCGGCACCAGACGGCCCCAGTTGATAGAATTAGCCGAGCTGAACACAAAGCCCTTGCTGGCCAGCTCATCTGCTAAAGCAGTATCGCTGAAGATCTCCTTCACGCCCCGCTGCGCATCGTCAAAATTGCCCTTGATGCCAATAACGCGCACGTTATCGCCACTTTGGGTCAGCATCTGATGCTTTTGGATGGCGCTGACACCGTCCTCAGGATAGAATACGATGATCTCTGTATCCTTCACATTAGCAAAGCCCTCTAAAGCCGCCTTGCCAGTATCGCCCGAAGTAGCTACCAAAATAACTACCTTATTGCTCTCACCGGTCTTAGCCATCGCCTTCGTCAAAAGGTGCGGCAAAATCTGCAACGCCATATCCTTAAACGCCGAAGTAGGCCCGTGCCACAGCTCCAGCACATCAGTATTGCCATTTACCTGTACCAAAGGCACAGGCTCAGCGCCAAACTTAGCCTGCGCATAAGCAGCATCGGCGCAATCAAACAGCTCTTCCTTGGTATAATCAGTTAAAAACAGCGATAAAATAGCTACCGCCCGCTCTTTATAAGTCATACTACGCATGGAAACGATCTCGCCCAGCGAAAGTTCCGAAAATTTCTGCGGCACAAACAAACCGCCATCGTCAGCCAGGCCACGAGTAATAGCGTGAGCCGAGCATACCATATCAGTTTTACCGCGGGTGCTTACAAATAACATTGCAGGAACCTCACTTTCCTTCATTCACTACGGGAAAATCATACCACATTTATATTTTCCAAACAAGTATTTTCTATGTATTCAAAAAGTCAAAGGCGCAACAACGGCCCTTGTGGCCTGCTGCAAATCGGCAGGCGCAACAACTATCTGCATCCCCCGCACCCCGGCGCTCACAGCGATCTCGTCCCAGCCATTGCAGCTGGCGTCCATATAGACCGGGTAGTTCTTTTTAGCGCCCAAAGGCGAACAGCCACCGCGAATATATCCCGTCAAAGGCAGCACCTCTTTTAAAGGCACCAGCTCGGCCCGCTTGTTGCCGCTCGCTTTCGCCAGCGCCTTCAAGTCAAGCTCGCCGTCGCCGGGTATGCAGGCAAAAACAACACCCGTTTTATCACCGCGCACTACCAGCGTTTTAAACACCTGTGCCGCCGGCATACCCACTTCGGCAGCCACATGCACCGCGTCCAAATGCTCCTCATCTACAGTATATTCCATCAAACGGTACGCCAGCTTCAAATCATCCAGCTTGCGGGCCGCATTGGTTTTTTTCTGTTTCATAACATCTTTTACCCCCTCTGAAAGTGGCACAACCGCCTTCCTTCTGCTATAATAACATCATAGGTTTTTAAACGCAAATCAATAATAGTCTTTAAAATATTGCAAAACTATTTAAACGAGGTGTACTGTGGCACTAAGAATAGCCTGTGGACAAATAGAAATCATTGCCGGACGCCCGGATTTGAACAGCAAAAAAATCCTGCACCATCTGGCCATGGCCCACCAGGAAGGTATAGATATCCTGCTGCTGCCCGAGCTGGCAGTACCGGGCTACTTTTTAGGTGACCTGTGGGAACAAACGGCCTTTGTGGAAGACTGCGCCGCCTACGGTGACGAGATCATTGCCGCAACAGCCGCTTACGGCGACCTTTGCGTCATCTTCGGCAACATCGCCCTTGATAACAGCAAGCGCAACGAAGACGGACGCGCCCGTAAATACAACGCCGCCTTTGCAGCCCAGCATGGTAAGCTGCTTACTAACGGCACATTGCCCTACGACTTCATCATCAAAAACGCCCTGCCCAACTACCGCGAATTCGACGACAACCGTCACTTTTACGGCCTGCGGCAGCTGGCGCTTGAGCTTGATAAACCCGTCAGCAGCCTGCACCAGCCCCTCACCATCACCGTCCGCGGCGAAAGCGTGCGTTTGGGCGTGATGCTGTGCGAAGACGGCTGGACCGAAAACTACTTTTTAGATGTGCCCCAGCTTTTGGCGCAGCACGGAGCCGAACTTTTATGCAACATCTCCTGCTCGCCCTTCAGCCTTAGCAAAAACAGCAAACGGCACCGCCTGTTTGGCGGTACCGCTAAAAAAACAAACCTACCCGTCATCTACTGCAACAACGTAGGCATCCAAAACAACGGCAAAAACATTTTTACCTTCGACGGTTGCAGTTGTGTTTATGGCCCCGACGGCTGGCTGCTTACCGATGCGCCCATGTACGATGAAGCCACCTTGTGCGCCAGCTGGGACAGCAAAGCCAAAGCCATCGACACCAGCGGCCTTACCGCCGATCCCCGCAGCGAGATCGAAGAAATATACCACAGCCTGCGTTACGGCTGCCAGCGCTTTTTAGAGCAGGCAGGCATCGGCAAAATCACTGTTGGGCTCTCCGGCGGCATCGACAGCGCCGTTACAGCAGCCCTGTTCGTCGATATCCTGGGCCCCGATAACGTACTGCTGGTGAATATGCCCAGCCGCTACAACTCGCCCATGACGCAGACGATCGCCGAACAGACCGCCCAATCACTGGGCGCCAATTACGCCGTTATCCCCATTACTGAAAGCTGCCTCAACACAAAAGCGCAGCTTACCCAAACTAAGATCCACAGCTATAACCAGCACCTCGACTTCCAGCTTGAGGTAACACCCTTCATCTACGAAAACATCCAATCACGCGACCGCGGCTCCCGCGTCGTGGCAGGCTTGGCAGCAGCCTTTGGCGGCGCCTTCTCCTGTAATTCCAATAAAACCGAGCTCACCGTCGGCTATGCCACCTTCTACGGCGACATCTGCGGCGCACTGGCACCCATCGGCGACCTGTGGAAGCACCACGTCTACGAACTGGGACGCTACCTCAACGAAAGCGTCTTTCAACGCACCGTGCTGCCCGAAGCCATCTTCACCATCCGTCCCAGCGCCGAGCTTTCTTCCGAGCAAACAGTCGGCACCGGCGGCGACCCGCTCATCTATCCCTATCACGACAGGCTCTTTCGCAGCTTCCTCGAGCAGTGGCGCAAAACATCACCCGCCGAGGTCCTGCGCTGGTACAGTGAAGGCACGCTGGCCGAGCATATCGGCTGCGAAGCAGGCATCATCAGTGCGGCCTTTCCCGATGCCAAAAGCTTTATCGCCGACCTGGAACACTGGTGGAAGCTGATGCACACCCTGGCCGTCGCCAAACGTATCCAGGCGCCGCCCATCGTCAGCATCACCCGCCGCGCCTATGGCTACGACCACCGTGAATCCCAGCTAACAGCCTACTTCCCCCGCGAATACCGCCAGCTAAAGGCACAGCTTTTAGGCGAATAAAATAACGCTAAAAATCGAAAGGCCATACAGCGAGCTTTCTCTGTATGGCCTTTTTTATAAGCTTTATTCCTATTTCATCTGCAACTACTTAAAATCTGGCCTTCAAGCCACCCATTTTCGCAACGCCGCAAACAACACCTCCAAGTTTATCGGCTTACTGATATGGTCGTTCATCCCCGCATTTCTGGCCTTGCCCACATCCGTCACAAAGGCATTGGCCGTTAGTGCCAAAATAGGTATCTTAACGGCGTCAGCACGTTCCATGCTACGGATCGCCAACGTCGCCTCGTAGCCGTCCATGACCGGCATCTGGATATCCATCAGAATAAAATCATAGTAGCCAGGTTCCGACCTGCTAAAAGAATCAACAGCCACCTGCCCATTTTCCGCTTCCTCCACAATCAGGCCATATAGCTGCAAAAGATCCACCGCGATCTCACGGTTCAGCATATTATCCTCTACCAGCAGTATTCGTTTACCCAACAAATCAGCATACTGCTTCTCATCTGCCGCAGCGTGGTTTTCTGTTTTGCAGCTATCGCAAAACAGCTGCAGGGCATGCAACATTTTCGACTTAAACAACGGCTTGCTGATAAACGCATTGGCGCCGGCATCGATAAACTCCTGCTCGATATGCGAATAATCATAAGCAGAAATGATAATAATAGGTACCTTGGTGCTGACCTGGCTGCGAATAGACCGCAGCGTTTCCAAACCGTCCATACCCGGCATTTTCCAATCTAAAATAACCGCATAAAAATCATCCTGCCGCTCATGGGCAGCCCTCACTGTTTCCACTGCTTCATAGCCCGACAACACCCAGCTGCCGCGCATCCCCAGCTCAGTCAGCAGCAGCGACGTATTTTCGCACACTACCCTGTCATCGTCTAGCACCAAAACAGGCAGGCCCAACATTTCCTCATAAACAAACTCCTCTTTCATCTGCAGTTCCAGCGGCACCGACACTGTAAATGTACTGCCCTCGCCCAGCCTGGTCTGTACCTGGATAGTCCCGTTCATCATCTGCACAATGTTCTTCGTTATTGCCAAGCCAAGCCCCGTGCCCTGCACATTACTGATCCTGGCATCATCAGCCCGCGAAAAAGGTTCAAAAATATGCTGTAAATAAGCCTCCGACATACCGATACCAGTATCCTGAAACACAAACTCATACTTATCCTTCAAAAAATACTTTAACAGCGCTTCATAATACGAAATAGACTTTTTATAGTCGCCTTCCTTACATAGTACCCTTGCCGTCATTACCGTCGTGTCCACCGTGTGCCCATCCAGGGGCTGCAATTCATCCCACAGCGATTTTTGGACGTAACGCCAGTACAGCTTTTTCTCGTCACTGTCCAGGCAGTAGATATGCCAAGGCTTGATATAGTCGATATAATGCACGATCACATCTTCCGGGGCAGCTTTCAACAAAGTATTATTGATGATGATGCAGTTATACTTTTTGGGCAGCTCGGCAAACTGTCCGTCGATAACGCCGTTAAGGGCATCCTGGTCGCCCCACAGTATTTTTGTGCTGCCAACCTCGGCCAGCCATGTAAACAGCTTTTGCGTCAGTTTTTGCTGCCGCCACTTTTGTAAATCCAGCAGCAGCACGCCAGAATTGAAATAGCGTCCGTTTTTTAAGCCGATGCGGCCGCAGCTTTTTTCTTCGCCCCAGTCGCGCACAGCGCCCAGCACTTTGCCCTGCAAGTCAGTCTGCCACAAAGGAAAAATGTCGCCCTTACAGATGATATCGGCATCCATATAAATGATTTTGCTAACGGACTTGGGCAGCATTTCGCCAAACAGGTAGCGATAATACATAGCCTGGGTGATGTGCCCCGGCGGCACGATAAAGGTCATTCCCTCGGTGCTGGTGATTTGGTAAAAATGCAGCTTCAGGTTACGGTACAGCTGTTCTGTCTGTTTTAGTTTGTGCATATCCTCCGGCAGCAGCTCGTCGTAAATAATGTGAATGATCAAATCATTATCCAGATTGTTATGTGCCAATGACGTGATGGTGATACCGGCAAACTTGCCAAAGTTTTTGTCGATACCAAAACCGATGTGGATCTCATTGCGCAATCCTTTCACCTCCTCTTTTTTTGATTTTGCTTTAATGTTTTTATATCCTCGCAGCTACTGCTGCGGAGCCAGCTATTTGTTTTTTGTTAATTGCAGCATTTTCAGCAGCAGACGCACCTCGTCGGCGCTATAACCCTCTTCCGGTACTGCACCGGCTGCTGCTTCCCCCTCGGTGTTAAAGTCACCGCTGATGATGTCATCCAGCCTGCACGCAAACAAATTGGCTATGCGCATCAACAGACGCAAGTTTACAGAGACCCGTCCACCTTCGATATTGCTCATATGGGTCTGGCTGATGCCCAGCTGTTTGGCCAGCTGCTGTTGGCTTACCCTACGCAGCGTACGCAGCAGCTTGATTTTAGTACCGATGCCCTGCAGGCTTTTTTCGTCGTACACTTTTTCACTTCCCAACTTGTAAAAATAATAACCACGACTTCACTTAATTACTTTTAAAGTAAAAGTTTGTTGTTTTTAAAAATATAAGTAAAAATTATTTATATAAGCAATATTAAGCCCTATTATACCACTTGTGCCCCCCCGCAAGACACTGCGGCTAGAAATATTATTCACGGTCGAGGTCTTGCACGATCCCCTTGGCACTTGCAGCACTTTTGGGCAAATAAAAAAACAGCCAGCTGCTATGCAGCTGACTGCTTTTAGTGGATTTTGCCCATACGGGATTCGACCAAAAAGTAAATTTTTCCGACCCCCGCCGCTAAAACGCACAAAAGCCGCCTTTCCTAAGAAAGACGGCTTTTATTTTTACTTATTTACTTTTTTTAGCTGCCAGCGCTTATTTTAAAGCAGCGGCGCAGCGTGCGCACAGGGTCGGATGCTCGGCATCCTGGCCAACGGTGTCGCTGTAGATCCAGCAGCGTTCGCACTTTTCGCCTTCGGCAGCCTGTACGGTGACCTTCAGGTCGTCGCGGCCGGTCGCTTCTACGCCGCCGTCCAAACCTTCTACCAGTTTGGCCTGCGATACGATAAGCAGGGTCGCCAAATCGCTTTCGACGGATCTAAGGATAGCGAGCGCTTCGCCGGTAGCGTGCAGCTCGACTTTAGCGTCGAGGGAGTGGCCAATGGTTTTAGCACGGCGTGCGCCTTCCAAAACCTTGGTGATCTCGCTGCGGATACCGATGAAGTTATCCCATTTGCTTTCCAGTGCTTCGTCGATGTATTCTTCCTTGCACTCCGGCCAGGGCATCATAAAGATGGATTCGGGCATGGAGGCAGGTTTTTTCATAAACTGCCAAACTTCTTCCATTGTAAAGCTAAGTACCGGCGCCAGCATAACCACCAGGTCCATCATGATCTCGTACATGGCGGTCTGGGCGCTGCGGCGTTCAAAAGAATCTGCCTTGTAAACGTACAGACGGTCTTTGAGGATATCAAGATAGTAGCTGCTCATTTCGACGCTGCAGAAGTTGTGGATGGCGTGGTACAGCACATGGAAGTCGTAGCTTTCATAGGCCGCGCTAACGTCTTTTTTAAGCAGCTGCATATGCATCAAGGCCCAGCGATCCAGCTCCAGCATATCCTTAAATTCTACTTTATCTGTTTCGTAGTTAAAGTCGTTGGTGTTGCCCAGGATATAGCGAATGGTGTTGCGGATCTTACGGTAAACCTCGGACAGCTGTTTCAAAATCTCTTTGGAGATGCGGATATCAGCTTTATAGTCGGAGGAAGCCGCCCACAGACGGATGATATCGGCGCCGTATTGATCGATAATATCCTGCGGAGCAACGGTGTTGCCGACGGATTTAGACATTTTGCGGCCTTCGCCGTCAACTACATAGCCGTGGGTCAAAACTGCACGGTACGGAGCTTTGCCTTCGGTGGCTACGGAGGTGAGCAGTGACGATTGGAACCAGCCGCGATGCTGGTCGCTGCCTTCTAAATACATATCGGCAGGCCAGGCCAGTTCGGGGCGTGTTTTGCAGACTGCTGCATGAGATGAGCCGCTGTCGAACCAAACGTCCATGATGTCGCTTTCTTTGCGGAAGTGGGTGCCGCCGCATTTGGGGCAGGTAGTTCCAGCAGGCAGGATCTCTGCTGCTTCGTGGGCCCACCAGGCATCGGAGCCTTCTTTGGCAAACAGGTCGGCGACAGCGTTAATAGTAGCGTCGTTGACCAGATGCTCGTTGCAGTCTTCGCAGTAGAAAATAGGGATAGGTACGCCCCACACACGCTGACGAGAGATACACCAGTCGTGGCGGTCGGCTACCATGTTATGGATACGTGCTTCGCCCCATGAAGGGATCCATTGCACGTCGTTGGCGATAGCATTGAGTGCTGCTTCGCGGAAGCCATCTACAGACGCGAACCATTGCTCGGTGGCACGGTAGATGATGGGGTTTTTGCAGCGCCAGCAGTGGGCGTATTGATGGCGGATGTTTTCTTTGCCAAACAGTCGTCCCAGACCGGCCAGATATTTGATGATGGGCACGTTAGCGTCGAATACGAACATACCGGCAAAATCTGCGCCTGCTTCGGCGGTCAGCTTGCCGGAGCCATCAACTGGGCAGATGATGGGCAGGTTGTAGCGCACGCCGGTCTCAAAGTCGTCGGCGCCGTGGCCGGGAGCGGTATGGACGCAGCCGGTACCTGCTTCTAAGGTTACATAGTCGGCCAAAACCACTAAGGATTTACGGTCGATCGTTTCAAAGGGATGTTTACATTCGGCAAATTCCATCTCGCTGCCTTTGCAGGTGCCGATGATGTTGCTAAGGTCTTTTTTGCAGACCTTGCCAACTGCTTCCAGCATCTCTTTAGCCATGAACAGCACTTCGCCTTCACATTCGACCCAGGCATATTCAAAGTCGGGGTGCAGCGCAATGGCGACGTTAGCGGGCATGGTCCACGGAGTCGTGGTCCAGATGACGATGTAAGCAGGTTTGCCTTTAGCTGCTTCGGGCAGCAGGCCGTTGTCTTTGATCAGCGGCATTTTTACGAAGATCGCCGGAGATTTTTCTTCGCCGTATTCGATCTCGGCTTCAGCCAGGGCTGTTTCGCAGTGCGGGCACCAGTAAACGGCCTTTTTGCCTTTATAGATATAGCCTTTTTTAGCCATTTCGCCAAAAACATGGATCTGCACAGCTTCGTAGTCGTGGGTCATGGTGATATAGGGATGATCCCAATCGCCCAGCACGCCCAGACGTTTGAAGTCGGTGCGCTGTTCGTCGATCCACTGCAAAGCGTAGTCGTGACATTCCTTGCGCAGCACCAAAGTATCAAGCTCGTGGCGGTTGAGGCCAAGGTTTTTGATAGCGGCGTGCTCGATAGGCATACCGTGGGTATCCCAGCCGGGAACATACGGGGTATCGAAGCCCTGCGCGTATTTGTATTTCATAATGATGTCTTTTAAGATCTTGTTAAGCGCCGTACCCATATGGATCTTGCCATTAGCGTACGGAGGGCCGTCGTGCAGGACGAATTTTTTATGGCCTGCGTGCAGTGCCTGTTTCTTTTCGTAGATTTTGCCTTCTTCCCAATATTTCAAAAAATCAGGTTCGCGCTCCGGCAAGCCGGCACGCATGGGGAATTCGGTTTCCGGCAAATTAAGAGTCTTGCTGTAATCCATTTGTACACCTCCAAAAAAATAAAGCCCCGCTCCCAAAAAGGGACGAGACTATAAACCCGTGGTACCACCCTCATGACAGACTTATGCGCCTGCCACTCGAAACACCTTAACGTGTGTTACCCGTCCGTGCTTACTGCTTTCAGCCCGGAAGCTCTGAAGTGATTTTCAACTGCCATCTCCCTGATCGGGCTTACACTGTCCCCGATTCGCTTTACTGTGCCCGGCAGGCTACTGTCTTCGTCATTGCTGCTAGTTTTATTAAAACAAAATCATTATACACTATTATGCAAGCGCTAGTCAATGATATTTGCCATATTTAAACTCAAAGATACCATAACCCTCGCGGCTGTGCAGATGCGAGGTATCGTTGAGCCTGAATATGGCGTGCTCGCGCCATTTGTTGATACCCAGCACCGTTACGCTGGACGGCAGGATATCGACCGAGAAGTTAAGGCTTTTGACTGTGGTGATATCCATCCCCAGCCAATGGAAAATTATATTTTGGATAGTGCCCTTATGGGCGACGATCAAAAGATTTTCACGTTCAAGATCAGCGCACTTTAACAAGCCCTGCACGTTGCGGTCATAAAATTCCTGTCGCGTTTCGCCGCCCGGATAGTTGCGGTGGTGCAGTTCCTTTAAGGTGGGAGGCTGCTGATACAGAGCTTTAGCCGCCGTTTCAGTCAAGCCTGCCGCCTGTCCGTTGTTTTTTTCGCGTAAAAATTCGTAAGGTTCCACACTGGTTATACCCAGCTTGCCTGCAATGATCTGTGCCGAAGCAGCGGCCCGTTTTAGATCGCTGGTCAATAGGCGCAGATCGCGGTCTTGACCGGCGAAATCTTTGGCTAATTTGGACGCAACGGCATGCAGCTGCTGTCTGCCCGCAGCCGTAAGCTCCGAGTCAGTCCAGCCGCCTGTCAAATGCTCTGTATGATGAGTTGCTTCACCGTGGCGTACCAAAATAATCATGCTGCTGACCTCGCTTATTTTTCAGTGTTTTCGTCAAAGTTTTTCAAAAGCTCCATTTGGCCTTCCAAAATGCTGAGCATATGGTTACGGTGCACGGTAGCTTTTTTGACCTGATCTTCAAACAGATTTTTAGCAATAGCAGCCTTGTTTTCGGCTTCAAAAATCATTTTTCTAACTTTTTCATCGGCGTCAGCCAGCATGCTTCTGGAACGTTCTTCAGCATCGGCGATCATACTCCTGTAGCGGTCGTCGGCTTCGCTGGTGAGCTGCTGAGCCTGGGCACGGGCATGGGTCATCGCTTCGCTGGCTTCTTCGCGAGCCTGGGCTGACATTTTTTTGCACAGGTCTTCGGTAGTTACTTTCATTTTAGCAACTTCTACTTCGGCGGCGCTGCGCATTTTATCAACAAAGTTTTGGGTCTCATTTTTCATTTGCAGCAGTTCGTTTTCCGATTCAGCACGCAGCTTGGCCACTTCAGCCAGGCTATCGTTGCGCAGCTTGGTAGTTTGGGTCTCAGTTTCAGTGCGCAGCTTCTCGGCATAAGCCTCGGCTTCGGTTTTGACCTGGGCGGCAGCGATCTCGGCATCCATTTTTGCTTTAGCGGCGGCAGCCTGGCTTTGCGAAATGATGTCTTTACATTTCATTTCGGTCTCCTGCTCCAACAGGGCGGCCTTCTGCTCGCTGTTTTTCTTCACTTCGTCGGCAGTTTCCTGTGCGATGACCAAAGTGTTCTGCATGGTGGATTCCATTTGCTGGTAGTATTCCAGCTTGGCGCTAACGCGCTCTACTGCATCTTTAAGCTCTACGTTGTCTTGATAAAGTCGCTCAAAATCTTTGGCGACCTTGGCAAAAAATTCATCGACTTCGTCGGTATCATAACCACGGAAGCCTTTGGAAAAGTTCTTATTGTTTAAATCTAACGGTGTCAACATATAGTGATACCCTCCCCATTAAATATATCTTTTCAGCGTAATGCTTAAACGACCTTTTTTAGTGGTGCCTCTGATCTCGGCCACTTCCACCCTGCCGCGGCTGCGGAAGGAAATGATATCGCCTTCGTTTACCGGTTGGGCGGCATTTTTAGCCTCTTTCCAGTTCACCTTGACGTTTTGGCCTTTGATCTCGTCCGCCATCCGCGAACGTGAAACGCCATAGCCTGCCGCCGCAACGGCATCGAGCCTTAAAGCGGCTACTGTGGCGCTGATTACTTTTACTTTTTCTTCCTTTTGCAGCAGGTCAGCTTCCGTGATCTCGGTCAGCGAAACAGGTGCTGCACCGATCTGTGTCAGATTGCTGATTATATAGTCAGTAAACGACTTATCGGCTACGAACTGCGCACCTTCGGGGACAAAAATGATGTCGCCCAAAATCTCGCGTTTGCAGCCCAAGCCCATAAAAGCGCCCAAAATATCACGGTGACTAAGCTCATAATAGCGTTTGTCCCATTCTACTTTAAAGCACACCAGTCCAAAATCGGGCTGGCCAAAAAAGTCTTCGGAAACAAATGCTACTTTCATCCGTTCGGCATTTTTAAAACCGCCACCGGTCACCAGCTGCACATTATCAAAGTTAGCAGCGATGATCTCGGCCACATTGCAGCCGTGCGGGTCTAAAAACTCACTGACACGGAATTTACGGCTCCTGTGGGCCCCTTCCGCCAGATCCAGCAGCTTGGCTGCCAGTTCTTCGTCGCCACCGGCTCTGAAGTAACGTAAAATCTTTTCTCTATCTGCCATTGGTTATTTACCTTTCAATTGCTCACTGCGTGCCATAGCGCCCAAAACAGCGTCGGTCATGGCAGCACGCACACCACGGTTTTCCAAAGCGTAGATACCGGCGATAGTGGTGCCGCCGGGCGAGGTTACCTGATCGCGCAGCTGCGCCGGGTGCATGCCCGTTTCCAGCACCATTTTGCCGCTGCCGGCAAAGGTTTGCGCAGCCAGCTTAATGGCCATAGCACGGGGCAGTCCTGCATTGACGCCGGCATCTGCCAAAGCGTCGATCAGCATAAACACATAGCCGGGGCCGCAGCCTGATACTGCCGCGATCGCTTCGATAGCACTTTCGGCAACCACTACGACTTCGCCGCAGGAACCGAAAATAGTAGTAGCGGCCGCTGCCATTTCGTCAGAAACCTGACTGTCGGGAGCGATAGCCGTCATACCTGCGCCAACTGCAAGCGGCGTGTTGGGCATAACGCGAATGACCGGGTGACCCGGGACTACCTTATGTAGCTTGTCCAGATCAACACTGCCCATGATAGACAGCACTGTAGCCGCTGCGGGCATAGCCGCAACCAGATCGGCAGTTATGGCCGCGTCTACAACCTGCGGTTTAACTGCCAAAACTATCAGTCCCGCATTTTTTACCACAGCTTTATTATCAGTTACGGCGCTTACGCCATAGGTTTTTTGCAGGTATTCGCAGCGGGCCTGTGTCGGGTCGCCGACAAAGATCTCGCCGGGATCAGCTAAGTGTGCGGCTAAAATACCTTTGATGATGGCTTCTGCCATAGCGCCGCCGCCAATAAAAGCGATAGCGCCTGTTTTAGCTGTTATTTTTTCCACGGTTGACCACCCTTTTCATCATAAATGTTGACGCTGGCGTCGATATCTACATTTTTAGGGGCGCATACCAAAATATTACGTCCGATTTTTTTCATACTGCCGCCCAAGGCGTAAATCGTACCGCTGATAAAGTCGGTCATCCTTTTGGTGACCAGGCCTTCGGTGCCTTCAAAATTTACGACTACAGGCTGGTTGTTGCGCAGATAGTCAGCGACTTTTTGCGAATCGTCAAAATTAGCCGGCTCTAAAACCACTACTTTGACCTGCTTTTGAGCAAGCGGCATGGAGATGGTTTTGCCTTCGGGCGAATCTTGCACGTTCTTTTTCGAGAAGAACGATTTTTTTTCGGCAGCAGGCTCACTTTTTACCGGAGTTATGGGTTCGACGGGAGCGGCAGCCCTGCTGGCCGCAGGTGTGCTGCGAGGAATACGTTTAGGCGCTTCTTCTGCCTTTTTAACGACTTCCTCTTCCTCTAAAATTTCTTCGTCTTCTTCGTATAAACCTAATGTTTCAGAGATACGATCAAAAAATTTCATACATTTCACCATACCTTCGTACTCATTTATTTTTTAGTGTAATCACGCTTGCCAAATAAAGCTGTGCCTACCCGCACAATATTGGCGCCTTCCTCAACAGCCACAGTAAAATCGTGGGTCATGCCCATGGAAAGCAGCTCGATGCCGGGCCGCTGCGCCTGTAGCTGGCAAAAACAGCGGTAGCCTTCTTTAAAAACAGGCCGGGTATCTTCGATGTTTTCGCACAGGGGCGCTATCACCATCAAGCCGCGTACCCGCAGGTTTTGGTATGTATCCAGCTGCGGCAGTATAGCAGTATAATCTTCCGGCAAGAAGCCAGTTTTCTGCTGCTCGCGAGCGATGTTTATTTGCAGCAGCACGTCCTGTACCTTGCCCTGCTGGGCAGCCGCTTTATCAAGGGCGGCTAAAAGATGCTCGCTGTCAGCCGATTCGATCAAGTCAAACAGTGCCACGGCTTGTTTTGCCTTATTGGTCTGCAAGTGGCCGATCAGATGCCAGCTGCCACGGTCAGGTACGACTGCGCGTTTTTCTTTGGCTTCCTGGACCCGATTTTCGCCGATATTGGCGATGCCAAGCTCCAGGGCTTCTAAAACCACGTCTACAGGGTGGTTTTTTGTAACGGCGACCAGTGTTGCACCATCGCCTGTCAGTTTAATTTCAGTCCGCCGGGCCAGGGCTTCGGCGATCTGGGTCTGTACTTTGTGCAGATTGTCTTTTAACAAAATAAAGACCTCCTAAAAGTTTTATATTCGCCACAAAAACAATTATTCCTTTTTTATCTGCGGCAAATGCTTACGCCCATGCGCCCGGTTTTGCCCGCTTCGGCGCGATAGGAGAAAAACAGTTCTTTTTCTTCGCAGGTACAAGTCTCGGCGCAGTAGATATGCTCTTTGGCCAAGCCTGCTGCTTCTAATTGTAATCTATTCATCAGCCATAAGTCCAGCTGATATTTGCCATTTTTATTGGGGGTAAAGCACTGGCTGTATTTTGCTCCTGCCGCCAGCACCACATCGTCTACCTCGTAACAGCAGCTGCCGATAGAGGGGCCAATGGCCGCCAGCAGATGCTGCGGCTTACAGCCGTACTGCTTTTGCATAGCCAGTGCCGTTTGCAGGGCTATCTCGCCCACACTGCCACGCCAACCCGCATGGGCCAGACCCACGGCGCCGGTCTTGGTATCTGCCAGCAGCACCGGTACACAGTCGGCATAAAACAGCAGCAGCGGCACATCAGGCAGATCGGTTATCAGTGCGTCGGTATCGGCAATGGTATCGGCATAGGCCAAAGCACCGCTGCCAACCAGCTCTTTAGTAACAGCTACCACTTTAGTGCCATGCACCTGGGCGCAGGTAGTAAAGCCGTCCGGGTCGACCCTCAAGGCCGCTGCATAGAGGCGGCGGTTAGCTAAAACCAGCTCCACATCGTCGCCAACGTGCAGGGCCAGGTTAAGGCCGTCAGGCACGATGCTGCTTTGTCCATGCAGGCGGCAGCTACAGCCATTGGTAAAGCCTGCGTCGGTAAGCGCCGCAAACTCGCCCAGCCACACTCGCCTGCTGCGTTTTAATCGAAAGCTCATGCTTCAGCCTCCCCGCACACGCCACAGCGCCTGCACAAATCAAAGCACATGGGCGTAAATTCTTCCCGCTGCGATTTTTGCAACTCGGACAGCAAATAGGCTTCGCTAAAGCCCATATCCAAATGCTGCCACGGCAAAGGGCCGCCCGGAGTATAGGCCGTAGTCGCCAGTTCTTCCATGTCAAGTCCCTGCTCCTTCAGCACCTGCTTTAAGGGCAGCTCCCTGCGGAATGCCTCCAATAAGGCCGCGCCGATTTTGCGGTCGCCACAGGCCAGTACGGCCTGCAAAACAGTTTCCTTCAAGGATTCTGTCTGCACCTGGATATGGCGCTCTTTTTTAAAGGCACCTTCCAGCATTTTGAAGCGGCGTTTTAACACCTTGACGTCGCACAGCGGCGACCACTGAAAAGGTGTAAACGGCTTGGGGATGAACCCGTTCACCGAAATTATTAAATCGCCACGGTTGCCCGCAGCATCCATCTTTTCACGTACCCGCTGGGTCATGGCGATCATTTCTTCGATGTCGCCATCGTCTTCACCCGGTAAGCCCAGCATATAATAAAGCTTGATGTTTTTCATACCGGCTGCTGCGGCCAGCTCGATAGCGTTAAAAACATGCTCTTCGGTAATGCCTTTGTTGATGACGTTGCGCAGTTTGACGCTGCCCGCTTCGGGGGCCACCGTCATTGTCCGCTGCCCACTGGCTGCAAGAGCCTCTGTCAACTCGGCATCTAGGGTATCGGCCCGCAGCGACGCTACCGTAAAGGGTATCTGCTCGGCAACCAGCGTCGCCGTCAGTTCTTTGATCTGCGGATAGTCCGAAACGGCTGCACCCATCAGCCCCACCTTTTTCGTTTGGGGTGGGCGGTTGCGTATCTTATCAAGCAATACATCAAGGTTGCGGGCACGGGGCTTGCGGAAGCAATACCCCGCCATGCAGAAGCGGCAGTGCCTGCCGCAGCCACGGGCAACCTCGACGATATACATATTTTCAAATTCAGTACCGCTGGTCATAATGGCCGAGGTGTGCGGATATTTATCCAGCTCGCGTACCCACTGGCGTTTAACTTTTACCGGTACGTCAGGCGAGGCCTGCATAGCGCAAAAAGCACCATCAGCATCATACTGGGGCTTGTAAAAGCGAGGCACATAGATGCCCGGCTGCTGCGCCAACGCCAGCAATATATCAGCCTTCTTCAACCCCTTGTCCTGCAACCCATAGATGGTATCCAGCAACACTTCCACCGTTTCTTCACCTTCGCCGATAATAAAAGCATCGGCCACGGCAGCAAGTGGTTCGGGGTTAAAGGTAGCGCAGGGGCCACCAATGATTACCAGCGGTTCTTTTTCGCCCCGTGCAGCCGCTTCCAGCTTCACATGGCTCATGGAGAGCATGGTCAAGAGATTTGTATAGTCCATCTCAAAGGACATCATAACGCAGATAATGTCAAAATCGGCCAGCGGCTGCTGTGTCTCCAGCGAAAGCAGCGGCGTTTTGCTGCGCTTGTAGGCAGCTAAAAGCTTATTATCGGGCAGAAAGAAACGTTCACAGGCCGCGTCACCACGGCTGTTGATGAGCTGATAGAGGATATGCAGCCCTAAATTGGACATACCCACATGATAGGTATTAGGGTAGATAAAGGCTACCGGCCTTCTGACGCCACGTGCGAACACCTGCGCCCCACTTTCTTGTGCAACTATTTCTTTCAGCGTATTTTTAAGCTCCCAGGTCAACTTGTTTACCTCGTCTATTTAATCTCTTATCGTTTAATCTTTTAAGCGTTTTTCAAACATATCGATCACGGTCTTTAAAACCTTCAAGCGGGCATAATACTTGTTGTTGCCCTCTACAATGGTCCACGGCGCATGGTCGGTGCTGGTACGCACCAGCATTTCGTTTACAGCCGCCTCGTAAGCAGGCCATTTTTCACGGTTGCGCCAGTCTTCGTCGGTTATCTTCCATTCCTTACTGGGATTTTGTTCACGCTCTTTAAAGCGTTTATATTGCTCGTCCTGGTCTATTTGCAGCCAGAACTTGCCGATAACGGTGCCATATTCGGCCCATTGGGCTTCCATTTCGTTGATCTCGGCGTAGGCGCGGCTCCACTCGTCCTGGGTCGCAAAGCCTTCGATACGTTCTACCATGACCCTGCCGTACCAGGTACGGTCAAAAATCGCTATCTCGCCCCGTTTGGGGAAATGCGTCCAAAAGCGCCACAGGTAGTGGAACGAATTTTCGACTATATTAGGCGCCGCCACCGGATTTACCGAATAGCCAAGCGGATCTAAAGCAGCAGTCAAACGACGGATAGCGCCGCCCTTACCGCCTGCGTCCCAGCCTTCAAAGCCAAAAACTGATGGGATGCCTTTTTTATACATCTCGTATTGCAGCACGCTTAATTTAGACTGGTATTTATCCAGTTTTTCTTTATATTCCGCTTTGGCGATAGCTCTCGACAGGTCTACCTTAGACAAAACGTCGTAGATCTCGGTGCGGGGCAGCCTGTTATCCTGCTTGCCTGCCAGCTTGTGCTCCTCGGCTTCCACTAGGGCCAGCTCAAGGCGCTGCACGATCACGTCGAAGATCGACACCTCGGCAAAGCGGGTATCGTCACCGGCGATCAGGTACCAGTGGGCTTTAGGTTTATCGGTATCAATAAACATTTTTTCGTAGATCTCAAGATAACGCTGATAATCCACAAAGTCATCGTCGCTTTCGCTGACCTTGTTCCAGCCCTTACCGTAAGTTTTTTCGGCCTTCTGCACATTAGTCTTCAGCTGCTTTTCGGAAACATGCACAAAAAATTTCAGCAGCACATATTTATCGTCCGTCAGCTGTTTTTCAAAAGCATTGATATGCTCATAAGTAGTATTTATCCTTTTAACTTGCTCCGCATCGCGGTCAAAGGTGTATTCGTTTTTTAAATAGTACCAGCTGCGATAATACACAGCCATACTGCCCTTGGCCGGCAGCTGCCGCCAAAATGGTTCAAATAAAGGCTGGTCCATCTCTTCATCGGCCATTTTCGACGCCGAATAGACTCTAAAACCACGGGCATCCATTTGCTGCATCATATGGTTGATAATGACGCTGCGCTGGGCTCCGCGCCAGCCTTCAAACAAAATCACTACCGGGATCTTGGCAGCGCGGCAAGCGCGCTGCAATTCACCCAGTTTACTGCTGAAATAATCCATCTTTTCATTATAGGCATCTTTTTTCAAGCTTTGTTTTAAATCGATCTTTTCTAACACTAGTATCACCTTGTTCTCTATAGATTATCAATCAAAAGCAGTTAAAAACTCAGTCATGCAGGCAGCAACACCTTTTTTCACCGCGCGGCTCTGGCTCGCGCCGCCTATCTTCCAGAAAGATACGGCCGACGAAGAACCAACTTCCTCTACGATCCTGTTAAACAGGTACTGCCCGGTCTGCACGTCCACGCATTTCAGCTTCATGGTAATGACTGAACTATAAGTCTGACTGCCGACGATAACCATAAAGCCGGTCTCTTTGTTGCGGGGCGGTTCCATTTCCATGTAGATCACACGGTCGACGCCCAGCTCTTTGCCTATGGCAACAAGTTCGGCCAAGACGGGAGCGTCTGCGTTCTCAAAGGGGTGGTAACGCATGGCTTTAGCCACATCCTTAGCGCTGGCAACGGTGTTAACGCCGCCTTTTTTAGCGGCCGGGTATTTCTCTTTCAGCGCGTCTTTGATAGCGTTAGCCGCTACTTTACGCCCTTTTTCATCCATACCGGACTGGTCGATATAGGGCAGCACCGCTACCGAGTAAGGCACTGTCGAAGCAGTGATCTCTTTTTCCTCAGCTTGCTCGGGTTTGCCCGTATCCGCCACACCGGCAGTTACTGCATCGATAGAAGAGCTTTCCTGTGCCTGCAGGGGCGCCGCGCTAAAACACAGCGCGCCCGCCAGCATCAGGGCAGCGATCTTTTTATTCATCAAATGACAACGCTTCTTTCGTTATTTAGAATCGTCTTACAAAATCACAAACTGTCATCGTACGGTTTTAACGACCGTGGTTTATCAAGTATCTGCGCCATCACAAAACCGCGGCGCACCTCGTCCGCCACCGTGCGGCGGCTGCGGAAGCCTTTGAACACCGGCGTTTTAGCGCCTTCAAAGCGTTTATACAAGGGTTCGCTGGGCATTTCGGCAGCGGCAGCCATTACCGGCTGCTTTTCCTTATAGACTTTCTTTTTGCGCGCAGGCGGCTTTTTGGCGGCCCGGTCTTCAGGAAATTCTACATACCACGGCACTGTATTTTCGTCAGCGTCTTCTTTGTAATCGCGCTCCTGCCAGCTTTCCTGGCTTTCAGCCGGCCAATCGGACGGTTGTTGCTTCGGCGGCGGTGCAGGCCGTTTTTTACGGTTGCGAACATCAAAAAAGATAAAAAACAGCAGTACGATGAGCGGATAAAATAACATTAAATTGTCCATAGCTTCGCCTCATCTCACTGTAACAGCTTATTTCTGTATGTTTCCTTTATCAGCGTCATTTTCCGGGCCAGCGTCGGCGATCATTTTGCGCATATCTGTATCGGCATTGATATTGTTCATGCGGTAGTAATCCATCACGCCTAAACGGCCATTTTCCAGCGCGTCTGCTAAAGCTGTCGGCACTTTTGCTTCTGCTTCGACAACCTTCGCCTGCATTTCCTGGGTGTACGCTTTCATTTCCTGTTCCTGGGCAACTGCCATAGCACGGCGTTCTTCGGCACGGGCCTGGGCGATGCGTTTATCGGCTTCAGCCTGATCGGTCATCAAGGCTGCGCCAATGTTACGGCCTACGTCAACGTCGGCGATATCGATTGACAGGATCTCGAAGGCAGTACCGGCGTCAAGGCCTTTAGCCAGCACGGTACGCGAAATGAAATCAGGGTTTTCCAGCACGTCGCTGTGCTTGGTAGCCGAACCAACATTGGTAACGATACCTTCGCCAACACGGGCGATGATGGTAGCTTCACCGGCGCCGCCTACCAGGCGATCGATGTTGGCGCGTACGGTAACACGGGCTTTTACTTTCAGCTCGATACCATCTTTAGCCACTGCCGAAACGACCGGGGTTTCAATAACTTCCGGGTTAACGCTCATCTGCACTGCTTCCAGCACATTACGGCCTGCCAGGTCGATAGCGCAGGAACGTTCAAAAGTCAGGGGGATCTGCGCTCTATGAGCGGCGATCAAAGCGTCAATGACGCGGTCAACGTTACCGCCAGCCAGATAATGGGCCTCAAGCTGGTTAACATTAACGTCCAGACCGGCTTTATTGGCTTTGATAAGCGGCAGCACGATCTGCGAAGCAGGCACGCGGCGGAACCGCATACCGACTAAATTGAAAATACCCACATTAACACCGGCGGCGATAGCCGAGATCCACAGCGCTAAAGGTACAAAATTCAAAAATACGGCGATACCGGCGATGATCAGAATGAACATGAACCCACCGTTAAACAAAAAATCAAACATTACAACACTTCCTTTACTGGTTAGATTTTACTTCCTGAACGAATAGTTTATTGCCCTCCACCTTAACGATCTCTACCAGCGCACCAGGCATGATATAATCGCCAAAGCTCACCACGTCGACGCGTTCACCATCGATAATGATGGTGCCAGCAGGGCGCAGCGGTGCCACGACCTCGCCTCGTTTACCCAGGTAGCGCGTATGGTCTTCCGCACCCGTGTAACCGTGACGGTTCTCTTGTTTCTCCCACAGAACAAAGGGGTTCCACTTGCTTTCGGCTGGCAGATAAACAAACAGCAGTGCGCCAACAGCGCCCAGTGCCACTACCACGCCAAGCAAAATATACAAAGCTTCGGCACCGCCACCCAGCAGATAATACGAGCCTGCCAGCAGCGAGATCAGCCCTGTGACGCCAAAAAATCCAAACCCCGGCACAACTGCTTCTATCCCTAAAAGCACTATCCCGACGCCCAGTAACATATACTCCATTGGCATAGGTTTTTACCTCCCTTCGTATCGTTATATTATATCAAAAAACTTGTATATCAGGCAAATTTTATACTGTTTTTACAAAACTTTAACAAAACTTTAGTTAGAAACTGCTGACCGCCATAAAAATATGGCCCTGTCTGCGTTATAAAAACACCGCTTGCAAATAAAGCGTGCTATAATTAACTTTATCAACATCCGTATTTTGATATTAGGCAACACAGCCTGCTTCGCCATCAGAAAGGTAACAGCTATGCATTATGTAGAAGCCAAAGGCATCCTGTCGGCTAAAAATGGTATGAATATCTATCGCGGCTGCTCCCACGGTTGTATCTACTGCGATTCACGCAGTAGCTGCTACCAGATGGAGCATGAATTTGAAGACATCGCCGTCAAGCAAAACGCCGTGGATTTACTGGCAGCTGCCCTCAAGCGCAAACGCAAAAAATGTATGATCGGCACTGGTGCCATGACGGACCCCTATATCCCCTTAGAACTGGAAACAGGCTATCTGCGGCAGTCCCTGGAACTGATAGAAGAACAAGGCTTCGGTTTTACCGTCCTGACAAAATCAGACCGAGTACTGCGCGATTTGGATCTGCTGCAAAAAATAAATGCTAAAACAAAATGTGTAGTACAAATGACGTTGACTACTTACGACGAAGAACTATGCCGCAAGCTGGAGCCCAACGTGAGCACCACCAAAGCCCGCTTTGAGGTTTTAAAGCAGCTGCGTGACGCAGGTATACCCACAGTGGTCTGGCTCTGCCCCATCCTGCCCTTTATCAACGATACGCAAGCCAACATCAGCGGCCTTTTGGATTACTGCATCGAGGCCAAAGTCTACGGCATTATTTGCTTTGGTATGGGGGTGACCCTGCGCGACGGTAACCGGGAATATTTTTACCGCCAGCTGGATAAATCGTTTCCCGGCCTGAAAGAAAAATATATCCGTACCTATGGCCGCCAATATATTCTCAGCAGTCCCGAGCAACACAACCTGATGCAGCTGTTTAAGCAAAAATGCCGGCAGCATGGTATCGTGCACGACAACCGGCAGCTGTTTGCCTATTTAAGCGAATTTATCAGTAAGCAGCCTGACCCACAGTTGAGCTTGTTTTAATGCCAGCGCTGTTGGTTGCTTGTTTCTCTCTAAATAAAAACTTTAAGGAAGGTTCGTTCTGCTATGAAAACAGCCTATTATAAATATTTTGCCGCTCTTTTATTGTTCGGTTCTAATGGCGTCGTTGCAAGTCATATTGATCTGCCCAGCTATGAGATCGTACTGCTACGGACTCTGATCGGCAGCTTGTTCCTGCTGGCTGTTTTTAAATTCAGCGGCCAACAGCTAACCTTTTATCAAAACAAACGCAGCGGCCTGTTTCTGTGTATTTCCGCTGTGGCTATGGGGGCCAGCTGGATGCTGCTTTACGAAGCCTATCAGCAGGTCGGTGTAAGTATTGCCTCTTTGGCCTATTACTGCGGCCCGGTCATCGTGATGATACTTGCACCGCTGCTTTTTAACGAACGGCTGACCTGGACTAAAGCAGCAGGCTTTGCGGCAGTTTTACTGGGAGCCTTTTTCGTCAACTGGCAGGCCCTTGACGATGGCAAAACTGTTTGGGGACTCTTCTGCGGAGGTATGTCCGCCATTATGTATGCTATTATGGTTATTTTTAATAAAAAGGCCAAAAACATCTCCGGTGCAGAAAATTCATTGGTGCAGCTGTTTGGTGGTTTTTTAGTAGTAGCCACATTTATCGGTTTTAAGCAGGGTTTTACTTTGCAGCTAACTGCCGTCAACTGGCTGCCTGTCTTGCTACTGGGACTGCTTAACACCGGCGTGGGCTGTTATTTATATTTCTCATCCATCACTGTTCTGCCGGTGCAGACCGTCGCTATCTGCGGCTATTTGGAACCGCTGGCAGCCGTATTTTTCTCCGTGCTCCTTTTACATGAATCCCTCCAACCACTGCAAATCCTTGGAGCCATGCTTATTATTAGCGGCGCCGTTTTCGGCGAATGTGCCGGACAAAGCAAAGCTGTGCAGCAAAAGCACTGATTTTAAAACATAAATGCAAGGCTGTTAGCAGACAGAGTTAGTACAAAAAAATAGACACTATTAAAAACGCAAGTTTTTATAGTGTCTATTTTTATATATTGCTAAACATTTTTAGGGCAGCAATAGCGCCACTTTTTTAAAAACGCCGTCGCAAAGGCTTAATACCGCATAGCCCCATAACGGCTTTCCAGCTTTTGCAGGTGTTCGGTCAGTACACCCGGTTCGATATGGGCATATTCCAAAACCTGTAAAGCGTTGGGCGCCCAGTCCCTGATCGCCGTAAAGTACGGGTCCCATTTTATCGTCCCCAGGCCAACTGGCTGGTGGCTATCGCCGCTGCCATCGTTATCGTGCACATGGACAGCCAGCAGTTTTTTATTCAAACGTCGCACCACTTCTGGAATATTCCACTGGTTAACGTGGGCATGGCCTGTGTCCAGCAGTGCCATAGCCTGAGGATAACGGTCGAACAGGCTGATGTATTCCTCAAAATCGAACAGCAGCGAGCCGCAGGTGCGCAGGCCCACGTTTTCGATAACCACCTGCACGCCGTAGCTTTGCGCCAGGCTAATGATCTGCCCCAGACGTTTATGCACCAGTGTTTTTACTGCCGCAACATCGCCGTGATAAGCTTCGTTAGTATGCACTACCACAAATTCGGCTTTGATTTTTTGCGCATAAGCAAAGGTTTTTTCGTAGGCTTGTAGATAATAGCTATCGTTACTATCGGCCAAATTCACCGCTACGCAGGGGCCGTGCATGGAAAAAGTGCGTTTTTCCCTATTGTTCTGCGCCAGCGGCAGCAGTACGGCGTCCCAATAATGGTCAGTACCAAATTCGTAAAAGAACTCGATGTTATAGGAGAGCGGCAACCCGCTGAGATATTTTTTGTTAAAACCGGCAAAAGCCAGATCGCTAACAGCCCATTGCATCAGTAACAACCTCCCCGTTTTCTACATAACCGATATTTTTGCCGCTGGCCACATCAAATAGGCTGACGTCGTCCCAACTAAAAACGATGCCGCCCGCTGCTTCGACGTTTAAATTGCGGTCGTTGACGGTAACGCAGATAGTTTCGCCGCTTTCCAGCTCAATTTCGACAGTGCGCTGATTGCCGGTGTTTTCCACATAGCTGATCCTGCCCTGTACGGCAGCGTCAGCGCTTAAACGGCAATGCTCGGGGCGGATACCCAGCAGTAGCTCTTTGCGCTTCCCAATGACCTGACGCCACAGCTCCGGCACCGGCAGCACTGCTTTACCGACACAAATGCAGTCGATGTCAAAACGGGCTTTGACGATATTCATACACGGAGCACCAATAAACCCGGCAACGAAGGTGTTGGCCGGATGATGGTAAATAATGTCGGGCGCAGCTATCTGCTGTAATTCGCCGTCCTTCAAAACTACGATCCTGTCGGCCACAGTCATTGCTTCCACCTGGTCGTGGGTAACATAGATCATAGTCGGTTTATAAATCTCATGAATGCGTACCAGCTCGGTACGGGCCTGCTGGCGCAGCTGCGCATCAAGATTAGACAGCGGCTCATCCAGCAGAAAGTATGGCGACTGCTTGACCAGGGCCCGGCATAAGGCCACGCGCTGCTTTTGCCCACCCGAAAGCTGCTTGGGCTTGTACTCTTCATAGCCTTTCAGATTAAGTATCGCCAGCGCCTCTTCAGCACGCTTTTGGATCTCTGCGGCAGGCAGCTTTTGGATGTGCAGGCCAAAGGTGATATTGTCCCAAACGGAAAGATGCGGAAACAAAGCGTAACTTTGAAAAACCATGGCGATATTGCGCTCGCCGGGAGCAATGTCATTAACGACCTGCCCGTTCATTTTCAGCTCGCCGCTGGTGATCTCTTCCAGCCCGGCGATCATCCTCAGAGTTGTAGTTTTGCCGCAGCCGGAAGGGCCAAGCAGGATGAGGCGCTCGCCTTCCCTGATCTTGAGGTTCAGCGATTTGACGATTTTTGCTTCGCCGTAGGCTTTACAGACATTTTCAAATACGATACTGTTCATAATTTATCCTTTGACCCCCGATTGCATAAAGGTATTGAGTATAAATTTCTGGCAGACAAGATACAAAGCCAGCGGCGGTAAGCTGGTAAGAGTAGCGACCGCCATCGCTATGCCCCACTCGCTGCCGCCTTCCGCGCTGATAAACATTTGCAGCGCCAGAGGCAGGGTATAAGTTTCTTTATCCTGCAACACCAAAAGCGGCCAAAAATATTCGTTCCACGAGTTGATGAAAAACAGGATGCCGACAGCGATGACTGACGGCTTGATGAGCGGCAGCACTACCTTCCCCAGTACCTGCAAAGGCCCGGCGTTATCGAGTATCGCCGCTTCTAATAGTGGCTTGGGTATGCCGCGCATGGTCTGGCGCATCAAAAAAACGCCCATGCCGTCTACAAACTGCGGCAGCATTACGCCCCAGGGCGTATTTAACAATCCCAGCTTGCTCATCAGCAGATAGTTAGGCATGATGAGAACAGTGATCGGTATAAAGAAGGTAAGCAACATACTGTTGAACACGGTTTCCTTATACTTGAAATCATAGTAAATAAAAGCAAAGGCCGCTAAAACGCTGGTCAGCACCTTGAACACAGTCACGAAGGCCGCAATGAAAAAGGTATTGTAGATGTAAGTAAGCAGCGGAAAGTTGCCCAGCACCGTCAGATAGTTATTCAGGGTCGGCGGCAGCGGCAGCGGGTTCAGCGTCGCTTGGAAGATCTGATCCATATCCTTAAGCGAAGTAGACACCATAAAAACTATGGGCCACAACTGGATAAAAACTGCCACAAGCAGCGGCAGATGCCACCACAGGTCTTGATGTGCTTTAGTTTTCATAATAAACTTTTTTCTCCAGATACTTATTTTTAAAATACAGGAACGCCATATAGCAGAACATGGTAATGATGGCGAAGGCAGCGGATTTACCGGTTTGGAAGAAAATAAAACCGTACTGGTAAACGATGTAGACCAAGTTAGAGCTGCCCTGATCGGGACCGCCCTGGGTAAGCATATTGACCGGCACCAGCACATATTGCAGGCCAAACACTACGGTAATAGTAAAAACATAGATCGCCGTAGACGAAGTCATGGGGATGATGATCCGGCGAAAAATCGTCCAGTTAGACGCATTCTCCAGCTTGGCTGCTTCGATCATTTCCCTGGGCACAGCTACCATGGCTGCCAGCATCACGATCAGGTTGTAACCAAACACCTTCCAGCCGATAATGGTGCAAATGGAAAAAATGACCAGCAGGTTCTCTTTAAACCACCGGGGCGACTCGATACCGAACCAGCTTAAAACAATACTTAGCGGCCCGGCCAGCGGATTATAGAGCCACAAAAACAGGATACTTGCCACTGCCAGCGATAAGGTTGCCGGCAAAAACAGTACTGAACGGTAAAAGGTTTTGCCACGCTGGAGCAAATGCCCCATGATGAACGAATAAATATAGGGCAGTACAAAATTAAATACCAGCATAATCACTACAAAAACAACGGTATTGCCGATGATCTTATACAGCTCTTTGCTGGTCAGAATATCGGCGTAATTGCCCAGCCCTACATATTTCATCGTCGGGCTGATCATATTCCAGTTAAAAAAACTTAGGTACAGGTTTTGCAGCAGCGGCCAGTAAAAGAACACTGCAAACAGCAGCGATGCCGGCAGCAAAAACCATAATGCGGGCCACTTGGCTTTATTCATAACTACTCTCCTTTGGTAAAAATCAGGATGCCGCCCGGGGCAGCATCCTGATTGGTACAAACGCTTTTATTACAGTAAGTTATTGATCTTTTCGGCCGTTTCGTGAAGTGCCTGAGCAGCAGTTTCTTTACCGCTCAAAATGATGTCACGGGCATCGATCAGCATTTGTTCTGCCTGCAAGCCGTTAGCGCCGGGGAAGCTGGCCCATTTTACCAAGTTAGGCATAGTGGACAGAGCGACCTGAATGTTTTTATTTTCTTCGATCATCTTTTTGAAGCCGTTAGGATCTTCGGCAATGCCTTTGCGTGGCGGCAGATAACCAGTACCGGTACTCCATTTAGCCAGAGCTTCGGGAGATTCGATGTATTTGATAAATTCCCAGGCCGCTTTTTGTTTATCGGCATCTTTGGAGAAGAGCATCAGGAAGTTTCCGCCTGCCGGAACTTTTAGTTCTTTGCCCTCAAATTGAGGGAAAGGCGCTGCCATAACGTTGAACTTGGCACTTTTTTCAAAGTTGGCACGTTTACCGATGGTAGTACAAACCATACCCAGTTTGCCGGCCAGATAGGCCTGGAAGCCTTCTTCGTTGGTAGCATGTAAACCAACACCGTCTTTGACCATATCAGCAAGCAGTTGGTAAGCTTCAGCTGCTTCTGGGGTATCGAAGCCGGCCTGCACTTTGCCACCTGCATTTTTCAGCATCGAGCCGCCATTTGATTCAATAATAGCCTGCTGGGTCCAGTTATCAGCATATTCCTGCATAAAGAAGCCCATCGTTCCGGTCTTCTCTTTAATTTGTTTGGCAGCACTCACCACCTCGTTCCAGGTTTTAGGCGGGTTATTGGGATCAAGTCCTGCCGCGATAAATATCTCCGGGTTATAAAACAGTACCGGTACGCTGATAGAGTACGGGATACCGATCTGTTTACCGTCGTCTGTCTGCGCCAAAGCTAAAACGTTGGGCAGATAATTATCCTGCAAAAAGTTTTTGTCTGCCGGAGCCTGTTTATCGATAGTCGATTGCAGGTCAGTATATTTAAGATTCTCGGCCGCATAGTTCAGATAGGACCAGCCCATTTGCACAACGTCGGGATTCTTGCCGGAAGCAATAGCAGCCTGCAGGTTCTGGGTAAGGCCTTTATACATATCGGGATTATATTTTTCAACGACCTGTATATTGGGATTTTTAGCGTTAAAGTCTGCTACAAGCTCTTTAACAGTTGCGCCACCGAAGCTTTCGGAAGCTACATGCCAATATTCGATCTGCACTTTTTTCTCCGCACTGCCCTTAGTCTGGTTATCACTGCCGCAGCCGGTAAAAACCATCATACTGGCCGCTGCTAAAAGCACACCTGCGATTTTCTTTTTAATCATCTTCATACCCTCCACATTTTTAGTTCCGAGCTCTGTTATGTATGATATCGGACTTTGATTAAATCTAAATGCGCTTCTTGTTAAAGGTTTGTAAAGTTTGTTGTAAAAATATGTTCAATAAAAGTAAAAAAACAGCAAAGCTCTGCCTGAGCCTTACTGTTCTTAGAGTCTTTCACACTTTAAAACTTCAACAAATTAAAAGCCCCGACTATATAATTAGTCGGGGAAATATATATCTCCTAAAACATTTTCATGTTAATTAGCAAAATCAATACAGCAAATTATTTGGTGCCTGGCCTGTTTTTGAAGCAGGAGTACCTGCAATAGTAGTAGCGTTTTCTTTTTATTAAAGCTGTGTATACGTGGTGAGCCTTATTACAAACAAACTCTTTGCCGCAGACCGGGCAAATCATAACCAAAGAACCGACAATGCTTTTAGCTTTTGTTTCAATAGTATTCATAATTTCTTTTTACTCCATAGCAGATCACTCCAAACTCAGAATATTTTGATCGGTCTGAGTCTAATTCAATGGAATTTTCACTGTATCACTCCCTTGCTTTGCTCTCTAAGCTTGTATATTCATCGGGGTACCAATTAAAGAACACCATTTTTAGCGTGATTCAACTTACTTTTAGGACACCCGTCTGTTGCTTTTTTAAAATAAACCAACCTGGTCATGTATTTTTACATAGTTCATTCTATCGCAATAATTTATAACTTGTAAATTTTAATTCATATTATTGAAAAAAGTTTGTCTTTTTGAAGTTTTATTTTCCTTCAAGGATATTTTTAGGTATAATAACATATTTGTTTTCAATGTGCAAGATATCTTTATTTACATAATTAATTTTCTGTTTAACTTATTGTGATATTTCACTCTTCTTGTTAAGTATAAGGAATGTTTGTGATTTATAGGTACAACTGTATAGGATTATTAAAAATACTATATTTATCGCCATCCTTCTGCTTCTTTAACGACTACCAATATTAAATTTAAGCTGCTTCAGTTAATAAAAAAACACCTATATAAAATAGGTGTTTTACTTTTATCTAAATGTTTGTATTTTTTTGAGGACAGAAATATGCGAAGGGGCACTTTCTGCAATAAGCAGTATGAACTGTAAACTCTACCTCTTCACGCTTGGTAAATATCTCTCGGCATAACTCTGACGCCGCCTGCAGTGTTCCTTCTCCATCCTGCGGCAGCTGCCAACAGGAATTGTTCTGCAAAAAGTGCAGTTCGGCTTCCTTGACAGGAAGCTGCCATATCAGGGCTGCAGCCTGCTTATATAAAGCCAGCTGATAAATATAACCCTGCCGCGGCTCGGCTGCCTCCGGTGGCTGGCCTGTTTTGTAGTCGATAACCGTCAGCGTTCCGTCACCGTTATAAACAGTGCAATCGATATAGCCGCTGAATACCGCCTTGATGCCATAATCAGCCAGCAGCGGCAGGCTAAAACTGACCTCGGCCTTTTGTTCGGTTCCCAAACGTTTTTTGTACAACTCGCTGCTTAGATAGGCTAAATACATGGCTTTCGTTTTAGCAGTATCAACCTGCACTTTAGTACTTTGCAGAGCGGCAGCAAAAGCTTCTTCCGCTCCATAGCCATTTAGCAGCAGCTCCAAAGCCTTATGGATCACAGTTCCCCGTAAATCTGCCGGCAGGTCACTGCCGCCAGCTATAGCTTCCGCAGCATTCTCATAAGCAGGCATCTGCAAAATATATTTGTAATAATAACTACGCTGGCAGTTAAGGTACGTCTGCAGTGCCGTTGGCGACAAACTGCGCTGCCAGCCTAAACCAAACTCAGGCAGTGGCTTCACCCGTTCCAGGAGCTCCAGTGGCAGCTGCTCTTTTTTTATCACAGCAGTAGCACAGCCTGTTGCTTCCACTTCCGTCGCATTATATTCGCGCAGCAGCAACTGGTCATAATCCTGCAAAATACCGCGCAGACTGCTGAACCAGGTTTCACTTTTACTTTTACTGCCGCTGTCATAGGTGCCCGACAGTATCAATCTGTCTTGCGCTCTGGTCATGGCAACATACAGTTGGCGCTGCTTTTCGGCAGCGTTCAAATTTTTTTCGATTTCCTTGATCTGGGTCATAACGCTGGTATCCTGTAATTCGCCGCCCAGCTCAACTTTGATACCCAGGCCAACAGCTTCATTAAAGCGTAGCATATCCGTATCACCTTTGCCTCTGGCATCCAGCGCCGGGACAAATACTACCGGAAATTCCAGGCCTTTAGATTTATGGATCGTCATGATCGTTACAGCGGCGCTGCCTGCCATATCAGCAGCGGCAGCTTCTCTGGCTCCTGCTGCACGCAGCTGCTGCAAATGCAGCAGGTAATCGGCTAAGGTACCATGCTTTTCAATAGTGAACGCCTCCGCCAGTGCCACCAGTTTTTTAAGATTAGCCAGTTTCTCCATCCCAAATTCCTGTGCCGCAAGCAGCGGCTCCAGCTGTAGGCGTTCAACGATATCATGCAATAATTCGGGCAGCGGCATCACAGCAGCACATTGGCGCAGCTTTTGTAACACCACTACTGTACGCCGCAGCTCCTGCTGCCTTGTATGGTCGATAAGCCCGGGTAAAGCCGCTTCCTGCAGCAGCTGCCACAGGGTAAGCTTTTCTTCTTTGCGTGCCTCCAGCTTTAAAAATAATGCCGTCAGGCTTTCGTCATCAATGGCAAAATAAGGTGCTCGCAGTACGCCAGCCAATTCCAGACTGCGGCTGCTGTCTTCCAAAAAGATCAGCAGATTGAGCAGGTCTATGATCTCCTGCCGTTCGTAAAAGCCCTTACCATCGACGATAGTATAAGGCACTCCTATCTGCTGCAGTGCAGTGGCAAAGGTCTTCGCCGTCGTCAAGGCACTCAGCAACAGCACCATATCCTCGTAGGGTATCTGTTCCTTTAAATGCAGCTCCAGCATTCTTTGGGCTACAACAGCGGCCTCTGCCTCACGGCGTTTGCTTTTGCTGTCCTTATCATATGCTACAGCCAGCATTTCCGGCAGCAGGTCAGTAGCCCGGTTCGCGTTCAGCGCTTCAAAATAAACATCCTGCCTGCTATCTTCGCCCAATAAAACAGCAAAGGCTAAATTGCACAGATCCAGCACTTTATCCACTGTACGGAAGTTATCATCTAAAACGATATTACTACCGCCTGTAGCGGCAATATCGCGCCGCACGCGGGCAAAAACGCTAACGTCGGCGCCACGGAAACGGTAAATAGACTGTTTGGCGTCACCGACCACAAACAATTTATGGCCAAGCAGCTGCTCTTTAGCACCGCCGCACAGCAAATACACCAGCTGCCGCTGGCGTTCGTTGGTATCCTGAAATTCATCTACCATAATGTATTGATAGCGGCTGCCATTTTTACGGCAGACCTGCTGGTTATGTTCTAAAAGCGCCAACGCTCGGCTTTCCAAATCGTCAAAACCCAGCATATTGTTTAAGTCCTGCTGCTCACGCAGATACACGGCACAATCGGCCAGCACCTGCTGCCAGCACGGAACCAGCTCTAAAGCAGCCTTGTCGGCAGCCAGCAGATGCAGCTTCTGCAATATCTCTTTGGCGGCCTTGACTGTGGTCTTGTCGCTGCTGGTAGCAGCCAGACTGCCTACATAAAGGTCTAACAGGGCCATATTTTCCGGTTCACTACTTTGTGCGGCTGCCGCTAAAAGCTCCGGCAGATGCTCGCTCAGAAGGTCAAGCTTCTTCCTGTGGCCCGCTGCTTTAATGCTTTCCCTACCGTCGTCCAATTCATACAGCAGGCTTTGCAGCGTATCCTGTAAATCATCGGCTACAGCCGCAGATGCTACGTAAGGCACCGAAAGATCGCCGGCAGCCAAGATATTTTCCAGCTTGGGCAGCACTAACAGCAACTGCTGCACTAATGCTGACGCCGTATATGTATCTGCCAGACGCTGTATATTGCTGTCGTTGCGGCGCAGCCCCTGTTTGACGAACTGCTGTACCGTCCGCAGCAAGAATTCGTCCATTTCCACTTCTTCCGCTACCTGAAAAGCAGGGTCCAGCCCCGCCTCTACAGGGTTTTCTTTGAGCAGGCTATTGCAAAAGCCATGGATAGTATTGATGCGCGCCTGTTCCAAAGCAGCCAGCTGCTGCCGCCAAAAAGCAGCGTTTAAAGCATCCTCCTGCTCCAGCTCAGCCAAGCGCCTGCGTATGCGCTCTTTCATCTCACCCGCCGCTTTGCGGGTAAAAGTAATAGCCAAAATATCGGCGGCAGTTATCTGCCTGTCTTCCTGATAAAGGCTTTGCATTAAAATATTAATAAACCGCTCGACCAGCACTCTCGTCTTACCGCTGCCCGCACCGGCAGAAACGGAGACGTTTTTATCCAGGGTGCTGATAGCTTCCTGCTGCGCTTTAGTAAAATCAAACATTCTCCTCACCGCCTTCCGTTACCAAACTGCCATACTCCCGGCAAATATCTTTACCGGGGCAGTAGTCGGGGCATTTTTTGCGCGGAGCCGGCGGATAAACGCCTTCATGCAGCATATCGACGTAGTTTCTGACCGTAGTACGGCAAAAATCGGCAAAGGCCAGCCATTGGTCCTCTGCTTCGCTGAAAGGCTTGTTATTAGCAGTAAACGGCGTTTTACCAAGTGCCTGCAGCGCAAATCCACCTTTTCGCTTCCCTTCCTTGAGTGAGTAATAACCACCGCCAAGCACCTGGCTTTGCCGCTCCAGGGCAGCCAAAGCCAGCAGATAGACAGGCATCTGCAGGTCTAATCCCACCGTCAGTTCACTGGCAGGCGGCGTAACGCTGCGTTTATAATCAGTCACGAACAGGCCACTGCCATTGCTATCGATGCGGTCAATCCGCCCACTAAGATAGATCTTGCCGCCATTAACGGCCAGCGCCAGCGGCGTACTGCCACTGCGGCCAAAATCCCACTCCACCTTTACTGGCACAAAAGGCTCCCACTCTTTCTGGTAGGCCAGTTCCCGTTCCAACCAACGATGCAGCACTAAAGTAAGCCGCCGCTGTTGGGATGGCCAAAAATCAGTAACAGCAATAGCATTTTTCGCAATATATTCTTCGCAAACTGACGTCATAATGTCATCAAGCTGATGCAAAAGCTCTGTTTGTGGGTATTTAGTTAATTTTTCCTGCAAATGTTCCCCTAAAAAGCGTGCTAAAACATCGTGCAGCAAATTGCCTTCGACAGTCGGCTCAACCGTTTCGGTAAGCTCTTCATATTGCTGCTGCTTCCAAACGTAACTCAGCAAAAATCTAAAGGAGCATTGGGCATAAGTCTCTAAATTAGACGCACTGAACTCACCGCCAACAGCCATATTCACAGCTTGCCGCAGCTCGTCATTGAGCAGCATTCCCTTATAGATGCCACTGCCTTCGGCCCGCAGCTTTTCGATACTGCTGCGCAAAGTCCAACCGTTGCCTAACCTCTTTAACAGCCACTCGTGGCCAGGTTCTGCCTGAGCCAGGCCTAACTGCAGCTCCTGTTCAGACAGCGATTGCTGCCAGCCTTTGCGGTCGATGTGCTGCCTGGAAACTGTGCCCGGCAGGTACAACCGCTCCACGTCTTCGATATAAGCTGAAGCACCTGCCGCATCGTCGCTGTACCAGCTCAGGGTCAGGCTCTCGGTCGCCATAGCCGCAGCAGCGGCAAAAAAGAACTTATCTTCGGCATAAGCGCAGGCGGTATTATCCAGCTCCACACCAACGCTGCTTAAATAACCCCGCTCGCCGTCACTGTAGATCCAGTTTTCGTTTTTACTGCGGGGGAACTCCCCTTCGCGCAGTCCCATAATATAAACATGCTTAAACAGCAGCCCCTGTAAATTAGCGGCTTCACCAAACAAAATACCACCGCTGTCTGCTTCCTGCAAAACCACCTGCCGTTCCGAGCAGGCCGTTAAAAGCAGACGGCAAAACTCTGCCGCAGCTAAAGGCATAGTTTCAAGTCCGCCGTTTTTATAATCCTCACGCAGGGTCTCCAGCACCTCCAGCAGCTGCTGCACAGCCACCGTCAAATCCTTGACCTGGTATAAATCAGCCCGCCCCGCGATATACCTGGCGCCTGCTTTACGCGGCAAGTCCAGTTCCTGCAGCAGTTGCTGAAATAAACCAACATATTCTGCCACTGCGGCTCGTTTCGGCACTGACTCCAGCAGCTGTTCCAACTGCTGTAAATCCGCCAGTTCCTCTGGAGTAGCCATTTCTAAAACGTCCTGCCTGGCTTTGGACAGCTGGCTGTAGAACCGTTTCTGCTTCAGCCCGTTAAGCATTTCTCCGTTAAAGCCCCACACTATCTTAGCTATACCGCATTTTAAGAGGCGCCAGTAAGCCGCTATGGCATCGCTGCCCCCTGAGGCAGCAGTCAAAAGCAAACGTAAAAATTCGCACACCGGCTGCGCGCTTAAAGACGCGGCTTGTGGCAAGGTCACTGGTACTCCGTACTCATCGCAAATAGCACGGATACCGCTGTAGGTATTAAAATCGCGCACTACTACCAAAAAATCGTTGTAAGCAGCGCCTGCCTGTAGCTGCGCTTTTATAGAACGCACAACTGTCCGTAGTTCGCTTTCCTTATCGGCAGCTTCCAGCAGCAGCACGCCATCACTATCGTCCGCCTGCAGCTTACCTGCCGCACCTAAAGCAACAACAAAATGCTCTAGTGCCGGTCTGCGTCCAACCTGCTGCGGCTGCCAATCCGGCAGCTCGGCAAAACCGCTCAAATAGCCATAACTGCGCTCTACTGCGGCAAATATCTCCGGTCGCTTAGGCTCGTACATCAAACCGATGCTGATTTGACAATGGCGGCTTAAGGCTTTTAATAGCAAGCGCTGCAAAGCGTCAAAATGATAAAATTCACTGAAATATAAATGCTGCCAGGGCAGCCGCACCTGTTCCTTTTCCAGCACAGCGATCGCCAGCCGGTAAAGCCCCTCCACATCATACCAGTTGCGCTGTTTCAGCTTATCACGATACAGATTATATAATGCGGCTACTTCACGATCCTTCATTACATAAGCTGGGTTGCGTTCCTCCCATTCCATCAGTGCGGTGGTTATCTCTTCCTGCGTTGAGCCGCTGCGGGAAAGCTGTCCTAACAGGCCCGTCACCGCTTTCACAAAACCTTCCTTCTCTACCAGCCCGGTAAAATAATGCAGTCCTTGCAGCTTGTCCAGCTGCCTCAATAAATCGGCCACCAAAAGCTCCTGCGTCCGGCGCGAGATCATTTCCAACTTGCTGTCTTTAGGCAAAGCCAATAAATGTCTGTTTAACGATACTATTTTATTGGGCAGATATTCAAAGTTTACTGCCTGCGTCCTGCTTTCCTGACGGGCGTGATTTACTAAAAGCCTGCTTGGCAGTACCAGCAGTGCTTCGTCATATTTATAATTTTGTTCTGCTTCTTCAGCAAAAAAATTCCTGGCCGTTGTTCCCAGCGGCACTCTATATAAAGCAACCATTTATTTTCTCCACTCATAAAAAATATATCTTTATTATACCATTTCCCACGGTACTTATTTCCAGAAAACCATAAAAACTCACGCGACAAATTTTACCATAAAAAAACAACGTCTACATGAGCCGTTGTTTAAAACACTATGTTTTTCTTATAGCAGCTCGCCAAATATTGCAGCAGGCTGCGGTCTTCCGAAATAATAACCCTGGATATAATCACAGCCAACACTCTGTAAAAATACAAATTGCACTTCTGTTTCCACTCCTTCGGCAATTACCTCTATCTGCAGTGAATGAGCCAAATAAATAATATTCGAGATTATTTTTTCGCTGCGCTCGTCACCGATATCATCAACGAAGCTTTTATCCAACTTAAGGACGTCGATATTAACATCTTTCAGCATCACCATCGAAGAATAGCCTGTTCCAAAATCGTCCATCAGAACCTTAAATCCAGCCTTGTGCAGCGCCTCGATAACGCCATTCATGACTTCGGTATTTTCAAAGATAGCGCTCTCGGTAAGCTCGATCTCCACATATCCGGGCGGTAATCCGCTTTCTTCCAAAACTTCAATGTATTCATCGACCAAATGCGGGTCATATAAACACATCCGCGACATATTAACAGACACCGGCAATGGCTTTAACCCCTGCTGCAGCCATAGCATCTGCTGCTTACAAACATTGTGGAACATATACCGGTCCAGCTTGGTGATAAAGCCATTACGTTCAAACAAGGGTATAAATTCTGATGGAGACACAATACTGCCATCGCTGCGTTGCCAGCGCACCAAAGCCTCGGCACCGATAAGTTTTTGTTCTGCAGTGCTGTATTTAGGCTGATAATAGGCAATAAATTCGCCGTCTAAAAGCGCTTTTTCCATTTGGCTTTCGATCTCTTTTTCGTGCAGCAGCTTGTTGCGTACGGCGCCGTCATAAAATGCCCAGGCCGTGTCGCCTTTGTTCTTAATCGTCTGCCTGGCGATATAGGCCCTGTCGGCCATACTCACTATATCGTCCGTCTCGCCGTCAACTTCATATATCCACAGCGACAAAGCCAGCTTATAAACCTGCCCGGTCCTGGTATGATAATGGCTTAAATGCAGACACAAATCATTGATCCGCCACAGCAACTCATCACGAGTATCAAAATGCAGCAGAAAAATAAACGTATCAGCAACTCCGTGAGCCAGCAGCTCACCTGTATTCAGGCTTTCCCCCACCTCGCGCCAGATATAGCGCAGCAGATCGTTGCCTTCTTCGTAACCAAACATATCGTTGAAATATTTGAAGCCATCAATATCCATACTGATGATAGCCGTTTTTTTATCACTGGTCACCAGGCCCAGCTCTGCTTCTTTAAAAAACCTGGCAAAAGAATAACCGCCGGTTATCTCATCTACATAAGCAATATCCATCAGTTTCTTCTGGTTACGGGCATGGAGCCGCATTATATGCCAGAGAAACGCCAAAAAGATAACTATCAGTAAAAGTCCCAGCAGATAAGTTTTGTTAAGGATAGTATTAGTTCTGTCTTCAATGACTCTGGCAGGAGTTACAGTAAGCAGCATCCAGTTGTTGACGCCTATCGGCGAACAATACATATATTTTTGTTCTTTATTATAAAATTCGATATAGCCGTCCTGCTTCCTGTTGATCATCTGCCACAGTTTTTCAGCACTGTCTTTGTTGTTGACAGGATCGGCAGTCAGCAGCGCCGCATAAACATTTTGAAAACCCTTGAAGCTTTCTGGATGCTTGGAATCAACTACTACATCGCCATTTTCCTGCACAACGTACGAATAACCAGCGCCGCCAAAAAAGGATATTTCAATAGTATTTCTAAAGGTTTCCAGGCTGTAAGTGGCAAACAAAACACCTTTGACATCCTGCGATGATTCGTCGAAGATCGGCACAGCATAAACAGCAATCCTGCCGCCATCCGTATAGTCGTCCAAATTGCGGGATACCGCCATATGCCCGTTCATGACCTTAGAAAAATATTCCCGTTCAGCAATATTCAAATGCGCACCGTCAGTCGTAAACGAACTTCCATCCGGCAAAGCCACGCCGATACGTTTAAAGTTATTGCGCTTGGCAGCGTCCTGTAAATAATTTGCAGCCGCCTGCGGATCGTCGACAAAAATACGCCCCACGTCATGGGATAATTCCTGCAGCAGATTTTGCTTATTGGCTATCTCGTTATACAGCATCACCGCGGCTTGATTAGAAAGCTCTTTTAGCGAATTAAGATTTTCTTCTTTATAATTCTCTTCGATACTTTTGCTATAACTGAAAACAGCAGCCAGCAAAATAGCAATAGAAACCACACCTAGCAACAGCGTGCTGTATAGCTTTTTATATTTGCTCATTACTGGTCTCCTCCTTCACAAAAATATCCTGCTTAGATTATTTTAACAACTTTTCCGTTTTCGGGTTCTTCTAGATAGATCTCGCTGATATGCAGCTTACCGTTATTGATATCAAAAGCGTCGGTTTTAATAGTACCCATTTTCGTTTCGATAATCACGTTTTTAAATTCCAGATGCTTGTTTTGATTGGAAAATTCGCCGCTGATACTATCAAAGGGAATGATATAATATGAGCCTTTACCAGATTTAAAGCTGCCATAAGTCAATGCCGTCTTGGGATCGCCTTTAGAACGTATCTTAAAATCCAGCTCGACCTTACATTTTATTTTACCATTACGAGCCGCAATGCCACCAACCAAATCATGCCCCAGCGCATCGATATTGTAATATCGGGTATCTAAATGATAATCACCGAAAGCCTCGACTGTACCGCCGAAAACATGGCCTGTCACATTAGTAAATTTTAGTACGGCGTTTTCGTAGTGCAAATCACCCTTAACCTTGGAAAAATGCAGACCTGGAATATTCAGTTCCCTGAAGTTTAAATTACCGTCAATCACCGGCTCCGGCAGGTCTCCTGTCACGGCAGCCGTTATAGAAACAGTATCCTTGATATCGGCAAGTCCCAACGATGACGGCAGCACATTATACAGATTCAAATGCAGGTCATACTGGGGCACCTGCGTTTTCAAATCAATAGCGCCGCTGATCTCCAAACCGTCTCCAACCATCGTACCGCCAAATTTACCGGTAGTCAAATTAATGGCCAATTTCCTTTTTGTATCAATATCTAACCCGGCATTTACGTCATTCAGCACGAAGTAACGATTTCTGTACCCGGCTGTTAAAGTGCATTTGTTAAAAACCACCTGCATTTTTAGCCGTTTATCGCCTAAATCAAAGTTCAACTCGCGTTTCGGCCTCGGATTCCTGGTCTGTTCCTGCGCCGGTTGTTTGCCGTGTATCACACTTTCATTTACAGCTTCATCTTTAGCGAGCTTTGCTTCTTTTATTTCCGCCCGGTCTATGACACGCTGGGCATGCGACTGCTCAAAAATATCCAGTTGCATCTTGCTGTTAAAGCGGACAGCAAACAAAGCATTGTCCAACTCCAGCTCTTTCAGCGTTTCCGTCCCGATCCTTTTCGTGATAATGTCCAGCGGACGTACTTTAAAACGTCCTTCCGGCACATGCACTATCGGCTGCCCGTCAGTATCCAGCCATACCAGGTTCTGAAACTTTACCCTGCCCCAGATATCGGCGTCGATGCTGCCCAATGTTACGGAACCCTTGAGCACCTTCTGGGTCGCCATCGTTTTATTAAAAATAAGCATCGCCTGTTCGCTGGCGATTTTGCACAGCGAAAAATACAGCACCGTCGTTACAGCCCAGATCCCTAAAAAGATATAGATATATTTTCTTTTATGCTGCATATTACCACGATCCTTTAAAGAAAAGTTGGTCTTTATCTGACGGCTGCTGCAAAACAGTTATTGAGCAGGCGTTTTAGTCATGATCTTTAAAATTTCCTGATCCGTAGTCGCCATGCCCTCTTTCGCCAGCTGACCTACGTTCCTGATAGTATTTTCAACTCCCTTGCTGACGATACCATCGCCACCGTAGAACTGCTGGCCCTCTTTATACATATGATAGCCTAAAATTCCGGCGTCGATAGCTGTAGCGATCTTCGCCGCGCACGATGCCTTAGCGCCGTCGCAGATGATTCCCGAAGTGATAGCCAGTGCATTGACGATGGTATGTGAAACCTCGTCCACACCGCCGCCATACAGATAAGCGATACCAGCGCCGCTGGCACAGCCCGCGCTGACGGCACCGCAATAAGCAGACAATCTGCCGATACCGGATTTCAAATGGATCGTGATCAAATTAGATACCAGCAAAGCCCGATAGCGCTTCTCTTCCGACACGCCAAGCTCTTTGGCATACTCGATAACAGGTATCGAAGCAGTGATGCCCTGATTGCCGCTGCCCGAATTGATAACCACCGGCATTTCGCAGCCGTTCATCCTGGCATCAGAACCAGCCGCCGCTTTAGCTTTGGCCCTTATTTTTACATCGTCCGAACCATAGGTCTTCAGCAGCACCTTACCAATGTTGGCGCCGTAATCTCCGGCCAGGCCTTCTTCGGAAATATTGACATTGCAGGCGATCTGATTGTCAAGAATAGCCTTTACGTCCTCGATTTTAGCCGTATCGGCAAATTCGATGATCTCCTGCACATTCATGAACTCGCGATCAGTAAAGCCCAGGCTGTCTTCAACCTCTACTTCTTTCTGCAAAACATAGCTACCGTCTTTTTTGATCTCCACCACATTGGTATGAAACTCACAAATACGTACATAAGCAGAGTGACCGCCGCCATAAACGGTAATCATGATATCAAAAATTTTCTTGCTGTCCGAAAATTCGACCGAGATCGGCACATCTGCCAAAAATTTGTGGATCTGAATGATACCCGCTTCGCTGACCTCGGCAATGACCTTCAACTCTTTAGCGGCAACACCGGCAACGATACCGGCAGCAGCAGCTACTTCAATACCGCGTAGCCCGCCTGTGTTCGGCACAATAACACTTTTAACATTTTTGATGATATTACCGCTGACCTCTATCTCAACCCGTTCAGGCAGACAGCCTAAATGCTCGCGGGCGATAGCACCGGCATAAGCAATAGCGATAGGCTCTGTACAGCCCATCGCCGGGATCAGTTCTTCTTTTAAAACACTTACATAATCCTGATATTTTTGCCTTGTTATCATCTTCTTGCCCCTCTGCACTATGATTTTTCCATTATTTTACTTTATCTATTTCCAAGCTTAAGCAGCCTATAAAATCATAACAAAAGTCCCCACGGTAATAAGAATAGAGCCAATAATAGTTTTAACGGTGAATTGTTCATGCAAAAATACTGCTGCCATTATTAAGGTAAGCACAATACTAAATTTATCTACCGTCACCACCTTGGAAGCCTCTCCCATTTGTAGCGCTTTAAAGTAACATAGCCAGGAAGCCCCGGTAGCCAACCCTGACAGCGTCAAAAAAATCCAGCTGCGTTTACTGATCTCTGTTACGCCACCTTGAGTATTGGTAATAAATACTATGCCCCATGCCATAAGTACTACAACCACGGTCCTGATGGCCGTAGCCAGATTAGAATTGACGCCTTCAATACCGATCTTGGCTAAAATAGAAGTAGCCGCGGCAAAAACAGCCGACAACACCGCAAAAACGAACCACATACTGCCGCCCCTTTTCCTGCTTGACCATAGTTAAACTCTGCTTGAATAATATGTTTAAAAACTAATTAAAATAAACAGCTTATACTATTTGTTTTTATTTTTTGATTTAAAACAAGCTGCCTGATGTATAATTTTAACGCCATCCGTTTTTCCACATACATCGCAGCAGTACTTTTTGCCATCTTTGATCCTGTATTAATCTTGCAGCTTCTTTTTAACTAACAGTTGTATTTCTTCTTCCAATAACAAAAATGCTTTAGACACTACATAGCCATCAGCGACAGCATGGTTCATCCGCACCGTTACCGGCAGCTCAACATGCAGCGCTTCATAGGAAAGCCATGAAATATAGGACGCATCAAAATAATTTAATTTGCTGCCGTCCAGCCCATAGGCACGGGTCTGTTTACCCTGTTCTATATCAGCACAGCAGCGGCTGTAAAACTCCTGGTACTCCTCGCAAAACTCTGTATAAACTACTGTAAATGTTTCCGTATCCTCGTGAAAAACATAATGGGCCGGATTGATCTTATCAAACACCACTAATTGATTTTCAGGATACAAATACCTCATTTTGTAATCATCTCTGCTGTTCAGCGCCTTAGCCAAAACATACAAAAAATTGATATAAAATTTAGTTCCAGTTTGTTTCGAGTAAGCTAATAATCCGGTCACATCAATTTTGGACGTGATCATCACCGAACATTTACAGTCCACCGTAAAATGCCTGTAAACATCCTTACGATAATACTTTTCCATATCTAAAATTTTATAATTCATAACTTCCACATCTTGCACGGCGCAAACCCTTTTAACTGTTTTGCAAATTATCTAAACTAAGCCTGAAACTACTCATATCAAACAACCACAAAAAATCTTTGCGATAATCGGTTACTTATTGACGCCTCAATTGCCAAAACGTCACAGCACTTGCCGCCGCAACATTAAGCGAGTCCACACTGTGCGCCATGGGGATCTTCACCACATAATCACACGCATCGATCGTAGCCTGAGATAAGCCATAGCCTTCTGTGCCAAAAATCAAAGCCAGCCTGGCTTCTGCCATCAGCTCCCTGTCGTCTATACTGACCGCAGTCTCACACAAAGCCAGCGCCGCTGTTTTAAAGCCCAATTCTCCCAGCACTTTAACTCCGTTGTCTATATAAGTCCACGGTATCTGGAATACTGTCCCCATGCTGACACGTACGGCTTTGCGGCATAACGGGTCACAGCAGGAACGCATCACGAGTACAGCATCAACATCTAACGCAGCTGCCGAGCGGAATATCCCTCCCACGTTGGCAGCATCTGTGATATTGTCCAACACTGCCACCCGTCTGGCCTGAGCACATATCTGTTGTACTGCTGGCAGCTTAAGGCGGCGCATGGCACATAGGATACCGCGTGTCAGCTTGTAGCCGGTCAAACTGGCCAGCACATCCCGGTCACCGGTATACACCGTAACATCATCATAACGAGCAAGAATATTCTGGGCCTGGCCCGTGATATGCCTGCGCTCCATCAAAAAAGCAACAGGTTCACAGCCAGCCGCCAAAGCAAGCTCTATGACCTTACCGCTCTCCGCGATAAATATACCCTTTTCCGGTTCCTGCTTGTGGCGCAACTGCTTCTCTGTCAGTTGTGCAAACACTGCCAGTTCAGGAGCAGAAATATCCATTATTTCTATAATCTTTGCCATTAGGCCACTTCCTCTTAGAAAAGCATCTCTCCCGGTTTGTAGCCGCTTGGCAACTCTTCTTCAACTAAAAAATGAAAGTCTTCATCACGCAGTATCGGTAAAAATACTTCATAGGGTATTTCCAAAAATTCAGACGTATAACTGCTGGCACCAAACCATTTGCCTTCTTTGGCTCCTAAATTCAGATCCCTGGCAAACTTGGTATCATTGGAACAATCATGTACTACTACATCCCATTTTTCATTAGCGGCGATCGCCATAAACCTAAGGGTCAGTTCACGGCTCCAGATCGGTGATATGTAACCATGGCGAGCAATATACATCTTCTCCCCCGGATAATTATCAATATTATTGGCATTCAAATGCAGCTCAGCACAATTGATAAAATCTAAGCCCGTATCTAAGATAGCCTGCTTTTTCACAAAGAACTTTTCAAATAACTCCGGCGTCATAGGCGTTTCGATGCCAACTTTTTTGATGTACTTTTTAGCTATGCCTATATTTTCGATAACCTTATCGGCACAGCCGGATGCTCCTAAATTAAATCTTAGTTCATCCAGTCCAGCTTCACCCAACGCTTTAAGGGTTGCTTCCGTAGCCAGGGTTCCATTAGTATACAGATGCTGATAAATACCGGCTTTGTTAAATTTTTGGAGGATATTATAGTATTTCTCGATTTCCATAAAAGGTTCTAAATAGACATATGCAACGCCCGTAGGCTTTTTATGGATCGACAGCAACAAGTCAATATCCTTCTCATAAAACTTGGTGCCGCCAATAACCCAAATACCCTCACCTACAGGCGCAATAGCATCCAGCTCGCCATAATTATAGCAAAACTTGCACTGCAAATTGCATTTGTTGGTTTTTCTGATGGCGGTCAGCCCGCTGCCCAATAAGCAGGAACGGCAACCATCAGGGAATTTCTCATCCTGCCCCACAAACAGCGTTCTTTGTTCTAATGTTTTTAAACCGGGAATTTGTGCCATCAGCTCTTCGTTTCTTTTAATTACAGCTGCCTCGATCTGCGCAAACGTGGCATAAACAATCTCCTGCTGTTTAACCATAAGCTGCTCACCCTCGGGCAATTGTGCAAAAAATTCAAACCATGCTAAAGCATCCTTCTTGGAAATCTTCATCTTTTTATTGCTCCTTGTGTACTATATCGACTACAAATTCAGTCTTATTTTACTTTATTTTATCTTTTCTATTCAGTCAAGTCCAAAATCTTGTGTAAAATTATCGGCACAATATTTAATGGTCTTA
>UQWM01000012.1 GCA_900544795.1 uncultured Phascolarctobacterium sp. | reverse complement strand
AACCCCTGATACCGCCGTGAAAGGGCGGTGTCTTAACCGCTTGACCAACCGGCCAAATTTTGGTGACCCATGTAGGCCTCGAACCTACGACACCCTGATTAAGAGTCAGGTGCTCTACCAACTGAGCTAATGGGCCGTCGTAATGTTGCTTATATAGAATACACGAAAATAAGCTATTTGGCAAGAGCTTTTTTATTGTTTTGTTAATTTTTTTGCAAAGCGCGATATCCGCACTGATCAAGGCCGAAAAATCGTGTATACTTGCTGAAACCATTGACTCTTGCGTAATAAAGAAGGTAAAATAAAACTGGTAAGTTGTTGAATTAAGTAAAGGCTTCCCCTAAAAATTTTTTGGAGGATCATAACATGAAATACGATATCGCAATCATCGGCGGCGGCCCGGCAGGTTTGGCTGCATCTATTACTGCCAGCAGCAAAGGCCGCAAGGTAGTGGTTTTTGAAGCGCACGGCTTCAGCCCCCGCCTGCGCAGCGTCGAACTTATTACCGACTATATGGGTTGTCCTGATCTGTCCGGCAGCGAGCTGATGGACAAATTTATCGCTCACGCACGTCACAGCGGCGCCGAGATCATTGAAGAAAAAATCGTTTCTCTGAAAGAGAAGGCCGGTTTTTTTGAACTGGGCACGCCTAACAGCCAGTACAACGCCGATACCGTCATTTTGGCGACAGGCATCTCCCGTTCCAGCCTGCTGCCGGGTGAAAAAGAATTTTTAGGGCGCGGCGTCAGCTATTGCGCTAAAGTAGACGGCGCCGAATACAAAGGCAAACGAGTGGCGGCTATCGCTACCGTTCCCGACTCTATGGAAGAGATCGAGTATTTGGCCGATATTTGCAGCGAGGTTATTTTTATTCCCCGCTTCCAGGGTTTTGTAGCGCCAAAACGTAAAAATGTGACCGTGGTTTTAGACCAGCCTACGGATATCACAGGTACTGACAGAGTGACCGGGCTGCATACCACAGGCGAGTTTTTCAGCGTCCAGGCTGTATTTATGTTCCGGGCTTCCGACCCGCTCAACAGCTTTTTGCCGGGCTTGCAGATGCGTGGCCGTTCCGTACTGGTAGATGATCAGGCGGAAACAAGCATCGAGGGCGTTTTCGCCGGCGGCGACTGCACAGGCCAGCCCTGGCAGGTGAACCGGGCGGCAGGCCAGGCACAAAAGGCCGCGATCAGCGCTATCAACTATCTGGCTAAGCGCGACGGCCTGATCGAAACTTTTAAAGAATACAGCTAATCAGCTGTACATAAGAAATTTTGAGGCACGCCGATGTTCTTCGGCGTGCTCTCTTTCATATTATGGTAAATTGTGCTAAAATAAAGTTTACTAAGTAATTCAACATTTGGAGGAATGAACAATGTTAGATATGAAATTTGTTAGGGAAAATCCCGAGCTGGTTATTGACGCTATGCGCAAACGTAACGCCAATGTGAGCCTTGACGAATTTTTGGAATTGGAAAAGAAACGCCGCGAGCTGACTTTGCAGGTGGAAGCGCTCAAAAGCCAGCGTAACGCAGCTTCTCAGGAGATCGGCAAAATGAAAAAAGCCGGCGAGAACGCTGATGCCCAAATGGCAGAAGTACGCGCTTTAGGAGATAAGATCGCGGAAGATGATAAAGCATTGAAGGACAGCGAAGCCAGATTGAAAGAGATACTGCTGACTATTCCCAATATGCCCGCCGACGATACCCCGGTCGGCAGCAGTGATGCGGATAACCCGGTAGTCCGCAGCTGGGGCGATCCCGCTAAATTTGCTTTTGAGCCGCAGGCCCATTGGGATATTGGCGAAAAGCTGAATATCCTCGACTTTGAACGTGCCGGTAAGGTATCCGGCGCCCGCTTCACCTTCTACCGTGGTTTGGGTTCCCGCCTGGAGCGTTCCGTTATCAACTTCTTTTTAGACACTCATACCGGCGAAAACGGTTATACCGAATTTTTCCCGCCGTATATCGTCAATAAAGACAGCATGCAGGGTACCGGCCAGCTGCCGAAGTTTGCCGAAGATATGTTCAAGCTGGAAGGTCTGGACTATTACCTGATCCCGACCGCCGAAGTGCCGATCACCAATCTGCATCGTGACGAGATTTTGAGTGGCGATGACCTGCCCTTGTATTACACCGCCTACAGCGCCTGCTTCCGTGCTGAAGCTGGCAGCGCCGGACGTGATACTCGTGGTCTTATCCGCCAGCACCAGTTCAACAAAGTAGAACTGGTGAAATTCACTAAACCGGAGGATTCCTGGGACGAATTAGAGAAGCTGACCGCTAATGCGGAAAAAGTTTTGCAGCTTTTGGAACTGCCTTATCGTGTAGTGCGCCTTTGCACCGGTGATATCGGTTTCAGCTCCGCTGCGACTTATGATTTGGAAGTGTGGCTGCCGGCAGCTAATTGTTACCGCGAAATCTCTTCCTGCTCTAACTTCCTCGATTTCCAGGCCCGCCGCGCCAACATCCGTTTCCGCCGCGACAATAAAGCCAAACCGGAATTCGTACATACACTGAATGGTTCCGGCGTAGCCGTAGGCCGTACTGTGGCCGCTATCCTCGAAAACTACCAGCAGGCTGATGGCAGCGTTATTGTGCCTAAGGTACTGCGCCCGTACATGGGTTGTGACGTTATCGAAGCCCCTAAAAAATAAGCTTGTTTTTTTAGCCTCCGCTCCAAAAAGCGGGGGCTTTTCTATATTTAGAAGTTTTAGGAGATTAAAGGGGCAAAGATAACTATATTTAGTAGTCGGCTTTTGGAAAATAAATCTTGAAAAATCCTAAAAAACCCGTAAAATCCTGCAAAAACCCGACAAGAATCGTGATTAAGGCTGTTTTGCCAGCAACTCCTCAAATTTTTTTCAATTTCTTTCATTTTCCTATTGTACTTTCAGTAATTTGTGGTAAAATCATATGAGTAAAATCAATGCTAAAGCAAGGGGAGAGTGGATATGAAGAAGGACATCTTTTTTCAACTGAATAAGAATGCGACAGAAAGACTGGCAGAGCGCTTTGGTACGCCGCTGCTGGTACTTTCTTTGAAACAGATAGAGAAGAATTACTGCTTTTTGAAAAAACATTTACCGCGGGTGCAGCTGTATTATGCTATCAAGGCTAATCCGCACCAGCGTATTTTAGAGCGCCTGCGCGACATGGGTTCCTGCTTCGACGTCGCTTCTGACGGCGAGATCAGAACTTTGGCGGCGATGGGAATCAGCGGCGACCGGTTGATTTATGCTAACCCCATTAAAACCAGCGGCGGACTGCAAGCCTGCTGTGACGTGGGCGTCCATAAAATGACCTTTGACAGCGAAAGCGAGATCGCAAAAATGGCCAAGGGCCGTCCGGGCGCGACGGTGCTGCTGCGTATCCGTATCGATAACTCTTCGGCTCATGTGGACCTGAATAAAAAATTCGGCGTCGGCAGTGAGCGGGCGGTAGAACTGCTTCTGGCCGCTAAGGCAGCCGGCCTTGACGCTGCAGGTGTCTGTTTCCACGTAGGCAGCCAGACCATGAGCGCCGATCCTTACCTGGGAGCGCTGGACGTAGCCCGTGAGGTTTTTGAAAAAGCGGCAGCGGCAGGTATGCAGCTGCGCATCCTCGATATCGGTGGCGGCTTCCCCATCCCAGAACCGAAAGTGCGCTTTAATTTAAAAGAAATGCTGAAACAGATCAACGCCCGTCTGGACGAAGATTTTCCCCATATCGAGATCTGGGCTGAACCGGGCCGTTTTATGTGCGGTACGGCGGTCAACCTTATCACCAGCGTTATCGGCGTTACCGAGCGCGGCGGCCAGCCATGGTATTTCCTCGATGACGGTTTGTACGGAACTTTTTCCGGCGTTATTTTTGATCAGTGGGATTTTAAGCTCATCAGCTTTAAAGATGGCGAGCAGGTAGAAGCTACCTTTGCCGGGCCCAGCTGCGATTCGCTGGACATCATGTTCCGCGGTAAGCTGACCGTAAGGCAGCAGGTTGGTGATTTGATTTTGGTACCGTCCTGCGGCGCTTATACTTCGGCGTCGGCAACTACCTTCAACGGCTTCAGTAAAGCCAACTTCGTTGTCTGGGAAGATTTAAAAGATGAGATCGAGCTGCGGCCAAAGGCTGCCTTAGTTGGTTGAACAATAAAATATCTTGCTTCGGCTGCCTGGCAGCCGAAGCTTTTTTATTGTCGCTAAAAATTTGGTCGGACTATGCTGGGTGCGCACTTTTGGGTAGCTTGTAACACCTTGCTGCCTGTGATAAAATATATAGATAACATGGATAAGTGTTTGTATTTATATGGAGGCTTCTTTTGCAGGCAGATCAATCTAAAATGCCGCTTTTAGCGGCAATGCTTCAATATAAAAAAGAGCGGGTCTATCCCTTCCACACACCGGGCCATAAGGGCGGCCGTGGTATGGAACCGTTGCTGGCTGGCGAGCTGGGAGCGGGCGCGGTACAAATGGATGTATCGCTGATGGCAGAATTGGACGATATCCATTGTCCTACAGGCTGCATCGGCGCTGCGCAAGACCTGGCCGCACAGCTTTACGGCAGTGACCGCTGTTTTTTTGCTGTTAACGGCACTACTCAGGCGATCCATGCTATGCTGCTGACCGCTGTCAAACCTGGCGGCAAAGTGCTGGTGCCGCGCAACGCTCATCGTAGTGTCGCTGGTGGCCTTTTGTTAGGCGACTTGGAGCCGGTGTATATCACGCCGCAGTTTGATGCTGCTTTTGGCATCAATACCCAGGTAACAGCCGCGCAGGTAGAAGCTGCCCTTGAGCAGCAGCCTGCTATTAAGGCAGTGTTTTTGACCAGCCCCAATTACTACGGGCAGGCAGCCGATATCAAAGCTATTGCCAAAGCTGCCCATGCTCGCGGCGCGGTTTTGCTAGTCGACGAGGCCCACGGGCCGCATTTAGGCTTTAGCAGTTTGCTGCCGCCGTCGGCCCTGGCCTGCGGCGTCGATGCCTGCGCCCAAAGTACCCATAAAATAGTAGGGGCCATGACGCAGTGCTCTATGCTGCAGGTGCGCGGCGAGCGCCTTGACCTGGAGCGTGCTGCCGATGTGATGAGCCTTTTGACTACTACCAGCCCCAACTATCTTTTACTGGCTTCGTTAGATGCGGCCAGGTTCCAACTGGCCAGCTGTGGCCGGCAGATGAGCGAGCAAGCGGTGGCGGCAGCGGACAGGCTGCGGCTGGTACTGCAAAGCTTTGATGGCCTGCGGCTTTTGAACGAAGACTGTGTTGGTAGTAATGGTATTGCCGCTTTTGACCGTACTAAGGTCACCGTTAGTGTGGCGGACTGGGGTTATACCGGCGTCGAAGTAGCGGACTGCCTGCGTCAGGCAGGTGTAGCGGTAGAGTTGACAGACGCTGCCAACGTGTTATTTTTAGTTACTTATGGTGATGGCGGCGACGATTATGACGCCGTGCTCGCTGTTATAAAACAGGTTTTTACCAAGTTGGGACAAAATAAAAAAACTCCGCAAACGCTGGCGGCAAGTCCACAGCTGCCTGCACCGCAGCAGGCTTTGCTACTGCGGCAGGCTTTTGACAGCGCTAAAGTAAGTGTGCCCCTGCAAAATGCGGCCGGGCGGATCTGCGCCGAACAGGTCAGCTTTTATCCGCCGGGGATACCCGTACTTTTACCCGGCGAACTGGTAACGGAAGCGATCATCGCTTACTGCGAAAATATGAAAAACTTGAGACTGCCCGTCAGCGGCCCTGCCGACGGCAGCTTAAGGGAAATACGAGTGGTACTTGAATGAACAAAGGTTATTTTATTACGTTAGAAGGCCCCGACGGCAGCGGCAAAAGCACGCAGCTTGAGCATCTGGCCAACTGGCTGGCCCAGCGTGGCTATGAAGTGGTGCGCACTCGTGAGCCCGGCGGCTCGGAAGCTGCCGAACGCTTGCGTGATCTGGTGCTCGACCCGCAGCTGACTATGGACGAGCGCACGGAAACGCTGCTGTATCTGGCTGCCCGTGCCGACCATTTGGCTAAAGTAGTACGGCCCGCCTTAGCGGCGGGGCAGGTAGTGCTGTGTGACCGTTTCAGCGATTCGACGCTGGTCTATCAAGGGTTTGTGCGTGGCCTGCAGCTGACCGAACTGATGCAGCTTAACGCCTTTGCCACCGGCGGGTTGGAGCCCGACCTGACCTTGCTGCTGGACGGCGACCCTGAGCGGCTGGCTGCCCGCAGAGAAGAACGGGGCGTTACCGACCGCTTTGAGAACGAAGGACTGGCGTTTCAAATCAAAGTACGCCAGGGCTTTTTGGAACTGGCTAAGGCGAATACACAGCGCATCAGGGTCATCGATGCCCTGCAACAGCAGGAAGCAGTCAGCGCTGATTTAGTAAAAGAACTGGAAGCTTTGTTAAAAAGCTGAGCAAAGAAAGGAAGCCTATGTGGGACGATATTCTGGGACACGAACAGAATAAAGAATTTTTAGCCAGGCTGTTGCAGCCGGGTGACCGGCCGCACGCACTGCTTTTTTATGGCCCCGACGGCATTGGCAAAAAACAGCTGGCACTGCGTTTTGCCAGAACCTTTCTTTGCCTGAGCGAGGCTGAGCGCCCGTGCGGCAGGTGCGAGTCCTGCCGCCTGATAAATTTAGAGGAGCACAGCTTTGCCCACCCGGATTTTATGTTGGTGGAGCAGGAGGCTCCCGGTAAAGACCTGAAGATCGAACAGATCAAGGATATGAGTAAGCAGGCCGCTTTCGCGCCTGCGCTCTCGGCCTGTAAGGTATGCGTCATCGACGCTGCCGACAGAATGACGGTGGAGGCCGCCAACAGCCTTTTAAAGCTGCTGGAAGAACCGCCGCCGAACTGGATGTTCATTATGATAGCTTCGCGGTTGGAACGGCTTTTGCCGACGATCCTTTCGCGAGTCATCCAGCTGCGTTTCGACCAGATCCCTTTGGCGCTGACGCAGGACGCTTTAACAAAGCGGGGACTGGAGCAGGCTGAACTGCTGGCCCGCTTGGCAGGGGGTTCGCTGGGTGCGGCCATCAATATGGACGCTGCCGGTGCCATAGGTTACCGCGACCAGGCTTTGGAATTTTTGGAAGCACTGCCTCTGGCGCAGCCTATGCGCTATGTGGCTTCGCAGCCCTGGCTCGAAAGCTACGACAAACAGGGCGGTTTATTATTTACGGAAATGCTGCTGTTTTTAGCCCGGGACGCTTTGCTGCTGCAAAACGGACTGGAGGAACAGATTTATAACTGTGACTGCACAGATAGATTACGGCGATTGGCTGCCGGTTGGCCCGCTTCGCATCTGAAGCAGGCGGCGGACGTCGCTCAGCAAGCATATCAGGCCATCGAAAGCAATGCCGGTGCTAAGCTGGTTTTGGAAACGGTGGTACTTAAAACAGACATACTTCGGAAGGAGGAAAGATAGTGCCAACAGTTGTAGGTATAAGATTTAAAAAAGCAGGTAAAATATATTATTTCGATCCCGTCGTCAGCAATGTAGCCGAGGGGGATCACGCCATCGTCGAAACCGCCCGTGGGGTGGAATACGGCGAGGTGGTAGTAGGCCCGCGCGAGGTCAGCGACAAAGAGGTAGTTTCACCGCTGAAGCCGGTGCTGCGCAAAGCAACGGAAGAGGACGCCCGCAAAGTGGAAGAAAACATCGTCCGCGAGAAGGAAGCCTTCAATATCTGCCTGCGCAAGATCACTAACCACGAGCTGCCCATGCGGCTGATAGATGTGGAATTTACCTTTGACGTCAATAAGATCATTTTTTATTTTACCGCCGAAGGACGGATAGATTTCCGCGAGCTGGTCAAAGATCTGGCCGCTGTGTTCCGTACCCGTATCGAGCTGCGCCAGATCGGCGTGCGCGATGAAGCGAAAATGCTGGGTGGTATCGGCTGCTGCGGCAGACCCCTGTGCTGCTCGACCTTTCTAGGCGATTTTGAACCGGTATCCATCCGGATGGCCAAAGAACAGGGCTTGTCTCTGAACCCGGCCAAAATCTCCGGCATCTGCGGCCGCCTGATGTGCTGCCTGAAATACGAGAACCATATGTATTGTAAGGAAGGCTGCTGTAAACGCAATGGCGGCAGCGACCGCATCGAGATTCCTAAAATTGGTGCTCTGGTGGTGACCCCACTGGGAGAAGGCAAGGTAACAGGCATCAACCGCGCTATGCGTACGGCTTCCGTACAGCTGACGCCTGATAACGTTATCCAGGTAGAATGGGACGAGATCGTCGATGCTTCTAAGGCCGACAATATCTGAGATGAGTAAGGACACGGAACGCTGCGATTCCCTGCCCGGCTGCAATTATGCCATCTGGCAGGATTCGGAAGAATTTTGTTTTACAACGGACGCCGTTTTTTTAGCGGCGTTTCCGCATCTGGTCAAACAGGCGCGGGTTTTAGAACTGGGCTCCGGCACGGGTGCGATCAGCCTGCTGCTGGCGGCGCGGGGCGCTGCCACTGTGGTGGGCATCGACCGTAACCCTCATGTAGTCCAGCTGATGCGCCGCAGCATAGCGGCCAACAAGCTGGAAGACCGGGTAAGTGCCGAAGTGGCCGACCTGCGGGAGCTGAAAAAGCTGTACCGCTCGGAAAGCTTTGATCTGATCGCCGCCAATCCACCCTATCGTAACAGCGGCAAGGTACGGCAGGTGGCGACGGCAGCCTGTCACGAGGTAACTGCTACGCTGGAGGATTTTTTCCAAACGGCGGCCTATCTGGTAAAATACCGTGGGCGCTTTGCCATTGTGCAGTTGCCCGAACGGTTTACGGAATGTATGGAACTGGCCCTGAAATATGGCTTGCAGCCGAAAAAGCTGCAATGGGTACATTCTTTTGTCGATAAACCGGCCTGGATCTTTTTAATGGAAATGGTGAAGGGCGGCAGTTATGGGCTGGAGGTTTTGCCGCCGCTGGTGATGTATAACGCCGACGGCAGCCACAGCAGGCAGACTTTAGAATATTATGGTATGGCAGAGGAGGCGGAGTGATGGCAGGAATTTTATATTTGTGCGCTACTCCTATCGGCAATCTTGAGGATATGACGCCGCGTGCCCAGCGGATGCTGGCCGAGGCGGACATCATCGCCGCCGAGGATACCCGCCACACTCTGCAGTTATTGAACCGTTTTAATATCAAAGGGCGGCTGGTGCGTTATGATGAGCACAGCAAGGAAAAGCAAGGCGCGTACCTTTTAGGCGAGCTGATGGACGGTAAAAACGTGGCCTTAGTCAGCGACGCCGGTTTCCCCGGTATCGCTGATCCGGGTGAGCAGCTGGCCAGGCTGGCTATCGACGCAGGTGTGCAGGTAGTGCCTGTTCCCGGCGCCAACGCCGCTTTGTGCGCTCTCATTGCTTCAGGCCTGCCTGCCTCGCCATTTTTCTTTGGCGGTTTTTTGCCCAAAAGCAAAAAAAACAGACGTGAACAGCTGGAGGAATGGCAGTACATTCCCGCTACGATCATTTTGTACGAAGCGCCGCACCGTATCGAGCAAGTGCTGAAAGAAATGCTGGAAATTTGGGGCGATCGTCCTATGGCGGCGGCCCGTGAATTGACCAAGCTGCACGAAGAATTTTTTCGCGGCAGTATCAGCCAGTGCCTGGCGTGGCTTGCTGATAATAAGCCCCGCGGTGAATTTTGCCTGGTAGTGGCCCGTGGCTCGAGGCAGCAGCCAGTGCAGCAGGAGCAGGACCCGCTGACGCAGGTGAAAGACCTGATCGCGCAGGGCGTCGATAAAAAGACGGCGCTGGCGCAGGTCGCTAAAGCGAATAAACTTCCCAAACGGGAATTATATAATAAATTAATTTCAGAAGAAGAAGGGATCAACATATGACAAAGCCAACATTTTATATCACAACCCCTATCTATTATCCCAGCGATAAACTGCATATTGGCCACGCCTACTGCACTACTATTGCCGATACCGTGGCCCGCTACCACCGCGCCAAAGGCGAAGATGTATTCTTCCTGACCGGCAGCGACGAGCATGGCTTGAAGATCCAGCGCAAAGCTACGGAGATGGGTGTTACACCGATTCAATATGTTGACGAGATCATCGCCAATTTCAAGCTTTTGTGGCAGCGTCTTAACATCACTAATAACGATTTCATTCGTACCAGTGAAGAACGCCACCACAAGGTCGTCCAAAGCATTTTGCAAAAAATCTTTGACCAGGGCGATATTTATAAAAAGAACTATGAAGGCTGGTACTGCGTACCCTGCGAATCCTACTGGCTGGAGCGTCAGCTGGTCGATGGCAAGTGCCCCGACTGCGGCCGTCCGGTAGAACGTATGGAGGAAGAAAGCTACTTCTTCAAGCTTTCTAAATATCAGGACCGTCTGTTGGAATATATAGAAGCTAATCCCGACTTCATCCAACCTGTTGCCCGCCGCAACGAGATGATCAACTTCATCAAACAGGGCCTGGAAGACCTTAGTATCACCCGTACCACTTTTGACTGGGGCGTGCCCGTTCCTTTCGACGATAAACATGTGGTTTATGTGTGGTTCGATGCGCTGCTCAATTACTTTACCGGTATCGGTTATGGCAGCGATCCTGAAAAATTCAACAAATACTGGCCCGCTAATCTGCATCTGGTCGGCAAAGAGATCGTGCGTTTCCATACTATCATCTGGCCTATCATGCTGATGGCAATGGGAGAGCCGCTGCCGAAACAGGTTTACGGACATGGCTGGCTGGTAGTCGAAGGCGATAAAATGTCTAAATCCAAAGGCAATGTCATCGACCCGCTGGCGCTGATCGACGAGTTCGGTTCCGATGCTATCCGTTATTTCCTGCTGCGCGAAATCAATCTGGGCAGCGACGGCAATTTCTCCCGCGACGCGCTGATCTCCCGTATCAATGCCGACCTGGCCAACGATTTGGGCAACCTGCTGCACCGCACGGTCAGCATGATCGAAAAATATCACGGCGGCGTTATCCATAAAACTGCCGTCAGCGAGCCGTTGGACGAAGAACTGATCGCGCTGGTCGGCGAGACTGTAGCTAAATATCAGGACGCCATGGACCATATGGAGATCAACACGGCCATCAAGACCCTGTGGGCACTGATCAGCCGTGCCAATAAATACATCGATGAAACCGGCCCCTGGCTGCTGGCTAAAGACCCTGAAAAAGCAGTCCGCCTGGAAACTGTTATGTATAATCTGGCCGAGGTGCTGCGTATCGTCGCTATCCTTACCAGCCCCTATATCCCTACTGCCAGCCCCAAAATCTATGCCCAGCTGGGCCTCACTGCTCCCGAGCAGTTCCTGCTGATGGATACTGCCTGGGGCGGTCTGCCGGATGGCACTAAGGTGCAGAAGGGCGAACCTCTGTATCCCCGTATCGAGATCACCGAAAGCGGCGAGACCGTGATCGCCGCGACTAAAAAAGCTGCGCCTACAGCTAAAGCAGCCGTTCAACCAGCACCGCAGGCCGAAGTAAAAACGGCGGCAGCGGCAACGGACGAGATCACTATTGATGATTTTATGAAGATCGACCTGCGTGTGGCTACTATCAGCGCCGCTGAGCGAGTGCCTAAAACCGATAAGCTGATGAAGCTGCAGGTAAAAGTAGGCGACGAAGAACGCACTATCGTTTCCGGTATTGCCCAGCATTATACTGCTGAAGAACTGGTTGGCCGCAACGTTATCGTTATCGCCAATCTGAAAGCTGCCAAGCTGCGCGGCATCGAATCTCGCGGCATGCTGCTGGCCGCCTCCGATGGCGAAGGTAATCTGGTACTGGCAGACGCACCCAATATTGCTTCAGGGAGCAAGGTGAAATAAATGTCACGTACAGGTTTGTTTGATTCCCATGCCCATATGGATTCGGAATATTTCGACGAAGACCGCGACCAGCTGCTGACGTTTTTAAGCAAAGAACTGGACGGTATCATTAACCCTGGCTGCGACGAGATCAGCTCACGTTTTGCTATTGAACTGGCCGAAAAGTATGATTTTGTTTATGCTGCTGTCGGCTGGCATCCCGAAAACCTTAAAGACATCGCGGATAACAGCTATCTGGACGGATTGGCTGCCATGGCAGTGCATCCCAAGGTTGTTGCTATCGGAGAAATTGGCCTGGACTATTACTGGCAGGAAAACGAACCTAAAGATGTGCAGAAACGCCGTCTTTTGGAGCAGATCGATCTGGCGAAACAGTTTGATTTGCCCGTGATCATTCACGACCGTGACGCCCACGGCGATATTCTGGAAATTTTCCAAAAAGAAGTTAAAGGCGTGCGTGCGGTGTTCCACTGTTATTCCGGCTCGCTGGAAATGGCTAAGGAACTGGTCAAGCGGGGCTTTTATTTAAGCTTTGGCGGTACCTCGACCTATAAAAACGCTGCTAAAGTGCGCGATGTTTTGCAGTATGTCCCCGACGACCTGCTGTTATTTGAGACGGATTCGCCTTACCTGACACCGGTGCCTTATCGAGGCAAGCGCAACCATCCCGGCTATACCGAGCTGGTGGCCAGCAATGCGGCCCAGGTGCGCGGCACTACTTTTGAAGTGCTGGCGGCACAGACCACTAAAAATGTTAAGATCCTTTTCAACAAAATCAAATAAATTGCAGCAGACTGTTTATTTTTATAAGCAGTCTGCTTGTTTTTTTTGGCCGTTTTGTCAAATAGTTAAAACACGTATCTGCTCCCACGATAGTTTTTACGGTAATGTGCTTCTGACAAAACGCTTTGTATTTATACAAGCGACGGTTTGACAGAAAAAATTTCTTTATGGTAGAATTATACGTCTTAACAAGGAGGTACAATTTATGCCTAATAAAAAATCACTATATAGAGCAATGGAAATACTGCCGCTGCTTTTGGTAGTCGTGCTGGTTTTCAGCGCTATCTGCCTGGCCAACAGCAAGGAGCTTATCCTGCGTTATGACGGCCAGGAAAAGGTCATTACCACGATCCTCGAAGACCCCCGTGCCATTTTGGAAGAATCGGGCGTCAAAGTGGGCAAGGAAGACCGCATCCTGATCTCTCCGGCTAATGAAGAAAAAGAGCTGAAGGGAGTTATCGAGCTGCAGCGGGCGCTGCCTATCACTATCGAAAAATACGGCGTCACCAAAAAATTCTATAGCGGCAAAGCCACTGTGGGCGAAGCGCTGGACGCTTTGGCTGTCAGCTATGATGGCAAAACTGTTTATCCGGCAGTCGATACGCCGTTACAGTCCGATATGGAGATCCATATCCTGGGTAAATACGACGAACTGAAAGTAGAAGAGCAGCCCATCGAGCCGCCACTGGAATTTGTTGATAACCTGGAAATGCCCTACGGCGAAAATAAGATTTTAGAGCCCGGCGTGCCCGGCAAAATGCGGGTCACCAGCAAAACAACCCTCAAAGATGGGCTGTTTCAGACCCATGTCATCAGTAAAGAAGTGCTGGAAGAGCCTAAACGAGAACTGGTAGAGCGCGGCATGGCCCGTTCCATCGAGACTTCGCGCGGCCGAATGCGCTATAACAAAGTCATGACCATGGAGATCACCGCCTATACTTTGGGGGAAGGTAGCGGTACCGGACTGACATCGATCGGCATCGTACCCTATGAAGGCATCGTGGCCGTTGACCCGCGCGTCATCCCGTATTATACTAAACTGTATATCCCCGGTTACGGCATTGCTATGGCCGGCGACACCGGCGGCGCTATTCGCGGCAACCGCCTGGACGTGTTTATGCACGACTGGCACAACGCCATCCAGTGGGGCCGCCGTACCTTAGATGTATATATTTTAGATTAACGGAGGCGCGAACTTGCTGAAAGAAGTTCTCGTAGTAGAAGGAAAAATGGATACGGTGGCGATCAAACGCGCCCTGGAAGCCGATACCATTGAAACCGGCGGCTTTAATCTGGCTCCGCATACCCTGCGGCAGATAGAAGCGGCCTATAAAAAGCGGGGCATCATTATCCTTACCGACCCCGACGGTGCCGGTGAACGCATCCGGCGTTTTCTGACCCAGCGTTTTCCCGAAGCAGGGCAGGCCTTTGTGCCTAAAGCTGACGCTACGGCCCACAATGATGTGGGCATTGAACAGGCTCAGCCAGACGCTATTTTGGCAGCCCTTGCCAAAGTGCGCCATCACGAATACAGCCCTGTCGACCAATTTTGCAGCCGCGACCTGTGGCAAAACGATTTGGCCGGAACAGGCAGTGCGGCCGACCGCCGCGATAAAATGGGCGTATTGCTGGGCATAGGCTACGGCAACGCCAAAAGATTTTTAGAGCGGCTGAACAGCTACGGGGTCACCCGCGGCGAATTTAACGCAGCGCTGGCGCAGTTAGGAGAACAGCATGGATAAGCCCATTATCGCCAAGCGCGAAGTTACCAACCATATACTGCATACTTTTAAATTAAGAGCCGATAAAAGACTTGGCCAAAATTTTCTGGTAGACGAAGAGATCGTTCGCAAAATAGTTGCGGCAGCCGAACTGACCCCTGAAGATACTGTTTTAGAGGTCGGTCCCGGTATCGGCACCCTTACCCAGGGGCTGGCCATGAGCGGCGCCCAGGTAGTAGCCGTCGAGCTGGATAAAAGGCTTTTGCCTGTACTCGACAAAACACTGGAAGGCTATAATAATGTGCGTATCGTCAGCGGCGATATTTTGGAAGTGGATATCAAAGCCACTGTAGGCGCGCCTGTTTTTAAGGTAGCGGCCAACCTGCCCTATTACATCACCACGCCCATCATCTTTAATCTGTTGGAACAGCGCCTGCCTATGGAACGGCTGGTCGCCATGGTGCAAAAAGAGGTTGCCGAGCGGATGGTCGCGAAGCCCGGCGGCAAAGATTACGGCGCTTTGTCAGTTTCGATCCAATATTATACCGAGCCGGAGATAGCCTTTATCGTACCGCCGGAATCCTTTATCCCGGCGCCCAATGTCGACAGTGCCGTCATTGTCTGCAAACGCCGCACCGTGCCTCCGGTCGAGGTCTGCGATGAAAAACTGTTCTTCAAAGTCGTAAAGGCGGCTTTTTCCGTACGCCGTAAAATGCTCAGTAACGCTCTCAAAAATATGGGCATCAGCAGCGTACAGGCTGCGGCATGGTTGGAACGTGCAGGTATCGACCCCAAGCGCCGGGGCGAAACGCTGTCGCTGGCAGATTTTGCCAGCCTGACCAACTGCTTTAAAGAGGTGCTGGCAGAAACAGAGCAGTAAAAATAATCAAAGGAAAAATGCCTATGAAAAAGATCGCTGTTTTAAGATGTCTGCGTACCAGTAATAACTGTACCGGCAGCGGCTGCCTTAAAGCCTTCAATAATAAAACCAACGCTTTTGCCGTTTATGAGGCAGAGGAAACAGAACTGGCCGCTTTTTTGAACTGCAGCGGCTGCGGTGATGTACAGATGCCCCATAACGAGGAAGGTCTGCGCAAAAAACTGGACCGCCTTGTTACTATCGGCGTTGAAGCCGTGCATTTGAGCGGCTGTACCAAAAAGAAGGACGCACAGGGCGAAAAACATGAATGCCCGGTGATCACCAAAACTGCCGAATACCTGGAGCAGCAGGGGATTACTGTTGTCAGAGGCACACATCACTAAAAATAAAAAGCTAAAAAGCATCGACAAATTTTGTCGATGCTTTTTTATTTTTATCTATGAAATTACGGCGATTAGTTGAGCCGGTCAGCCGTCCTGCTTCAGCAGCCGCCGCAGCTTATCCAGCCCTTTGAGCCGGTGTTTGGTGACGTTGCGGACACTGCAGCCCAGCAGGCGGGCTGCTTCTTTAGGTTTCTGCTCGCGCAAAAACAACAGCTCGATAACCTGCTGCTGCTCGGCAGTCAGCTGTGCCAAAGCCTGCTGCACCTCCAGCGACAGCAGCAGTTGGGCAATACTGTCCGGCAGTCCCTGCCGCAAATCGGATTCGTCCAGTAGGGCGGTGCCTTCCTCGCTGTCGGTATTGACGGCGATCTCGTTTTCCCAGATCCGGCCCTGTTTCTGCATGGCGTCGAACAAAGCGAAATGTACTCTGCAGCGCGCGTAACCGGGCCAGTTTACATAATCAGTACCGCTGTATTTTAGTACCAGCTCTATAAAAGCCAGTACAGCGATACCTTCCGCGTCTTTCCCCAGTGACTTATAAAACATCTCGCGCCGTGCTTCGCTGCTTAGCAGTGGCTTAAAATCACTGCACAGTTTCAGCAAAGCCCCGTTGTCGCCTGCCTGTGCTGCGGCTATCAAAATCTGCAGTGCTTGGGCAGCAGCACTGCGTACATTATCATCTGTTAAAATGGCTATTTGAATCAGTTCTTCCCATAATTTTATGACGGCGTGCCGTACTGTAAAGCGTTATGCATAACAGGGCTTAGTATGCTCCTTTGCAGCCGTTTTGTAAACAACCTTTGGGGTAGGGCAAAAGAAATACAACCCGCCGGGTTATTTTGCTTTGCTGCTTTTGCAGTTAAAATTTTTCTCAATTAAAACTTTTAGCTGAGGTGCAAAATGAGCAAGCGTACTTATAATAACATCGGCCGCAAATTATATCAGCTGCGGCTGGAGCTGGGGCTGACCCAAAACGACGTGGCCGAACGCTGTAATATGTCGGTCAATTATTACGGCCGTATCGAACGGGAGGAATGCAACTGCAGCGTCAATCTGCTGGACGAGATACTGAAAGCGCTGGGGAAGGAAATAGATTTTAAGTAAAGCCTTGCAGGAAGAAACTGCTGTTAGATTAAAAGATAAAAAACAATCGCTCTCAGCGAAGGCTGAGAGCGATTGTTTTTTGCCGGGCTCTATGGGAATAGAGTCCGGCTTTTGCATGTTAGCAGAGACGGCGCTGGCATGTAGGAGCGTAAATGTTGCCACGCAGGTACGATGAAAATATAAGTACGAGCAATAACGATTCTGAAATGTAAAATCGAAAGTTCTTATGTCTTGCGGAGGGGGACAAATGTGATAATATAAATTAAAGCATTTGTAATATTTTTAAAACATCAAATCAGCAAAGAATATTATCGGCATTTAATTAAAATAATTAACTGTTTTATTCAAACAAGAAACTTTGGGCGGGTAGCAGTTAGTTTATATAAAGCAGTTGATATTGATGGTGAGAGAAAGAAGGGGGAGGGTTTTAGTAAAAATAATGCAAAAATCAGGGTAATGGCAAGAAAGAATACATATTGAAAGAGGTGTAAATATGTCTGAGATGAAGAAGAAAAAAATTTTGGCAGCTGTGTTGTGTGTTACTTCTATGGCGTCTTTTTATGCAGCGCCGCACGTTGAAGCGGCCGAGGCTGATGTTACTTACATCGCCGGCAACAAGTTGCAGGTGGAAGATAACGTCGGCGGTAAGAGCGATATTACTGCTATAGATCTTGGCACAAGTGGGACGTTGATTGCCGGTACAGTAACTTTAGGATCGGCAACTCTTGATGCGAGTCAACTTTCTAATATCACTGCAACTGTCACCGGCAGTAAAACAGTAGATGCCTCTGGTGGATTGACTTTAGGTTCGACGAATGTTACAACAACAGGTAGTGTACAGGGTGCGACAGTTACTGACGGAACTGCCACTTTGGCCGGTGGCGCTTTGACTGGCCTGGCTAGTGTTGGTACCGGTACTTTGACTGCTACCGGAGCTATAACCGGCGGTAGCATTACTGACGGAACTGCCACTTTGACTGGTGGCGCTTTGACTGGACTGAATAGTGTTGCGACCGGTACTTTGACTGCTACCGGAGCTATAACCGGTGCCAGCCTTACTGACGGAACTGCCACTTTGGCCGGTGGCGCTTTGACTGGCCTGGCTAGTGTTGGTACCGGTACTTTGACTGCTACCGGAGCTATAACCGGCGGTAGCCTTACTGACGGAACTGCCACTTTGACCGGTGGTGCTTTGACTGGACTGAATAGTGTTGTGACCGGTACTTTAACTGCTACAGGCAATGCAGCTGTTGGAGGAGATTTAACTGTAACCGGTGCCATTAACGGAGTCACCATGACTGGCGGCAATATTACAGCCACCGAATATAAGGTGAATAGCGATAATTATCTGAACAGCACCGGCTTGAAGGCTGCTAAAGTGATGACTGCTGAAGCTGTTATTGGCGTAAATACAACGATCGACAGCACCGGCATTACTACTAATAAGGTTACTTTAGGCACCACGGTCATCGAAAGCGGTAAAATCGCTGATGCCAGTGGCTTTAAAATCAATAACGTGGCCTTTACGGATGACAAAGTAACTGCGGCTGGAGGCTTTACTGTTGACGCTGGTAATTATTTAGATAATGCAGGTCTTACTGCTGCCAGCATTACTGACGGAACGGCCACTTTGACTGGTGGCGCTTTGACTGGCGTGACTAGTGTTGAGGCTGGTACTTTGACTGCTACCGGAGCTATAACCGGTGCCAGCCTTACTGATGGAACTGCCACTTTGACTGCCGGTAATTTGACTGGTATAGGTACTTTAAGTGCCGCTACTGTTAACGCAGGAACCTTAGCTACTACTGGCAATGCAGCTGTTGGAGGAGATTTAACTGTAACCGGTGCCATTAACGGAGTCACCATGACTGGCGGCAATATTACAGCCACCGAATATAAGGTGAATAGCGATAATTATCTGAACAGCACCGGCTTGAAGGCTGCTAAAGTGATGACTGCTGAAGCTGTTATTGGCGTAAATACAACGATCGACAGCACCGGCATTACTACTAATAAGGTTACTTTAGGCACCACGGTCATCGAAAGCGGTAAAATCGCTGATGCCGGTGGCTTTAAAATCAATAACGTGGCCTTTACGGATGACAAAGTAACTGCGGCCGGAGGCTTTACTGTTGACGCTAATAATTATTTAGATAATGCAGGTCTTACTGCCAGTGCCGCTAATATCGCCGGTAATGCTACTGTTGGAGGCAATCTTACAACGACAGGTGAATTTTCGGCTGCCAATGGAGTATTTAAGGTAACTGCGGTTGGTACCAGCACTTCGGGAACAGCTACTTTCAATGCTGGCGGCAATACTACCACTATCAACGGTGATACTATCACCACCGGTACTTTAAAAGTCGATAAAATAGAACTTGGTTCGACGGGTACTCCTTCTATCGGAATTGGCACTGACGGTGCTTTCAGTGCTGCTGGCGGTGCTTTTACCATCACAGGTGGTACGGATGACAGCCTTAGAGGCGCTCTAGCCAACAGGGTCGGCGATGCTACTACCTATACTGGCTTCAGTACAACTGCTAACGCCATAACCTCTAATGCTACAATTGCCGGCGGTTCTGCTACCAGCACTGTAACCGGCAGCAGTATCACCAATACTGTAAGCAGTGCAGGTTCTTCTGCCTCTACTACTGTGACTGATAACGGTATCAGCAATACCACGAATGGCGCTTCTTCCGTTATTACCGGTGGCACCGGTGCGAATATCACTGATACGGTCGGTACAAGCAGCAGCAAATTGGATGGAACCTCGATTACCGACACGGTCGGCACTTCCAGCGTAACCACTACTACTGATGGAACAGTGTTTGAAAACTCCGCTCAGAATGCTCCGTTTACTCAAGGTGGTGTTACTAACACTACTATCAATGGTAATACCATTACTACCGGGCATTTGACTACTGATAAATTGACTATTACCAGCAATAACGGCGAGGCCGGCGGTACGAACACCACCGGCAGCCTGACTTTGGCGGGGAACGGCAGCATCAGCGGCAATATCATTGACACTGCAAAATCTGGGGCCTCCGTTGATTATGCCACTACTATTGATGGCTCTAAACTGAAGGTAAACGATGGATCTGGAAATATTACCAAGACTGAAACCACCGCTGCTGGTACTGCCATTGAGGTAACAGCTGGCAGTAATACTGCTGACAGCAAAGTCAGTGCCGATAAGATACTGAATAAGGTCAACGGTAACTCTGTAACCATTGGGACTGACGCTATCACTTCTGCAGTTGGGACTGATGTCAAAACAGAAATGACTGCAGGTGGTATCACCTCTACGGTGGGCACGTCCTCGCAAACCATTGGCAGTAATAACGTTACTACTAATGCTGATGACTATCAGAGCAAATTGGATGCTGATGGACTGACTATTACTAATGGCAGTACTGCCAACACTAATATCACCAGCGGCGATGTTTCTATTAAAACTGATGATTACAATATCAAGCTGTCCGAAATGGGCCAGGTTGGTGATATCGACGGTGAGTTGCAAGGCAGAGGTGAATACGATGGCACTGTTGTCGGTGGCTTGAATGCCGAAGCAGCTATCCGCCGTGAAGAAGTTGCCCGCTTAGATAACCGCATCGACCAGACTAATGAAAGACTGGATCGTGTGGGTGCGATGGCAGCAGCTGCGGCCAGCTTGAAAACCATGGGTTACGATCCTGCTGCTCCTACAGAGTTTGCTATGGGCGTTGGTACTTACAAAGGTTCGCAGGCTATCGCCGTGGGCTTGTTCCACTATCCAAACCGCGACTTTATGCTCAACATCAACTATACCCAGAGCGGCAGTGAAAAAATGGGCGGCGTTGGCGCTACCTGGAAATTTGGACGTAAGAACCCGGATAAAGTTTTGGACGACCAATTGAAAGAACGTCAGAAAAAAGTTAAGATCGCTCAGGAAAAAGCTGCCGCAGCAGCACAGTTGGCTAAAGAAGCTGATGAGCGCGCAGCTTATGCAGCCAGGCAGGCCGAAGCGGCTAAAATGCAGGCGGCAACAGCTCACCGTGATGTAGAAAATGCTTATGCAAAAGCAGAGAGCAAATAACACACAACCCAACATGCTTGCTAAGCAGGCAGTTTAGTTATCCATCCCCTTTGATGCAGCGCCCTTAGTGGCGCTGCATCGCTATTACAATGAATTTTAGGAGGTTCGATGATGAAAAAATTTATTGCGCTTATAACTTTGGTCTGCACTTTAGCTTTTGCCGGAGTGTGCCTGGCAGGCGAAAACGGCACTGCTTTGAATAAGGCCGAGCGTACTGTTGACAAGCTGATAGATTCTTTGGATACGGCCAGGAATATTGGCTATAGCGATATCGCCAAGGGCTTCAGCTCTGAATTGCAGCAGAAATTACCAGCAGCGGGCCTGGCTGCTTTGCAAAAACAGATAGGAACTCAGTTTGGCAAACTGAATGAATATAAAATGGTTTCCTTCGAGCGTTTTGATCAGGGAGACCGTGCCATTTATCTGGCAGGCTTTAGCAGGGAGAAAGTCGTCCGTATGGTATTTGTTTTGGATAAAGACGGAAAAATGAACGATTTTGCTTTTACACCAGTCAATGTGGAACAGGCAGGTAAATAAAGTGAAGCTGTGGCAGAAAATCACAGGCTTGCTGTGCGGGTTGGTGGCGGTAGTTTTGCCACTGGCCGGGCCTGATACAGTTCAGGCGGCAGTTCCGGCCCCGGCGGTCAACTGGGTGAGGATAGGCGGCAGCATGGTGGGCGAGTTATATGCTGACAGGGATTCGTTGCAGCCCTACACTAAGGACGGCAGCTTATATTTGGGGATCATGGTGCAGGAAAAATTTACCAACCGTGAATTTTTGAATATTATGCGTAAAAATCCGGGACTGGAAGAACTAACATCTTCGTTGACCTTATACATGTTTGGGGTGAAGGAGCGGAGTTATTTTATCGCCAGCCAGTTTTATTTGGACACCCATGATATGGTTTGCCTGGATATGGGAGCCGAAGAATACCTGCGGCCTGTAAGCAGTGAAAAGGCAGTACAGATGATTTTTGAATATACGTTGCTGGAAGCGCGACGAGATAGCAGCAAGGCCCAGCAATAATGTGCCTGCAATAGAAAACACCGCTATGAACGAATTAGTTCATAGCGGTGTTTATTTTTTATTTCCGTACCCGCAGGCTTTGGGCCGTATGGCTGACTAAAGGCAGATAGTTATGCTTTTCGGCATAAGGGAAGATGAATAGCCCTTCAAAAGCTTTGCCGCTGCGTTCGCTGCGGGTGAGGGCGGCCATACAGTGCTGGCCGTCGGCGTAGCAGCTAAGCAGCAGGTATTGCACCGGCAGGTTCTCGGCTGTGCGCCAGGTGCCGGCATCTACTATTTTAGCGTTGGTTATCTGCTTAGGCAGTTCCAGAGGCGCTGTGTCAGTGTAGTAATTATAGCGGGGAGCAGGGATATAGGCATATTCCTGATTGGGCCCTAAGGGCGGCAGCGGTATCTGCACCCGGTTTTTAACAGCGTCGCTGAAAACACGGGCTTTAGCAGGGTCGCTGGCTGCGGCGTCGAAAGTCAACATCACAATGTTGCTTTGGGCACGCATCAGCATGGGGCCAACTGCCGGCAGGCCTGCAATAGTATCGCTGCCAAAATCTTTGGGTAGCAACAGGCTGTAATAAGGTTCGCCGTTGTAGGCATAGTAGTAAAAATCTTGTGGCCAGACTACCCGCAGTGGCTTTTCCTGCGGAACGGGTGGCTGGATCTTCTGGATCACCGGTTGGGGCGGTTGTGCTGTGGTGGCTGCTTCCTCAGTCCCGGTTGTTACCGTTTGGTTGCTGTGAGTGTCAGCTTGCGCAGTTGCATTTTTGCCAGCAGCAGGTGCTTGCGGCTGCGTAGCCGTTATTTTAGCTGTCGTGCCAGCCTGTGTTTTAGCCTGTGCCTGCGGCGTGATGCTGATACCGCTGTCCGGAAGTGTGTCGCTTGCTTTCGTTTGGACGGTGGGTGCAGCGTTGTTGGCTTTATCACTGTCCGCTGCTGCCCAAACGGGGATGATGTCGCTTAAAAGTGCCGCAGTGACGATGGCGGCAAGAAAATATTTCATACTTCTGGCTCCTTTAGTGGCGCGGCGATGATCCCACCGCCGACTACATAGTCGCCGTCATAAAATACTACGGCTTGTCCGGGGGTGATGGCCCGCTGAGGCTCATCGAAAGTTACTTTGATTGTATCATCCGCCAGCGGCTCGATAGTGGCGGGCACGTCTTTTTGGCGGTAACGGGTCTTTGCTGTTACGCGCATGGGTACTTCCAGTTTATCGATGGTGATAAGGTTACAGTTTTCGGCCAGCAGCGCTTTTTGGAACAGGGCTTCGTTAGGGCCCAAAATGACTGTGTTGCTGGCGATATCCTTGTCGATAACGTAGAGGGGATAATCGTAGGCGATGCCCAGCCCTTTGCGCTGTCCGATGGTGTAGTGGATGAGTCCCTGATGGGTGCCCAGTACCTGACCGTTCAAATGCACGAATTTACCCGGTTTTGGCTTCTGCCCGGTGGTACGTTCGATAAAGGCAGTATAGTCGCCATCGGGAACAAAGCAGATATCCTGACTGTCGGGCTTGTTGGCAGTTACCAGGCCGCGCTTTTCGCTCATAAGGCGGATCTCGGGCTTGGTGACGTCGGCCAGCGGCAGCAAAATATGTGCCAGTTGTTTTTGGGTAAGGTTAAAAAGCATATAGCTTTGGTCTTTGGCGTGGTCGTCGCCGCGGGCCAGCAGCCAGCGGTTTTTAGACGCGTCAAAAACGATACGGGCATAGTGGCCTGTGGCCAAATAATCGCAGTCCATCAGCTGGGCGCGCTCAAATAACTCGCCGAATTTGATATGTTTATTGCAGTCGACGCAGGGATTGGGCGTGCGGCCGGCTTCGTATTCGCTGATAAAGCGGTCGATAACGCTGCGTTTGAAGCAGGGGCTGAAGTTGAACACATAGTGCGGTATCTCCAGCTTGTGGGCGACAAGTTTGGCGTCTTCCACGTCGCTCAGCGAGCAGCAGGCGCTGTCTTGTTCCAGCCCCAGGTCTTCGTTAGAGAACATCCGCAGGGTGACGCCGGTCACGTCGTAGCCCTGTTGCTGCAAAAGCATGGCGGCAGCCGAGCTGTCGACGCCGCCACTCATGGCGACTAAAACTTTTTTCTTCATAGTAGCAAGTCCTTAAGGGCTCAGGCGTCCAAGGAAGCACAGGCTTCGTTGATGGCGGCTTCGTCTGCACGCATGGCCAGAATAGTTTTTTCGATCAGTTCGTCGACGGTCCAGCCCAGGTCAGCGGCACCTTTTTCAATGACGTCGCGGGAGCAGCCGGCGGCAAATTTTTTATCTTTATATTTCTTCTTGACGGATTTAAGTTCCAGATCCATAACGCTTTTGGAAGGCCGCATGATAGCGGCGGCACCGATCAGTCCGGAAAGCTCATCAATAGCGAAGAGGATCTTTTCCATTTGATGCTGCGGTGCGATATCGTTCTGCGCCAGGCCGTAGCCGTGGCTGGCAGTGGCGGTGATAAGCCTTTCGTCCAAACCATGCTCGCGCATGATCTCCTGTGATTTGATGCAGTGCTCAGTAGGGTAAACTTCAAAGTCAAGGTCGTGCAGTAGCCCTACCTGGGCCCAAAAGTCAGCTTCGTCGCCGTAGCCCAATGTATTGGCAAAGTATTTCATAATGCCTTCCACCGTCAGCGCGTGGCGCAGATGGAAAGGCTCCTTGTTGTATTCGGTAAGCAGCTGCCAGGCTTGCTCTCTAGTTAAAGTTGCCATAAAAATCAATCCTTCCAGTATCATATTTCAATAGAATAATTATACCATAAAGGTACGTATGAGTGCTATGGCAGGCTCATGGAGCACAAATATAGCTTCCTGTTTGGGCGCTATATTTGCGGACTTTCGATAATCCTGTTATTTGCGTCGCAATACTTGCAACTAACAGTGTCTCAATGTCTCATTAAGCACTCAAACAGTACCACAAGGGCATGTATGAACACTTGGCAAGGTTCATGGCTCACAAACAAAGTAAAAGCGCAGAGTTTGGCTCTGCGCTTTTTTGCCAGGAGGGGGAACCCGGGATTAATCTTCTAAAAAGCCGGGGGTGGACAGGTACCGTTCACCGGTGTCGGGCAGCAGTACCACGATTTTTTTGCCGGCGTTTTCGGGGCGCTGGGCCAAAAGGGTGGCGGCGTAAGCTGCCGCACCGGAGGAGATACCCACCAGCAGGCCTTCGTGTTTGGCCAGCTCGCGGCTAGTGGCGAAGGCGTTGTCGGCTTCGATGGGCATTATTTCGTCAACGACGCTGCGGTCGAAGTTTTTGGGAACGAAGTTGGCGCCGATGCCCTGGATCTTGTGGGGGCCCGGTTGACCGCCGGAAAGCAGCGGCGAAGCGCTGGGCTCGACGGCGATGATCCTGACACGCGGGTTCTGTTCTTTTAAATAAGCACCGACACCGCTGACGGTGCCGCCCGTGCCGACGCCGGCGACGAAGATATCGACTTGTCCGTCGGTATCGCGCCAGATCTCGGGGCCTGTGGTTGCTTTATGGATGGCCGGATTGGCCGGATTGATGAATTGGCCGGGGATAAAAGCGTTGGGAAGCTGGGCTGCCAGCTGCTCGGCTTTATCGATAGCCCCCTGCATCCCGGCAGAGCCGGGAGTTAGTACCAGTTCGGCGCCGTAGGCTTTAAGCAGGTTGCGGCGTTCGACGGACATGGTCTCGGGCATGGTAAGGATGGTACGGTAGCCGCGTGCCGAAGCGACACTGGCCAGGCCGATGCCTGTGTTGCCGCTGGTGGGCTCGATGATGACGGAATCCTTTTGCAGGATTCCCTGGGCTTCAGCAGCGTCGATCATCGCCATGGCGATACGGTCTTTGGCACTGCCAGCCGGATTGAAATATTCCAATTTGGCGATGATAGTCGCCTTAGGGGCAAATTTTTTGTTATAGTTGGTCAGCTCCAGGAGCGGAGTGTTGCCGATCAAGTCGGTCAAGCTGTGGGCAATGTTAGTCATGATATCAAAACCTTTCTTAAAAAATAATAGTGCTGCTTACGGTCCTTACCTGCAACATCGACATTTCTGCCGCTGCTGCTCAACCAGGTCAGCTAAGGTGATGTTATCGACTACTTTATTGACGGCGTCTTTTATTTCGCGCCATACTTCCATGGTCACACATTCGTCGGCCCGGGTGCAGGCATCTTTAGTGTCGTCTACACAGGCCACCGGCGCCAGGTTTCCTTCCAGCAGGCGCAGTATCTCGCCTACGGTGTAGTCCTGGGGCTCTTTGGAAAGCATATAGCCGCCCTGGGCTCCGCGTGCGCTTTTGACAAGTCCGGCGCGACTCAGCTGCGTGATGATCTGTTCCAGATATTTGTCAGAAATATCCTGCCGCTGGGAAATATTCTTAATGGGGATGAAGCTGCCGGTATGATTGTAAGCCAGGTCCAGCATCAGCCGCAAAGCATAACGTCCTTTGGTAGAGATTTTCATAGATACACGTCCTTTCAAAAGCTTGCCCTTATTTTACTACTACTTTACTAGGAATTCAATAGCTAAGTAAAAAAATTTTTTTCACACAAAAAGTTCACAAAGGAAACTTGACAAAATTAGTAGGAATTACTATACTGAAGATGTAATCATACTAAACAACTAGGAAATATGAAAGGACGGATCGCTATGCGGGAAGTTTATTTAGATAATGCGGCCACGACTAAGATCAGGCCGGAGATCGCCGAGGCTATGGCCAAGGTGATGGTAGAAAATTATGGGAACCCTTCCAGTATCTATAAGGTGGCGCAGCGTGCCGCGACGGTTATTGCGACTGCCCGGCAGCAGGTGGCCGACCTGATCGGCGCGTCGCCCAAGGAAATTATTTTTACCGGCGGTGGCAGCGAGGGCGATAATATGCTGATCAAAGGCGTGGCAGCTACCTATGCCAAAAAAGGCCGGCACATCATCACTACCCAGGTCGAACATCATGCGGTGCTGCATACCTGTGAGGAGCTGGCGAAAACAGGCTTTGAGATTACATATCTGCCGGTAGACGAATTCGGCAGAGTGAGTGCGGCGCAGGTAGAAGCTGCTTTGCGTCCTGATACGATCCTGGTTTCGGTGATGTATGCCAATAACGAGATCGGGACACTGATGCCTATCAGGGAGATCGGCGCTGTGTGCCGTGCCCATAAGGTATTGCTACATACCGATGCGGTACAGGCGGCGGGGCATATCCCCATCGATGTGGCCGCAGATAATATCGACCTGTTGACTTTGACTGCACACAAATTTCATGGGCCCAAAGGCGTGGGCGCTGTGTATATCCGTCAGGGCGTGCGTATTCCGGCGTTGATCGCCGGTGGCGGCCAGGAAAAAGGACTGCGAGCGGGTACTGAAAATACAGCCGGTATCGTAGGTTTGGGTATGGCGGCAGCTTACGCTAAAGAAAATATGGCGGCCAACGCCGAAAAAACACGCGCTTTGCGTGACCGACTTATCGAAGGGATTTTGGCAAAGATTCCCGAGGTGCGCCTGAATGGTCATCCAACCGACAGGCTGCCTAATAATGTGAACGTCAGCATCAGGTATATCGAAGGCGAAGGCCTGCTGCTGCTTTTAGACCATCTGGGCATTGCGGCTTCCAGCGGCAGCGCCTGCACGTCGGGTTCGCTTGACCCGTCTCATGTACTGCTGGCTATAGGCCTGCCCCATGAAATTGCCCACGGCTCGCTGCGGCTGACTTTGTCGGAAGATAGCAGCGAGGAAGACGTGGCCTATGTTTTGGCGGAACTGCCGCCTATAGTTGAAAAATTACGGGCTATGTCGCCCCTTTACCACAAATAAGAAAGCAGGTGCAGCTTATGGCATACAGTGAAAAAGTAATGGACCATTTTATGAATCCTCGCAATGTGGGCGTAATGCCCGATGCTGACGGTGTCGGCGAGGTTGGCAACGCCAAATGCGGCGATATCATGAAGATTTTTATTAAGGTCAAGGACAATATCATTACCGATATCAGCTTCCAGACCTTTGGCTGCGGTGCGGCGATCGCTACCAGCAGTATGGCGACGGAACTTGCCAAGGGCAAGTCGGTCGAAGAAGCGCTGGCACTGACTAATTTAGCAGTTGCCGAGGCGCTTGACGGCTTGCCGCCGGTCAAGATGCATTGTTCCAACTTGGCCGCCGACGGTTTGCGTGCCGCTATTTATGACTACAAGGTCAAAAACGGTATGTCTACCGAAGGCATAGATGTTTGTACCGGCTGCTGCCACGACTGCGGCCACTGACAGTTGATTTTGCTGTCAAAATTTTCCACTCCTCCTTTTTATCACAATAGTTTTACAGAAAAACCGCCGGCCTGTGCCAGCGGTTTTTTTGCGGCCAAATTTGTGGTACAATAGGTAAATAAGCAGGATTTAAAACTGCGTCGACGAATATATTTTAATAATTGATAGACGGAGGATGGACCTATGGCAGCAATGGATATTGAAAAAGAGTTTAAAGAGTATTTGGAGATCTTCACCAAGGACGAGGAGCTGAGCAAGATCTTAGCCAAAGTCAGCTTTCAGGAGCTGTTCAACGACAAGTTCCTGACCGAGAACAGCAAATACACTTCGATGGACGATCTGATCTGGCGCAGTGGCTTTGGTATTATGAACCTTTTAGAAGTAGAACAGGTGAACCAGGATAAATGGAACGAATATATTGCCAAGAACACCGAATGCCAGACCTGGCATGAATTTGGCAAGCTGGCCATGATCGACTGGATGAAGCATAAATTGGAAGAAGCGAAACAGGCCAAAAACTGATTTGAGCGGCACCGGGGCGAGGGCTTCGGTGCCTTTTTATTTAAGGAAGTGATTTTATGGCGGCAGTTTTGCATGCGTTGCAGGGAATTTTAACGATCGTCATTATGATCGCCACAGGTTTTTATCTGTCGAAAAAAGGCTGGTTTTCCGAAAGCTTCAGCGCAGCGGTTGCCCAGCTGGTAACCAAGGTCTGTCTGCCCACCTATATGATCGTCAACCTGACGGCCAATTTTAGTCACGACCAGCTGATCGCCATGAGCGGCGGGCTGCCGGTACCGATAATTTCCATGGTTATGGGCTATTTTATCGGCCACGGGGTGGCGAAGCTGCTGAAGGTGCGGCGCGAACGGGTGGGTGTTTTCTGCACGGTGTTTTTTGTATCCAACACCATATTTATCGGCCTGCCGATGACGCTGGCGCTGTTTGGCGAAGAAGGCATACCTTATGTGATGCTGTATTATATGGTCAACACTACCATGTTTTGGGTGGTGGCGGTGCACGATATGGCGTCGGACGCCGGTGTGGCTGCTCCCTGGTGCAGCCGTAAGACCTTGAAGGTGGTTTTAAACCCGCCGCTTTTGGGATTTTTGGCCGGTATTTTTCTGGTGCTGCTGGATTGGCGGCTGCCGCTGCCGGTGGAAGCGGCATTTCGTTATTTAGGCGGTATGACCACGCCGCTGGCGATGCTCTTTATTGGTATCGCTATGAGCAAGGCATCGTGGGATGAGATACGCTTTGACCGTGAGCTGGTGGCGGCGATGGTGGGTCGTTTTGTTATCTGTCCGCTGTGCGTGATGGTCTGCCTGCCCTTTTTTACGCTACCGACACTGATGAGCGAGGTTTTCATTATGCAGGCCGCCATGCCGGCTATGACGAACACTTCCATCGTAGCTAAGGTCTATGGCGGCGACTATAAGTACGCAGCCATGCTGACCGTAGTAAGCACGCTGCTGGCAGTGCTGACTACCCCCTTTTATATGTGGGTGCTGCGGGGTTAGTTGTGTTTGGTTAAATGCAATCGCGTTCGCTTATTGACAATAAAAACGAACAAAATTTTACAAAAACTCTTGACAAACAAAACAGTTCGGTTTATGATATGTTTAACGAACAGATGTTTTGAAAGGTCGTGGAGTTATGAAGAAGTTGTTTGTATTAATGCTGATGACTACCATTTTATATACAGGTTATAATCTTGTGCAGGATGATACTGTTTATCATTATGAACAGATCACCGTACATACTGGTGATACCATGTGGGCGATCGCTGACCGCTGGTCTGAACAGGGCGAAGACGTACGCGAAGTGATCTATCGTATCTGCGAGACTAATGCTTTGGACAACACTAATCTGAAGCCGGGGCAGAAGCTTATGATTCCCGTTAAGATGCAGTTTGTCGACCAGCTGATGGTTGCCGAGGCTACAGATACGAAGGGCTGACTAATTACAGCGCCAGCGTAGGAACAGTATGTTAAACAAATAAAGATGCGTTAGGGCGTAGTAAAAAGACGTGCTTGCCGTTAGGCAAACACGTCTTTGTGTTTTTTGTAGACTGTTTTTGATAGGCTGTCGGGCAAAAGTACTTGCGCAAATGTGGTCAGCAAAAGCCGTTTTAGTACAGAAATGCCGGTAGCAAAATATTAGGGTGCTTTATTTGGCCATGCGATAGATGTTTTCCATATCGGCCGCGTTCAGGGTAACGAAACCGCCGATGGTGCGGCGACCCATAAAGCTGCATTTGTGAGCCAGTTCTTTGATCTGCGCGTCGGTCAGGTCGATATCCATAGCGCTGATGGAAGTGGGCATACCGATGGAACGGAAGAAGTCTTCCATAGCCGCGATACCTTCTAAGGCAGTTTTTTCATCGTTGCCGAAAGTATAAGGCACGTTGAGCACATTGACTGCCAGCTGGGCAAAACGGCTGGGGTTGTGCTTGAGTACATAGCGAGCCCAGCTGCCCCAAATGGCGGCCAGACCGGCGCCGTGGGCCACGTCGAACATACCGCCCAGTTCATGTTCCAGCTGATGGGAAGCCCAGTCACCCTGGCTACGGTCGCCGGTAATATCGTTGTGAGAAAGAGTACCGGCCCACATGATCTCGGCGCGGGCATCGTAATCGGCAGGGGTTTGCAGTGCCAGCTTCACGTTGCGCATCACGTTGCGCAGCAGGGCTTCGGCCATACCGTCAGTCAGTGCCAGCGCTTTGACGCCGGGCCTGGTAAAGTAACGCTCTAAGGTGTGGATGATGATATCGGTGCAGCCGCTGGCCGTTTGGTAAGCGGGCAGAGTATAGGTAAGTTCGGGGTTGAGGATGGCAAATTTGCAGTAGGCGTAGGGTGATTGCAGGCCCCGTTTAAGCCAGCCGTCTTCATTGGTGATGACCGAAGCGTTGCTCATTTCGCTGCCGGCAGCGGCAATGGTGAGCACGGCGCCGATGGGGGCACAGGCCTGGGGCGTTTGGCCGCTGTAATAATCCCAAACGTCGCCGGGATTAGTGATGCCGTAGCCGATGGCTTTGGCGCTGTCGATAACGCTGCCGCCGCCTACTGCTAAAATGAAGTCGGCCTGCTCGCGCCGGCAAAGTTCGATGCCCTCGTAGACTTTGCTAAGCCGCGGGTTAGGCACTACGCCGCCCAGGGTGACGTAGCCGAGCCCGGCTGCTTGCAGTGATTGGCAGACCCGGTCTAAAAGACCGGATCTTTGGGCGCTGCTGCCGCCAAAATGCACTAAAACTTTTGTAGCTCCCCGGGCCTTGCACAGCTGGCCCGCTTGGGCTTCCGTATTTTTGCCGAACAGGATCTGTGTCGGCGCGTAATATTTAAACTGTTCCATAATAACAACTCCTTTGGACGGCCAGTAAAATAGCCGCGTATGCTCTTTTATTTATCGTATCGCAAAATGGGCAGTTTGTAAAATGCGGCTGGGCTTTAAAATATGGAAACCAGCAATATTTTGTGATTTCTTGGTGAATTATTTATAGCAGGGCAAGGCTTTTAGGCAGGCTGCGTCGAATAAAGCGGTAAATCGGATAGTTGGGTTAGAGGAGGTAATATCATGCAAGGGAAAAAATGGATCGCCGCGGCACTGGTCTGCGGATTTTTACTGGGACAGGGAACGGCTCCCGCACAGGCCGGTATTTTAGGTACTGTAGTCAAGGGTGGTGCCGTTTCGCTGCTGGTCAACCAGTTTGCCGACCAGCTGAACAGCGCTATCAATACTTTGACGGCTAAATATCCTATCTCCAGCGATTACGCGACCAAGGTCGTGCCAATCATCACTGTCGGCGATGGCAGTTATGCCGGTGCTGCGCAGGTGTCGGGCCCTAAAGCGCAGGTAGATAAATGCCAGGCTGCTTTGCAGCTGGAAGCATCCTTCTTTAAAAGCTTTCGTGCCAAAGCACTGATCCCGGTAGATAAAGTCGCTATCAGCGGCATCAACCGTGTGCAGGGTGTAGGTGTTTCAGCGCAGATCGACGTTAAGATCTAGGCGTAGCTCAAGTAAAACCCCACAGGAATATTCCTGTGGGGTTTTTTTATGCCCAGGAAGGGTGTTTTATAGTACAGGCTTTTACAAACCTTTAAAGAAGAGGCAAATACTTTACAAAAACTTAAAGCGCACTTTATTCAAAGCAGATGATCCTTTGATACTATGAAGATGATTCCTGAGCTAAGTTATATTTCAAGAACAACAACAAAGGAGAGAAGAAAATGAAATCCAGAAAATTATTCAAGGTCTGCGCTCTGCTGATGCTGGCTATCCTGAGCTGCCTGTCTTTTACCGGCTGCGGCGGCAGCAAGGCAGAACAAAAGAAATTCGTGATCACCTATCTGCCTAATGAATCTACCGATAAGAATGCCGATGCCAGAAAAGGTATGGCAGCTGACCTGAGCAAAGCTCTGGGCATGGAAGTAACCGAGCTGATATCTAACGACTATAACGCCGTTATCGAAGCCATGCGTACCGGCAAAGCCGACATGGCCTATTTTGGCCCCTTAAGCTTTTGCCTGGCCTATGACCGTGCCGGTGTGGAACCGATCGGCATGATCGCTAAAAACAAAGACAAAAAGAACGCTACTTATAAATCAGTTTTAATAACTAACAGCAAAAACAGCGATATCAACGGTATCCAGGATATCAAAGGTAAAACCATGGCTTTTGTTGACCCTAACTCTACCTCCGGCAACCTGATCCCTTCGGCTGCTATTATGAAAGCCTTCCCTAATGAAAAGCTTTCGATGGATGAACTGCACACTAACGGCAAATTCTTCCAGGCGGTCAGCTTTTCCGGCAAACATCAGGCAGGCCTGGCTGCCGTAGTTAAAGGCGACGTACAGGTAGCGCCTATCTCTGACGCTATTTTAGCAGCCGAGCTTGATGCCGGCCGTGCCGATAAAAACGACGTTAAAGTGATCTTTGCTTCAGACCCGATCCCGTCCGAGCCAATGGCTATTCGCAAAGATCTGCCTGCGGACGTGAAAGAAAAAGTTAAACAATTTGTTTTGAGCTACGACAACGCTGCTTATTACAAAGGCGTTATGGGCGCTGAAGATAAACGCTTCGTAGAATGCAGTATCGACGATTATAAAGGCATCATCGAGCTGAACAAAGCTTTAAACAGCAGCAAATAAGTTGGAACAGAGGCCGGCGCTGCCCGGCCTTTTTTATAGGAGGAAGCCATGAGCACGGTTTTAAAAATGGAGCATATCGAAAAAATTTACGGCAATCAGGTCCGCGCTCTGACTGATATCAACCTTGAGGTCAGTTCCGGCGAGTTCGTTGCCATCATCGGTCCGTCCGGGTCGGGCAAATCTACCCTGCTGCGGACCATCAACCAACTGGTTTTACCCAGCAGTGGCCGCGTTTATATCGACGGTGAAGAGATAACCGGCGCCGGCGGCAAACAGCTGCGTCTGCAACGGCGCAAGGTGGGTATGATCTTTCAGCATTATAATCTTGTACACCGTCTGTCGGTAATGCAAAACGTGTTGCACGGACGGCTGGGTTATATGTCGGCCATGGACGGGATGCTGGGCAACTATACAGAAGCGGATAAGCGCAAGGCGATCGAACTGCTGCAGGAAATAGATATGGGCGACCGTTTGTATAACCGTGCCAGCGATCTGTCGGGCGGGCAGAAACAACGGGTTGGCATTGCCAGGGCCATCATGCAGGAGCCGAAGTTGCTTTTGTGCGATGAGCCTATCGCTTCGCTGGACCACAACGCTTCTAAAATAATCATGGACCTGATTTACCAGATGACCCAGCGGCGCAATATCGCCTGTATCGTCAATCTGCACCAGTTAGACGTAGCCATGCGTTATGCTACGCGCATCATTGGCCTGGCCAAGGGCGAGCTTGTGTTTGACGGGCCGCCCCAGCAGCTGAACAACGAAGTGATCGAGAAGATCTATAATACTTCAATGGAAAACTTGATCATTAAACAGGGTGAACATTATGCCTGAAAAAATAAATATTATGAATCCCCGTGAAAAACAGGTCTATACCTGGTTTTTAGTGACCGTTATCGTACTGTTTACGCTGGCGACCGAAGCGGCCATTAGCAGGATCTTTAGCAGTAGCAGCAGCAAATAAAAAGAACGCATTAAAATGCGTTCTTTTATTATTTATGCTGTTGTTTGCGCTCTTTGCGCCTGGTCTTCTTCTCTGCTTCCGCCTCTTTGTCGGCAGCGCGCTTTTTGTAATCGGTATAAAAAAAGTACAGGCAAGCGGGAATGCCGATGGCGAAAAAGCCGATCCAGCGGTTGCTTAAAAAATATTCTGTCGCCATACCGGCGGCAAAGGTTGCGATAATTACATAAAGCATGGGCAGGCTCCTTTATAGTAAATTTAAAATTTCTTCGCTGACGCTGATATTCTTCTGTGGCACCTTCTGCCAGTCGAACAGGGGCAGAAGCTGGGCGGGGCTTAGCGGCTGCGGCTTTGGCAGCAGGCCCGCCAGAAAGGCAAGGACGCCAATAACGTGGCGCGAGTCGCTAAAGCGCTGCCGCAGGCAGCCTAAATCAAGATCATGGTCACGTTTGGCAAGCCGTCTGCCGTCGGGGGCAGTTAAAAGCGGCACATGAAAAAAGTGGGGTGGGGCAAAGCCCAGTAAACGGTACAGATACAGCTGCTGCGGCGTAGAACTGAGCAGGTCGCAGCCGCGCACTACTTCGGTAACTCCCATCAGGGCATCGTCAATGACGACGGCCAGCTGATAGGCATAAACGCCATCACTGCGCTGCAAGATGATATCGCCGCATTCGGCGGCCAGATTTTGCTGCTGCGGTCCGTAATGTCCGTCAGTGAAGCTGACAGTGGTGTCTGGCAGCAGCAGCCTTTGGGCCGGTTGGCGGCTCAGGGCTTTTTGCTGCCTCTCGGCAGGTGTCAGCTGGCGGCAGGTGCCGGCGTACAGCACGCGGCCGTCGCTTAAATGAGGGGCCTGGGCTGCGTGCAGCTCGGCCCTGTTGCAGAAGCAGGGATAGGTGAACCCCTGTTTTTGCAGTTTGGCGAAATATTCGGCATAAATAGCAAAGCGCTGGCTTTGGCAGTAGGGGGCGTCCTTACCGCCGCTGCTGCCGCCTGTATCCCAGTCCAGTCCCAGCCAGTGCAGGTCGTCTTCTAAAAGTTGGGCGTTGCGGTCGGGGCAGCGGGGCTTGTCCAGGTCTTCGATGCGCAGGGTGATGCTGCCGCCCTGCTTTTTTGCTGACAGCCAGGCCAGCAGGGCACAGAACGCGTTGCCCAGGTGCATCCTGCCGCTGGGGGTGGGTGCGAAACGCCCGCAGACAGTTTTTGCCATAAGACCGCTCCTTTCAGACTTTTTTCTTATTGTATCATTTTGCAGGGCGCAAAAAAAGCTTTGACAGTAAAATAAAACAGCGTCCGCACGGATGCGGGCGCTGTTTGTTCAACAGTAGTTACTTGTAGAACGGCCAAACGATAGGGATAACGATCATGGAAACGATAAAGCTGACCAGGATCAACGGTGTGCCTGCTTTAACATAGTCCATAAACCTGTAGCCGCCGGGTCCTAAAACCAAAGTGTTAGGCGGTGTGCCGACAGGTGTTGCATAAGCGCAGGCGATACCGATAGTGATCGACATCAAAACTGCGTGCGGCGAGGCGTTTATCTGCGCAGCGATAGCCAGGCCGATGGGGCAGATAAGGGTGGCCGTAGCCGTATTGGACATAAATTGGGTCAGGACACAGGAAACGATAAACAGCAGGGCCGTAACGAATAAGGGGGAGGGCGCGCCGCCTAAAGTTTCAACACATAATTTAGCTAAAAGCTTGCCGGCGCCAGTTTTATCCATAGCGGTAGAAACTGACAGCATACCTGCGAACAGGAAGATTGTGACCCAGTCGATGCTGGCGTACGCTTGCTTCTCGGACAGGCAGCCTGTTAAAACGGCGATGATAGCGCCGATGATGGCGGCCATTTCCAGGGTAATGAATTTCAGCTCCAGCGCCATAACGATAACGACGCCTAAAAGGATCAGGCCGGAAATGATTTGTTTGTTGGAGCTGGCAGAGCTGATCTCAAACTCCTGCTCTACTTATACGTTGGGGTCGACAGTTACTTTGGGCAGAAAGCGGTAGCCGATGAACATCATATAAATGATGCCGGCAATGGCGATAGGGATACCGATATAGGCAAATTCAAAGAAGCCAAAAGGCCTGAAGCCTGCCTGTGCCAAAGTATCGGAAGCGATCAGGTTCGGCGGGGTGCCGATGATGGTAAAAATGCCGCCGAAGGCCACGCCAAAAGCCAAAGGCAATAACTGGCGGGAGGCTGGCAGTTTAGCCTCTGCGCAGATACCTAAAACAACGGGCATCAGGCAGGCGGTAGTGCCGGTGTTAGATAAAAATCCGGAGAGTACGGCGCCGACGATCATGATACCCAGCACCCTTTTACCAATGCTTTGGGCCAGCCCCGTATGGAACATGGCGGCGCCGACGACAAACATTCCGGCGAACAGGACGACGGTGGAGTTTGCCAGACCGGCAAAAACTGCCTTCGGAGGAATAAAGCCCAAAAGCCCGCAGGCTATCGCTCCGCCCATGGCGGTTACCGCAAGAGGTATCAGTTCAGTGATGAAAAATACGGCGATGATAGCTAATAGTAATAGAAATTGTACGTCCGGGGTAATAATTATCAACTCCTTCTCTCTGGAAAATAAGTGCGCCCTACTAAATACACAAAATTCATAATAGTAAGACTATTTAGGGGTAAAAAATACCGCAGAAATAATGCGCCTGTTACAAGGTGTATGAGAGTACCTTTGAACATTATTCTGCGGTATAAAGAACAAATATTTTATTTTCGAGAAGTCGCCTGGCGTTTACAGAGGAATATTACCGTGGCGTTTGGCCGGACGGGTCTCACGCTTACTTTGCAGCATCTGCAAAGCGTTGATGATAGTGGGGCGGGTATTTTGCGGCTCGATGACCATGTCGACCATACCGCGCATGGCGGCCTGATATGGCGTGGCAAAGTTATCGATATATTCCTCAGTCTTAGCTTTAACGTCGGGGTCGTTCTTGAAAATAATATTCGCCGCGCCGGCAGGTCCCATAACGGCGACCTCGGAGGTTGGCCAGGCGATGACCTGATCGGCATTAAGATCCTGCGAGCACATGGCGATATATGAACCGCCATAGGCTTTACGGGTAATAACGGTGATCTTGGGCACGGTTGCTTCCGAATAGGCATACAGCATTTTGGCGCCGTGGCGGATGATGCCGCCATACTCCTGGTTACAGCCGGGGAGGAAACCGGGCACATCGACCAGGTTCAGCAGCGGGATGTTGAATGCGTCGCAGAAGCGGATGAAGCGTGCCGCTTTATCAGAGGCGTTGATATCAAGGCAGCCGGCCATGACTCGTGGCTGGTTGGCGATGATGCCTACAGTCTGCCCATCCATACGGGCGAAACAGGTGATGATATTGGTAGCCCAGTATTGCTGGGACTCGTAAAATTCGCCGTTATCTACGATCGAAGTAATGACGGTCTTCATATCGTAGGCCTGATTGGAATTATCAGGCAGCAGAGTATTGAGGCTGGGATCGATGCGCTGCGGGTCGTCGCCTGTTTCTACGATGGGCGCGCATTCCAGATTGTTGGAAGGCAAAAAGCTCAGCAGATAGCGGATCTGTTCCAGGCAGTCAGCATCGTTTTCAGCGGCAAAATGTGCTACGCCCGAAGTGTTGTTGTGGGTCATAGCGCCGCCTAATTGTTCCTGGGTCACGTCTTCACCGGTAACGGATTTAACTACCGCCGGGCCGGTGATGAACATTTTAGAAGTATTTTTGACCATATAAATAAAATCAGTCAAAGCAGGGCTGTAAACAGCGCCGCCGGCAGAGGGGCCCATGATTGCGGAGATTTGGGGGACAACACCGGAAGCGATAGTATTTTCAAAAAAGATTTTGCCGTAGCCGGAAAGTGCATCAACTGCTTCCTGGATACGTGCGCCGCCGGAATCGTTGAGACCGATCAGGGGCGCGCCCATTTTCAGGGATAAACGCTGTACTTTGACGATCTTGGCTGCGTGCATTTCGCCTAAGGAGCCGCCTTCAACGGTGAAGTCCTGAGCGAAAACATAGACCAGACGACCATCGATAGTGCCATAACCGGTAGTGACGCCTTCGCCGGGAAGTTCTTTTTTAGCCTGACCAAAATTGGTGCAGCGGTGTTTGACAAAACGATCCAGCTCGACGAAGGAATTTTCGTCCAACAGGGCGGCGATCCTTTCACGGGCGGTCATTTTACCGGATTCATGCTGTTTAGCGAAGCGTTTTTCGCCGCCGGCAGCCAGGATCACTGCAGACTTTTGGAGCATTTTTTCGATTTTGGCTTGAGTTGACAAGGTGAGCACCTCCATCATGATTTGAGAAAACTTATTTCAGCAGCGGCTGTTTTACAAGGCTGCCTGAAGCCGCTGTGGCAGGCAATGTAAGTGAGCCATGCCCTCCTGCAAAATTTTTTTGGCCCTGCATCTGGCTAATCGTTGTTAAGCGTTGCTTTTGATAAAATCGACGATGGAACCGGTTGGGGTACCGGGGGTAAAAACTTCGGCTACACCTGCGGTTTTCAGACCGGGGATATCGGAGTCGGGGATAACGCCGCCGCCGATGACCAGCACGTCGGTGAGCCCTTTAGCTTTGAGCAGCTCGACTACTTTAGGGAACAGAGTATTGTGTGCGCCGGAAAGCAGGCTAAGGGCGACTACTTTAACGTCGTCCTGTAAAGCTGCTTCGGCGATCTGCTCGGGGGTAAGGCGGATGCCGGTGTAAATAACTTCAAAGCCTGCGTCACGCAAAGCGCGGGCCACTACCTTAGCGCCGCGGTCATGCCCGTCAAGTCCTGGTTTTGCTACTAAAACACGAGTTGTCATGTCAAACACTCCTTCATCAAGTTAAGATTGCTAAACTTAGTTCGCAGACAGTAAAAGTCTGCGGCTGGTTTTATTTGCTTTAATTATATAATTGATAATTTTATTTGGAAAATATGGATAATTGTTATGTAAGTGGGTCGAAATTGATAAGCTGACGGTAAAAAACGGCAGAAAAGACCAGTTTGGCTATTGAAAACAACCTAAAACCATTCAGAGAGGAATTTACAGGCTGCACTGCTGCGTCAGGTTATTAAATTTTTACACATAGCTATCAAAAAATATTATAGGATGTTAAAAATAATAAAATTTTTTTAAGAAAAATCGGTTTGTGATATTTTAGTAACATAGCAGGATAAGTTGGCGCAAAAGCGAATTATAACAGCAGTAATAATAAAGAGGTGATAGACATGACCGAAGAAAAAGAATTACAGCCTGTAGATATAGAGTGGGAAGCCGAAAAAATCTGCCGCTGGGGCGCTGCCCGCGCCGGGGTTATCGTAGTGGCCCCTTTGGTGGGCACCATGGCGCTGATGGCCAATGAGGTCTATATGATCATGCGCCTGGGCGAACTGCGTGGTATCAAACTGGATGAGAGTGCCGTTTTGGGGCTTTTGACTTCGTTGGGGGCTACTTTCGTAGGTCAGACCTTGGTGACACTGATCCCCATAGCGCCGATCCAGGTGCCGGTGGGCGTTTCGGTAACCTATGCCGTAGGTAAGGCCGCTAATGCCTGGATCAAGGCGGGCCGTCCCGAGGATATCGCCGCTTTTAGGGAAGTCTATGAAGAAGCCCGCAAAGAGGGCATGAAGCACAGCGACGATTTTGAAAAAATGGATTGCAAGGATACGCCGCTGGGAGACGAAAGCAAGCGCTTCGAACTGAAGGAACTGAAACAGGCCCTGAAAGAAAAATCGGGCCAGCTGTTCAATAAAATAGAAAAGCATGCCGATCGTGCTGAAACGGTCCTGTCGGAGAAAATGACGGCAGTCAGCGAAAAGCTGTATCCGCTTAAAGCAAAAGGGCAGCTGTGGTTTTCGGCCCAGAAATGGGAACAGCTGAGCAAGGGCCAGCTGGTAGTGCCCTATGACGAGATCATGGCCTATGTGCAGCAAAGCCTTGCCGGCAGCGAATTTTCGCTGCAAGCGCTGGCGTACGCCGAGCCGGATCTTTTGCGGCTGGAAGTACATCACGCCACCCACGGCATCCTGGAGCTGTTGCTGCGGGTAGATGTTTTCAGCGTCGCTGCCGGGTCGGCCTTCACAAGGCTGGAACTGGTTGATTTTACGGTGACGGATAATGATTTTGCCCAACTGGTAGTAGAACTGATGGGCAGCAAGCTGATTTTGGCCATCGTCGATCTTTTGGTCGACCGGGTAGACATAGACGGCGACAGCATCACTACCAAGTATGAGCAGGGCAGTATCAGTATCGATTTTACAGCGGCCTTGCAGCAAAGCAAGGTGCAGCAGAAAAAAGTATTGGACCGCTCGCTGTTTGATGTGCTGCATTTAGTGGGGCTGGTGCCTCAGCCTGACGGGGTTTTAGTTAAAGCAAAAACAGAATGGAAATAATAGAAGGCGCCGCCTGCAAGCGGCGCCCTCGTTATTTCTTTTGCCTTTTTGCCGGTTTCGGTGTAGAATATACTTACCTAACTATGTATATGTATATGTAGTTAAGAAGGAGGAAATTGAGTGATTCGTAAAACTTCTGCCATGGTAGAAGCGGGTATTTTAGCCGCTATCGCCATTGTTTTTGCTATTATCAGCATGTATGTGCCGGTGGTTGGCAGCTTTGTTAATTTTTTATGGCCTTTGCCTATCGCTATCTGCGGTATGCGTAACGGACTGCGCTGGAGTATCATGACGCTGATCGTCGCCGATATCGCTGTAGCTGTTCTTATCAGCCCGCTGCACGCTTTTTCGCTGCTGGCTGCTTTTGGTTTAGTGGGGCTTACTTTAGGTGAATGTATGCGCCGCGAATATAAGCCTTTCAAGCTGATGCTGATCAGCTCGATGGCCTGCCTGATCTCTATCGGCGCCAGCTTTTTGATAGCGCTGTATATCATGGGCATCCACCCGGTGGATATGATGTTCACCTCGCTGGAGGAGGCCGCCCGTGAAAGCGCTGGTTATTATCAGTCGATGGGCATGAGCGAGACCGAGATCGAAGCTGCCGTTAAAAGCAACGCCGAGATGCTGCGAATGATGCGCCTGATCATGCCGGGGGCCTTTTTCCTGTGCGCCCCGATCATCGCTTTCGTCAACTATCTGGCGGCACGCAAGATCTTGAGCAAGCTGGGTGCTGCTTTTGACGAGTTCCCGCCCTTTACCCACTGGAACGTACCGGGCTGGCTGCTGTGGCCTTACGGCATTTCGCTGCTGCTGGTAACTTATTATGTGCAGTACCCGGAAAGCCTGATGTACCACATCGCAGTCAATCTGCAGGTGATCACCAGTGTGTTCTTCGTACTGCAGGGCATCGCCCTGATCTACTGGTGGCTTGATAAAAACAACAAGCCTAAATGGTGGGGCACGGCGGCAGTGGCTTTACTGTTTTTCGTTCAGATATTTTCTCAGATCATTGTGTTTGTTGGCGCTTTTGACCTGGTGTTCGATTTCCGCAATCTCAGCGGTAAAAAAACTTCAAAACGCGCATAGAGATGAGGCGAGTATATGTTTAACAAAATTTGGGATTCCCGCAGTGATATCATACCGTTGATTTTGATCGTTTTCCTAACGTTCATCATCGGTTTTTACGAGCCCTTGTGGCTGCCGCTTTGTATCATGCTGATCGGGATAGTTTATTATTACAATAAAAAAAGCTTGCGCAGCAAGGAAGTGCGCTTTAACAGCTATCTGGATACGGTGGTGCGCAATATCGAGCGTACCAATCACCATGCGGTGCAGAATCTGGATATCGGCATGGCGGTTTTTGCCAAAGATGGCAGGCTGCAATGGAAAAACGAGCTGTTTAGCAAGTATATCGGCACGAAGAATGTAGAAGGCAAACGTCCTGAAGAGGTGCTGCCCTTGCAGCCCAACGCTTTCGATACTTTGAGCGTGAAGGATGGCGAGCGCCTGATCCAGATCGAGGACCGCTATTACAACATGAAGCACTGCAAGGTGCAGACTTCGGAAAAAGGCGAGAAAAAAGGCACGGGCCTGATGATCTATCTGAGCGACGTGACCGATTTTGAGCTGTTGCGCCAGAAATACGACAATGAAAAGCTGTGCCTGGCCTACGTCAGATTCGATAACTACGAGGACGTAATGAAGGGCATGAGCGAAACGACCCGCGCCAATATCAGCGGCGAGGTCAACGAGGTCTTGAGTAAATGGGCCGAAGAAGAAAACGGTTTTATCAGCCGTTCCAATAAAGAGCTGTGCCTGATCGGTTTTAATCAGGCCGTGTTGCGCGATCTTATGGAACAGAAATTTCCGGTACTGGAAAGCATGCACGAGATCCATGTGGGCAACAAAATCACGCCGACCGTGAGCATCGGTATCGCCTGTGAAGGCGATAATCTGGAGGAGCTGAGCCAGAATGCTGTGAAAGCGCTGGATCTGGCGCTGGGACGCGGCGGCGACCAGGTGGTCGTGGCTATCGACGGCGGCACACAGTTCTTTGGCGGCACGACTACGGTAACTGCCAAAAGCACACGGGTGCGGGCGCGTATCGTGGCTCACACTATCCACGAGCAGATCATCGCGGCGGACAAGGTTTTTGTGATGGGGCATATGATGGAGGACTTTGACTCTATCGGCAGCGCTATCGGCGTAGCCAAAATGGCACTGTCGCTGCAAAAGGAAACCTACATCGTCGTCAGCGGCGAGACAGACGCCCTGGATAAGATCAAGGAAATGCTGCAGCGGGATGAGCTGAAACTGATCCAGGACGACGAGCAGTATCTGGAGTTGATGCTGGAAGGGCCGGAGGCCATGGCGCATATCACACCGGGCAGCCTGCTGTTTCTGGTCGATCATCACCGGCCAATGCTGTGTGCCAGCAAGGAAGTTATGGAAGCCATCCCCAAACGTATCATTATCGACCATCACCGCCGGGCGGAAGACGCCATCAAAGAGACGGTGCTGCAATATATGGAGCCTTCTTCTTCTTCGACCAGCGAGCTGGTTACGGAGCTGGTGGGTTACTTTAACGACCGTCTGGAGTTTACCAAAGGCGAAGCGACGGCCCTGTATGCCGGTATTGTTGTGGATACGAAAAACTTTGCCGTGCAGACCGGCGAACGCACCTTTGAGGCTGCCGCTTTACTGCGCCGCAGCGGCGCCGACCCAACCGTGGTAAGGCAACTGTTCAAAGACGATATGGAGACATTCCAGATCCGTTCGCGGCTGATCGCCGAAGCCCAGAACCCGGAACCGGGACTGGTGGTAACGATCTATGAAGAAGCGCCGAAGGATGCCAAATCTTCGGTTATTGCGGCTCAGACTGCCGATACGATGGTTTCCATCAGCGGCATTTATATCAGCGTCGTGATCGTCGAGTATGTGGACGGTTCGCTGGGCGTCAGTGCCCGCAGTGACGGCACTGCCAATGTGCAGATCATTATGGAAGAGCTGGGCGGCGGCGGCCATCAGACCGTGGCAGGCGTGCAGCTTGACAATAAGCGGGCGGTAGACATCATGCCGCGGATCATCGCTTTGGCAAAAAAACAGTTAGAGGAGATTGAAAGCAATGAAAGTGATCTTACTGCAAGATATTAAAAGTTTAGGTAAAAAAGGCGATATCGTAGAGACTGCCGAGGGCTATGGCCGCAACTATCTGTTGCCCCGTAAGCTGGCGAAAGAGGCCAGCTCGGCTAATTTGAACCAGGCTAAACAGGACCAGGTTAACGCAGCGCATCGCGCAGCCCAGAAAAAAGACGAGGCTATCGTTTTGGCAGCCCAAATCGAAAAAGTTACCGTCACCTTGAAAGTACGTGTAGGCGAGAACGGCAAAATGTTCGGTTCCATCGCGTCTAAAGACGTGGCCGAAGCTCTGATAGAGCAGACTAAATTAGACATCGACCGCCGTAAGGTAGAATTGAAGACTCCGGTCAAAAGCCTGGGCAATTACACGGCTGTAGCTAAATTGCATCCTGATATTGCTGCGGAATTCGCCGTAGTAGTTGAAGCAGAATAAGCGAAAGACAGGGCAGGATATGCAAGACAGAGTACCACCGCAAAATATAGAAGCCGAGCAGGCAGTGCTGGGCGCGATGCTGATCGAGAAGGAAGCCATCCCCAAGGTGATGGAGATCCTGCGGGATACCGACTTTTACCGTGAAGCGCACCGCGTCATTTTTACCGCTATGCTGGAGCTTTATAATAAGAACGAAGCCGTGGATATGATCACCGTAACGGAGATCTTGAAGCGCGATAGCAAGCTGGAGGATGTAGGCGGCATTGCCTACGTCACTTCGCTGGCAAATGCAGTGCCGACGGCGGCCAATGTAGTCTATCACGCCAGCATCATCGAGGAAAAATCGATCCTGCGCCAGCTGGTCAGCGTATCGACGCAGATAGCTTCCATGGGTTATGAGGCCGGCGACGATGTGAAAAACATTATCGACAGCGCCGAAAGCAAGATCTTAGAAATATCCAACCGCAAGAAAACGGCTGATTTTACGCCGATCAACGAGATCGTGCTGGATTCCTTCAAGAGTATCGAAGCCCTGATGGGCAACAAAAATGGTATCACCGGTCTGCCGACTGGTTTTGATGATCTGGATAACCTGACTTCGGGTCTGCACGGCAGTGATTTTATCATTCTGGCGGCACGTCCCTCCATGGGTAAAACGGCTTTTGCCTTGAACGTAGTGCAAAACGTAGCGATCCGTGCCGCTAAAAGAATGGGTGGCGGCCCCAAGACCGTAGCATTTTTTAGCTTGGAAATGAGCAAGGAGCAGCTGGTGCAGCGTATGCTCTGCGCCGAAGCCAATATCGATTCCCAGCGGCTGCGCATCGGCGAGCTGCGGGACGAGGACTGGGCCATGCTGATCAATACAGCAGACACCCTTTCCAACGCCAATATTTATATCGATGACACGGCGGGCATCACCGCCATGGATATGCGCTCACGCGCCCGCAGGCTCAAGATCGAGCACGGTCTTGACCTGATCGTAGTCGATTACCTGCAGCTGATGCAGGGCAGTGGTAAAAAGAACAACAGCGGCGACCGTCAGCAGGAGGTCTCCGAGATCTCACGTTCGCTCAAAGCTTTGGCCCGTGAGCTGAATGTGCCGGTAGTGGCACTGTCGCAGCTGAGCCGTAGTGTGGAAGCGCGTCAGGTCAAACGGCCTATGCTTTCCGATTTGCGTGAATCTGGCTCTTTGGAGCAGGATGCGGACATCGTAGCCTTTTTATACCGCGAGGATTATTATAATCCGGAAACGGAAAACAAAAATATTACCGAACTGATCATCGCCAAGCACCGTAACGGTCCCGTCGATACGGTCAATCTGTTCTTCCACAAGCAATTTACAAAATTTGTGGGACTCAGCAAGCGTAAAGACTAGCGAACCCTATGTGCTGGTGAGAAGGAGGTGGCCCCGTGGAAATATGGATGGAGCAGCTGATGGTTTTTTTACAGAATCATTGGCAATTTACTATCATCGGCTGTGGGCTGCTGATTTTTCTTGGTGCCCTTTGCAATTGGCGCTGGGTCTGTGAGTTTGATCATGGCCGGGTAAGGCCCTTTGCTTTTGATACGCTTGTACATGATTTTTTTGGCGATCAGGGCTATCGTTTTCTGATGGGTATCAGCGGCTTGACCATTGTTTTATGCGGTTTAGTATTTTTATTTTTAATGTAACAATTATATATTTTGCAGCAAAACAGCCCGAAGCACTGCCCAAAGCAGGTTTTCGGGCTGCTTGCTATTTTCCGAAGATTTTAAATAAATTCGCAAAAAATGTTCGCTGGTCTTGCGGTGAAGGGCTGAAAATGTTATGATATGAGAGGATAATAAAGTTTATTTATAAGAGAGGAAGAACGCAAGCTGGCCTTCTTCCTATTCTTATTGCTAAAAACACCGAGTTTACGGGGGGAAACAAAAAAATGATCGATCGTTATACTCATCCCGAAATGGGCCATATCTGGACTTTGGAAAATGAATTCCGAACAATGCTGCAAGTAGAGATCTTAGCTTGCGAAGCGATGAACAAACTGGGCATCGTTCCTGACGACGCATTGAAGGATATTCAGACGAAAGCCGACTTTCGCCTCGAGCGCATCAAAGAGATTGAAGCTGTCACTAACCATGACATCATCGCTTTTCTGACCAATGTGGCCGAATATGTGGGCGACGCTTCCAAATACATCCATAAAGGCCTGACCTCCAGCGACGTTAAAGACACCGCTTTAGGCGTGATGATGAAACAATCTGCCGACCTTTTGATGAGCCATCTGGAAAAATTCCACGCAGTGCTGAAACGCCGCGCCGCTGAACATAAGCATACGATTATGATCGGCCGCACTCACGGTATCCACGCCGAACCGATGACCTTTGGCCTGAAATTCGCTTTGTGGATGGATGAGACTGAGCGCAACATCGAGCGTTTAAAACAGGCGCGCGACTTTATCGCCGTGGGCAAGCTGTCCGGCGCTGTCGGTACTTATTCCAATATCGATCCGTTCATCGAAGAATATGTCTGTGAAAAATTGGGCATCAAAGCCGTCCGCCTGGCTACCCAGGTAGTGCAGCGCGACCGCCATGCCGATTTCCTGACGACGCTGGCGATCATTGGTTCCTCTCTTGATAAAATGGCGACTGAGATCCGTAATCTACAGCGCACCGATATCCGCGAAGCGGAAGAATATTTTGCTCCCGGACAGAAAGGTTCTTCGGCTATGCCACACAAACGCAACCCCATCACCTGCGAAAAGGTTTCGGGTATGGCCCGTTTGCTGCGTGGTTATGCTGTGGCAGCTTTGGAGGACGTGGCTCTGTGGCACGAACGTGACATTTCCCACTCTTCAGTGGAACGTGTGATCCTGCCCGACGCGACCATTGCTTTAGACCATATGCTGCGTAAATTTACGGGCATCATCGACAAGCTGCTGGTTTACCCGGACGCGATGATGGCTAACCTTAACAAGACCGGCGGCCTGATCTTCAGTCAAAACCTGCTGATCGCACTGGTCAGCAAGGGCGTGATGCGTGAGGACGCTTACAAATGGGTACAGCGCAACGCTATGGCCCGCTGGCTGGAAGGCGCCGATTTTAAGACCAACGTGGAAATGGACGAGGATATCAAAAAATACCTCACCCACGACGAGATCGAGCATTGCTTCGATCCCAAGCCCATGCTGCGTCATGTAGATTTGATTATGTCCCGTTTTGGATTATGATTTAGATAAGGAGATGCTCACATGTCATCTGTTGTAGTTATTGGTGCCCAGTGGGGCGATGAAGGTAAAGGTAAGATCGTTGATTATTTGGCACAGAAAGCCGATGCCGTCGTACGTTATTCCGGCGGTTCCAACGCAGGTCATACGGTAGTCGTCAATGACGTTTCCTATAAACTGCGTTTGCTTCCCTCCGGAGTTTTGTACAATGACAAGACCAATGTACTGGGTAACGGCGTCGTTATCAATCCCGGCGTTGTGCTGCACGAGATCGCCGATATGCAGGCTAAAGGCATCCGCTGCGACAATCTGGTCATCTCTGACCGCGCGCATGTGGTGCTGCCTTATCATGCCCTTTTAGATGAGCTGCAGGAATCGGCTTTAGGCTGTAATATGATCGGTACCACCAAGGGCGGTATCGGCCCCTGCTATATGGATAAAGTAGCCCGCACGGGCATCCGTATCTGCGATTTGATGGAGCCGGAGACCTTTGCTGAAAAATTGAAGATCAATTTGGACGCTAAAAATGCTATCATCACCAAAATCTATGGCGGCGAGCCGTTCGATTACGATGCTATGCTGAAAGAATTTTTAGCTTTTGCCGAAGAACTGCGTCCCTATGTGGCTGACACCGGCGTCGTTTTGGACGAGATATTCAGCGCCGGTAAAAATGTCTTGTTTGAAGGCGCGCAGGCTACCTTCCTTGATATCGACCATGGTACTTATCCGTATGTCACCAGCTCCAACCCGACTGCCGGCAATGCCAGCACAGGCAGCGGTATCGGCCCCCGCTATATCGACCATGTGGTCGGCGTAGTTAAAGCCTATACTACCCGCGTCGGCGAAGGTCCCTTCGTTACCGAGCTCCTGGACAGCGATGGCCCCGGCCATACGCTTCGTGAGACCGGCCACGAATACGGCACTGTTACCGGACGTCCCCGCCGCTGCGGCTGGCTGGACGCTTTTATGCTCAAATATTCCGCGCGTTTGAACAGTCTGGATTACCTGGCTGTGACCCGTCTGGATATCCTTGATAAAATGGCAAAGATCAAAATGTGCGTCGGTTATAAGATCGACGGACAGGAGATCAAACAGATCCCTGCCAGCCTGAATGTGTTGGCTCAGGTAGAGCCGATTTTTGAAGAATTCGACGGCTGGATGACCGACATTACCGCTATCCGCACCTTTGATGAACTGCCGGAGCAGGCTAAGGCCTATCTGAACCGCTTATGCGAAGTAGCAGGCGTAGCGCTGGGCATCGTTTCTGTAGGTCCGGAACGTGACCAGACTATTGTTTTGAAAAAATTACTGTAAGCAAAACTAAACCGTCAGGCAGTTGCCTGACGGTTTTCTATATTTTTTGCAATTATTTCTTGACAGAACGCTGAAAGGTAGTTATAATTATATCGTTGTCAAGTTGGCTTGAAGCTTGATAACTATGTGATCCACTAGCTCAGTCGGTAGAGCACCTGACTTTTAATCAGGGTGTCCCGCGTTCGAGTCGCGGGTGGATCACCATTTTTTTTTGCCCCAAAACAGGTGTAAATATTTTAGCCCGCTTCTAAATAAGTTTAGAAGCGGGCTTTTTGTATGGCTTAAGCGTTGTGGTTTAAAGTCTGCCGCAGCAGCTGCACCAGCTTGGCCGGGTCGGTACTGGCCATCAGGCTGCTCATCAAACAGGCGCCGCTGGCGCCTGCCTTTTGTACCCGGCCAATGTTGGCCGGGGTGATGCCGCCGATGGCATAGACGGGGATCGTGACGGCAGAGCAGACTGCGTGCAAAAATTCCAGGCCTCTGCCGGTCAGTCCCCGTTTGCAGGTAGTAGGGAAAATATGTCCTGCAATCAGGTAATCGGCGCCCAAAGCAGCCGCTTGCCGTGCTTCGGCAAGGCTGTGGACGGATACGCCTAACAGTTGTATCTGTAGGCGCACCTGTGGCTGCTGCACTAGCTGGGGATAGCTGAGGTGCAGGGCGTAGTTATTAAGTTGATGGCAGGCATCGGCAAAGCGGTGCAGGATCAGGGGCAGTTGCTGCTGCCGGCACAGGTCCAGCGTTTGTTCAGCCAAAGTCAGGTAGGCCTGCGGCGGCAGGTCTTTAACACGCAGGATCAGGGCGTCGATATCACTTGCTGCCAGCCGCAGGATGCGGCGCTCTAAATCCTCTGGGCAGCTGTCTCGGTCGGTAATGGCGAGCAGCTTAAACGTAGACATAATCGCTCATCACCGGCTGCAAGCCACGCTCGATCAGCATGGCACAGATCTGCTGTACCGTGCGGCCATCATTTATAAGGAACTGCTCGTCGCCTTGGGGCTGCTGGCTGTGGCCGCCGATGCCTACCTCGACCCCGGCCGAGATTTTTGTTGCAGCCAGCCCTACTACATGGTCGCGGAAGCGGGAGCTTTCACGGGACGAGATGGTGATAGCGGCGAAGGGCAGAAAGATGCGGTAAGCACAGATTATTTGCAGCAGTTGGCGTTCGTGTACATCTTTAGGGTTGATCTTATCGTTATTGATGATGGGGCGCAGGCGTGGGCAGGAAAAAGCGATCTCTGCCTGCGGATAGTGGCGCTGGAGCAGATAGGCGTGCAAGCCGGTAGACCAGGCGTCACGGCGAAAATCGTCCAGCCCCAGCAGGGCGGCCAAGCCTACGCCCCGCATACCGCCCTGTAAGGCCCGCTCCTGGGCGTTGAAACGGTAGGGGAAGCTGCGCTTGCGGCCGCCTAAATGCAGCTGGCCGTATTTTTCGGTATTATAGGTCTCCTGAAAAACGGTGACAAAATCGGCGCCGCATTGGTGCAGATAAGAATAGTCGCTGCTGTCCATGGGGTAAACCTCCAAACCGACGACGCGAAAATATTTGCGGGCCAGCTTGCAGGCTTCAGCGAGATACTGCACGCTGCTTATGGCAGGGCTTTCGCCGGTCAGCAGCAAAATTTCTTCCAGTCCCTGGGCGGCAATGGCCTGCATTTCCCGTTCTATTTCGACGGCGTTCAATTGGGCCCGTTTAATGTTGTTGTGGCAGTTAAAGCCGCAATAAACGCAGTAATTTTCGCAGTAGTTGGCAAGATAAAGGGGCGTAAACAGATTGACTGTGTTGCCGAAATGCTTGCGCGTCTCCTGCAGGGCCCTTTGGGCCATTTGCTCTAAAAAAGCTTCGGCGGCAGGCGAGAGCAGGGCGGCAAAATCGTCGGGGGTCAAATGGTCTTTAGTTAAAGCCTGCTTGACGGACGCCTCCGTATAGACTGCTGCGTCATAAGCGTTGCGGGCGGCTAAAACCTGCTCCATGATATCGGAGGTGATGATCTCCATATTTGGCTGATAGTCCATCGGGTCAGTGTGCTGGTCGATCTTCATATTGCTCACCTGTCTTCCAAAAAGCCTGTTAGAGGTGAAGATGAGGCGGCTCCCTGCGATAAGACCCGCCCCGGTTTGGCTAAATAGGCGGCCCGTCCCGCTGCGATGGCCTGTTTAAAGGCGGTCGCCATCAGGGGGATATCACCAGCCGTAGCGATAGCGGTGTTGGCCATAACAGCGGCGGCGCCCATCTCCATGGCTTCGCAGGCCTGCGAGGGTCGGCCGATACCCGCATCGACTATGATGGGCAGGTCGATCTCGTCTATCAATATTTGGATGAAATCACGGGTCGCCAGTCCCTTGTTAGAGCCTATGGGCGCACCTAAAGGCATAATAGAGGCCGCCCCGGCGTCGCGCAGGTCACGGGCTGTATTCAGGTCGGGGTACATATAGGGCATCACGATGAAGCCTTCTTTGGCTAATATCTCCGTTGCTTGGACAGTGGCCTGATTGTCGGGCAGTAGATACTTGGAATCCCGAATGATCTCCAGCTTGATAAAATCACCACAGCCGCAGGCACGGGCCAGGTGTGCTATGCGTACTGCTTCGTCGGCAGTGCGGGCACCGGAGGTGTTGGGCAGCAGCGTCAGCCCGGCAGGTATAAAGTCAAGGATATTATCCTGCTGTGACTGGGCCCGTCGTAGGGCTAAAGTTATGATTTGGGCTCCGGCCTGTTCGGCCGCAGCTTTGATAAGCGGCAGGGAATACTTGCCGCTGCCCAGGATAAAACGCGAGCTGAAGGCGTGGCCGCCTAAAATAAGTTTATCTTCCTGCATGGCTTTCTCCTTCGCATTCATAAATTTAAGGCGTCGTGCAGCCTAAAAGCAGGCGCATGACCATGGTTGCCGCATGAGCGGCACAGACGCTGACCCGGGGCGCTAAAAGGCTGCCGTCGATATTGATATCTGTGGTGCCGTCGCCGCACAGGTACAGGCGCTGTAAGCGCTTTTTGGTCGTAATGGCGTTGGCGCTGTCGTTACCGGCCATACCGGAGCAGGCCACCAGCACGGACTGGGGCAGCTGCTGTAAAACCATCGTCGTCAACATGGCTTTAGCGGCTGCGTCGTCAAAGGCTTCGCAGATGATAGAGCAATCGGCGAAGATGGCGGGTATATTCTGCGGCGTCAGGCGCAGGCAGTGGGTTTCGTAGCGCAGATAGGGATTGATTTGCTGTAGCTGCTGCAAAAGGGCAGTTGGTTTCGGCTGGCCAATGTCGCAGAGCCGGTAGTGCTGGCGGTTCAGGTTACTTAGTTCTACCCGGTCAAAATCTACAAGGACCAGGCGGCCTACGCCTAAGCGTGCCAGCTGCACGGCGATGTTGGAGCCCAGCCCGCCCAGTCCTGCGATACCTATGCAGGCGCGGCTAAGTTTTTCCTGGCGTTCCGCTCCGTGCCGTGCGGTCAGGGCGGCCTGTAATTGGGCTTGGGTGATTGCCGTCTGCATCAGCCACCTCCTACAAACTGCACTACTTCCAGCGTGTCGCTATCCTGTAATTGCACCTTGCCAAAATCGTTGCGGCTGACGATGCTGCCGTTAAGCTCGACGGCGACGCGCGACCCGTCAAAACCCTGCTGCTTGAGTAATTGGGCCAGCGTCAGGGCGGGCGCTGCGGTGATAGTTTTTCCATTGAGCTGCATCAAACTTGTACCTCCTTCATAAAAATAAAAAAGGCGTCACAAAGAACTACACCCGTGGTGGTGTACCCCTTCGTGACGCCTTTTAGCTTCACTCTGTTGTTAGAATAGCATTTGCATGGCCGCCCTGTCAAGCACTAAAACATTCGTTAAAACCAGGCCTTTTTTAATGCGGAGAGGGCTGGGCGGATCTCGTTTTCCTGAATACCGGCAAAAGAAAGCAGGATTTCGGGTAATAGTTCGGTTTTATCGTAAACAGGCAGGATGCGGACCCCTTCCTGTAAGGCTGCTTCGGCCAACTCGGCCGCAGTCAGCGGGGCGTTTACAGCCAGCCGCAGATGCAGTCCCGATTCGTAAGCCCGCACGACGACTCTGTCACCAAAGATTTCGGTCAATGCCTGACGCAGCAGCGTATTTTTGCTGCTGTAAAGCTTGCGCAGGCGTTTAACGTGGCGGCACAGGGCACCGGCGGCAATAAAATCGGCCAGAGCCAGCTGTTCGATAGTGGACGAGGTTTGGTTGTAAAGATGCCCCAGCTGTCGGTAACGCTCTAAAAGTCGGGGCGGCAGTACCATGTAGCTAAGGCGCAGGGAAGGCAGCAGCAGCCGCGAAAACGACCCCAAATAAATAACGCTGCTGCCGTCGCTCATGCCCTGCAATGAGGAGAATGGGCGGCTGAAATAGCGGAACTCGCCGTTATAATCGTCTTCCAGTAGATAGGTGTGATGTTCGGCTGCCCAGTGCAGCAGGCTCAGCCGCTGCTGGGGCGACAGGGAGCGCCCCTTATAAGGATTGGAGGGGCTGACATAAAGCAGGCGCGGCAGCTTGGCGTCCAACTGCTCGGTGCTGAAATGGTGCACCTGCCAGCCATGGGAGGTGAAAAGTCGTTCTGCCTGGGCAAAGCCCGGCGCTTCCAGGGCGATCTCGGTCAGTTCCGGCTGTAAAATGTCGATAAGTATTTGCAGCAGGCTTTGCACACCGGCGCCGATGACGATCTGCTCGGGCGAGCAGACGACGCCACGGGCAACAGAGCTGTATTTGGCCAGGGTGCGGCGCAGCTCGGTTTCGCCCTGGGGCTCGCCGTACCTGGACAGCAGGGCTTTGTTTTTCAGGGCCCGGTTCAAATAACGCCGCCACAGGTCGGTGGGGAAGGAAGCCGGGTCGATGTAGTTGTTGGCAAAGTTATAACGGACGGCAGGCGGTTCGATGCTTTGGGTAACAGGCGCGTCGCTGCGGCTGCGCAGCCCGGCCAAAGCCGCGGCAAAATAGCCCCGCTTGGGCTCGTTCAGCAGATAGCCGTCGGCCACCAGTTGGTTATAAGCGCTCTCGATCGTAGTACGGCTTGCCTGTAGGGCGGCGGCCAGCTTGCGTACGGAGGGAAGCTTATCACCGGCACTGATTTGACCGCTGTGGAGCTGCTCTTTGATGGCGGCGCTGATCTGCGCATATAAAGGGCGGTCTGTATGTTGGTCAAGCTTAAGATTTGTTAAAAGCATTTATTCTGTCCTCATAAAAATATAAATTTTACAGATTTATTGCTGTACAGACCTATTGTATCATAAAAAACTGTCGCCAACAAAAGCGGTGATTTGTTGATTGTGCAGGTGACAGAAAGAAACGCATAAAAAACCCCGAAGCCTGCTTGCAGACTTCGGGGTTACCGTTTTAAAGTATATCAGACTTTGTGCTTAACGTGATCCAGCGCCTGAGCGAACAATGTCAAAACATGCTCGTCGTCGAGGGAATAAATGACCTCTTTGCCGGATTTGGAAAATTTGACCAGCTGGGCGTGACGCAGCAGCCGCAGCTGATGGGAGATCGCCGAATGGGTCATATCCAACATCTCGGCGATATTGCTGACGCACATGGCTTCGTGGCTCAGCAGTTCCAGGATCTTGATACGGGTGGGGTCGCCCAAAACCTTAAAGATCTCGGACATGGGCTGCACATATTTGTCAGCAAGCTGAGGATGTATTTTAGCACTGTGCCCGCAGGAATCACAAGTGACAGTTTCCTTCTTTTTGTTTTCAGTCATGGTCAGGGTCATCCTTTCTTCATGGCGCGGTAGCCTTTGGTAAAAAAGAACAGCAGCGTCGCATAGTAAACAAAACCGCCTGCTTCGGTGCGGGCTGTCAGCCAGAAGGGAAACAGGGTGAAGGCCACCAGGATAAACAGCACATAAGGCGCGCATTTAAAAAGCGGCGGACGGCTGAGCAGCGTGCGCCAGCTGATAACGCTGTAGCGCGAGGCGAAAATGCCGAAAAAGAAGCCGCTCAAACAATATAAGATTTGCGAAAGCATCGTATCAATAGTCATAAAATTTTATTGTTTCCTTTGTTAGCGAAAAGATTTGGCAAAGCGTAAGCCAGAATACCGCTTTTAATGATCAGCCCGGCGATAATGCTGCCGCCGATGGTGCTGATAAGGAACGGGGGGATAAAGAACCAGGCTACGGCCGTGCTGCCTAAAAAGGTTTTGGCAAACAGCCAGGCCACCAGGCCGCCTAAAATACCGGTGCCGAAAACTTCGCCCGCCATAGCGGCTTTAACCGTGCGCAGGCGGCTGTAGCAAAGGCCGGCCAGCAAAGCGCCGATCATACTGCCGGGGAAAGCCAGCAGGGAACCGGTGCCGAACATATTACGCAGACAGGAAATGACGAAAGCCACTGCTGTGGCATAACCGGGGCCTAAAAGCACCGCGCCCAGCACATTGATGGCGTGCTGTACGGGAAAGCATTTGGAAACGCCGGCAGGTATATAAATCAGGTGCGCGCTGAGGGTGCCAATGGCAACTAAGAGCGCCGCTAAAGTAAGCTTATGGATATTCATAGTGACACTCCTTCCGATAGCTTCTGTATCTTATTATAGCATTTCAAGGCCAACAAATTAAAGGGAAACCGAAAAAAATGTAGAATATTATAAAGTATATTTCCCGAGTATATTTTGATGGGTAAGGCATTGGAGGTCAGCGAGATGAAAGCTTTAGCCGGTATCAAAGTAATAGATTTTTCGAAATGGCTGCCGGGGCAGTACTGCGGTATGGTGCTGGGCGATTTTGGCGCCGACGTGGTAAAGGTGGAAACGCCTGACGGAGATCCGACCCGCAGGTTTTTTCCCGAAGCAGCGCCGGGCATGAGCTACTGGCATTTGGGGCTCAACCGCAACAAGCGGGGCATCACTGCCGATATTAAAAGCGAAGGCGGGCGCAGGCTTTTGCAGCAGCTTTTAGCTGACGCCGACGTGTTTTTAGAAGGTTTCCGTCCGGGTTATCTGGCCCGCTACGGTTTAGATTATGAGAGCATCAAAAAAATCAATCCCCGTCTGGTCTATTGTTCGATCACAGGTTTTGGGCAAACGGGTGCTTATCAGCACAAACCGGCCCACGACCTGAACGTGATCGGTCTGGCCGGGCTCAATTCTCTGGACGATGTGGGCGGGGTCTGTGTGTCTGATGTGCAGGTATCGGCGCTGGGCAGTAGCCTGAACGCCGTCAGTGGTATTTTGCTGGCACTGCTGGCTCGTGAACGAACCGGCGAAGGGCAGGCAGTCGATATCAATTTGTATAACACGTCCCTAAGCCTGCAGACTACAGGTATCAGCAGTTTTTGGGGCTGTAAGGCTACCGGCTGCGAACCCTTCGGCCGTAAGGCCCATTATTATAATGTTTATCAGACCGGCGACGGCCGTTATTTAAGCGTCGGCACCATCGAGCCCAAGTTCTGGCAGCGTTTGTGCCAGCTGCTGGGCTGCGAAGACCTGATAAGCCGCCAGTTTGATTTTGAACATGGTGAGGAAATGCAGCAGCGTTTGGCGTCCATCTTCAAAACCAAGACCCAGGCAGAATGGCTGGATTTGATCGGCAGCGAGGAATTTTGCGTAACGCCGGTCTGCACTATGGACGAGGTGTTAAGCAGCCAGTTGACGCAGCAGTCCGCTATGCTGACGGCCAGGGAAGAAGACATCGGCACCCTGAACTATGTGCAGCCGGCGATCCGTTTATCGGATATGCCGGGCAGCATCGAGCGGCGGGCGCCGCTGCTGGGAGAGCATACGCCCGAGGTTTTGGCCGAGCTTGGTTACAATGCGGAAGAGATCGTGCGGCTTAAAGAAGCTGGTGCGATTTGATTGCTATAAAGCAGAGGATGTGAGAAGATGAAACGATTTATTTTAGCAGTGGTCTTTGCCTTTTGCTGCACGCTGGGGCTGACGCCGCCGGCAGAAGCAGGGCTGATCAGCAAGCAGCAGGAAATAGAGATGGGCCGCGAAACGGCGATGCAGCTGGAAGCCAAATACGGTGTAGTGCAGGATTACGCCCTGCAGGAGCGTGTCAACAGGATCGGGCAGAGCCTGGTCAAGGTCAGCGAACGTCAGGACCTGGATTATACCTTTAAAGTGCTCAACAGCGACGAGGTCAATGCTTTGGCCTGCCCTGGCGGCTTTATTTATGTCTTTAAAGGTCTGATCGACTATATGCCCTCTGATGCGGAACTGGCAGGCGTGTTGGGTCACGAGGTCACCCACGTCGTCAAAAAGCATACTGTGCATCAGATCGAAAAACAGCTGCTTACAACCTTGGCCTTTGCCATCGTGACTAAGGGCGACCTGGGCATCGCCGGGCTGGCGACGCAGGCTTTGGCGGCAGGCTACAGCCGCACTGATGAACGCGGCGCCGACAAAGGCGGCTTTAACCTGTGCGTGGACGCAGGCTATAACCCCTACAGCGTGGTGCTGACCATCAACAAGCTGGAAGACCTGGCTAAAGAACGGGGCAACCCGGGTTACGGCATCTTTTCCAGCCATCCCGAGCCGGAAGAGCGTTTAAAAAGAGTCATGAAGCAGATCAAGGCATTGAAGGTGCATCCTGATATCACCCTGAACGAAGATAACACGGCCTCGGTACATGAAGGTGACTGGAGCTTTAACATCACCCAGACCATCGGCAACGACCGTCCCGAATACCGTGCCTATATGTTGGCCGGTGGCTTGTATTGTGTACGCCATCGTGATCTTGGTAAAATCGACCCGTATCGGTTTATAGTTTATGATAACGGCGGCAGCGCCACTATCTATTATGACGATATCGAGATCTTGACCGTGTATAACCAGGACGCCTATGCAGGCGGCTTTGGCAGCGCCGGCAGTTATGCGGCGGCCTGCACCGAACTGCTTCGCCAGTGGGTGCCCATTGCCAATGCCAACGATACCAACCACGGCAAAACAAAAAAGAAATAACGGCAAAAAAGTTGCCGCTCCCGTTTGGGAGCGGTATTTTTTATAAGTATTTTCCAAAGATATGATATTTATTATTCAGGGAATGTCGTAAATATATGGTATAATAAATATGGAAAAATATGTGCAAAGGACGGCTGTGCCAATGAATTTTATTCAACAGTTGCGTAAAAATAAACAAGGTTTTTTACTGGTCGATGCTATTATTGGTGTTTTGGTAGTAGCTATCGGCCTGGTTGCGTTGGCAGCTTTATATACTTACGGTATCGGCGTCATGGTGTCTGCTGACAGGCAGGAAAAAGCCGTGCAGATAGCGGCAGAAAAAATCGAACTGTTGAAGGCAGCCGATGGCCATAGTAGTAGTGATATAAAAGAAATAGTAGAATATATTAATAAAAATGAAAATAATAAGCTTTTTCAGGATGGGATCGAGTATCAAATTAACGCCCAAGGCGGCGCCGCATCGTTGGGCAACAGTTATCCGGGCGAGGATGATTTATATTTAGTTAGAGTGGAAGTGAAATGGACAGATCCACAGCAGCAGGCTCTGGATCTGCAAACGTATATACGTACAAAAGACTGAATTTAGAGGAGCGGCAGAATGAGAAAGCAGGCTGGATTTTCATTAATAGAATTAGTTGTAGCGATGGCTGTATTAGCACTGATCATGGGAGCTATGGTCAATTTGTTTGGTAGCAGTACCATCAGTTTGCATACGGGAGCCAAGCAGGAAGTAGTTTATGAAGAGGCGCGCTTGCTGATGAACGAGTTGAAAACTACCTTGCGTTACGCGGACAAGGAGAGTATCGAGCCTGAAAAACCTACACTTGGGACTAATGAACTAACTTATAACGGAAGTATTTGGGATCGCCATATGGATATTTCCAAAGGTCAGAATAAAGATTACAAAATTACTGTCGAGTGGAAAGATGATACAAAAAAACAATTGCAGGTAACGTATGAGAATACCACTGATAGTACTAAAAAGGTTACTGTTTTCCCTAAGGATATCAAGAATAGTGTTTTTGAAGGGAGCTTTCCGATTACCGCGGAAAGTATTACTTTGAACGATAGTAATACTGTAATTATATATAAGATAGCTTTACCGTTGCAGTATGAACTTAATGGTAAAATGAAAACTCAAACTTTGGAGACTAAAGTTGTGCCGAGTGAAGGTGAAGAAGAGGATAATTCTATAGAGGCTCAATTAATACGTTCCTATAAAGAAATATTGTTGCTGGGTATAAAAGTAAAGGATACATTAAATTTAGGTGACAGTAATATTCCTGCAAAAAATGATTTAACGGCTAATGAGTGGAAACTATATGAAGATTTTATGAAGAAAATCTATGGTGAAGGGAAAATAAATAATTCTTTCTTGAAGAGTAATGATTTAATAAGGCAATATTTGAATTTAGCAAAATATAACTACAACTGGGTAACCGGTACAATAGAAAATACTACGACTAAGATTTACGTAAGCCCTGTTTGCCATACTGGCAAACCAGAAGATATCTTTTTGATGGGACGTACTGATTTAACTAATAGTTGGTATACTGGGGTTATTTACGATCCAAGCAAGAAACAGTGGTTTAATGGAAATGCAGTATCTACCAATAAATCGTTGAATGATATGCAATCAGTGATTGCTGGTTGGAAAAATATCTCTGTTAAGTATAATTGAGGTGATGAGATGAAAAGTCAACGTGGATCGGTGACTGTTATAGCTGTGGTAATGCTGTTATTTTTAATGATCATCGCTGTAGCCTGGCTGCCGATGATGACAATGGAAAAAACAGCTGCATCATCAGACTATCGGGAACAGCAGGCTTGGTATGCTGCGGAAGCCGGATATAAAAGGGCAGTGGCGGCGCTGGAAAACAAAAATAATGAATGGTGGTGGATCACTCCTGAAAACTATATCCAAACCAGTGATAGTATGAATTTGAGACATTTGAGTTTAGATGGCAATAAAGTAGACCAGGAAAAAATATGGTATGCAGTAGGCATTATGAAGGGCACTCTTGATATATCCGGTACATATACTCCGGAAGATAATGTTGCTTATCAGATCACTTCGATTGGTTCATGCCAGGGTATCCGCAAAGTTATTCGTAAAGTTTATACTTTAGGAGATAATGGCGAAACCGGCGGTGGTGAAGAAGGTGGCGGCGAAGAAGTTTTAGATTTACCTGGTTTGATACAATCTGGTGGGAAGGTTACAGTAAAAAATTCCAATAATACCATTATAGGATCTATTTATGGTTCTGATAAAGAAGATCAAAGCGGTGACAAACATTTTAATAATGGCGATAATTGGCAAGGAAATTATACTGGTGCGTTAAAGACCAAGATTCCAGATAATGTTTTTGAGAAAAGTTTTTATACTAATATTAAAACATTGGATGTTTTGCCTGTTAATAATAACGAAGCTTTTGTTATAGGCGATAAAGAACAAGTATATATTGAGTGGCCAATAGGTTATTATAAAGATGAATGGAATAAAGGTAATAATTGGAATTATCAAATCAGGGGTGGATCAGGAGCTGTTTTATTTATAAATTGCCCCAAAAATAATAATAGCTTATATTTGACTAATGGCATCATTGGTCCAAGCTCAGGTGCTCCTTTAACGTTGGTATTTGATGGCAATGTTATAATAATAACCCCATTACAGGGAAATATCAGGATATTTGCTAAAGGTTCTGTGAAATTAGATAGTAGTAATTCAGGAAATCCGACCAATAATGAGGAATTATTAATGGTTATGGCCAATGGTGATATTGATATGGCACGACCTTGGGGAACTGTTAATGGAAAAAGATATGCGTTTTTATCATCTAATGCTAATGTAATTCTTGAAAATTCGTGTAATAATTTTTGTGGACAGATTCAGGCGCAAGGTAATGTTATCATATGGTCCAGTATAGCGGAATATAGCAATAAGGTTTTAAAAGCTCCGGGTTTTACAGTTCCTAAAGGCATGAGCTGAAATTAGAATATTAAACCTCAAAGAACCCCTGTTTCCATTGGAAACAGGGGTTCTTTGTTTAAGTTTGGGGTAAGTATGATGAATGTAAGGGAGTGGGGGTAAGGTGCTTATTTATTGAAATAGCGTTTCAGAAGGCCTTCGAAGGCTTTGCCGTGGCGTGCTTCGTCTTTTGCCATTTCATGAACGGTGTCATGGATAGCGTCCAAACCGGCTGCTTTAGCGCGGCTTGCCAGATCGAATTTGCCTGCGGTTGCGCCGTTTTCAGCTTCTACGCGCATTTCCAGGTTCTTTTGGGTGGAATCGGTAACTACTTCGCCGAGCAGTTCAGCAAATTTAGCTGCGTGTTCAGCTTCTTCAAAAGCTGCTTTTTCCCAGTACATGCCGATTTCAGGATAGCCTTCGCGATGAGCAACGCGGCTCATGGCCAAGTACATACCAACTTCGGTGCATTCGCCGGTAAAGTTAGCGCGCAGGTCCATTTTGATGTCTTCGGCAACGTCTTTAGCGATACCAACGATATGTTCAGCAGCCCAAGTCATGTCGCCGCTCATTTCGGTAAATTTGGAAGCCGGAGCTTTACATTGCGGGCAGGATTCGGGAGCTGCTTCGCCTTCATAAACATAACCACAGATTTGACATACGAATTTTTTCATTCTTCATTCCTCCAAATAATATAAGATTTAAGGTTTTTTGAGCAGAACTTACGCAAAGGTAAGTTTTCAATGTGTCTATAATAGCACAGCTTCAAACAGTTGTCAATAATAATTCTCCGTTAGTATTGTAAAAAAATAAGGCCAGAAATATGTAAACTTTCTGGCCTTACTGTAAATTATGCTTTGGGCTCTACGATGGTCGCCGTAGGAGCGTTCTTTTTGATGCTTTTAATACCGTTAAGGCAGCCGGCTTTAGTTTTGTAGCCTTCGCCAACAGCGATGATCTGACCGTTAGACGCGGTTAAGCGAAAACGGTATTCACCTTTTTTATCGAGGTAGACTTGGAATTTGGGATGTTTGACAGCGGTAAAATCTTTTTCAGTAGTATCTTCGATCTCGGCAACGACGGCGTTTTTTTGCACGCTTTTGATGCCGTTTTGACAGGAAGCCTTGCTTTTGTAGACTTCAGAGGTGGCGATTATTTCACCGTTGGCTGCTTTTAAATCAAATTTGATACCGGTGTTGGTTTTTTTTACTGTAAATTTTCCCATGTTGTACACCCTTTCTGATAAAAAATTAGAATTTAACGGTAACACCCATGTTGACGCCTTTTGTTTTAGCATCGATGCTGCCGGGGGCAGAGTTTTTAAACTTATTGTCATAGTATGACAAATTAAGTTCTACGTTGGATACCAGAGTACGGCTGAGGCCGATCTCGTAGCTGGTGAGCTTGTTGCCGGCACCGGCGCGACCCCATAAAGTACAGAGGAACGGCAATTCTACGCGACCCTGAACGCCTACCTGGCCGGAGTTACGGCTGCGGCTGTCGCCGTGCAGTTTAACATCACTGTTGACATAGCCTGCGTAAACGTCGAGTACGGGCAGGACTTTGTACATCAGGTTGAGCTGCTGGGCTTCAACTTTAGTACTGCCGCTGTTTTTGTACTGGTTCCATTTGTAATTGACGGCGGTTTTGCCGCCCAGGCCAACGGTGATGCCTGCATAGGGGGCTGTTTTTTTGCTGCCTACGCTGGCGCCTTCATAATTATTGTTGGTGGGCACGGTAAGCCCTAAGTCAAGTGCTACTTTGCCCGCATCGTAGTTTTTGAGGGGGGAAGCAGCGCAGACAGTGGTGAGGCCTAAAGCCAATGCTAAAGTTACAATCAATGTTTTTTTCATTCTTATGTACCTTCCTTACTTAAACACTAAACGAGCTAGTTCTGGATTTTACCGTCAACGCCTTTGACGAACCAGTCCATGCTCAAAAGCTCCTTGTCGGTCAAAGTTGTACCTGCGGGAACTTTCTCGGCGCCGCTTTGGTCATATAACGGGCCGGTGAAAACTTTTTGTTTACCGTCGATGATCTCTGCTTTAGCAGCATCGGCCAGTTTTTTTGTTTCGTCGCTGACTGCCGGGCCGTAAGGCGCGATATCGACGACTTTGTCCTTCATGGAACCCCAGTAAGCGCCGGCTTTCCAGGTGCCGCCGGTTACTTGTTTGATGGTTTCTTCATAATACGGGCCCCAGTTCCAAATAGCAGCGGTGAGGGAGGCTTTGGGAGCGTTGGCTGACATATCGACGTTGTAGCCGATGCCGTATTTGTCGCGTTCTTCAGCAGCCTGCTGCGGTCCGGGGGTATTTTGATGCTGGGCGATGATATCGGCGCCGGCATCGATCAGGGTGATGGCTGCCTGTTTTTCGGTAGCCGGGTTATACCAGGTATTGGTCCAGAGGACTTTTACCTGCACATCGGGGTTGACGCTTTGGGCGCCCAGGGTGAAGGCGTTGATGCCGCGGATGACTTCCGGGATCGGGAACGCCGCCACATAGCCGATGACGTTGGATTTGGTTTGTTTGCCTGCTACGATGCCTGTCACATAGCGGGCTTCGTACATACGGCCGAAGTAGTTGCCTACGTTAGGGGCGGTTTTGAAGCCGGAGCAGTGCAGGAAAGCGATGTCGGGATATTTTTTAGCCACGTTGATGGTAGGGTCCATATAGCCGAAGCTGGTGGTAAAAATAACCTTGTTGCCTTGTGAAGCCAGTTGGGTGATGACGCGTTCGGAGTCGGCGCCCTCGGGAACTGACTCGATGTAACTGGCCTGAACGTTGGGCATGTTCTTCTCAACGTACTGGCGGCCCAGCTCGTGGGCCATGGAATAACCGCCGTCTTTAGCAGAGCTGACGTAAACGAAGGCGACCTTGGTTTTACCGTCGGCGGACTTGGGGTCGGCCTTTTTGTCGTCGCCGCAGCCGGCAAGCAGTAAGCCGCAGCTTAGCAGACCGACTAAAGCGCAGGACAGGACTTTTTTCATGCAAACAACCTCCCAAATAATTATTTTATAATTTAATTGTAACAACGGGCGGGCAATAAAGCAAGATTTTGTGAAATAAAACCGAAAAGACTTGTCAAAAAGCCGCATTAAGGCGATAATTATAATGTATTACTATGTGTAATTGTAAAATCGGACAAGGCGGGTAAACATGAGCGATACCGAAAAAACTGCTGGCAGTAACAATAAATTTTTAAAAGGGACCCTGATATTGACGGTTTCCAGTATCGTCGTCAAGGTCATCGGTTCGCTGAATTGGATCATTTTGTCGCGGGTTTTGGGCGGCGAGGGCATCGGACTGTATCAGATGGGCTTTCCTATCTATCTGATGGCCATCACTCTGTCGTCGGCCGGTATCCCGGTGGCGATCTCCATTATTACGGCCGAAAAGCTGGCCCAGAAGGACTTTTTGGGCGCCAAGCGCGTCTTTAATGTTTCGCTGCGGCTACTGTTCGTTACCGGATTGGTTTTTGCGTCGGCGCTGTTTTTTGGTGCCCAGTGGCTGGTCGACAACCACTGGATCCGTGATGGACGCGCTTATTATTCGATCATCGCCCTGGCCCCGGCCGTGTTTTTTGTAACCTTTTTGGCCAGCTTCCGTGGTTATCTGCAAGGCTGGCAGATCATGACGCCGACGGCGGCTTCCGAGATTGTGGAGCAGCTGATGCGGGTTATCACCATGATCGTTTTCGCCAATATGTTTATGCCTCACGGCCTGGCTTATGCAGCCGGCGGCGCCAGTATGGGCGCGGGTGTGGGCGCGTTCTGCGCTTTGCTGGTGCTGATGTGGTTTTATGGCCGTCTCAAGCATAAGCTGAAGGAAGATCTGGTGCAGCAAAACCCGCTGGCGGTCCGAGAATCGGCGCGGGCTATCATCAGCCGCCTGTTGCGTCTGGCGCTGCCGGTTTCCATGTCCAGCCTGATGCTGCCGGTGGTAGCCAACCTGGACCTTTTGATAGTGCCGCAACGTTTAGAGGCTGCCGGGTTCCATATCAGCCAGGCGACGGAGTTTTTTGGCTATCTGACCGGTATGGCTGTGCCTTTGATCAATCTGGCAACGATTTTTACGGCGGCGATGACCATCAGCCTGGTGCCGGCTATTTCCGAATCCAGGGCTTTGAACGATACCGGTGGTATCCTTGCCAAAACAAGGACGGCTTTCAGGGTCGCTTTGATCATCACCTGCCCCTGCTTTGTGGGCATGTATTTTCTGGCCGAAAAAATTGCAGCACTCATTTATAACGCTCCTGGGGCTGCTTCGGCGATCCAGACTATGAGCGCAGGTATCCTGCTGCTGGGGCTGCATCAAATCAGTACCGGCATTTTGCAGGGACTGGGCCGCACGTCGATACCTGTTATCAATATGATTTTGGCAGCGGCGGTGAAAGTGGTTTTAAGCTGGTCGTTGACGGCGATACCGACCTTAGGCATCAAAGGCGCCGCTATGGCGACAGTTGTGGATTTTGGCCTGGCGGCAGTGTTAAATATGATCTTTATTTACAAATATACAGGTTTTGCTTTGTCCTTCAATGGAGTGTTTAAACCGGCACTGGCTTCGGCAGTGATGGGTGCGGCGCTCTACGGTGTCATTATGCTGACTTCCGGCTGGGGCGCTTGGGCTATTTTGGCGGCGATCGCTGTGGCGGTGCCCGTTTATGGCGGTGTGCTGCTGGCGACTGGCGGTATGGACAAAAACGATCTGAACAGTTTGCCCTTTATTGGGCACAGACTGCTGGCAGTAGGCCAGCGGCTGGGGTATTTTAGATAAGAAGGTAGTAAGATGGAAGAAAAAGATTTACAGAAGCAAGAAGAATATACGTTTACGGCAGGCCCCAAGGTCTATCATTTTACGGCTCGGCGCTTTAAAATGCTGGTCAGTGTGGCTTTGGCAGGCGTCATCTGTATGGTGGGCGCGCTGGGCTACATGGGTTACAATTTTTACCAGTTTCGTCAGGAACGGGCCGACTTTTTAGAGTACCAGTCGAAAAAAGGCGAGCTGGAAGCACAGCTGCAAAGCTTGCTGGAAGACAATGAAAAAATGCTGCGTGATATGTCAGAGATCACCACTTTGGAAACCAAGCTGCGCAGGGCCTTGATCCGTGACACCGACAGCGCCAAGCTGGGCAGCGACCTGGGACCCCAAACTGAAAATGCGGCAACCAACACGCCCCGTTATTTAGGGCAGGGCGGCCCTGCCAATTTGGGCGTTAAGGAAATGGCGGCTGTGCTGACGGCGCAGAATAAAAATATGGAGCAGCAGATCGACGAAAAGAAAACTTCGATGAGCGAGCTGCTTTCTGAATTGGAAGGACGTAATAACAAGCGTTCCATTTTCCCCGACCTGTGGCCTACTAAAGGCGGCACTATCAGCTCGCCTTATGGCGGACGCAGCGGCCCTATCGGTGGTGGTTACGACTGGCATCCGGGCGTTGATATCGCTGTTGACTTTGGCGAACCTGTTTATGCCAGTGCTATGGGCACGGTAGAGGTGGCTGGCTGGAACGGCGGTTATGGCCGTTATGTACGTATCGACCATGGCAACGGTTATGAAACGGCTTACGGACATATGAGCGGCCTGGCTGTAGCGTCGGGGCAAAGCGTACGCAAAGGCGAGATCATCGGCTTTGTGGGCAGCAGCGGTTACAGCACCGGTCCTCATGTGCATTTCGAGGTCTTTGTAGACGGTCAGAACGTAGACCCGATGTATATGTTGAAGATCGGGCAGAAATTGAATAAATAAAAGTTTAATAAGCACAAAAAAGCGTTGTTTCGTTAAGAAACAACGCTTTTTTATTGTTACGGTTTTGTTTACAGGCTGCTTCCCAACTAGTAGGATAGCTGCGGGAAGGCCGTGCCTTCGATAACGGAACGTGAGATGCAGCCAACGGCCAGCACAATAATGCCCTATAGGCATTGCTGTGTATAAAAAATAGGTATTATACATATGAAAAAGGATAATTTATAATAAAAGTAGCCCCAAGGCTTGCAACTGAAATTTTTACAGCAGCAGGCAGAAGTTGTTTTGTTGAATAATGGAGTGCGCAGTAAGCATGCTAAAGCAGAAGGAGGAAAACAATGACTATTAGTGAGATGGCCGAAAAAACTAACATGTCGGCAGATGCTTTAAGATATTACGAGCGTATTGGCCTGCTTCCTTCTGTGCCACGCAATGCGGCGGGAGTGCGCGTTTATGACGAATATTTTGTACAGTGGATCGATTTCATCAAAAAACTTAAAGCCAGTGGTATGTCGCTGGAGAGTATCATCGACTATATCCAGCTGGCAAAAATGGGTGACGCCACCTACCAAAAACGTAAGGATATGCTGGCTGAATCTAAAAAAATGCTGCTGGAGAAGATCCACAGTCTGCAATCGGTAGTAGAGCTGGTCGAGTATCAGCTGCAAAATTATGACGAGCAGGTGCAGGCAGAAACAGATTTTTTGCTGCATAACAGGTTTACCGCTAAATCACTGGCAGGCTAAAAGCAGCGCTGTCTAACATTTTATTGAATATAAAAAAGGCGTTGTTTCGTAAAGAAACAACGCCTTTAGTGTTTGCTTTTAACTTGTTTATAAATTGTGCTGACTGCTTAGAACTTCCACATAAAGTTGACGTTAGTAGTGAAGCCTTCTTTTTTGCCCAGCCAGCCTTGCAGTGACAGGTCGATGGTGGGGTCGTTTGCGGCTTTGGGCTTAAGGCTGTAGCCCAGCTCCAGCATACCGCTGCCACCCTTGATGCTGGGGGCCAGGGTGCTGAATCCTTTAACGGTGGCAGTGGGCTCGCCGTCAAATTCGTATTCGTAGGCGGTGCCTACATAAGCCGTAGCACGGGTACTATAATCCTTGCTCAAGCGGGCGCCAACTCTGGCACGGGTGCTGTCTACGGCGTTAAAGTCGTAGGTCTCGCCGCTGCCGGCCATCACTGCGCTGTCGCCCTGTTGGTGGGTGTACAGCAGCT
>UQWM01000011.1 GCA_900544795.1 uncultured Phascolarctobacterium sp. | reverse complement strand
CCTTAAAAAGGGTTTTGATGACTCTTTCTTTTTACACAATTATATGGACTTTATCGTTTTTCATTTTGAATATTTGTCATTCGAAAATAGCGTCGTTTTTAAAAGCGGTGCCAAAGTCGGTGAAGTTCAGGCTGGCGCCTTTGAAATCAGTTTCGTTGAGCAGGGCCATATCCAGTTTGGCATTATTGAGATTAGCATTTTGCAGTAAAGCCTGGCTCAAAACAGCTCCGGTAAGATCAGCATCGCTCAGATTGGCATTGTTCATTTTAGCGTTAAAAAGATTGGCGTTATTAAGCGCCGCTCCATGTAGATTTGTATTATAAAGCCACGCATAAGCTAAGTTAGCTTGGGTGAAATCGCTTTCCAGGCAATTGCTGCTGTCTAAAGTTGCTTCCTGTAGATTGGCTAAATAAAATATGGTGAATTGCAGATTACAGTTCGCTAATCTGCTTCTGAAAGCGTTAGCGTGGCTGAAATCAGCGGCTGCTAAATTGCTGTTGTTGAAATTGGTGTAGGTGAGTAGTGCCGTTTTAAAACTGGCCTTTTCAAGCTCGGCGTTGGTCAGGACTGCTTTGGTTAGGATTGCATTGTCAAAAACAGCTCCGGTAAGTTTTGTTTTGACTAGCCGCGCACCGGTCAAATTGCTGCCGGTAAGGTCGGCCCCGGTCAGATCAAGGTTGCTGAGTTCTGCCCCTGACAGGTCGCCGTAAGTGCAGCTGCCAGTGTTTAAAAGCGTAGCCAGGTCATAACTGTTGTAGGCTGAAACAGGCGCTGTGATAAATAATAAAACAAGCAGGGCGCTGTAAAAAATGCTTTTCATATTTATTCTCCTTATAAAATGCTGATTCGGTCAGTTGTTATTCAGTAAAGCTATAAAATCCTGGGGCGCGTCAGGCAGTTTATCAATAACGTTCCAGGGTCGATAAGTTTCCAACTGGGCCCTGTCATAAGTTGAGCCGGCTAGAATTATCAGGCTACGGGCACCGATTGCGTGAGCGCAGGTGATATCGTTAGGTGTGTCGCCAATAATAATGATTTTATCGGGAGCAATGTCAGGATCGAGCATATAGAGGCGCCGATAAGCTGTTTGGGCCAGCTCGCTGCGCTCTTCGCTCAGTTCGCCGCAGGCACTGTAACGGCTGTCGAAGTAGTGGTCAATACCGTAATGTTTGAGTTTGGCAAAAGCGCCGGTCATAGTATTGCCAGTGAGTAAACAGGTTTTGTAGCCTGTATCATGTTCTGCGCAATACTGCAGGGTCTCTTTGACGTTCTGCATCAGGCTGCCGGGATGTGTCGGCAGATATTTTTCCAATAACTGGTGGTAATGGATCAACAGTCCTGCGGCGTCTGCCGCGTTGCATCTGCCTTTGATATCTCTGATCGTTTGTTTGAAGATAAATGAATCTGTCATTCCCGCTAAAGTATGGGAGAATTGAAAGTTTTCGATGCCGAAGCGGTATTTTATAGCATCACGCAGAGCATCAACACCAGCTAGGCCGGTCTTTAAAAGTGTCCCGTCTATATCCCAAAAAATATATTTCATAACGTTCTCCAATACTGTTGATAGTTACTGCCTTTATTTTAACAGAGAATCAGCGTTAGGAACAGAGGCAAAGAAAAAAGCTGCTCAAAGGCAGCTTTTACATTGAACGTGGTTTCATCATCAGTTTGGAAAGTTTGTTGCCGATAGTGCGGGCTCTGCGAATGGTTTTTATGTTGGATTTACGGCGCGGTTTCATATCGCTTTCACTGCCGAAGTCTCCGCGGTCAAGGTAGGTGATTTTTGATTTGTCAGGATCGAAATAATTGCGCAGGAAACGGCCTAAGCCATCCGGATCAGCGTCTTTGAAACAAGTGAAAACATCAATCGTAACAAAGCCCAGGTCAGGGTACAGATGCAGGGTCACATGGCCTTGCTTGCAATGGGCAAATACCGAATATTCATTGATGCCTTCTTCGCAGTTGATATAAGTTTCGCGAGGCTGCATGGCAAAATCAGCGGCAGCGCTTTGAACAGTTGCCTGTACGCCGGAAGCGTCGTTTAAAAGCAGGTCACTGCAATTATACATATCTATAGCTATTTGTGTTCCAATGGATTTCAAGATAGTTCTCCTTTCAACGAGGCGAGCTTTAAGTTTTAAAAAATATTGATAAATACATGAACAACTTAATATATTATAGCTAATAAATGGCTTGATGTCAAAGCTTAGTCGCTGGTTTTATTGTGAATAATATATGGCAAAAAGTTTTATTTTATAGGGAAACGTGTTATAATAAACAAGAACATTTGTTTTGTACGGTGGTGAAAGAATGCAGGAATTGCAGGGTGTTGTTGATAATATAGTTTTTCAAAGTGAAGATAATCAATTCAGCGTGTTTAGAATAAAAACAAACCATGAAGGAAAAGTCAGCGTCGTCTACCGTGGACCGGCTCCTTTTTTAGGTGAATCGGTGGAGTTAGGCGGGTCATGGGGCGAGCATGCTAAATTTGGCAGGCAGTTTCGGGCAGAATCCTGTCAGTCCATCAAGCCGTCGACCGCTGATGGCGTTGAACGCTTTTTAGCATCGGGCGCGGTCAGAGGTATTGGTAAAACAATGGCGGCACGGATTGTAGAGCATTTTGGCACGGAAACCTTGGATGTATTGGCATTGTCACCGCATCGATTGACAGAAATTTCCGGTATCGGAAAAAAGAAAGCCGATGCGATTGGGATGTCTTATGCCGAGTTATCCGATATGCGGGAATTGATGGTCTTTTTGGAGTCACATGGCGTCAGTGCCAATTATGCGCCGAAACTGCAGGCGCAGTATGGAGCAACGGCTATCAAAAGGATACAGGAGAATCCGTATAGTTTGGCGAACGATATTACCGGCATCGGTTTTAGAACAGCTGATAAAATAGCTTTGGCGATCGGCATGGACGGTTCCTGTGAGGAACGGATCAAGGCCGGGTTGGAATATGCCCTTAATCAGGCAGCATCTGCTGGGCATACATGTGTACCTGAAGAACTGCTGTTGAAGGAAACGGTGCGGTTGCTGCAGATCAGTGGTAACATCGTCAGTGATGTTTTTCAAAAATTATTGGGAGAAGATCGCCTGCGGACGGAAGAAGTTGGCGGTATCAGGCTCATCTATCCTGAATATTTGTATCAGGCAGAGGTACAGACAGCTAAAAGACTGCTTAAATTACGTGACCTGGCCGGAGCGTTGGAAAAAGTCAACGTAGAAAAAATAATTTCCCAGTGGGAAAATGAAGCTGGTATTACATTAGCCGAAGCGCAGAAAGAAGCTATCCATGCTTCGCTGAAGTATGGCGTCTTTGTACTGACCGGCGGGCCTGGCACAGGTAAAACCACGGTCATCAAGGGTATTTTGGCTGTACTTGAAAAAGCAGGCTGCAGGATATTGCTGGCAGCGCCTACAGGCCGTGCAGCTCGCAGGCTGGCAGATTCATCGGGACATCCGGCAGTCACAGTACATCGTTTATTAGAATATACGCCGAACGGCGGCGGTTTTAATTTTGGGAAAAATGATAGCGAGCCTTTAGACGCAGATGCTATTATCATCGATGAAGCGTCGATGTTGGATATCACGCTGACATACAATCTGCTGAAGGCTGTTCAGGGAGGCTGTCGGCTGATTTTTGTCGGCGACGTGGATCAGCTGCCTTCAGTTGGTGCCGGATCGGTGCTTAAAGATATCATTCGATCTCAGAAAATGCCGGTCGTGCGGTTAGAAAATGTTTTTCGGCAGGCGGAGATAAGCCCAATCGTTCGTAATGCCCATAGGATTAACCGCGGTCAGATGCCGCAGTGGGAAATGAACAGTGATTTTACTTTTGCGGAGATCGAAAATGAATTTGACGCAGCGGAATACGTAGCCAATCTTTATGCCAGGCTAACGGCACAAAGCGATTGGCAGTCGGTGCAGGTTTTGTCGCCCATGCATAAAAATCCCTGCGGCGTGCAGAACCTTAACCATTTGCTGCAGCAGAGGATCAATCCGCCTGAACTTAACAAGGGCGAAGTCAACACACCTGGCGGCGTACTGCGTGTTGGCGATAAAGTGATGCAGATACGTAATAATTATGAAAAAGATGTTTTTAACGGTGACATAGGTCGGATAGTTTATATCGATGGGCGTAATGTTACTGTCGATTATCCGGAACGTGTTGATGGGGAATATGTTACTTATACTCCGAATGAAATTGACGAATTACAGTTGGCTTATGCTATGAGTGTGCACAAATCTCAGGGCAGCGAATATCCTGTTGTGATTTTATTGATGGTACCAGGGCACTATATCATGCTGCAGAGAAACCTGCTGTATACGGCCGTGACCAGAGCGAAGCAAAAAGTTATCCTGGTAGGAACAAAAGCTGCCGTTCAGACAGCTGTGGATAATGATAGAACCAGAAAACGCTATTCTTTGCTGGCGGAACGCCTGCAGGAACAAAGCGATATTTTCTAAGTGGCATACATACTACCATAATATTATCAAAGAAGGGTGATGCGTTCTCGCCGATGTTTACAGATTATTTAAAGCGCTGGTATGAAGCATTGCTGTCTATATTTTTTGCAAGGCGCTGCGCAGGCTGCGCGCAAATTGCAGAAACAGGACTATTTTGCGAGGAATGCAGGGCGTCTATTATGCAACCACTCTGGCTTCCTGCTGGTGAAGCATTGGATGGGACGGTGATGTTGCTGCGGTATTCAGGCCCGGTTAGGACGGCGCTGCAGCAGCTTAAATTTAACAGCCGCAGAGCGTTGCTGGAGTTGCTGGCGGTGGAATGTGCAGCGGCAGGCAAAGGACTGCCGTCAAAATTTAAAAATGTTTTACAGCAAACGGATGTGTTTATCGTGCCGATCCCTACTGCAGAGAATCGCCGCTTGGAACGAGGTTTTGACATACCGCAGTTTTTATTTTCCTGGTTGAAAGCTGAATATGTTTGGATAGAGCTGCTGCTGAGAACCAGGGAGACTATTCCTCAGTATGGATTAGGTCCACAGGAGAGAAAAATAAATCTGGAAAACTGTTTCAGCATTGGCGAGACGGTCACAGGAAAAACCATTGTTATCGTAGATGATATTTTTACTACTGGGGCGACGATGGAAGAGGCCGCCAGAACATTGAAGACTGCTGGTGCTGCTAAGGTTTATGGTTTAGCTATGTGTGGCAGTATCGAAAATTACGGACAGGAACAAATAAAAAAACACTTGCAGTCAGAAATCTGACTGCAAGTGTTTTTTTATTTGTTTTTTTGTTTTGGAAATTTTACTTGGTACGACGGCCTGCATAAATGCTTTAACGACGTTAGGGTCAAAATCAAGGCCTGCTTTATTTTGCAGCTCTATCACGGCTTCGCTGTGAGTTTTTTGCCATTGCTGGGTGCAGGGATTGATAAATTGGTCATAATGGTCAGCAACAGATATTATCCGGGCTCCTAAAGGTATGTTTACACCCTTGAGTCGCTTTGGATATCCGGTGCCATCCCATTTTTCATGATGTGCGTGGATGATGGGCGTGATATGGCTGAAGCCTTGGATGTTTTCGAGCATACTGGCTCCCGCCTGACAATGCCGTTTGTAAATTGACATTTCGCGGGTGCTCAGATAAGGTGCTTTCATCAGAATCACATTGGGCACAGAAAGGCTGCCTATATCATGCAGCAGAGCTGCTGTTTTGATACAGGAAACTTCGGCAAGCGGCAGTCCGATTTTGGCGGCAATGCTGGCAGCATAGTTCGCTACCTGCTGACTGTGCATATATAAAGCCTTATTCTTATGTTGCAGCATTTTCATAAAGAATTCGCAGATTTCCATTGTTTGTCCGTCGTCCGGGAAATCCAGAAATTGGGGTATAGCGATCATAAACAATCCGTCCTCGTTCAAGTGGTGATATTAGTATACATCAAAAAAGGTAATTAGCAAAGACGCTTGCAAAAATTTTTGCTTGCTGTATAATTATAACTACAACTCAGGTCTGTGGTTGCAAATCGAGGCCAGTTGCGGGCAAAACGATCCACGTAAGCAATCAAAGTATTGTGAGCACGGCGCAGCTTAGAAGTAAGTCCTGCCGCAAAAGCGAGAGAAGTAGTAGTGGGGAGCGAGAAAGCTTATGAGCGAACCTTCCAGCAGGCGAGTGTGGGGGCGAAAACCAGGTCAGCTGAGTTGTCTAGAAAAAGCGTACCGTTATTAAAAAATAACGGTATTTTTTTATTGTCGAATGAGATGTTTAGTAATATAATAAAAAAATATTATAAAAGCGGTTCCAAAACTGCGGAATTTGTTTGGAGAGGTAAATAATGAAAAAAATCGTATTTTTATTGATGAGTGTATTGATGCTGCTGGCTTTAGCTGTGGCAGGTTGCGGCGGGACCAAAGAAGAAAGCAAAGAAGCGGAACCCGTGAAGCTGCTGCGAGTAGGCACAGAACCCGCTTTTGCACCGTTTGAGTTTCAGAAAGAAGGATCGGCCGAGTTTACTGGTTTCGACATGGACCTTATTCGAGCTATAGGAAAAAAGCTTGGCTATAAGGTCGAAATTTCTTCAATGGGTTTTGACGCGTTGATTCCGGCTCTGAATTCAGGTAATATTGACGTTGCTATTGCTGGAATGAGCATTACCGACGAGCGGAAAAAAGTAATAGTTTTTTCTGATCCCTACTATACTTCCGGCCTGATCGTGATGGTGAAAAAGGATGATGCGGCTATCAAAAGTTTTAACGACCTGAAAGGCAAACGCATAGCTGTACAGATTGGAACTACAGGAGCTAATAAAGCGGCCGAGATCCCAAACGCCCAGGTAACTGCATTTAATGACAACACAGCAGCAGCAATGGAGCTTAAAAATGGCGGAGCGGACGCCGTTATCAACGACAGTCCCGTTTTGAAATATTATTTGCAGCAGGGCGGCAGTGCCGACGCTAAAATCGTAGGCGAGGTCATGAATTCTGAAGATTATGGTATCGCGGTGAAAAAAGGCAATGAAAAACTGGCCGCTGAGATCAATAAAGCGTTGGCAGAAATGAAACAGAACGGTGAGTATGCTCAGTTGTATAAAACCTGGTTTGGTGAAGAAAAGAAATAATATTCTTATAACTTTATGTTGCGCCGAGTCCCTTTTAGTTATATAATTAATAAACATAGTCGACCATGTGTTGTGTTCAGTGGTCAAGATAATTTGCTGGAGGGTGGAAAATGAAAAAATATTTACTTTTGGCAATGGTTGTTTTGGCAGCCTTGTCTTTAATGGTAGCTGGTTGTGGCGGCAAAGATGACGCTAAAAAAGCTGATTCTGCAAAAGTTCTGCGTGTAGGTACAGAGCCTACTTTCGCGCCGTTTGAATTCCAAAAAGAAGGTTCTAAAGAATATACCGGTTTTGATATGGATCTTATCCGTGCTATCGGTAAACAAATGGGTTATAAAGTTGAAATCATGAATATGGGCTTTGACGCTTTGATTCCGGCACTTAGTTCCGGTAATATTGACACTGCGATCGCAGGCATGAGCATTACCCCTGAACGTCAGGAAGCAGTCTTGTTTTCGGCTCCGTATTACAGATCAGGCCTGATCGTTATGGTGCAGAAAAACAATAACAGCATTAAGAGTATCGAAGATCTGGTCGGTAAAAAGATTGCCGTACAGATTGGTACCACCGGCGCTCTTAAAGCTGAAAGTGTCAAAGATGCCAAAGTAACTGCTTTCAATACCAATACCGAAGCGGCTATGGAATTGAAAAATGGCGGTGTAGACGCTGTTATCAACGACAGTCCGGTAGTTGGCTATTATTTGGCACAGGGCGGCAGCGCTGATGGAAAAACTGTAGGCGATGTGCTTGAAGCTGAAGAATATGGCATTGCAGTGAAAAAAGGCAATGAAAAATTAGCTGCCGAAATCGACAAAGCTCTGGCCGAATTAAAGAAAAACGGCGAGTATGACAAGATTTACAAAACCTGGTTTGGTGAAGTAAAGAAATAATATGGTCATATCTAGATGCGGAGTACATCAACGGTGACGGTGGTGTACTCCGTATTTTATTTGCTGAAATGTGAAGCTCTGACAATGAAAGGAAGACAACTGCATGGATATTAATTTCGGCTTGATTTGGGAGGCTATGCCTTTGTTGCTGGCCGGGGCCGGTATTACCCTTGAAATAACGGCTTTGAGCGTAGGTTTTGGTTTGCTGATCGGTATGATGGTTGGCGTAGCGCGTTTAGCAACTATCAAACCAGTGCGTTATCTTGCTAACTGCTATGTTGATTTTATCCGCGGGACTCCGCTTTTAGTACAGATATTTTTGGTTTATTTTGCGTTGCCGGGAATTATAGGACATCGTGTTGATCCATATTTTGCCGCTATTTCTGCCTGTTCCATTAACAGCGGCGCTTATATTGCAGAAATTTTCCGTGCTGGTATCCAGTCGATCGATAAAGGTCAAATGGAAGCAGGCCGTTCTTTAGGCATGAGCTGGGCTCAGACTATGCGTTATATAATCATGCCGCAGGCGTTTAAACGGATCATTCCGCCCTTAGGAAATGAGTTTATAGCCATGTTGAAAGATTCTTCACTGGTTTCTGTTATCGGCTTTGAGGAACTGACCCGCCGCGGACAATTGATTATTGCCCGTACCTATGCTTCCTTTGAAATTTGGATGGCTGTAGCTGTTATTTATCTGATTATGACATTTACAGTGGCCCGCCTCGTAGGCATGCTGGAACGGAGGTATGATACGAAATGAACGAAGAAATGATTAAAATAACAGATTTGAAGAAAAGTTTTGGCAGCCTAGATGTTTTAAAAGGTATCGATCTGACGATAGCAGAACGCGAAGTTGTCGTTATTATCGGGCCTTCCGGTAGTGGTAAAAGCACGTTGCTTCGCTGCATTAATTACCTGGAAGAGCCTACCGGCGGCAGTATCGTGATTGATGGCATTCCTTTGACAGGCGAGGCCAATATCAACGAGATCCGCAAAGAAGTAGGCATGGTTTTCCAGCGGTTCAATTTATTTCCGCATATGACGGTGTTGGAGAACTTAATGCTGGCGCCGATGAAGGTGCGCAGCATCAGCCATGCTGAAGCCGAACAAACGGCGCAGGAGCTGTTGATCAAGGTCGGTTTGGCAGATAAGGCCTATGCTTATCCCGAGCAGCTTTCAGGTGGACAGCAGCAGCGTGTTGCTATTGCCCGGGCACTGGCGATGAAACCTAAAGCACTTTTATTTGATGAACCTACTTCGGCGCTTGACCCGGAAATGATCAACGAAGTACTAGATGTTATGAAAAGCTTAGCTAAAGAAGGTATGACGATGGCGGTTGTTACCCATGAAATGGGCTTTGCCCGTGAAGTCGGCGATAGAGTTATTTTTATGGACGGCGGGCTTATCGTCGAGCAGGGGGAACCCAATGAGGTTTTTATGCATGCAAAAGAAGAACGTACGCGTAGCTTTTTGTCTAAAATATTATAGGGCAATTGCCTGAGTTGGGTGTTTTATTACCCGAAGTGTTACATTGTTTGCAATTGTAAACTCGCATGTGAAATTTTTAAGACATGCGAGTTTTTTGTTACTTTTAGGCAGGAGTTTTATCGAGTGCGGCGAATTATAATATTAAAGCAAGCAGAGAGCTTGCGCTCCCATCACCTTGGGGAATTCAAGGAGGTATGAATTATGAACGTAAACGTACGCGGTAAAAACATTGATGTAACTCCGGCTTTAAAAGAGTATGTAGAAAAAAAGATTACGAAGGTAACCAAACAGTTTAAAACTGTCGGCGATATTTCTGCAGTTTTGAAGGTTGAAAAAGGCAATCATATCGTAGAGATCACAGTTCCGGCCAGTGGAATTTTACTTAGAGCTCAAGAAACTACTAAGGATATGTATTCCTCGATAGATTTAGTAATCGAGAAGATCGAACGTCAAATCAACAAATATAAGACCCGCCTGATGAAGAGAAAATATAACAACTTCCAGGATGCTGCAATTCCTGCGGCTGCTGGAGCTGCTGCTGAAGATGACGGTGAATTCAAGATCATTAAAAACAAATCCTTCACGATGCATCCGATGACTGCTGAAGAAGCTATTTTGCAGATGAACCTTTTGAATCACGATTTCTTCGTTTTCTACGATCCTGATTTTGGCGGTGCGAATGTGGTTTATCGCCGTAAAGACGGCAATTATGGCTTGCTTTCACCGGAATTAAAATAAGCGATAATATTAATAGGAAAATAATTTACTGAAAGTTCACAAAAAGCTTGGGGTTAAAGCCCCGAGCTTTTTGACTTTTTAAGGCTTTTCTGCTAAAATTTTAAGTTAGGTATAGTGTTTTTTTATTGTGAAAATTTAAGGAGTGATTGTTTTGCTCGAAGGTTTATTGAAAAAAATTTTTGGTGACCCGAATGAGAAGGAATTAAAAGAGATCGGAGTCATTGTCGATAAAATCAATGCATTAGAAAAAGATATGGTAGGACTGAGTTCTGCAAATCTGGCCGCTAAGACAGCTGATTTTAAAGTACGCTTGTCTAAGGGTGAAACTTTGGATGATATCCTGCCGGAAGCATTTGCGGTTGTACGTGAAGCTGGTAAACGTGTTTTGGGCATGCGGCACTTTGACGTGCAGTTAGTTGGCGGTTGCGTATTGCACCGCGGCAAAATTGCAGAAATGCGTACTGGTGAAGGCAAAACTTTGGTTGCGACTTTACCGGCGTATTTGAATGCATTGACCGGTAAAGGCGTTCACGTCGTTACCGTCAACGAATACCTGGCGCGCCGCGACAGCGAAGATATGGGCCGTGTATTTAGATTTTTGGGCCTTTCGGTAGGCTTGATTGCCCATGCCCTTGATTATCCTGACCGTAAAGCTGCTTATGCGGCTGATATAACCTATGGTACTAATAATGAATTCGGTTTTGATTATCTGCGTGACAATATGGTAGTTGATGAAGACCAGATGGTTCAGAGACCACTTAATTATTGTATCGTCGATGAAGTAGACAGTATTTTGATCGATGAGGCCAGAACGCCGCTTATTATTTCCGGCCCCGGCGAAAAATCGACGGAGCTTTATAAAGTATTGGCGCATGTAGTTGCCAAAATGGATGAAGTTGAAGATTATATCGTTGACGAAAAAATGAAGACAGTGGCACCGACCGAAATAGGTATTGCTAAAGCAGAGAAAATGCTTGGTATAGAAAATATGTATGATACCGAGCATGGCGTTGATTTTTCTCATCAGTTGATGTGTGCGTTGAAAGCAAAAGCTATCATGCATCGTGATAAAGACTATGTAGTAAAAGACGGCGAAGTAATCATCGTTGATGAGTTTACCGGCCGGTTGATGTTTGGTCGCCGTTTTTCGGAAGGGCTGCATCAGGCTATTGAAGCTAAAGAAGGCGTTAAAGTCGAGCGCGAAAGCCAGACTTTGGCGACGATCACCTTCCAGAACTATTTCCGTATGTATGAAAAGCTTTCCGGTATGACCGGTACCGCTAAAACGGAAGAACAGGAGTTCCAAAAAATTTACGGTTTAGACGTTGTCGTTATTCCGACCAACAAACCGATGGTTCGTGTGGATTATCCTGATGTTATTTTGAAGACCAAGCGCGCTAAATATAAAGCGGCTGTTAATGAGATCGAAGAATGTCATAAATCAGGCCGCCCTGTTTTGGTTGGCACCACTTCCATCGCACAGTCTGAGGAGCTGTCGGCTATGCTTAAACGCCGCGGTATCCCGCATAATGTTTTGAATGCTAAATATCACGAAAAAGAGGCTGAGATCATTGCCGGAGCAGGCCAGTACGGAGCAGTAACCATTGCTACAAATATGGCAGGCCGTGGTACGGATATTGTACTGGGTGAAGGTGTGCCTGAGCTGGGTGGTTTGCATATCATTGGTACTGAACGCCATGAAAGCCGCCGTATCGATAATCAGCTGCGCGGACGCTGTGCCCGTCAAGGCGATCCGGGTTCCTCAAAGTTTTTCCTGTCGCTTGAAGATGATTTGATGCGCTTGTTTGGTTCGGATAATATTTCCAGTATCATGGATAAATTGGGTATGGAAGAAGACGAGCCTATTGAACATAAACTGGTAACACGTTCCATTGAATCTGCTCAGAAAAAAGTTGAGGCCAGAAACTTTGCTATTCGTAAACAGGTTCTGGAGTATGACGATGTTATGAACCAGCAGCGCGAAGTTATTTATGCTCAGCGTAAAAAAATCCTGCAGCAGGAAAACCTTCGCGATACCATTATGGAAATGGTGCATAAGGTAGTAGACCGTACTATGGCCATGTATGCTCCGCCGGAAGTTTATTCGGAGGATTGGGATCTGCAGGCGCTGATCGCTTATGCCGAAGAATTTTATGCTCCGACAGGATTATTGCAGATGGATTATTTGCAGAACCTGAGCCGTGAAGAGCTGGAAGAATATTTGTATAAAGTAGCTGATGAACATTACACAGAACGTGAAGACGCTATCAGTCCTGAATTGATGCGTGAACTGGAAAATCTGGTCATGCTGAAAGTTGTTGATAACCACTGGATGGAACACTTGGATTCTATGGACCTGTTGCGTGAAGGCGTAGGCTTACGCGCTTATGGACAAAAAGATCCTTTGGTTGAATATAAGTTTGAAGCTTATGATATGTTCCAGGCTATGATCGATGCGATACAGGACGATGTGGTTCGTTATATTTATCGCGTCAATGTAGTTTCGCAGCCTAAGGTAGAGAATCGTTTGGAAAATGCTTCTACCAATAATCCGGGCGAAGATGACGATGTAAAAAAACAGCCGGTAGTCAAAGGTGAAACTATTGGACGTAATGATCTCTGTCCGTGCGGCAGCGGTAAAAAATACAAAAACTGCTGTGGTCAGGATCAATAAAACCGAAAAATGAAGTTGGTATTGTCTTACAGTAAAGTTGAAACTTAAAGTTTCAACTTTACTGGTGTTATTTAAGAGAGGATGTGAAGTTAGTGCTGATCGAGGAATACAAACCTGAAATTGCAGCTTTAAAACAGAAACTAGAGGAAATGAGGGGATCTCTTTGACGTAGCTGTCAAAGAAGACCGCATTGCTGAATTAGAACATAAAATGGGTGCGCCTGAGTTTTGGGATAAACCGGAAGCGGCGCAGAAAACGGCTCAGGCCGTCACACAGTTGAAAGAGGAAGTTGGTATCTTTCGTTCTTTGGAAACAAGGGTCGATGATTTAGAAGTTTTGTGTGAGCTGGCGATGGAAGAGCATGACGACAGCCTGCTGCCTGAGATGGAAGAATCCTTGGCTGCTATCCGTACAGATGTGGAACATCTGGAGTTGGGAATGCTTTTAAATGGCGAATATGATGCAAATAACGCTATCCTTACCCTGCATGCTGGTGCAGGCGGCACTGAAGCTCAGGACTGGACTTCGATGCTGCTGCGGATGTTTACTCGTTTTGCTGAACGCGAAGGCTACACTGTGGAAATGCTTGATTATCTGCCCGGTGACGAAGCCGGAGTCAAAAGTGCGACGCTGCAAATCAACGGGCATAATGCTTATGGTTATCTGCGCAGTGAAAAAGGCGTGCACAGATTAGTGCGAATATCGCCGTTTGACGCTAATGCCCGTCGCCATACTTCTTTTGCGGCGATAGACGTTATGCCGGAACTTGATGATAGTGTAGAAATCGATATTAATCCCGCTGATTTAAAAGTTGACACTTACCGCGCCAGCGGTGCCGGTGGTCAGCACGTAAATAAAACCAGTTCCGCTGTGCGGATGACACATCTTCCTACCGGTATTATTGTGCAATGTCAGACTCAGCGTTCACAGATCCAGAACAGGGAACGCTGTATGCAGCTGCTGCGTGCAAAGTTATATGAATATGAACGCGCTAAGCAGGACGCCCTGAAAAATGATATTGCCGGTGACTACCAGGAAATAGAATGGGGCAGCCAAATACGTTCGTATGTTTTTCAGCCGTATAAGCTGGTAAAAGATCATCGTACAGGTGCTGAAACAGGAAATGTGCAGGCAGTAATGGACGGTGGGCTGGAAATGTTTGTTGAGGCGTATTTACGCAGTCAACAAAAGAAACTGTAATTGCTGTGGAGAAATTTAAAATTAGGTGGAGATCAGCTGATGAAAAGCCGTTATAACCCGGTACTTGTTGCGATAATAGCTATAGGGCTAGTTGTTTCATTATGGTTGAATTATCAACGCTATGAGATAGAACAGCGCAATGATACTGTTGAGATGGCAATGGAATATGAAGGGCTCGAACATTTAGCCAATTGGGAAGGCTTTGCCTTAGACGATGTGCTGGCAAAATTCAAGAAAGCCGGAATTACAAGCCTCGTCGTGTTTGACACTTCTTTAGAGAAGTTGAATAATAACGGATCGATTGTTGCTGTAACCGGTGAAGAGCTGCTGAAAGGCGCCGCTCTAGGCGGTGACGGAGGCAAGTTTGCCCCTGTTTTGGCTGAAGGGATAGTAGTGCCTAATGCTGTCTATGTGACGGTTGGTACATCATATGATGTTTTGACAGAGGTTGTTGAAGATCTTTATCTGCGTTATGGCAAAGAGCGGTTGCGAATCGTTAATAATGAGCCACAGATAATTGAAATTGTCGGTAACCCCATGGTGATCACCGAAGAAAACTACGATACTAAACCAGGTGTGATGCAGGCTCCGCTGGGGCTTTCAACGGAAGAAATGCGGAAAGCAAAAGCTTTTGGTTTTAATGTTATCGTGCGTCCTATGAATTATTTGCCTAATGATTACGATCAAATCAGAAGTATTTTCCGACGGATCGATAAATCCGGCGCGAACGTTACAGGCTACATAGGCTGTGGACGGGAGGTCGTAGGATATCCAGATTACATTGCCTACATGGCTCATAAACTGAAAAAGCAGAATATGACCTTCGGCATGGTGGAGCATTATACACAGCTTCAGTTCGCACCGATGGACGGCAATTTTTCTTTGGCGGAGCATATGGATTACCGGGTCGCCCGGACATATATCATAGATAAGGCTGAACAGAGAAAAATAAAAATGCCGGAAGCGCTGCGGCGCTGGGCGTTAACAGATGAAGAACGCAATATCCGCATCAACTATATCAAGCCTTTTATGATCCCTCAGGAAGGCCAGGATATATTGGCGTTGAATTTGGATTACGTTTCTAAAATAGCGGCATCTGTACAGGGCAGGGGTTATAAACTGGGACCGGCAGGCGTATTTACCCGAAACACTGCTGATGGTAAGTTCGCTGCCTATTTCCCTGATCGTATTTGGTTCGTGCCTTTAGCATTCGCTATTTTGGCAGGCGGGATCATGTATTTGTCGCTTTTGGTTAATATCAGTAAAAAAGCCCAATATATACTTTTGTTGGTCGGCGGTGCTGTAGCAAGCATCACTCTTATGAAATTTGGCGGTGTATTGACAAGGCAATTATTGGCTTTGCTTGCTGCTACTGTTTTTCCAGTACTTTCGATGACGGTGATAGTAGAGCTTTGGCATACTTGTAAAAAAACATTGCAAAGCACGCTGGCTATTATTGTCAATGCTACATGGCAGTTGGCGTTAGCCGTTGTATTGTCGCTGATCGGTGCCTCTTTTGTAGCGGCAATTTTAGGTGACAGCCGTTTTTTCCTGGAAATAAATATTTATAAAGGCGTAAAATTAACGTTTATCCTGCCTGTGTTGTTGATCTCCCTGTGGTATATGCAAAGGTTTAACGTACTCAGCAAAGGCCAGGTCGGTAACTTGGCTATACATCTGCGGAACTTTTTCAGCACGGCGATAACTGTTAAACATGTTGCTTTTTTAGGCGCGTTGGCCTTTGTTGCTTATATTTTTGTAGGGCGCAGCGGTCATACTGCCGGCGTTCCCGTACCGGCGTTAGAGATCAAAATGCGACTTTTTTTAGAACAGGTCATGTATGCACGGCCACGTGAAAAAGAGTTCATGATCGGACATCCGGCTTTTTATTTAGCTGCATATGCTGCCTATAAGCAAGCGCCTCGCCTGTGGCAAATGCTTTTAGTCGTAGGTGCCACCATAGGCCAGGGCTCATTAGTACAGACTTTCGCCCACATGAGAACCCCGGTGATGATGAGTTTCATTCGCGCTGTTGACGGTTATTTATTGGGTGTTGTTTTAGGTATCGTTGCGATTATAGTCGTTTCTATCCTGCTGCCTTACGTGCAGAAATGGCAAAGGAGATTCTTAGAGCATGAGTAGAATTTTGATTTCCGGTTACTATGGTTTTGCCAACGCCGGTGATGAAGCGATGCTTACTGCTATTATAGAATCGCTGCGTCAGGTGGAAGAAAACGTAGAGTTGACCGTATTGTCGGGTAACCCGGAAGATACTGCCTCTAAACACCAAGTGCGCAGTGTATACCGCTTTAATCCTTTCAGTATCATTCGTGCTATGAATGATACTGAACTGGTTCTTTCAGGCGGCGGAAGTTTGCTTCAGGATGTAACCAGTCAACGTAGTTTGTGCTACTATCTGGGTATTATCATTTTGGGAAAAATGCTTGGTAAAAAAGTAATGCTTTTTGCTCAAGGCATTGGCCCAATCAGAGCAAAATGGGCCCGGCGATTGACAAGTTTTGTCTGTAGCAAAGCGGATTTGATTACAGTCAGGGATAAGGAGTCGGCGGGGGAACTCCTGGAAATGGGAGTAGCTCAGGATAAAGTGATAGTTACTGCTGATTCAGTGCTTTCACTAACGCCTGAGGACAAGGGCAGTGGCAGCGATTTGCTGACACAGTCAGGCCTTGATCTGTCGAAGCCGGTGATTGGTATTTCGGTAAGACCGTGGTCTGGTGACAGTAAATGTTTTCAGGTTTTGGCAGAAGCTGCATCTAAGTTACAGCAGCTTTACGGAGCGCAGTTGGTATTGCTGCCACTGCAGTATTCAGTAGATGTAAAGGCCTGCGAGAAGCTGCGTAAGGCACTAATGTGCCAAAAAGATATTTTCTTGTTGAACGGAAAGTATAACACAGAAGAATTTTTATCAATCATAGGTAATTTTGACCTTTTAATAGGTATGCGTTTACATGCACTGGTTTTTGCAGCAGTAATGCAAACTCCGTTACTGGCTGTTTCTTATGATCCGAAGGTAGACAGCTTCGTCAACGCGATCGGCGAGAAGCCTGTTGGCACTGTAGAAAAAATTGACGCCGCTAATGTCGTTCAAGCGGCTGTAGACAGCTGGCAGAAAATACCGCTCAAGCAAAATGAAAACATTGAGAACTTGCGGCAGAAAGCGCAGATCAATTCTGATAAAGCTTTCGCCTTGTTAAATGAGGTTGCAGAAAAACGATAAAGCTAAGTTTATCGTGATGATAAAGACTGATTTAAGGGTTGAGTGTTGAAAAGGAGGGAGCTTTCACCATGCTTTTAATGACTGATGTCAGTAAAACATATCCAAGCGGTTCCGTAGCGCTGCGTGATGTTAATATCCACATCCAGCCGGGTGAATTCGTTTTTGTTGTAGGGCCCAGCGGCGCTGGTAAATCAACTTTTATCAAAATGCTGTTTCGCGAAGTTATTCCTACCACCGGGAATATTTATGTTAACGGCGTGGATTTATTGGATTTACAGGAAAAAGAAATTCCTTATTTGCGCAGGCAGTTAGGTATCATTTTTCAGGATTACCGTTTATTGCCCGACCGTACGGTTTATGATAATGTAGCTTTCGCAATGCAGGTTATTGAGACTCCCTACCGTAAGATAAAACGCCGTGTAATGAGCGTATTGGATTTGGTTGGCTTGCGTAAACGGGCTAACTCTTACCCAACCGAGCTTTCAGGCGGCGAGCAGCAACGTATAGCTATTGCCCGTGCTATCGTTAATGATCCGTTGATGGTGATCGCCGATGAGCCTACTGGTAACCTTGACCCTGAGACAAGCTGGGATATAATGCGTATTTTCAGTGAGATTAATGAAAGTGGTACGACTATCGTTATGGCTACCCATGATAAAGAAATCGTTGATAATATGGAAAAACGTGTTATTGCCATTGAAAAAGGTTCCATCGTTCGTGATGATTTAAAAGGGGTATACGGTTATGAGTCTTAGCACAAAAGAATATTTTATCCGCGAAACCTATAAATCTATCAAGCGTAATGGCCTGATGAGTTTGGCGTCTGTTTCTACAGTAGCCCTTTCCCTCTTGGTTTTGGGCATGTTTTTGCTTATTTTTATCAATACCAATAATCTTGCTCAATATCTGGAAAGTCAGGTGCAGATCACCGTTTATATGGAAGATTCCGTTGAGGCTGGCGATTTGGGCGAAATGAAGCACACTCTGGAAAATCTGCCTGGTGTCGTCAGCGTTACTGAAGTCGGTAAACAGGAAGCTTTGGCCAGATTTAAGGAACGCTTAGGGCAGCAGGAAAAGTTACTGCATTCTTTGGGTACGGATAATCCCTTTCCAAACTCCTTTGAAGTGCAGGTAGATCGGCCAGATCGAATCAATGAGCTGGCGCCGCAGATACACGAAATGGAAGGCGTTGAAACGGCTAAGTTTGGGCAAGAAATAGTCGAGCATATTTTCCAAATGACGAAGATATTGCGGATCGGCGGTGTGGTGTTAGTTATCTTACTTGCGTTTGCAACGCTGTTTATTATTGCTAATACGATCAGGCTGACTGTTTTTGCCAGACGTAAAGAAGTAAATATTATGAAATATGTTGGCGCTACGGACTGGTTTATTCGCTGGCCGTTTATTCTGGAAGGTATGACGCTGGGATTTTTCGGGGCACTGATTGCCAACTTTGTAATTAATAGTACTTATGCGGCGCTTTTATCACGTATTTATGCGACGCTGGCGTTTTTGCCGATGGTGCCTGCGTATCCTATGTTAACTTATGTAGATGTTTCTATTATTTTAGCGGGAACAGCAATCGGCGCTGCAGGCAGTTATATTTCCTTGCGTAAGTTTTTAAAAGTTTAACAGCGGAGGCCTATTATGCCAAAAAAGAAATATTTGATGGTTGTATTGGCATTAATATTCGCTATTATGCAGATTTTGCCGGCTTTTGCTAATGAGCTGGACGATAAACAAGCGGAATATGATGACGTGCAGCAGAAGATGCAGCAAATGGAAATTGCCAAAGAACGCGCCCGTCGCGAAGCTGAAGAAGCCAGTGACAGAATGGAAGAGATCGTTGCTGAATTAAATCGTTTGCAGACTGAGATCAAGGAGATCGAAGCGAAGCGTGATAAATTGCAGCCGCTGATTGATGAGAACCAGGAGATATTGGCAGAGAAAAAAGCCAAGATGGAAGGACGCATGAAGATTTATCGTCAGCGTCTGCGCGACATTTATATCAACGGTCAGATAAATTATCTAGACGTGCTTTTAGGTGCGAAAGATTTTTCTGATTTTTCGTCGCGTATGTTTTTACTGCAGAAAATAATCAGCCGCGATCTGGCAATGATGGATACTATCATGAAAGAAACTGCTGAGATCGAAGCCCGCCAGAAAGAGCTGGACGCACAGATGGCTGATATTGAAAAAATGCGCAGTGATCTTGAAGAAAAGCAGCAAAAGGCTGAATCAAGTAAAGAAGAACGTGCTCAATTGCTGTATAAAGCAGAGGAAGACAGCCGTCAGGCTGATGAAGACTATGATCGTCTGCTGGCTATCTCTGAAAATATTGCCAGCATGTTAAGAAGTCTTGAACGCAGTTCTTCCATGCCTACCGGCGGTGGTACTGGTAAATTTATCTGGCCTGTAACAGGTGAAATAACCTCTTACTATGGTTGGCGTACACATCCGGTTTTTGGTACGACCAGATATCATTCTGGTATGGATATTGCCTGTGATTACGGCACACCTATCGTAGCTGCTGACTCCGGTACGATTATTTATTCCGGCTGGATGGGCGGTTATGGTTATGCTGTCATGATTGATCATGGCGGCGGTCTGGTTTCCTTGTACGGACATAATCAGGAGCTGGCCGTCAGCGAAGGTCAGTATGTTGACAAAGGGCAGGTAATTGCTTATGCAGGCAGCACGGGCTGGTCTACTGGTCCGCATTGTCACTTTGAAGTGCGTATCCACGGTGAAGTAACTGAACCGCTGGATTATTTGCCGTAACGTAAGAAAGGTAAGCGAGGGCAGAGTATAGTATGTTTAAGAAACGTTTTAGTATGATGACAGTGCTTATAGCCTGCCTTTGCGCTATAGTTGTTACGCTTGGTACTGTTTTTTACAGTATGGAGCGCATTACTGGCGATGCTTTAGGAAGCCTGAAGTTTTTGAAGACACTGGTGCTGGTACGAGAAAAATTTGTTGAACCGCCTAATGACGAAAAACTGTTTGACGGTGCTGCGACTGGTTTAGTGAAAGCTTTAGACGATCCGTATTCAGTTTATTTGGATCAGCAGAGCTTCAAAGATATCAGTAATGTGACAGAAGGCTTTTTTGGCGGTATCGGCGTGGTAGTCGGTAAAAAAGATAATAACTTTGTTGTTGTTGCGCCACTTGAAGGGACTCCCGGGGAAAAAGCCGGTATTAAAGCCGGAGATAAAATCGTTCAGGTCGACGGCAAGAAAACGGCCGGTATGCAGTTGGAAGATGTTGTCGCTATGATCCGTGGCGTTCAGGGAACAGAAGTTGAGCTGATCTTGGCTGATAATAAAGGCTATGAGCGTACTGTACGAGTTGTCCGCGGTGACATTAAGATAAATTCTGTGGCAGGAGAAATGCTGGCCGGCAGTAAGATCGGTTATATCAGAATCGCGATCTTCAATGAAAATACATCTGGGGAATTTACAAAAAAATATCAGGAATTAGAGCAGATGGGCATGCAGTCATTGGTGCTTGATCTGCGGCAGAATCCCGGCGGTATTTTAGGCGAATCTGTGCGTGTTGCGCAGCATTTGGTTTCTAAAGGGCCAATCGTTTCTGTTATCGACAGAGAAGGCCGGAAATATACGGAAGAATCTTATCTGGAAAAGATCAAATATCCGTTAGCGGTGTTAGTTGACCATGGCAGCGCCAGTGCGTCTGAAATCGTAGCAGGAGCCGTACAGGATTCCGGGGCCGGTAAGCTTTTCGGTACTCAAACCTTCGGCAAAGGTTCTGTACAGACTGTTTACAGATTACCTCAGAATACTGGGCTGAAACTTACTACGGCTAAGTATTATACACCCTCAGGTCGTTCTATTAACGGTACTGGTATTACTCCAGACGAAGTCGTTGAACTTCCAGAACATGCCACTAAGGATGTGCAGCTTGAAGCTGCTGAAAATTATCTGCGTAATTTAGCAGACCAATGAGTAAAAGCGCCAATGCTAAAGCGTTGGCGCTTTTGCCTTTACTATGGTTTTATGATAAAATATTTAAGAGTATAAATATTTTATATGGTGATATTATGAATTTATCAGGTAAAGTAGTACTGGAAAGCGGTTTCATTTTTGATTATGCCGCTATGTTAGGTACCGAAGTAATTTCAACTGAAAAAATTGTGGCTTTACAGGATGAAGCTAAAGGAGCTGCTGCGGCGCTAGCTGTTATTCGTGATACGGGTATAGCCAAGGCACATTTATCTAAAGATGGGACGCCTGAGCATGTGTTTTTTACCCGTCTGCCGTTCGTTAGGGAAGGGAATCCCAATACCCCGGAATCTATTCAACGTTTGAAAGATTTTGGTGCCTATGTACAAAGGGAAATCGACGCAGTAGTTTTTCTCGGTGTAGGCGGTTCCTATCTTGGAAATAAAGTTATTTTCGATATTTTTGCCGGCACTGGCTGGAACGTGGGCTGTGAAAAGCGGCGTCAGTGCTATCCACGCGTTTATTTCTCGGGCAATAACCTGGATGCTGATCAATATTCGGAAATTTTTACTGAATTGGAATATCTGTCTGAACAGGATTCAGGCAAAAACGGGAAGTTTAGGGTTTTGCTGGTACCCATTTCCAAATCAGGTACGACGCTGGAAACTTTGGCTGCATTTACCTATTTTTATGAGTTTTGCCAAAAATCGCTGCTGCTGCAGACAGAGGTGGCTGTTGTTACTGATCAGCAGGAAGGTGCTTCGCCGTTACATATTTTGGCAAAGGCTAATCACTGGCGCTCTTTTGATATCAAAGAGGGGATTGGTGGGCGTTTCTGCGTTTTCAGTGATCCGGGTTTGGTAACTGCTGCAGTTATCGGTATGGATATCGACGCTTTTCTGCGCGGTGCCAGGGATATGGAATTAGCTTGCCGGACAGAGGCGCTGGACCAGAATCCGGCCTTATTAAATGCTGTTTTAAAATATATTGCTGCTGCAGAGGGAATGGATATCGAAGTTTTTATGCCCTATGCCGCCAGTATGAAATCTGTTGGTGAATGGTATGTGCAGCTGCTGGCTGAATCGTTAGGTAAACGCCAGGACAGGGTGGGCAGGACCGTGCATTATGGACGCACTCCTATAGCTGCCGTGGGCTCTACTGATATGCATGCGCAGACTCAGCAGCACCAGGATGGCAAACGTGATAAGGTCATCCAGTTTGTGGAGATTGCAGAACGTAAGCAGGAAATAATTTTAAATAATCCTTTTCCGCAGGTTGATGCTTTCGCCAGATATTCAGGCTTGGGGATAGATGCTACACTAAAAGTTGCTTTAGCGGCCAATGAGGAAGCGTTGACCAGTGATGGCCGTTTAAATGCGAAATATATCCTGCCTTTTCTCAATGAATATTATTTGGGACAATTACTGTATTTTCTGATGCTTTCAGTTGCTTATGAAGGTGAACTTGCCGATGTCGATGCTTATGATCAGCCAGGGGTTGAGACCTATAAGAGGATCATGAAGCAAAAAATGTCCGGTGATTAAGATTTTTTAACGTGTCGGTATTTTAACGGCACGTTTTCTTTTTGAAGGGGTCTTATGAAAAAGCTTATTAAAATTATTTTAACTGTGATATTGTTTGCGGCTGCCTGCTGCTATGAATATATTCTGCCGCTGGATGTAAGCGAGGCTGCTGTTCCTGTCCGTGGACAGCTGGAAATAAAAATGCTGGATGTGGGGCATGGCGATGCTGTTTTACTGCGGACCCGTGCCAGTACTATTCTTGTGGATACCGGCGATTATAAACATGATGAGCAGCTGGTTGCACGGTTAAAAAAACTGGGAATTAAAAGGCTGGACGCACTGATTCTTACGCATCACCATTTGGACCATATTGGCGGCAGTTTGAAGATCTTGCAGAATTTTCAGGTAGAGCAGCTTTATGATAATGGTTTTGCCAATCCTCAAAGTGAGATCTCCAAGGAATTGACAAGCAGATACCGGTCTGGAAAATTATCCCGTAAAATTTTAAAGGACGGGCAAAAAGTGACGCTGACAGAAGGGCTGTCTCTGCAAGTTTTGGCACCGCTACCGCAAAACAGCTTCTCCGAAAAAGATTTAAACAATAACAGTCTGGTGTTTAAACTGCAATATGGCGATTTTTCCATGTTGTTTACAGGTGATATCGAAGCTAAGGCTGAACATGATTTGGTAAAACGTTATGGGAAGGGGCTGCATAGCACTGTTTTGAAGGTGGCTCATCATGGTAGCGGCACGTCTTCTACATATAATTTTCTGACGTCAGTACAGCCTCAGTTGGCTTTGATTAGCTGTGGTGAGCAGGAAAAATACAATCATCCTAATAAAAAGATTTTGGGAACATTTTCATATTTGCAAATACCTGTTAAGGTTACCAGCTGGCAGGGTGAGATCACCTTGACGACTATTGGTAAAGGATTTGAGATATCGACAGAAAAATAATAAACCGGCATCTAAAAAGATGCCGGTTTATTATTTATAAGGTGAGACCGTTTGCTAGTGCTAATGGTTCTGCTGCTGCTTTATCAGCCATTGTAGTTCCAATGTAACCGCGTTTGACCATGGTCTGCAGTACTAAACGCTGGCGCTTTTTACAGCCTTCAGGATTTTCTAAAGGGTTCAGGGCAGAAGGGGCATAGGGTAACGAAGCGATGACAGCGCATTCGGCGAGCTGCAGTTCATTGGGCGCTTTATTAAAGTAAGTAGCGGCAGCGGCCTGGATGCCTGTTGCTCCGGCGCCAAAATAAGTTGTGTTAAAGTAGATCTCCAGCAGCTGATCTTTGCTATAATGATGTTCCAGCACTAAGGCAAGGATCGCTTCTTCTGCTTTTCTGGACATCGTCTGTTCTTGCGAAAGAAATAGATTTTTGGTGAGCTGTTGGGTGATAGTGCTGCCGCCCTGCACTACTTCGCCCGCTGTAATATTTACCAGTGCGGCCCGCAGGATACCGTCCATATCGATAGCGCCATGATTATAAAAATTATGGTCTTCAATTGCCAGCAGTGCCTGCTGCATTTCCAGTGGGATCTCAGTAATAGAGACCCAGGTGTCGGCGCTGGTATGTTCATTGACGGCTTCTTCAATATTAAAAGCCAGCCAGAGCTTTTGCGCTGGGTCAGGCCACTCCTGCTTCGGCGGCAGCAGTGTCAGTAAAAAACCGGCCGCTTTGCCAGTTTCAGTGTTTTTGTGTTGCAGCGATTGCTGCTGTGGATCAGAGGGAGAAGGTCCCTCCTGTACCGGATTGCCGCTGGTTGGGTACCAGAAAAAAATACCTAAAGCGGCTATAATGATGATTATTATTTTAAACATGGCTTACCTCTTTATACAGTGATAATTATTAATTCTATTGTATCAGAGATTTTAGAAATAACAAAATGAAAAAAATAGCTTCCAGATGATTGAGCAGAGTGAAAAAAGTTTTGAAAAAAGACCGCTAAAGTAGTACAATATTAAATAAAATAGGGTTAGTGTTCTCAGCAATAGATCAATTTATAAATCAGGGGATATTTTTGAAAAAATATCATGGAAACGCTTGCAATTTTATGCGTAATAGATGTATAATTACAAATCATACGTTTTGAGGAGGTTGGATATGAAAGCCAGTGTTATTGGAGCAACAGGTTTTGCCGGTGCCGAGCTGTTAAGGCTGTTAGACGGCCATCCGGAGGTTGAGCTTGCCGCGATAACCTCTGAAAGCAGCACCGGTGAAAATATTACCGCTATGTATCCGCATTTAGCGTCGCGTATAGAAACGACGTTGAGCAGTATGAAAGATATTGAACAGATCGCTGATAACAGTGACGTTATTTTTATTGCGCTGCCACATGGCCATGCAATGAAAATTGGCAGGCAGCTGAAAACGCGCAATGTTAAGATCGTTGATTTAGGCGGTGACTATAGATTTAAAGATCCTAAGGTTTTTGAAGCCTGGTATAAAGTTGAACATGAAGACCCTGAGACTAAAGCTGTCTATGGCTTGACAGAACTTTACAGAGAGCAGGTCAGGGATGCTAAGATTTTAGCTAACCCGGGCTGTTATACGACTTGCAGTATTTTGGCGCTTGTGCCGCTGCTCAATGCAGGGTTGATTAAAACCAGTGGCATCATCGTCGACGCTAAATCTGGAACTACAGGCGCAGGCCGCAGTTTAAAGCTGGGCAGCCTATATTGTTCTGTCAACGAAAATTTCCATGCCTATGGAGTGGCATCGCATCGCCATACGCCTGAGATCGAACAGGTCTACAGTGATTATGCAGGTAAGGATGTAATCATTCAATTTACGCCGCATTTGCTGCCGGTAGACCGGGGGATTTTGGCTACCTGCTATGCTGATTTGTGTGAAGGCGTTACAGCAGCACAGGTTAGCAAAGCTTTTGCTGATATGTATGCTAATGAATACTTTATTCGTCTGCGTGGGCAGGGTGTTTGCCCGGAAATAAAAAACGTCCGCGCTTCAAATTATGTGGATATTGGCTGGCAGCTTGATCAGCGTACAGGACGGGTCATCGTTATGAGCGCTTTGGACAATTTGGTCAAAGGTGCTGCAGGGCAGGCCGTTCAAAATATGAATGTTATGTTTGGTATGCAGGAAAATACAGGATTGACTCAATTACCTATCTATCCTTGAGGAGGCGTAAACAGTGAAAAAAATTGAAGGTTGGGTAACAGCGCCGCAGGGATTTATTGCCGCCGGAGTTAAGGCCGGCATCAAGGTCAGCGGCAACCATGACGTAGCAGTTATTTACAGCACCGTACCGGCAGCGACGGGAGCGGTGTTTACACAAAATAAAATGTGTGCTGCTCCGGTAACCGTAAGCCGCCGGGTAGCACAGGAAGCGTATGCACAGGCTATTATTGTCAACAGTGGCTGTGCTAATGCCTGTACAGGTGAGCAGGGACTGCAGGATGCCGAGGCGATGCAAAAGTTTGCCGCGGGTCTTTTAGGCCTTGAAGCGCAGCAGGTATATGTTTGCAGTACCGGCGTTATTGGGCATTTTCTGCCGATGGAGAAGATCAAGACCGGCCTTGCTGATGCTATCGATGCAATGGATGAAGCCGAGGGCGAAAGCTGTGCTATGGCGATCCAAACCACTGATACCTTTATCAAACGTGCTGCTTATGAATTTGAAGTAGGCGGTAAAACTGCGAAAATCGCTGGTATCGCCAAGGGGGCGGGCATGATCCACCCGAATATGGCGACTATGTTGACCTTTTTGACGACTGATGCCGCTATCGCCCCTGACGTTCTGAAACGGGCAGTCAAGGCTGCGGCCGATAAATCCTTTAATATGGTAGTTGTCGATGGTGATACCAGTACTAATGACAGCATGATCGTTTTGGCAAATGGTCTGGCTGAAAATGAAATTATTCTTTCGGAAGAGCATCCCGATTATCCGGCATTTTTTGAAGCTTTGGTAACCTGCGCTCAGGATCTGGCGAAGCTTATTGCCCGTGACGGTGAAGGCGCCACTAAATTTTTAGAGGTCAATACTGTCGGCGCGGCTACTTGGGAAGACGCTAAAGCAGCCGCTATGGCTATTGCCAAATCACCTTTGGTCAAGACGGCGTTTTTTGGACAGGACCCTAACTGGGGACGGATTGTCTGCGCGGCTGGTTACAGTGGCGCGGCAATGCTTGCTGATAAAGTGAATTTAGAGATCGGTGGCATTCGTTTAGTAGAAAATGGTATGAATTGTAATGTACCGCTGGCGAGCCTGGCAGGAATCATGTCCGAGCATGATATTACCATGACCATCGATCTGGCTGCTGGTACAGAAAGTGCCACAGTCTGGACCTGTGACTTCAGCTATGAATATGTCAAGATCAATGGCGAATACCATACCTGATTATAATAGTTTGCTTTACTGAGGCGGGAGCTGTTGCCGCAGCAGAATTTATAAAAATAACAAATCGGCACGCCAGGGCCCGGTGCTGCCGTTAAAAACAGGAGGAACTGACAATGTTACGTAACGAAGAAATCAAAACCTTAGTGGAAGCTCTCCCGTATCTACGCGATTTTAAAGGTAAAACTGTTGTGGTAAAATACGGCGGCAACGCTATGCTTAATGACGACATCAAAAATAAAGTGCTGCAAGATATCGTGTTTCTGCAATGTGCTGGACTGCGCCCGGTAGTAGTACATGGCGGCGGTCCTGAGATCACTGCTATGCTGGGTAAAGCCGGCAAAAAAACTCAATTCGTCAGCGGTCTGCGCGTTACTGATGCAGAATCCGTAGGCATTGCGGAAATGGCTTTAGTTGGTAAAATCAATACTGACCTTGTTGCCCGGTTAAATGTTTTAGGTGGCCGTGCAGTTGGCTTGAATGGTAAAGACGCGGGCTTGATCCGCGCTAAAAAACATCTGGCAGACGTTTATGAAAACGGTGAAGTAAACCTGGTCGACATCGGTTATGTCGGCAATGTTGAAAAAATCAATACCGAACTGCTGGAAGTATTGCTTGATAACGACTTTATCCCTGTTATTGCTCCTACCGGCGTAGGCAATAACGGAGAAACCTATAATATTAATGCTGACAGCGTAGCCGGAGAGATCGCTGGTGCCCTGAAAGCTGAAAAATTGTTGGTGCTGACTGATGTTAAAGGCATTTTTGCTGATTACCGTGATGAAGCAAGCTTTATTTCGACCTTGAGCTTTGAGAAAGCTCAGGAACTGATTATACGCGGCAATATTGACGGCGGCATGATCCCGAAAGTAAAAGCCTGCATAACGGCTTTATCTGGCGGTGCTAAAAAAACCCATATCATCGATGGCCGTGCCGAACATACCATTTTGATGGAGATATTCAGCGACGAAGGCGTTGGTACGGAAGTTGTAAAAGAACTGTAACAGTTGCTTAATAATAAAAAGATTAGAGGGGATCGCAATGGACGCAAAAACAATTATCGACCAGACAGAACAGTATTATTTGCCGGTTTTTGGTCGGTATCAGCTGGCGCTGACCCATGGCAACGGCTGCAAGCTTTATGATGCCGAAGGCAATGAATATTTGGACTTTCTGGCAGGTATCGCGGTCAATTCTTTAGGGCATGCCCATCCTGCCTTGGTCAAAGCGATCAGCGAACAGGCAGGCAAACTGATGCACTGCTCCAATATCTATTACACCGATATCCAGGCTAAGGCAGTTAAGGAAATAATCGAAGCAACCGGCTTTGACAGAGTCTTTTTGGCTAATAGTGGTGCTGAAGCCAACGAAGGCGCTATCAAACTGGCACGTAAGTACGGACACCAAAAAAGTGAAGGCAAGTACCGCATCATTACGGCAGTACATTCCTTTCATGGGCGTACTATGATGACTGTTACCGCTACTGGCCAGCCAAAATATCAGCAGGGCTACGAACCGTTGCCGGCAGGTTTTGACTACGTGCCGTATGGTGATTTGGAAGCTTTGTGTGAGGTTATGGATGAAGATGTTTGCTGCGTCCTGCTCGAACCTATCCAGGGCGAGGGCGGCGTGCATGTTCCCGATAATGAATATTTGCAGGAAGCCAGAGCGTTGTGTGATAAATATGACGCGCTGCTGGTTTTTGACGAGATCCAAACCGGTGTGGCCCGTACAGGCAAATGGTTTGCCTATATGCACAGCGGCGTCAAACCGGATATTATGACCTTTGCCAAAGGCATAGGCGGCGGTTTTCCAGTGGGAGGCTTTGTAGTTACCGAAAGGCTGGCGCATGTTTTTAAATCAGGCGACCACGGCGGAACTTTTGGCGGCAATGCGTTGGCTTGTGCGGCTATCTATTCCACGCTGACCACGATCAAATCTGAAAAGCTTGTGGAGCAGGCTGCGGAAAAAGGCGCCTACTTTAAAAGAAAACTGGAAGCTTTAATGGAAAAATATCCTGCGAAAGTTTCAGATGTACGCGGCAGCGGCCTGATTCTGGGGATGGAGCTTTCTAAAGACGGCAAAGCTGTCGTAGAGCACTGTCTGGCCGCGCACGTTATTGTAAACTGCACTGCCGGTAATGTTATCCGTTTAGTTCCTCCTTTGATCGTAACGAAAGAGGAAATAGATCAGGCAGTAACTGCTTTAGATGCGGCGCTGGCTGAATTTTAACCAAGTTTGTGAGGGTGGAGAATGGGTTTAAGAAATAAAGACTTGATTTCGATCCACGATTTATCAGTGGGTGAAGTAGCGACGATTTTAGATGTTGCCAAAAAATTAAAACGTAAACAGAAAAACGGCGAACCGCATCAATACCTGAAAGGTAAGACTCTGGGGATGATTTTTTCTAAGGCTTCAACGCGTACTCGCGTATCCTTTGAGGTTGGCTTCTGGCAGTTGGGTGGGCATCCGATCTATTTGAATGATTCTGCCTCGCAGATCGGGCGCGGTGAGCCTGTTCGTGATACTGCAAGGGTCTTGTCCCGTTTTGTCGACGGGATCATGATCCGCACTTTTTCACATGAATCGGTGTTAGAACTGGCTAAATATGCCAGCATCCCTGTTATTAACGGTCTGACTGACATGCTGCATCCCTGCCAGGCTTTAACAGACCTGTTTACGATCATGGAGTATAAAGAAGTATTAAAAGGACGTAAACTGGTTTATGTGGGCGACGGAAACAATATGGCTCATTCACTGATGTATGCCTGCGCTAAAGTAGGCATGCACATGGTTTGTGCCTGCCCGCAGGGCTATCAGCCTGATCCAGGGATCGTGAAGATCGCCCAGGCGGATGCCGCACAGACAGGCTGCACTATCGAGGTGGATGACGACCTGTTCAGAGCTGCTAAAGGCGCCGACGTTCTTTATACTGACGTTTGGGCCAGTATGGGACAGGAGTCCGAGCAGTCTATCCGTCAGGAAGCGCTGGGCGAATACCAGATCAATAAAGAACTGCTGGCTGTAGCCCGTCCTGATGCTATGGTTCTGCATTGCCTGCCGGCACATCGCGGCGAGGAGATCACGGAAGACGTACTGGAAGGACCGCAGTCCAAGATTTTCGATCAAGCTGAGAACCGTCTGCATGTGCAAAAAGCGATTATGGCGCTTTTGATGAGTGACGATGTATTATAAGTAAAAATACGGTATACATTTATAAAAACTCTTCCATTTTGTGGAAAATGTGGTATAATCATATTCATCGTTACAAGTTTATACATAAAATCTTATATATTTAAACATTTTAGGAGGCTGTATTTACAATGAAAAAAGAAGACATCAAAAAAGTCGTACTTGCTTATTCCGGTGGTTTGGATACCTCGGTAATCATTCCCTGGCTCAAAGAAAACTACAATAGCTGTGAAGTTATCGCAGTTACTGCCGACCTTGGCCAAGGCGACGAACTTGATCCTGTACATGATAAAGCTCTGAAATCCGGCGCCAGCAAATGCTATATCCTGGATTTGAAAGAAGAATTTATTGCCGATTACGTTTGGCCCGTGGTTAAAGCCGGCGCGGTTTATGAAAAAAAATACTTGCTGGGAACTTCCTTTGCACGTCCGCTGATCGCTAAAAGATTAGTTGAGATCGCCGAAAAAGAAGGTGCTGACGCTGTTGCTCATGGCGCTACCGGTAAAGGCAACGATCAGGTTCGTTTTGAACTTTCCGTTAAAGCCTTGGCTCCGCAGCTGGCTATCATTGCTCCTTGGCGCGAATGGGATATCCGTTCTCGTGAAGACGCTATCGATTTTGCTGAAGCACACAACATTCCCATCCCTGTAACCAAGGAACACGACTATTCTATGGATCGCAATATGTGGCATTTGAGCCATGAAGGTTCCGATCTTGAAGATCCCTGGAATGCTCCTAAAGATGCATTGTTCATAGTAACCAATACTCCCGAAACTGCTCCTGATAAAGCTGAATATTTGGAATTGGAATTCGAGCAGGGCGTACCTGTTGCTGTAAACGGAACTAAAATGAGCCCGGCAACTATTGTTGAGACACTCAACGAGATCGGCATCCGCAACGGTGTCGGCATCTGCGATATGGTTGAAAACCGTCTGGTAGGCATGAAATCCCGCGGCGTTTATGAAACTCCCGGCGGAGCTATCATCTACTATGCACACAACGAATTGGAAAACCTCTGTCTTGACCGCGCTACCATGAGCTACAAACAAATGGTAGGCATCAAATATTCCGAACTAGTTTATGATGGTATGTGGTTCTCACCGCTACGTGAAGCATTGGCTGCTTTCGTTGACGAAACCCAAAAAACTGTTAGCGGCACTGTCCGTTTGAAACTTTATAAAGGCAACATCATCTCTGCCGGCGCTAAATCCCCGTATTCCCTGTATAGCCAGGAATATGTGACCTTCGGCGCTGATGAAGTTTATAACCAGGCAGACGCTACCGGCTTCATTAACCTGTTCGGCTTGCCGCTTACTGTACGCGCACTGATGAGACAAGGAAACCTGAAATAATGGCTAAGCTTTGGGGCGGCAGATTTAGTAAAAATACCAACGAGCTCGTGGACGCTTTTAATGCGTCCATCGAGTTTGATAAAAGACTGTATCACGAAGATATCCGGGGCAGCATCGCTCATGCGAAAATGCTGGGAAAATGCGGCATTATTCCTGCCGCAGACGTGGAAGAAATCGTGACCGGACTGGAAACTATTCTTGCTGATATCGAAGCCGGTAATTTCAGCTTTGAAGTTGCTCTTGAAGATATCCATATGAATGTTGAAGCACGCCTGACCGAACGCATCGGCGCAGCAGGCGCACGCTTGCATACAGCCCGCAGCCGCAACGACCAGGTCGCTCTTGATATGCATATGTATATGAAACGCGAGATCGTTGAGATCGGTGAGCTGCTGCTGAAATTTGAAGCAGCACTTTTAGCCGTAGCTAAAAAGCATGATAAAACCCTGATGCCCGGCTATACCCATCTGCAAAGAGCGCAGCCTATCACTTTTGCCCATCATCTGTTGGCCTATTTCAATATGCTGCAGCGTGACTTCCGCCGTTTGCAGGGCGTGTGGGCAGGCGCTGATATGATGCCTTTGGGCGCAGGTGCTATTGCAGGCACCACTTTTCCTATCGACCGTTTTGACGTTGCTGAGCAGCTGAATTTTGGCAGCGTTTATGCTAATAGTATGGATGCGGTCAGTGATCGTGATTATGTCATCGAATTTTTATCCTTTGCTTCGATACTGATGATGCACATGAGCCGCTTGAGCGAGGAGATCTGTCTTTGGTCCAGCACGGAATTTGGCTTTATTGAATTGGACGACGCTTTTGCGACAGGCTCTTCGATGATGCCGCAGAAGAAAAACCCTGACATCGCCGAACTGGTACGCGGCAAAACAGGCCGTGTCTATGGACATTTGCAAGCAATGCTGGTAACGGCAAAAGGCCTGCCTTTGACCTATAACAAAGATTTGCAGGAAGATAAAGAGGGCTTTTTCGATGCCATCGACACCATCAAATTTAGTTTGGCAGTGTACAGCGAAATGATAGCGACTATGACTGTCAACGTTGAAAAAATGGAGCAGGCTTTAAGTAAAGACTTCTCTAACGCTACCGATCTTGCTGATTATCTTGTCCGCAAGGGGTTGCCTTTCCGCCAGGCCCATGAAGTTGTTGGTAAATGTGTAGCCTATGCCATCCACCAGGGCAAATTTCTGCCAGAGATCTCGTTGGAAGAATATAAGACCTTTTCGGAATTGTTTGAGGAGGACTTGCTGGAAGCGTTGCAGCCTGAAAACTGTGTTGCAGCCAGAATCTCTTACGGTGGCCCTGCTTTTTCGGAAAACGCCAAACAATTCGCCCGCGGCGAAGTGTTGTTGACGGAACAGCAGATGGTTTTAGAAGATCTGAAGGTCAGATTGTGATTTAATTTAAGAAATTTTTGCAAAATATATAAAACTCGTGCATTTCGCATAGCGAAGTGCACGAGTTTTTTGTTATAATATAAATTAGGATATTGTTGTCTTAAAAAATACTTAGGAAACAGGTGAATGTTTTGTTATTGCAGCTGCAGGGATTACTGAAAACAATAAGCATTTTAGATGTTTTAGATATTTTAGTCGTTGCCTATTTTCTTTTCCGCATTTATTTGATGTTGAAAAATACCCGTGCCGCAACGCTGATCAAAGGCCTGCTGGTACTGGCGGTTATTTTATTCATCAGTAAATGGCTCAATCTGCACGTTATCACCTGGCTGCTGGAGAAAAGCATGACGGTGGTTATGGTTGCGCTGCCAGTAGTATTTCAGCCCGAGTTGCGCCGTGCGCTGGAACAGATTGGCCGTGGCCGTTTGTTCCATAAACATAATGAACTTGATGAACAAGAACTGGAAGATATGCTGAATGCCGTCACTAATGCTACCGAGATCATGAGCCGCCGTAAAATAGGCGCACTGATGGTTTTTGAACGTGAGACGGGGCTGGAAGAACGTATTGAAACAGGTGTGCCTATTGATGGACTGCTTTCCGACAGCCTGCTTTTGAATATCTTTGAACCTGATACGCCGCTGCATGATGGCGCTGTAGTTATCCGCGGTAACCGTATCGTTGCTGCCAGTTGCCTGCTGCCTTTAACGGAAGCCCGCAACCTGAGTCAGGAACTTGGCACTCGCCATCGCTCGGCCATCGGTATTTCCGAACAATCCGACGCGCTGGTTTTGGTGGTCAGTGAAGAAACAGGTACTATTTCGCTGGCTCGCAACGGCGAGTTGCACCGTTATTTAACAGGAGAGGATATCAAAAGCCTGCTTAGGGCCGCCGTAGTACAGCCTTCCTTGAATTGGAAACAGGTACTCAATGATAAAATCAAAGGGATTCGAGGTGGTAAATGATGTCGAATTTCTTTGATCGTGAAAATATGATAGCAAGAGTCATTGCTTTTCTTATTGCCTGCGCTTTGTGGATGTATGTGATGAACGACCAGAACCCACTGGTTGAACGTAATTATGTGGTCAATCTGGAACTGCGCAATGTGCCGGACGAGATGATCGTGCTTAATGTCCCTGATAAAGTAAGGGTGAAAGTACAGGCACAAAGAACTGTTTTAGGCGATATGAGCGATAAAGAGGTTACCGCTTATGTGGACTTTGCCGATAAAAATATCGGGCAGCAGACTTTGCCTGTCAAGGCACAGTTTAGTCAGGGCACGGTGCTTGAGGTGTATCCCAATAATGTTTACGCTTACCTGGATTCCGTCAGCGAAAAGGTGATGGATGTGGATACTCGCGTTATTGGTATACCAGCGTCTGATTTTACCTTGAGCAAACGCGAGGTCATTCCGGCCAACGTAACAGTCAAAGGTGCTACTCATCGCATCAACGAAATGGCTCGAGTAGTCGCTCCTGTTGATGTCAGTGAGCGCGAAAATGATTTTCAGGTAGAAAGTACGCTGATCGCGATGAACAAAAGCGGTTTGGAAATGCCCGATCTGCAGATCACGCCTGCCAAAGCACAGGTCAAAGCAACACTGGTACGGCAGATGATAACTGTTGAGCTGCCCGTCGTAGTGGAAACCACAGGAACTTTAGCGGGCGGTATGAATATGAAGCGGGCAGTTAGTGAACCGGCGACGGTTAAATTGACAGCTGAGCCTTCAATTCTGCAGAATCTAACGGAAGTACGCACTCAGCCCGTAGATCTGACGAAATTCAGCATTAACGGCAACGTGGAAGCCATATTGCTGTTGCCTGAGAAAACTATGGCTGATACACATACTGTTAAAGTACATATCGAAGCCGAATAAGGAAGGTCAGGAATGCTATTAAAAGTAAATAATGTCAGGATACCGTTGGTAGAAGAGCTTTCACTGAAGGAAGCGACTGCCAAAAAGTTGGGCCTGAAAAAACAGGATATAGAAAATTTGCAAATAGTACGGCGGGCAGTTGATCCCCGCCGTAAAAATAATATCATTTTAAATTATCATGTGTTGCTTGAACTTGACTTGTCTAAAAAGCAGCTGGGTAGGCTACTGAAGGATAAAGACATAAGCCAGGCAGTAACAGAGCATACTTTTGAGCCGGTAGTGGGCAGCGAGAAAATAACAGGGCGTCCCATTGTGATAGGTGCAGGGCCTGCCGGGCTGCTGGCAGCGTTGGAATTGGCAAAGCACGGTTACCGGCCGCTGCTGTTAGAACGTGGCAAACCTGTAGCTCAGCGTATCGACGATGTGCAGCGTTTTTGGCAGCGGGGTGAATTTGACCCTAACTCAAATGTACAGTTTGGCGAAGGCGGAGCAGGAACTTTTTCCGATGGCAAGCTGACAACGCGCGTTAACGATCCTGTGATGGGGTCGATTTTACAGGATTTTGTTAAAGCAGGTGCGCCTCAGGAAATTTTATACGAACACAAGCCTCATGTAGGTACAGATAAGCTGCGGTTGATGGTCAACGGTCTGGCTGCTGAGATACGCGCTTTAGGCGGTGAGATACGCTATAATGCCCATGTTGTAGACTTTCTTGTTGCAGGGGAGGCTGTTAGCGGCGTGCAGCTGGCTGACGGTGAAAAAATCAACAGCAATGCTGTTGTTCTGGCCTGCGGTCATAGCGCTCGTGATACCTATACAAGGCTGGCAGAGTTGGGCGTAGGCATCGAGGCCAAACCTTTTGCCATCGGTGTGCGTGTCGAACATCCGCAGGAACTTATTGACCGGGCACAGTACGGTGAATTTGCCGGGCATCCACGGTTGGGCGTGGCGGATTATGCGCTGGTGCATCATCTGCCTGATAAAACCAGAACGGCCTATTCGTTCTGTATGTGCCCAGGAGGCGTTGTTGTTGCGGCTGCTTCGGAAGTAGGCGGCGTGGTCGTCAATGGTATGAGTATGTATCAGCGCGATTCCGGCATTGCTAACAGCGCGTTAGTAGTCAATGTCAGCGCTGCTGATTTTGGTGGAGGCCCTTTAGCCGGGATCGAGTTTCAAAGACGTTATGAACGGCTGGCTTTTGCTGCCGCAGGCAGCAGCTACAACTCTCCGGCGCAGAATGCTGCCAGCTTTTTGCAGGGGCTGCAGCCGGAACTGCAATGCAGCATTGCACCTACCTATAGGCCGGGTCTGACGGCCTGCGACCTGAATAAGGTGCTGCCGGACTTTGTTACGGCGACATTACGCGCCGGTATAACTGCTTTTGATAATAAGATCAAAGGTTTCGCCGATGGCGGGGCGCTGCTGACGGGGGTCGAAACAAGGACTTCTGCTCCGGTACGTATCCTGCGCGTCAATGAAAATAAAATGTCTGTTACACATACGGGACTGTATCCCTGCGGCGAAGGGGCCGGTTATGCCGGCGGCATCATGAGCGCTGCTTTGGACGGCTACCATGTCGCCCGTGCGATCATGGCAAAATTTGCCCCAATATGTTAAATGCTTGTCACTTGATGAGAAAAAGATTATAATAAGCTGATAATAAAAAATCCTTTGTTCGGAGGTCTTGGAATGGCTCGTTTATTTGGTACTGATGGTGTTCGTGGTGTGGCTAACGTTGAGCTGACACCGGAACTTGCTTTTAAATTAGGCCGTGCGGCGGCAACTTACTTTGGCAGAGAAACTGTCACACCGAAAATAATTATTGGCCGTGATACACGTTTGTCAGGTACGATGCTGGAAGCTGCTTTAGCGGCAGGTATCTGTTCTGCTGGTGGCAACGCACATCTTTTGGGCGTTATGCCTACGCCTGCTGTATCATTTTTAACTCCCGAGGTTAAGGCGAATGCGGGTGTTGTTATTTCTGCTTCGCACAATCCTTTTGAAGATAATGGCATCAAGTTCTTTTCTAAAACCGGACATAAACTGCCGGACGCGGTTGAAGATGAGATTGCTGAATTAGTAGCTTTGCCCATAGAATGCAGTAAAAATCCCAGCGGCTCTTCCGTTGGCCAGGTCATTGTTGAAGAAGGCCTTGATAAACTTTATATCGATCATGTCGTTGCTGCCGCACCCTGCAAGCTGAATGGTTTAAAAGTCGTTATGGATTGTTCTAATGGTGCCAACAGCGTTATCGCTCCGGTCATCCTGCGTTCTTTAGGGGCCGAGGTCGTAACTATTTTCAACCAGCCTAATGGCATCAACATCAATAACGGCTGCGGCTCCACTCATTTAGAAGCCCTGCAGGCTAAAGTGCTGGAGGTAAGTGCTGATGTAGGTATCGCCAACGATGGTGATGCTGACCGATGCTTAGTTGTTGATGAAAACGGCGAAGCTTTGGACGGCGATCAGATGATGCTGATCTGCGCTTTGGAACTGATGAAAAAACAGTTGCTGAAAGACAATGTGCTGGTTACTACGGTTATGAGCAACGTAGGTCTACATCAGGCCATGAAAAAATATGGCGGCTCCTGTGTGAAAACTGCAGTTGGCGACCGCTATGTTTTAGAAGAAATGCTGAAAAAAGGCTACAATCTCGGCGGCGAGCAATCAGGGCATATCATTTTCTCCAAATATGCCAAAACCGGCGATGGCATTTTAACTGCCGTGCAGCTGTTAGCAGCGCTGGTACAGAACAATAAACGCCTTTCGGAAATGGGCGCACTGATGACTAAATATCCTCAGATCCTGCTGAACGTGCGTGTTGCTGATAAACACGGCTGGGAAGACAAGCAGGCTATCAAAGACGTTATTAAAAAATATCAGGATGAGCTTGGTGATGATGGGCAGATTTTAGTACGTGCTTCGGGCACAGAACCGCTGATCCGCATTATGGCGGAAGGGCCAAAACAAGAGCGGTTGGAAGAGATCGCCAGCGCCATTGCTGAGGTAGTGAGCGGTGAACTGGGCTGATCGGCCAGCATTGACCTGAGTGTCAAAATATAGTACAATAACAGTGGTTACAAGGACGTGCCGCGTGGGACAAGCCAAGCCTGCGCGGCATGTTGTGTGCTTGGCATACGCTTGTTTCCATAAGCGCAAGTACCGCCTTAGGCGGTAGACGAGGCAGAGGGTTATCGATCAGTCAGCGGGTACCTCTCGGCTAGCTGCAGGCCGCAAGCAGACTACAAATTCCGGTGGCAACACCGGTGACAAAATGTCTGTGGCAGAATTGGCAATATACATTTAGGAGGATACAACTATGTGTGGTATCGTTGGTTATATTGGTAATAACCAAGCAGCGCCGTTTTTACTTGACGGCATGAGCAAGCTGGAATACCGCGGCTATGATTCCGCTGGTATCGCTGTTTATGAAAAAGGTAAGATCACCGTTGAAAAATGTGTGGGCCGTCTGGATTCTTTGCGTCAAAAACTGGAAGGAAATATGCCCGAAGGTACTATGGGTATTGGCCATACCCGCTGGGCGACTCATGGCCGTCCGTCCGACCGCAACTCCCACCCGCATACTGATGAAAGCGGTAAATTTATCGTTGTCCACAACGGTATTATTGAGAACTATTTGGTTTTAAAAGAAGACCTGATCGCCAAAGGACATGAATTTGTTTCCGAAACTGATACGGAAGTAGTGGCACATTTGATGGCTGTTCACTATAACGGTGATTTTGAAGAAACTGTAAAAAAAGTCCTGCGCATCATTGAAGGTTCTTATTCTTTGGTGTTTATGTGCGCCCAGGAGCCTGATAAGATCATTTGCACTAAAAAAGATAATCCGCTGGTCATCGGCCTGGGTGAAGGTGAAAACTTCATTGCATCTGATATTCCGGCTATTATTGCTAAAACACGTCGTACCTTTATTATGAGCGACGGCGAGATCGCTACCGTTACTAAAGACAGTGTCTGGGTACAGGATATCAACGGCACGCCGATCAGCAAAAAAGTATTTGAAGTCAACTGGAATGCCGAAGCAGCTGAAAAAGGCGGCTTTGAACATTTCATGCTGAAAGAGATATACGAACAGCCGAAGTCCATCCGCGATACTATGAGCGGCCGTGTGCCGAAAGATTCTCATGGCATCGAGTTTGCTGAATTGGGCTGGACTGCCGAAGAAATGGCAGGCATCAATAAGATATTTATCGTTGCTTGTGGTACGGCTTATCATGCCGGTATCGTCGGCAAATATTATCTGGAACAGCTGGCCCGTATACCTGTTGAGGTAGATATCGCCAGCGAATTCCGTTACCGCAGCCCGCTGGTCGATGGCAACAGCCTGACCATAGTTATCAGCCAATCCGGTGAGACCAGTGATACCTTAGCTGCCTTGAAGGAAGCTAAACGACTTGGCTCCAGAACTTTGGCCGTTACCAACGTAGTCGGCTCTTCCATTTCGCGTGAGGCAGATCAGGTAGTTTATACCTATGCCGGTCCTGAGATCGCCGTAGCTTCAACTAAAGCTTATACTACACAGCTTTTGGTTATGCTGATGCTGGCAATCTATGTAGGCCGCCTGCGCGGAACTTTGGATATCGCTAAAGCACACAAGCTTGTTGAGGGCTTGCACGAGATCCCTGAACAGATCCATAAGCTTTTAGAGAACGTAGATCAGATCAAAGTTTTTGCCACCCGTTATGGCAGCAGTGAGGACGCGTTCTTTCTGGGACGCAGCCTTGATTATGCCGTAGCACTGGAAGGCGCTTTGAAGCTGAAAGAAATATCTTACATCCATGCCGAAGCTTATGCTGCCGGCGAACTGAAACACGGTACTTTAGCCCTGATCGTTGAAGGCGTGCCTGTTATAGTTTTGGCTACTCAGGCAGATGTTTATGATAAGACTGTCAGCAATCTGCAGGAAGTAAAAGCCCGTGAAGCTATGGTTATCGCTATTGCTTTTGAAGGCGACGATAGTATCGCTAAATACGCCGACCATGTTATTTTCATTCCGAGGACTGACAAATATCTGGCGCCGCTACTGGCAGTATTGCCGTTGCAGCTGTTGTCATATTATGCGGCTCTCACACGGGGCTGCGATGTTGATAAACCGAGAAACCTTGCTAAATCTGTAACTGTAGAATAAAAAATGACGCCTGCCGGGATCACCCGGCAGGCGTTTTATTCCCCCGTGCAAAATGCGGCGGTATCTGCAAATAAGAATGGTGTTTTTTAGTTTATCCGGGATATGTTATAATAACATTATTAATAAAGATCACTGTTAAAGGAGATAAAAGATGAGTCATTCGTTAGCTTTATTATATAATTTTCAGGATGAAAAACTGAAAATGACGAAAATGGTCTGCATGATGATGCAGGTGCGCTTTAAAGAAGTGGCGCTGTCAGAATATAATCAGCCGCTAGGAGCGTTGTTGGGACTCCCCGATATAGACGCTGTGACTGAAGGTTACACAGGCACTGAACTTCAGGAGGAGATGCTGCTGTTGCATGGCTTTGACGGCAGTAAACTGCAGAAGTTTTTGACTGCCTTGCAGCGTGTTGGAGTAGGACGCATCGACTTAAAGGCGATGCTGACGGAAAATAATAAAACCTGGAGCGGGCTGGCGCTGTATGAAGAGTTGTGCCAGGAGCGAGAGGCGTTTAAAAAGCTGGAAGCTGAAAAAAGAAACAAACAATAAAACAAAATCCCCGCAGCCTTGGCTGCGGGGATTTTGTTTTATTGTTCAATCAGAAGTTTGCGTTCGGCTTTGGCTTCTAAAATATTTTCCGTGATGATGCAGAATAAAATTATCACGGCGCCGAGGGTTCCGGTAAGTGTCAGGATTTCGTCCAACAGCAGAAAGGCTACAGCGGCAGTAAGGATAGGCTGCGTGCATTGCAGCATTGATACCAGCGAGGCAGGCAGGAACTTTAAGGCAGCGTTTTGAAGAAAATAAGCAAGACAGGTGCAGGTCACTGCCAGATAGACTACTACAGCCCAAGCTTCGGGCCGGATCGCAGGTACTGCGCTCAAATCATCAAAAATCAGTGCGCCGGCAATGCTGATGATGGCGGTAATAAAAGTCTGGATAGCGGAAATTGTGATCGCGTCAGTGGACCGCAGCGATTTTTCACCGTAAACCAAAGCCCCGGCAACGCTGACTGCTGTCAGGAGTGCCCATAAATCACCTTGGTTAAATTGAAAGCTGCCGCCGTTACTGCAAAGCAGGTACATACCTGCAACGACTAAAAGCTGTATCGGTATATGCCACAGCTTGTAAGGCCGTTGCAGGACAAGCAGCGATAAAACCGGCGCAAAAACCACTGATAAAGACATCAGAAAGCCGACATTGGTAGCCGTGGTGCTTTCTAAGGCCAGGTTACAGGAAATATAGGCCGCGGCCATGCAGAGTCCTGCCGGTAAATACTGTGCTGCCCGCAAAGTACGTAGTTGTCCGGTTATACGAGTTTTGAAGCAAACGATGAAAATAAGGAACGCCAAAGTAAAACGAAAGGCCAGACACCACAAGGGCGTGATACTTTCAAAAGCGATTTTGGTCAAAGGATTGCCAAATCCATAAATGATACTTTGCAGCAATATGAAAAAATATATTTGTTCCTTGAATTAGTTTGCATATTCTTCCCCTCAAACACAACAAAACGAAATCAAAACATCTAAATGATATACGTGTTATATTTTAGCAGTTTTTTAAATAAAAAGCAAACTAATTGTAAAGAGGAGGCCGGCTATTCTTTTAATAACTGCCGCTTAGCCACTAACAGATCTTGAAATTGTTTTTCCAGTTCTGGGGAAGGTGAGATGCTCAGGCGGCTGATTGCTTCCACCAGCTTATTTTCGATAAGCAGAAGCTCTTCTGCGGCAGTAGTCATTGTAGCTGTGGCCTGCGAAGCAAGGTATTCCTTGTATGTCCCGGGAAATAGGCTCAACTCTTTGCCTTTAAATATCAACAGCTCCTGGGCCACTGTTTGCAGCATCCGCCGGTCATGGGACACAAAAAGCAGTGTTCCCGGATAACTGCATAGTAATTCTTCCAAAGCATTGACTGTATCCAAATCAAGGTGATTGGTCGGTTCATCAAGCATCAGGACATTGCAGTCGCTGACAAAAAGCTTGGCTAAAGCGACCTTGGCTTTTTCACCGCCGCTCAAAATTCGTACTGGTTTAAAAAATCTTCTCGCCTAAAGCGTAGGCGGATCAATACGGTTCTGAGTAAAGTTTCGCTTTGTGACGAACTAGAACGTAAATTACTTAAAATATCTGCCGCTGCGTCTAAAATATCGATAGCCTGGCTGTAATAGCCTATTTTTGCGCCGCCTGCCAATTGTAGTGCAGGCGAGTGAGTCTGGCTGGCTTGGAGTATTTGTTTGAGCAGCGTGGTTTTACCGCAGCCGTTAGGGCCGATAAGGGCGAGCTTGGTACCGTTTTTTACAGAAAAATTGGCTTGCTGCCACAGCAGTTTTTTACCGACGGTACAGGAAAGGTTTTGCACCCGCAGCAGTACCTGTCCCTGCCATAATTTGCTGGCAGCCAGTTCCAGCTTGACTGGTGGTAAAATTTGGCGTTTGTCCACCTTATCCAGCTGTTCTAAACGGGTCAGCAGTGCTTGGCCGGTTTGCTGTAATTTTTTCTGCTTTTTAGCAAAGTAAGGTTTAGCGCCGGTGATTCGTGCTTCTGAGGGTGAGATGTCAGGCATTTTGGTGGCTTTTTGTGCCTGCCGCTGTTTGGCGGCAAAAGCTTTTTCTAAATGTGTTTTTTGAGCGGTATACCTGGCATAGGCCTGGTCGTGCGTCTTTTCAGCAATAGCTTTTTGGTAAACATAGCTGCTGTAATTGCCCTGATATATTACAAGCTTGCCATTCTCCAGCGACCAGATCTCGGTACAGAGTGCGTCTAAAAATTCGCGGTCATGCGAAACCAGTACTAAAGCGCCGTTGTAGCGGCGCAGTTCTTTTTCCAGCCAGGCTAAATGCTCCAGGTCAAGATTGTTGGTAGGTTCGTCGGCCAGCAGTAAGCCTGAACGCTGTTTAAGTGCCTGCAGGATGTAGGCCTGGGTAGTCTCGCCGCCGCTTTTGTCTAAGCTGCTTTTTAGCTGCGGCAGCAGTGTCAACGTAGTGCGGCAAGTGATGATGGCATCGGCAGGCAGCGGCTTTGCAGCTGCCAATAGCTCCAGCAAGGTGGTTTTGCCGCTGCCATTCAAACCAATTAACCCAATCCGGCTGGCATATGTTATTCGTAAAGGTGGTACCTCAAAAAGCAGGCGTTCACCCAGATGATATTTAAAAGCAGTAGTTTCAAGAATATTCATAGCGGTCACTCCAATCAATGGAGGCAATAAAAAAGCCTCCCAATTCCAGACAGAATGGGAGGCATAAAGTTATACTTATCCTCAAATCGATACGAAAACGATCCATTCCGTCTTATCAGTAAAAGACAATACTAAAGAAAGCTCCGTGAGCTTCCTGCTGTCTTTATAAATAAGGTGCAAAATTGGATCAGTTCTTCATTCGCGTAAGTATCCTTTCGATATGCTATGTATATTTTTATCATAAATTATAAGTTGATTATTGTCAACTACACGCCTGTGCCATCAAAGCAGGGGATGAAGTCGGTGCTGGCAGCGTCGTCTTCCTGAACGAAGCCGTCTTCGATCCCGGAAGCAAAAAGATATTTTTCGACCTGCCGGTATTCATCGACCGTTACGGTACGGTCGATTTCAGGATATTCCGCAGCCCGGCCACAGGGCACATACTGGTGCATCAGGCTGAAAAGCACCTGTCCCGGTTCAAAATTGGCTGCTACCCAGTCGATGATTTTTAAAGTGTTATCTACCATATTTGGCAGCAGCAGGTGACGTATAACTACGCCTCTTTGCAGCAGGCCACTGTCGTCTATTTTGTAGGGACCGACCTGTTTATACATGGCCTTGATAGCAGCAGTCGCCGTAGCAAAATAATTGGGGGCGTTGCTGTATTTGATAGCGGCTAGGTCGTCGCTGTATTTCAAATCGGGCAGCCATATCTGCACCTTGTCCTTGAGTTTACGAACTGTATCAAGGGTTTCAAAACCGCTGGTATTATAAACCACAGGTACTGGCAGCGGCTCCTGTAAACTGCTAAGTACAGCTTCTGTAAAATGAGTAGGCGTAACTAAATTGATATTATGCGCGCCCTGCTCAATAAGATCGAAGTAAATAGCGCGTAACCGTTCGATAGTTATCTCAGTGCCTTTATTCAGGCAGCTGATCTCATAGTTTTGGCAGAAAGCGCAATGCAGATTACAACCGCTGAAAAAAACAGTTCCCGAGCCATTGGTGCCGCTGATGCAGGGCTCTTCCCACATATGCAGTGCCGCGCGGGCCACGATGGGCAGCATACCGCAGCCACAGGAGCCGAAAATACCTTCATCGTTGATGGATTCGGGGCGGTCGATGCCGCAGCGATGAGGACAAACATAACAATAAGCCATAAAAACATCTCCTTTGGAGCATTTCCTAAATTGTAGCATAGTTGCAGGATGGAGAAAAGGAGAATTGACAAAAGGACTGTCAAAAAGTATAATCTAAAACAGAAGTAGGTCATATAACTGACGGAAGTGGATTCACCACATGGAGTATGACCGGTATTGCCGACCGTCTGGGCGCCGAGCTCCAGAAGTGTCGGTTTTTTTATATTTAAGGAGGAATAGTTGTGAAAGAGCTGCAATTAAAGTATGGCTGCAACCCTAATCAAAGTACTGCCCGTATTTACACTAAAACCGGCGAACTGCCGATAGAAGTTTTGAATGGCCGTCCCGGCTATATCAATTTTCTTGATGCTTTCAACAGCTGGCAATTAGTAAAAGAGCTGAAAGAAGCTACCGGGCTGCCCGCCGCCGCATCCTTCAAGCACGTAAGCCCTGCTGGCGCTGCTGTAGGTTTGCCGATGAGCGATGTACTTAAAAAAATATATTATGTTGATGATTTGGAGCTTACTCCTTTGGCGACGGCTTATGCCAGAGCCCGCGGCGCCGACAGGATGTCTTCCTATGGCGATTTTGTCGCTTTGTCGGATATCTGTGATAAAGAAACGGCTACGATGCTGGCACGTGAAGTATCTGACGGTGTCATCGCACCTGGTTATACTGACGAAGCGTTAGAAATCTTAAAAACTAAACGTAAAGGCACCTATAATGTTATTAAGATCGATCCCGCTTATGTACCAGAACTGAAGGAAACAAAAGATGTTTTTGGCATTACCTTTGAACAGGACCGCAACGAAGTAAAGATCACTGCCGAGCTGCTGGTTGAGCGCCCGACTGCTAATAAAGAGATTCCTGAAAACGCAGTGCGTGATCTGTTGATCTCGCTTATTACTTTAAAATATACTCAATCCAATTCTGTCTGCTATGTTAAAGACGGACAGGCGATCGGTATCGGCGCTGGTCAGCAATCCCGCGTGCATTGCACCCGTCTGGCTGGTAATAAAGCTGATATCTGGTGGCTGCGCCAAAACCCAAAAGCATTGGCGCTGCCGTTTAAAGACAGCATTCGCCGTCCTGACCGCGATAATACTATCGATGTTTACATTTCTGACGACTGTGAAGATGTACTGGCGGAAGGCATCTGGCAGCAATTCTTTACTGAAAAACCGGAGCCGCTGACCCGTGCCGAGAAAACAGCCTGGCTTACAGAGCTGCATGGAGTTTCGCTGGGCAGCGACGCCTTCTTCCCCTTCGGTGATAATATCGAACGTGCCCATCGCAGCGGTGTTGACTATATAGCTCAGGCAGGCGGTAGCATTCGCGATGATAATGTTATCGATACCTGCGATAAGTACAATATTGCTATGGCATTTACAGGACTGCGTCTTTTCCATCATTAAAAATTTCCGCCAAAGTTTTCTTTGGCGGAGTTCTATTTTTACTGTAGCAGGTGACTGATAAGTCAGTTTAGAGGCTGATAAGAGTTATTGTGGTATTTTTTTTACATAAATTGCATAAAATTGGCTGAAAAGTATTGAGTTAGTAAATTTTTTGTGATAAAATACTCAAGGTATAATGTCAAAAATATCTAAGTGTTTTAAAACGTAATTGAGCAGGAGATGATCAGCTCATGAGTGCTGAAAATGTATCAGCGATACCTTTTTTGGTGCGTTCAGCTTGCCTGGAAAGACGCTTTTTAGAAGATGCGGCGTTTAGTATAGAGCAGGTGGAATGCGGTAAAGTTCGGGTAAACTTGCTTTTGGAGGCTGCCGCAGCTTTAGATCACCGTCAGGTGGTCCGCAGCAGCGTGCTCTACCGACTGCTTGAAGCGGTGCTGAATGTCAGTGCTGCAAGCGTTGGGGTTGAAGCCGAAACACTGAATTTTTGCTGTAACGTCGTAAAGTATACAGCAGCGCAGAACCTATACGCTGTCTGTAAGATCTGCCATCATGGGAGAATGACCCTTGTTGCTGAAGCTGAAGTGTATGATGAAAATGATACGCTGCTGGCTACTGCGCTAACGACATTGTTCGTAGTGGATACGATCAAAGATATACCCCGCAAATGGTAAAGGCTGAAGTCAAGTTGCCTTAACAAGCAATTTGGCTTAAGCCTTAACACAAGGAGGACAAAATGGATTTTGCACTTAATGAAGAACAACTTGAATTACAGGAAATGGTAAGGGACTTTGTAGAAAAAGAAATCACCCCTTACGCTGCCGAAATGGACAAAAACAATCAAGCAATGCCTGGTCTGATGGAGAAAGCAGCAGATATGGGCCTTTTGAATGTTATCGTTCCTGAAGAATACGGCGGACCTGGTCTGGACAGCGTTACTGTTGCCATGATCTATGAAGAATTAGGCAAAGGCTGTGCCGGTGTTGCTACCTCTATGGCTGCTAACTCCTTGGCGTCTTATCCTATTTTGATTGCCGGTACCGAAGAACAAAAACGCGCTCACTGCGATCTTTTGAACGACGGTAAGCTGGCTGCTTTTGCTTTGACTGAACCGGGGGCCGGTTCTGATGCAGGTGGCGTTGTTACCTCTGCTGTTAAAGATAAAGAAGCAGGCACCTATACTTTGAACGGTGCTAAAGCGTTCATCACCAATGCCGGTGTTGCCGATACCTTCCTGGTATATGCTAACACCCGTAAAACCGGAGGTATCCGTGGTTTGACCGCTTTTATCGTTCCTAAGGGAACTCCTGGTTTTACCGTTGGTAAAAAAGAAGACAAAATGGGCATTCGTCCTTCCAATACCTGCGAATTGATTTTGCAGGACGTAGTAGTTCCCGAAGCTAACCGTGTAGGACGCGAAGGCGAAGGCTTCCGTATCGCTATGAACACTCTTGATTCCGCTCGTCCTTTTGTTGGTGCGGTATCTGTAGGTCTTGCTCAGGCCGCTTTGGACTGCGCTGTAAAATATGCTAAAGAAAGAAAGCAATTCGGTCAGCCGATCGCTTCCTTCCAAATGATCCAGGCTATGATCGCCGATATGGCAATGAAAGTCGAGACTGCACGTCTGATGGTTTACAAAGCATGCTGGATGCGTGACCAGGATATGGAATTCTCGAAAGAAGCAGCTATGGCCAAATGCTATGCTGCCGATGTTGCTATGCAGGTAACGACTGATGCGGTTCAGGTAATGGGCGGCTATGGTTATTCCCGAGAATACCCGGTAGAAAAAATGATGCGTGACGCTAAAATCATGCAGATCTACGAAGGCACTAACCAGATCCAACGTTTGGTTATCGCCAATAAAATTCTCTATTGATTTTTGATTTCAAGAAACCCGGCATCTTTTGGTGTCGGGTTTTTTATATGTAAAGATCGGCTGCATTTATGCATAAATGTAATTTTTTATATACTTTCGCAGAAGGCCACATTGCTCTTTGCAGTAAGGTTTGTACAGAGCTAAGTCCCCATTGAAAAAAGCTGCGTTAACAGGTATAATAATAAGAGTAATTTTTATAAATATAGGAGTTGTCTATGATTTTGATTTGGTTGGCGGCCTTAGTCGTTTTGCTTGACCAATTGACCAAAAATATAGTTGTGAAGATGATGACTGAAGGACAAAGTATTCCCATCATTCATGACGTTTTTCATTTAACTTATATTTTAAATCCGGGAGCCGCTTTTGGGATGTTTGCTTATAGCCGCACTTTTTTTATCTGCGTCGCGCTTCTGGTTCTGGTAATAGTCTGGTGGTTCCGCAGCGAGATTTTAGCTGAACCATTGTGTGTTCGTGTTGGTACGGCGCTTTTTGTTGGCGGTGCAGTCGGTAACCTGATCGACCGGGCTGAAAATGGTATGGTTGTGGATTTTTTTGATTTTCGTATCTGGCCGATTTTTAATGTGGCCGATATTGCTATTTGTGTAGGAGTGGGGCTTATTATATGGAATTTATTACAGACAGAAATACTGAAGAAATAGAAAAAGTTGTTGTTGCGGAGGCTGATGCCGGACAGCGTGCTGATATTTATTTAGCTGTGCAGCTTGGCGTTTCGCGCTCCAATATGCAGAAGCTGCTGGACGAAGGGCGGGTGAGCCGCGGCACGAAAGTGCTCAAGGCCAATTATAAAGTCAGGACGGGCGAAGAACTTACCATAGCGATCCCTGAACCGGAATCATTGGAAGTTCAACCCGAGGATATTCCGCTGGATATTATTTTTGAAGATAAAGATGTGGTCGTGGTCAATAAACCTCGCGGGATGGTTGTGCACCCGGCGCCCGGTAATTATACTGGTACGCTGGTCAACGCCTTACTGTATCACTGCAAAAATTTATCCGGCATCAACAGTGTTATCAGGCCCGGTATCGTGCATCGTCTGGATAAGGATACTTCCGGGATTATGATCGTCGCCAAAAATGACGCGGCACATATTTCCCTGTCGGAGCAGATCCAAAGCAAAAGCGCGCATCGTTCCTATTTGGCTATCGTCAGGGGCAATCTTAAAACTGACAGCGGCACGGTAGCAACACAGATAGCACGTGATAAAAATGACCGCAAAAAAATGACTGTCGTCAAAGAAGGCGGCCGCGATGCCGTTACTGATTATGAAGTGCTTGAAAGGTTTGGGCGTTTTAGTGTTGTACGCTGCCAATTACGTACAGGCCGCACCCACCAGATCCGTGTGCATATGGAGTATTTAGGGTATCCGCTGGTTGGTGATCCTAAATATTCGCCGTTGAAGGTACCTTTCGCTATTAACGGACAGGCCCTGCATTCGCAGGAGCTGGAGTTTACCCATCCCCGTACTGGCGAACGCCTGCGTTTTGAAGCGCCGCTGCCGGAGGATATGCAGAAGATAATTACCCGTTTACGCAACGGTCAATTTTAAAAATATTTTGAGGTGAACAGCATGACTAAAGTTGTGAAGAAAAATGTTATTATGGACGGGGACGCAATGCGCCGTGCGCTCGTGCGTATCGCTCACGAGATCATCGAAAAAAACAAAGGTGTCGGCAACGTAGTGCTCGTAGGTATCCGTACCCGCGGTGTGCCGCTGGCTCAGCGCATCGCTCAGGAAATTGAAACTATCGAAGGAGTAAAAGTAGAAGTCGGTATGCTGGATATTACTTTATACCGTGACGATCTGTCTAATTTAGGCTATAATCCTGTTGTGCATGGTACTGATATCGATTTTGACCTGAATGGTAAAATCATCGTTTTGGTCGATGACGTCCTGTATACCGGACGTACGATAAGAGCTGCTTTGGATGCAATTATCGACATGGGCCGCCCTCGTGCTATCCAATTGGCTGTGCTTATTGATCGTGGTCACAAAGAATTGCCTATCAGGGCTGATTTTGTTGGTAAAAATGTGCCGACTGCCCATAAAGAAACTATTGAAGTTACCTTGAAAGAAAACGATGAAACAGATGAAGTATTTATTGGCGAGGTCGTTGCAGAATAAGAGGTGAATATAATGACTAAAACTCCTATCCAGTTGCGCAGTGCGGCTGCATGTAAAACCGTTCTCAAAAATTTGGAAAGACGCGGCTTTGAAGCCTTCTATTGCGAAGACAAAAAAGCTGCTCTTGCTAAAGTGCTGGAGCTGATCCCGGCTGGTGATGTAGTGTCCTGGGGAGGGTCAGTGACCTTGCAGGAAATAGGGCTGATGGACGAAATGCGCAGCGGGCGTTATAAAGTCATTGACAGGGATACGGCGGCAACGCCGGAGCAGAGAACAGATCTGCTCCGCCAGGCATTGCTGTGCGATACCTTTTTGATGAGCAGCAATGCCGTCAGCGAAGACGGACAGTTGGTCAATATCGACGGTACTGGCAACCGTGTCGCAGCTATGGTCTATGGACCGAAGAGCGTTATAGTTGTAGCGGGCGTCAATAAGATCGTTAAAACGCAGGCTGATGCTTTGGCCCGGGTACGGATGCTGGCAGCTCCTGTTAATATCCAGCGTTTCCCACAGCTGCAAACTCCCTGTATGGAAACAGGAGTCTGTGCGGATTGTAACGCTCCTGACTGTATTTGTAATTACATTTTGACGACCAGACGCTGCAAGCCTGCTGGTAAAATCAAGGTGGTATTGGTTGGCGAAAGCCTGGGTTATTAAAAGTAAATACTTAAACACTGTCACGGTTAAGGCTGGGACAGTGTTTTTCATTTTTCACATTCCTGTAATAATTACAGGCAGGAGCAAGTATGAAAATGGCGAATACATAAATTAGATAACTATACGCAAAGAAGAAAGCGGGGCAGAAAAAATGGGTAAAATAGCAGCGCCTGATGAAGTGCTTTATCATATTGGGATTTCGGCACAAATGATTAAAGGGGCTAAATATGCTTTGCTTCCGGGCGATCCGGGACGCGTCGAAGCATTGGCCAAGGCCTTGGGGCCGGCTGAACCTGTCGGCTGCCATCGTGAATATACAAGCTGGCTGTCTCAGGTCGAGGGCGAAGCGGTACTGGTTTGCTCTACAGGTATGGGTGGTCCGTCTGTAGCGATCGGCATGGAAGAACTGGCCTGTATCGGCATCGAAAACTTTATCCGTGTCGGCACTACGGGTTCTATTCAGGAAAAGGTGGCGCTTGGGGACATCGTTATCAATAAAGCGGCAGTACGCCTTGACGGAACCTCACAGCATTATGCACCTACAGCGTTTCCGGCTGTGGCGTCTTTAGAAATTACATACGCTTTGCAGCAGGCTGCCAAAGATCTGGAAGTGCCTTATCATACGGGCATCTCTGTTTCCAGCGATACCTTCTGGCCCGGTCAGGAGCGTTATGACAGCTTTACCGGTTATGTGCGCAAGACGCTGCAGGGCAGCCTGAAGGAATGGCAGGCTTTGGGTGCGCTGAATTACGAAATGGAAACGGCGACCCTGTTTGTAGTGGCGCAGAGCTTTGGCCTCAAGGCAGCATCCATATGCGGTGTTGTCGCCAAACGCACCGACAGCGAGCAGGTGGCCCCGGCAGATACCTACCGGCTGGCTTCTGAAAGGTTCCAACTGGTGGCAAAACGCGCTTTGCAGGATTTGATAAAGGCAGGTAAATAAAATGGCAAGAAGTATTATTTTATTATTAGATTCCTTTGGTATCGGTTACGCCCATGATGCTGAAAAATTTGGCGATCAGGGTGCCGACACCTTGGGACATATCTGTGAATGGATGGCGGCAAACCGTAAAAATGCGGATGGCAGTCCCAAATATCTGGCCCTGCCTAATCTGGCAGGACTGGGCTTGGCCGCGGCAGCAGAACTCAGCCGCGGGCAGAAACTGGTTCATCCTTTAAGCAAGGACGACAGTAAGGTCAGTGGCGCCTATACTTATGCCGAAGAAATCAGCCACGGCAAGGATACTTTAAGCGGACATTGGGAGATAACAGGTGTTCCAGTACTTTTTGACTGGGGGTATTTCCCTGTCCAGCCCAAGTGCTTTCCTGAAGAATTGGTGCAGTCTATCATCGAGCAGGGCAAGCTTCCCGGCGTGCTGGGCGAAAAACACGCTTCCGGTACAGAGATCATCAAAGAGCTGGGTGAAGAACATCTGCTAACAGGTAAACCGATAATTTATACCAGCGCCGACAGCGTTTTGCAGATAGCGGCTCACGAAGAAACTTTTGGGCTGGAACGGCTTTATGAACTGTGCAAGATCTGTTATGAACTGGTCAAACCTTATCACATAGCCCGCGTCATAGCACGTCCCTTCGTAGGCACTTGTGCCGCCGATTTTGTGCGTACCGGCAACCGGCATGATTACGCTGTGCCGTCACCTGAACCTACCTTGCTGGACAAGCTGGTAGAAGCCGGCGGCAGTGTTTACGCCGTTGGTAAAATAGCTGATATTTTTGCCCATCGCGGTATCACTAAACATTATCCGGCCAGTGGGCTGGACAACCTGTTCGAGGCGGCGCTGCAGGCAGTGCGGGAAGCGCCCGACAACAGTCTGGTTTTTGTGAATTTTGTGGATTTTGATTCTTCCTATGGCCACAGGCGCGATGCCAAAGGTTACGGTGAAGGCCTGGAATATTTTGATGGGCGGCTGCCGGAAATGCTGGCCTTGCTCAAACCGGATGACCTGGCCCTGATAACCGCTGACCATGGCTGTGATCCCACCTGGAGCGGCAGTGACCATACCCGTGAAAAAATACCCGTATTGTTTTTTGGTAAAATGGTAGAAGGATGCGCGTTGAAGCCGATGGCTACCTTTTCCGATATTGGGCAGACGCTTGCGGCTCATTTGCATTTACAGCCACTGGCAAACGGTACTGCAGCTGAATTACGCTGACAGGAGGAAATTTTATGAAAAAATTACAGTGGTTTTTGATGGCGGTATTTTTAATGGTTGCGGCTATCGTTCCGAATACGGCGGCAGCTTTTGCCGAGCAGCCTGCAGCTTTCGTAGTTTTTGATAACAGCGGCAACGTAACGCAGCAGGTCTACAAAATGTGGCGCGAGCCTGTGCGCTGGGCCTACCATTTTCCTGATTTTAAGCTGCTCGATACAGATACGCCGAAAAAGGTGGCTGCCGAAAATATTTTCACCGGCCGTGGCAAAGCCGTTATCGATCAAGCCGTGCTGCGTAAGATAGCGGACGAGATACCTGCGGAAGCAGTAGTTTTAGTAGTTGTACACAATATGTATGAACAAATAGTGCAGGGATTCATGTGGCGCAACGAAGACGGTTCTACCTATGTCAGGACCGTATTGAATGCGGATATTTATGTTTATCGTAAAGATGGCGACAGGTTTTCTAAGAAACGGATCCGTGAAAACGAATTGAGGGAACTGGGCAATCAGACCTCGCCTGAAGAAACCATGAAATGGGCCATCAGTAAACAGGTAAACCTGATGGAAAACCGTCCTATCATTACTTAAGCGATTTGGTTGCCCACTAAATATTGTATGCAAAATGGAGTATTACAAAAATAAACACAAAATATTGTAGAAAGTGCTTTACAAATAATTATTATTGATTTATAATTAGGTCATGGAATTTTATTTAAGGAGCTGAGTCACATGACCTACGAATTACAGGGTGTTAAAATCAATTGTGCTGATGGAATCTCACAAGAAGAAGCAGCCATTTACCTCAATAATCAATTACAGGTAATGCCGCATAAAACTTTATTGTCTTTGGATTTAGGCGTTGACGGTGAAAACGTAGTCGTTAAACCTCATTACGATACTGTTGTGCGTGTACGCCGTATCACCGGTTATCTTAGCACTTTGCCTCGTTTTAACGATGCTAAGAAAAAAGAAGCTGCTGACAGGGTATCCCACATCCAATAAAATCAGTATTTTCAGCCTCGGCCAGGTGCGGTCGGGGCTTTTTCTAGTTTAAGTGTACATTTGTTTGCAAAAATGTCAAATCATGTTCGCTGCAGCATCTTTTAAAAAGCCTGCGAAAATGATAAAATATTACTATTAAAGAATTTTTTTTAGCAGCAATGACTGCGGATGGGGAGTGTAGCGATGAAACTTATTTCGTGGAATGTTAACGGGCTGCGGGCCTGTATGAATAAAGGTTTTAAAGAGTTTATGGACAGTGTGGACGCTGATATTTTCTGTGTTCAGGAAACTAAGATGCAAAGAGAGCAGGCAACCTTTGATTTTCCGGGTTACGAGGAATATTGGAACAGCGCCGAGAAAAAAGGTTATTCAGGAACGGCTGTTTTTTCCAAAGTTAAGCCGCTCAGCGTCACCTATGGACTGGGCATCGAAGAACACGATAAGGAAGGACGCGTTATCACTGCCGAATATGAAGAGTTTTATCTGGTCAACGTCTATACGCCCAATTCTCAGCGGGGCCTGGAACGGCTTGATTATCGTCAGGTATGGGAAGATGCTTTCCGAGCCTATTTGCTGGAGCTTGATAAAACAAAACCAGTCCTGCTTTGCGGTGACCTTAATGTTGCCCACAAAGAAATAGACCTTAAGAACTGGAAGACCAATCGCAACAATGCCGGTTTTACTGATGAAGAGCGGGCAAAAATGACTGAACTGTTGTCGGCAGGATTTACTGATTCCTTCCGATATCTCTATCCCGAGCAGGAAGGTGCTTATACCTGGTGGTCGTATATGTTCAAAGCCAGAGAAAAGAATGCCGGTTGGCGTATCGACTATTGGCTTGTTTCCAACAGATGGGCCGAAAAAATAGAAGACAGCCTGATCTACCCGGAAATCACAGGCAGTGACCACTGTCCTGTTGGGTTAATTTTGAAATAAATTTTATTTGTTTTACGAGGTTTGATTATGGATTTTAAAATAACGGCCCCTTTCGAGCCCGCCGGCGACCAGCCGCAGGCTATCGAAAAACTGGCCGAAGGAATTGAAAACGGACTGCGAACGCAGGTTCTGCTTGGCGCTACCGGCACCGGCAAAACCTATACCATCGCGCAGGTCATCAATAAAGTGCATAAGCCTACTCTGGTCATTGCGCATAACAAAACTTTGGCCGCCCAGCTGGCCAGCGAGCTGAAAGCTTTTTTCCCCGAGAACGCGGTGGAATATTTCGTAAGCTATTATGATTATTATCAGCCGGAGGCTTATATTCCTCAGTCCGATACTTATATCGAAAAAGACTCGTCCATCAATGACGAAATAGATAAGCTGCGTCACTCGGCGACCAGTGCTTTGTTTGAACGCCGCGACGTCATAATTGTGGCCAGCGTTTCCTGTATTTACGGTTTAGGCGCGCCACAGGAATATTACGATATGGTGCTTTCTCTGCGGGTCGGGCAAACCATCGACCGCCAGGCTATTTTGCGTAAACTGGTCGAGATCCAGTACGACCGTAATGACGTAGCTTTTCAGCGCGGCACCTTTCGTGTGCGTGGCGATGTGATCGAAGTGATACCGGCAGGGTATAACGAAAAAGCTGTACGCATCGAAATGTTTGATGACGAAGTGGAGCGTATTTTAGAAGTAGACGTCCTTACCGGTGAGATATTGGCAAAACGCAGCCATGTGGCTATTTTCCCTGCCTCTCACTATGTAACATCACGCGAGAATCTGGACCGGGCGATGGAAGATATCAAAGTAGAACTGGTTGAACGGCTGGAATATTTGAATTCGCATAATAAATTACTGGAAGCGCAGCGTTTGGAGCAGCGCACCAATTATGATCTGGAAATGATGAATGAAATGGGCTATTGCTCCGGTATCGAAAATTATTCCCGGCATCTGGCTGCCCGCAAGGCGGGTGACCCGCCCTTTACCCTAGTCAACTATTTCCCCGAAGACTTTTTGCTGGTCGTTGACGAATCCCATGTGACGCTGCCGCAGATCAGGGCCATGTATGCCGGTGATCGTTCCCGCAAGGAAATGCTGGTAGAGCATGGGTTTCGGCTGCCCTCGGCTTTTGATAACAGGCCGTTTACTTTTGACGAGTTCCAGCAGCAGATCAAGCAGGCGATCTATGTTTCCGCAACGCCCGCTAAATATGAAATGGAACAGGCCCAGCAGGTGGTTGAGCAGATCATCAGACCGACAGGGTTATTAGACCCGCAGGTCGAGATAAGACCTATTAAAGGGCAGATCGATGACCTGTTGACGGAGATACATAAAGTTACCGAAGCAGGGGAACGGATTTTGGTTACGACCCTGACCAAACGCATGTCGGAAGATTTGACCGAATATTTGAAGCAGGCTGGCGTAAAAGTCCGCTATCTGCATTCAGAAATAGCAACTATCGAACGTGCAGGGATCATTGACGACCTGCGTAATGGCAAATTCGATGTGCTGGTAGGTATCAACCTGTTGCGCGAAGGGCTGGATCTGCCGGAAGTTTCTCTGATAGCGATCCTGGATGCCGATAAAGAAGGCTTCCTGCGCAGTGATACAGCGATGATCCAAACCATAGGCCGTGCTGCCCGTAATGAACATGGCCGCGTCATCATGTATGCCGATCGTATGACCGACTCGATGAAGCGGGCTATTGATGAAACAAACAGGCGCCGCGAAACGCAGGAAGAATATAACGAAGCGCATCATATTACGCCAAAAACAATTTACAAAGAACAGCGTCAGCTTATCAAACTGACGAAAATAGCTGAAGAAGACATGACCGACGACTACAGCGATAACGCGATCAAAAAACGGACTGAGAAAGAACTGCAGAAAATGGCCAAAGAGCTTGAAAAACGGATGGCGGCGGCAGCCAAAGATCTCGACTTCGAACTGGCGGCAGAACTACGTGACCGTTTGATCGTGATCAAAGGGCAGTTAGGTCAGAAACTGGCCCCTAAACCTAAAAACAGGAGTAAGTAATGAAAGAACAATTGATTGTAAAAGGTGCCCGACAGCACAATTTGAAAAATATCACAGTAGAAATACCCCGTAATGAACTGGTCGTTGTTACAGGCTTGTCAGGCAGCGGTAAATCTTCACTGGCGTTTGATACCATCTATGCAGAAGGTCAAAGGCGTTATGTAGAATCGCTGTCCGCCTATGCCCGTCAGTTTTTAGGACAGATGGATAAGCCTGATGTAGACTATATCGAAGGGCTGAGCCCGGCTATTTCTATCGACCAGAAAACGACCAGCCGCAACCCTCGTTCTACAGTAGGTACTGTAACCGAGATCTACGATTACCTGCGTTTGCTTTTTGCTCGTATCGGCGAGCCCCATTGCCCTAATTGCGGCAAGGTCATAGAACGGCAGACCGTGGAGCAGATCGTTGACCATGTGCTGGCATTGGACGAGGGTACAAAATTCATGATCATGGCACCGTTGGTGCGTGGACGCAAGGGTGAACACCAAAAGATAATGGACTCCATGCGCAAAGCCGGTTACGTGCGGATGTATGTTGACGGCGAAGTGCGCACTCTGGATGAAGAGATAGTTTTAGATAAGAAACGCAAGCATAGCCTGTCGGTAGTAATTGACCGTTTGGCTGTGCGTGAAGGTATTGCCCAGCGTTTATCCGACTCGGTAGAGACTGCTCTAAAATTAGCTGAAGGCTTAGTGGAAATAAGTATTGTCGGCGGTGAGACCCAGCTTTATAGTGAGCATTTTGCCTGCAGCGACTGCGGCATCAGCCTGCCGGAGATCGAACCGCGTCTTTTTTCTTTTAATAATCCCTATGGTGCCTGCCCTGAATGTACAGGATTGGGCATGAACATGGAACTTGATAAAGAGTTGATCGTGCCGGACGGCAGCAAAACCTTTGCAGAAGGCGCTATAGCAGCATTAAGCACGAATATGGAAGCCTATCATATGAAACAGCTTGGCGCGGTTTTAAAGGCTTATGGCTACGGTTTTGATACTGTTTGGAACGACTTGCCGGATGATATTCAAAACTTGCTTTGGAATGGCAGCGGCGAAGAGAAATTTTCGTTTGTTTACGAAAATATGCAGGGCGATATCAAACACCATACGACGGCTTTTGAAGGGATCATCCCAATGCTGCGCCGTCGTCATCGTGAAGCTTTTTCAGAACGGATGCGGCTGGATATAGAAGGCTTTATGACCAGTACGCCATGCCCGGTCTGCCATGGGGCCAGGTTGAAAAAAGAAGTGCTGGCTATCCTTGTCGGCGCTAAAAATATTTGTCAGGTAACGGCCTTGACGGTGCGTGATGCAATCAGCTTTTTTGATGGCCTTGAACTGACGGAACGTCAGCAGATCATTGCCAAACAGGTTTTAAAAGAAATTCTGGCTCGCTTGAAGTTTCTGAACAATGTCGGACTGGATTACCTGTCCTTAGACCGTGCGGCCGGAACACTTTCCGGCGGCGAAGCACAGCGCATCCGACTGGCTACGCAGATAGGTTCCGGGCTCGTGGGAGTACTGTATATTCTGGATGAACCCAGTATCGGGCTGCACCAGCGCGACAACAGTAAATTGCTTGAAACCTTAAAGCATCTGCGTGATCTGGGTAATACGCTGTTGGTTGTCGAGCATGATGAAGAAACCATGTATGCTGCCGACCAGATCATCGATATTGGACCTGGCGCTGGCGAGCATGGCGGTAATGTAGTGGCACAGGGCCCGGTTGACGTTATCAAACAGTCCGAGGGATCCGTTACCGGCCAATATCTCAGCGGCCGTAAATTTATACCGGTGCCTAAAAAACGCCGCAGCAGTGACGGACGTTTTCTTGAAATCAAAGGCGCACAGGCCAACAATCTCAAAAATATCAATGTCAAGATACCGTTAGGCGTATTTACTGTTGTCACAGGTGTTTCCGGCAGCGGTAAATCTACTCTTATCAACGATATTCTCTATAATGCTTTGGCTGCCAAACTGCACGGCGCGCGTCTGCGTCCTGCTGAGCATAAAGAAATATTGGGACTGGGAGAAATCGACAAGGTCATCAATATTGACCAGTCGCCTATCGGCAGAACGCCACGGTCTAACCCGGCTACCTATACCGGTGTCTTTGATTTTATCAGGGAGCTGTTCAGCCAGACCAATGAAGCCAAAATGCGCGGTTATAAACCCGGGCGTTTCAGCTTTAATGTTAAGGGCGGACGTTGTGAGGCCTGCCGTGGTGATGGCATGAATAAGATCGAGATGCACTTTCTTCCCGATGTTTATGTTCCCTGTGAAGTCTGTCATGGGGCACGCTATAACCGCGATACTTTAGAAGTGCATTATAAAGGCAAAACTATTGCCGAGGTGCTGGATATGACGGTTTCGGAAGCCTGTGAGTTTTTCAAGAACCTGCCGCGTATCTACCGCAAACTGGAAGTTCTGGAAGATGTCGGCCTTGGTTATATCAGATTGGGGCAGGCGGCAACCACCTTATCCGGCGGCGAAGCTCAACGCGTGAAGTTGGCGACAGAATTATCGCGCCGCAGCACGGGCAAAACTCTGTATATCCTTGATGAACCGACGACCGGCCTGCATATTGCCGATGTCCATAAACTGCTGGAGGTATTACAGCGTTTAGCCGGGGCAGGCGATTCCGTCGTCGTCATTGAACATAATCTTGACGTTATCAAAACGGCCGATCATATTATCGATCTGGGGCCGGAAGGCGGCGACAAGGGCGGCACGCTGCTGGCCAGTGGCACTCCCGAAGACGTTGCTAAAAATAAAAAATCCTATACCGGGCAATATATCAAACAAGCTTTGGCGCAGGCTAAAGCGCATGGGTGGTATCAGTAATGAACGAATCTATCGCTAAAACTTTAGCGGTGCTGCCAAACAAGCCGGGCGTTTATATCATGCGCGACGAGCATGGCAAAATAATCTATGTTGGCAAAGCCGTAGTGCTTAAAAACAGGGTGCGCAGCTATTTCCGCAACCTGGCTTCTCATACCGTTAAAGTTAAAGCTTTGGTTGCCAAAGTTGTAGAAATAGAGACCATCGTTACCGACAGCGAGGTCGAAGCGCTGATCTTAGAATGTAACCTGATCAAAAAGCATCGGCCTCGTTATAATATCACGCTTAAGGATGACAAAACTTATCCTTACCTGAAGGTAACGCTGCAGGAGGATTTTCCGCGCATTTATGCTACCCGCAGACAAATGCGGGACGGCGCTAAATATTATGGCCCCTATGCCGATGCAGGCGCTATGCACGCTACAGTTAAACTGCTGCGGTCTATGTTTCCTTTGCGTAACTGCCGCAAGATGAACCCCGATCGGCCCTGTCTGCAATATCACATCAAACGTTGTTTGGCACCGTGTGCCGGGTATGTCTCTAAAGAAGATTACGGCAGGATGATCAAAGCCGTATGTATGATTTTAGATGGACGTACGACAGAGGTTGAGCGTGAACTGAAACAGCAGATGCAGGCGGCCGCAGACAGCTATGCCTTTGAAGAGGCGGCCAGAGTGCGCGACCAGCTGCAGGCTGTGACCAAACTTAATGAACAGCAGAAAGCAGTTACTGGTGGCGGCGATCTGGATGTGGTCGGATTTGCTAAAGATAGTACCGGCATTTGTCTGCAGATATTCTTTGTGCGTGGCGGTAAATTGATCGGCCGCGACAATTTCTTTTTGCAGGACGACGGCGATAGTGAACAGGATGTGCTTACTGCTTTTGTGAAGCAGTATTACAACGAGGCTTCCTTTGTTCCCCGGGAAATACTGCTGCCTGTGCTGCCTGAGTCGGATGAACTGACAGTTATGGCCGAATGGCTGACTGAAAAAGCCGGACGGAAGGTAGAACTGCTGCAGCCGCAGCGCGGCACTAAGCGGGAACTGCTGCATCTGGCGTCCGAAAATGCGGTCAAACTTTTAGAAGAACGTCTGCGCAAAGGTCAGTTGTCGCTGCAAACTGAAGAACAGGCTGCAGAAGAACTGCAGCTGGCTTTGCAGCTGCCTGACCCGTTGGAGCGGATGGATTGTTTTGATATCTCGCATACCCAGGGTACGGAAACAGTAGCTTCGATGGTAGTCTTTCGCAATGGTAAGCCCAGTAAAAAAGATTATCGACGTTATAAGATCGAATCTACCGAAGGGAAGCCCGATGACTTTAAATCTATGCAGGAAGTCGTCTACCGGCGCTACAGGGATTACGAAGACCTGCCCAGCCTGGTCATCATAGACGGCGGCAAAGGACAGCTCAGCTCGGCTCTGGAGGTTATCAGGGGGCTTGGTCTGTACGAGCTGCCCGTCATCGGTCTGGCTAAGAGGGAAGAAGAAATTTTTACAGAAGGATCTTCCGAAAGTATTTTACTGGACCGTGAGTCAGCTCCTCTGCATCTTATCCAGCGTATCCGTGACGAAGCTCACCGTTTCGCTATCACCTATCATCGTAAGCTGCGCAGTAAGCGCAATATGGTGTCCATCCTCGATCATATCGAAGGCATCGGCGCTAAGCGGCGTCAGGCTTTGTGGAAAAAATTCCAGTCACTGGAAGCCATGAAAGAGGCCAGCGTTGAAGAGTTGGCACAGGTAGAGGGGATGAATTACCCTACGGCACAGCGTATTTACGATTTTTTCCGTTTGGACCTGCCAGATAAGAAGGATGCTCTTAAATAAATTAAAACGCTATTTATGTAAATTTTGTTTGATGACTTTTATCATATTTATGGTATAATATTATTAAAGAACTGTTGGCGAAAAGTTGGTGGGATAATGGGTTTTGAAGAATTTTTAATGAATGTCGCTACTTTTAATAAACAGCAGGCTGCAAAGAAAACGCAAGACCCTGTCACCAGGCTGGCAGCTGATGTAATTGAAGAATATCAATTTAAGGAGTTGAAACAAATGGAAAAATGGGTATGTGATGTCTGTGGTTATATTTATGATCCCGAGGTAGGCGATACTGATAACGGTATTGCTGCAGGTACTGCTTTTGAAGCATTACCGGAAGATTGGGTCTGCCCGCTTTGCGGCGTTGGCAAAGACCAATTCAGCAAACAATAAAAAATAATACGAAAAATATCAAAGAAGTTTCGCTGTTGCGAAACTTCTTTTTTATATACCGGGTATACAGGCAATGGCGATGATTAAATAATTTTGAGGACGGTCTCTATTTATGCGGCTTAGCAAAAGTTGTGTTATAATAGATTTCGGGTGATGTTATGTACGGATTTTTTCTGCGCGCCGTAACCTTGAGCGTGCTTTATTTTTGTCTTATTTACTGGACTGAAGTTATTGAAGTCGTTACTTTGGGCGGTTTGATAGCCGGTGCTTGCATTGCCGGTATCGGCAGTGCTTTGCTGCAACTTCTGGCCTGGCGTATTGGTGGTTCGCTGCTGCGCCGGCGTGCTTTGCTGCTGGTAGGCAGCAGCTGCCTGACGATGGATATTATGCGCCTTCTGCCCGGCTACACTGTTACACATAAGCTGGGTGCGCTGATTTTACTGGGCGTATTCTGCCTGCTGGTTTTAGGTGTTACCGAAATGACTGTTGAAAAGGAGTAGCGACATGAAGATAAAAATGATCGCCAGTGATATGGACGATACACTGCTGAATGACGAACGAAAAATTTCCCCGCGCAATCAGGCCGCTATCCAAAAAGCGTTGGCTACCGGCATTGTTTTTACTTTGGCGACAGGCCGTATGTACAGGTCTATCAAACCGTTTGCCGAGCAGATGGGATTAGATGTGCCATTGATATCTTATAACGGAGCGCTGGTCAAAGGCTCCCTTTCCGAAAAAGTTTATGTCTGCAAACCGCTGCAGCTGGAAACTGCTTTGGCTGCGCTGGCCTATTGCAAAGAAAAAGGCTACTACGTCCAGGTTTATGTGGACGATGAATTGCTGGTCAGGGAAGAAAATGAATATTCACGGATGTATAGTCGTATTTCCGGCATACCTACCATTGCAGTTGGCGAAGCGCTTTATCAGATCACCAAAGCCCCGTATAAACTGCTGCTGATGACGGAAAGCAAGGACTTTTTAGCTGCCTGGGAAGACGTGGCGGCGCGCTTTGCAGGTCGGATAGATGTAACCAGTTCTAAGGATAATTTTTTGGAGCTGATGGAACCAGGCGTTAACAAATGGGTAGCAGTAAAAGAACTGGCTGCCGGATTTGATATTAAACCGGAGGAGATCATGTGCATCGGCGATTCTAATAACGATCTGTCTATGATCACTAATGCCGGTATTGGCGTTGCTGTAGCTAATGCTAAACCTCAGATCCAGCAGGCGGCAAAGCTGATCACTGCCAGTAATGATAATGATGGCGTTGCCTTAGCCATTGAGAATATCCTTGTTCAGCAAGCCGAAGTAAAAGTGCAATAATATAATAGAAAATGAGTTTTGAGCCCCTGTTCATTAGTGACAGGGGCTTTTTATTTTGGTTAACCAATCGTCGTTAACTAGTTGACTTAATTTGGTTGGCGAGCTATAATTTTATTGTTAACTAAAACAAAACGAATGGTTTACGAAGGAGCGGGGTAAATGGAAAATATGATTATGAGTTTAGCCGATAAAGTATTGCAGGGTGGTGAAATAACGCGGCAGGAAGCAGAGCAGCTTATTGCTGTCAGTGATGATGATACGATGCTACTTTTGGCAATGGCCGACAAGATCAGACAAAAATTTACCGGTAATGCTGTAGATTGCTGTGCCATTATTAACGGGCGTAGCGGACGCTGCCCTGAAAACTGTAAATTCTGCGCCCAGTCTGCTCATTATAATACTGGCGTTGAAGAATATTCTCTGTTAGCCGAAAATGAGATCGTTGCTGCAGCAAAAAAAGCCAAAGCAGCTGGTGCAGTAAGGTTTTCCATCGTTACCAGCGGCCGTGGCCAAAGTAAAGCTGATGATTTTGTAAATATCTGTAAAACGCTGACCCGTATCAAAGCAGAGGTCGGTATTGAGATCTGCGCTTCTTTGGGTATACTGACAGAAGAACAGGCGGTAGAATTGAAAAAAATCGGCGTTACCAGGTATCATTCCAACATTGAAACGGCTCCCAGCCATTTTCCTGATATCTGCAGTACCCATACCTACGAAGATAAAATGTTCACCATTCGCAATGCCCAGAAAGCAGGACTGCGGGTTTGCAGCGGCGGTATTTTCGGTCTTAACGAAACGCCGGAGCAGCGAGTTGAGATGGCCTTTGAATTAAAACGACTCGGTATAGATTCCGTACCGCTTAATTTGTTGACGCCGATCCAGGGAACCCCTTTTGAAAATAATAAGGAACTGGTGCCGCTGGAGATACTCAGAGCCTATGCAGTGTTCCGTTTTGTTTTGCCGCAGGCGCTGATCCGTACTGCGGGAGGTCGTGAAGTCAATCTGCGTGATCTGCAGGCGCTGGCGCTGAACGGAGGCCTGAACGGCATCATGGTCGGCGGCTATCTTACTACTGGCGGCCGCAGTACCGATGATGATCAACGGATGATCAATGACCTGGGACGGACAGTAACTGCTCCGGCCTTGTGATTGAAGAAGGTGCAACCATGCTCTACAGTATCAAGATGCGTTCTGCCCAAGGCGGCCCCCATGAAAAAGGCGGTCGGCATATATCAGGTGCCGAGCGGATTTTAAGTGAAGAAAAAATAGAACAGACACTTGTTGCCATGCTCCATAGGGCACAGGGACATCAGCGGGGAGCGGCAGATTTTGTCAGCTTGAAGGTGGAAATAGTAAAACCGTCTGATATTTGCTATAGTCCTCTGCTGCCGTTTTCAAGCTGTCAGGCTGTTTCTGCTGCCGAAGGACGTCAAACGGCAGTCAAAGAATTACTTCGTGCGGGAGTAAGTGTTAAAGCTGCCGCCGCAGGCATTTACCAAATAAAAAATCTGCGTGACAGTATGCGCGGGGCAATGCTGCTGGATGCGCAAAGCGGCGAACGGGTAGACGGTTTAGGTGAGAGAGGTGTGCGGGTGAGCAAAATGGATTGTGCCGATCCCGAGGCTTATGAAGCCATCCTTTTAAAGCAGGGACTGTCTGGGGACCATGTGCGTGAAGCGTTGGTCCTGGCCTCCAAGGTCGCCGGTGCGCAAGGTATCGTAGCCGAGCTTTGCTGGTCGGACGATCCCGATTATGTGACTGGTTATGTTGCTTCCGGCCTCTTTGGCTATCGCCGAATACCGATCATGAAAGCACAGGGCGATCCGATCGGCGGCAGAGTGTTTTTTACTGAACCGGGAACTGACTTACAGCAGCTGATTGTCTATTTGCAGGAACAGGTAGTATTGATCAGGTCAGAGGAGGGATGAAACTTGCTGGAAACAAGATTGCAAGAAGAACTGCAACAGATCAGGCGGCAGGGGCTGGAACGTAAAATTACCGATCTGCATTTTCTGGATCCAACCCAGGCTCTTGACAGGGAAGGTAAAAAATATCTGGTGCTGTCCAGTAACAATTACCTGGGCTTGACTCATGCCCAGGAAGTTATTGCAGCCAGCCGTCAGGCTGCTGCCAGCTTTGGCGCCGGTTCCACCGGTTCACGATTGACTACTGGCGGTACTTTTGCCGCCTCCGATTTGGAAAAACGTCTGGCACGGTTCAAGCACAGTGAAAGCGCTTTGGTTTTTAATACCGGCTATATGACTAATTTAGGTGTGCTTTACGGGCTGCTACGAGCGGGCGATGTAGTATTCAGCGACGAACTGAACCACGCCAGCATTATCGACGGCTGCCGTATCAGCCGCTGTAAAACAGTTGTTTATAAACACAATGATATGGCTGATTTGCAGCGGCTTTTGGAGTCAGAACCGGTAGCTGGTCAACGTTTTATCGTTACAGATGGCGTTTTTAGTATGGATGGTGATATCGCCGATCTGCCAACTCTGGTAAAACTAAAAGAACGCTTTGATGCCTGCCTCATTGTCGATGACGCTCACGGAGTTGGCGTTATCGGCAGCGACGGTAGTGGTACGGCTGCACATTATGGTCTGCTTGGAAAAATAGACCTGCAGATCGGCACTTTAAGCAAAGCATTAGCTTCGGAAGGTGGTTATGTAGCCGGTAAAAAAATTATTATCGACTATCTTATCAACAGATCACGGCCTTTTATTTTCTCTACAGCGTTGTCACCTGCCGCTTTAGCGGCGGCAGATGCCACCTTACAGCTGCTGGAGACCCAGCCGCAAAAATATTTAGGCGTGCTTTGGGAAAATTCCGGGCTGCTGCGCCGTCTGCTGTCTGAAGAAGGGCTGCAGATTATTAACGGCGTCACGCCTATCATCCCCGTCATGGTAGGAGAGGCCGAATTGACGATGAAATTTGCAGCTGGTCTGCGTGAGGCCGGGATCCTGGTCGCTGGCATCAGGCCGCCAACAGTGCCGCAGGGCGAAAGCCGACTGCGTGTAACGGTAACTGCGGCTCATAGTGAAAGCCAGCTACGGCAGGCTGCAAAAGTGATAGGTTCTGTGTGGCGCGGCCTGCAGGGGCGATGTTAAAGAAAGAAGGCTAAAAATGTTAGGCATAGGTATTACGGCAACGGATACAGAAATGGGCAAGACCATAGTCAGTGGCGCCTTAGCAGCAGCTATACGGCAGCGTGGGTATCAAACAGGCGTCTATAAACCGGCGGCTTCAGGCTGCGTGCGCAATAGTGAAGGACGGCTGCTTTCAACCGACGCCGAATTTTTGCTGCGCTGCGCCGGGATGGAGCCAAGCGAACACGATCAAGTCGTGCGCTATGTGCTGGAAGCCGCCTTGGCGCCTGCTGAAGCCAGCCGTCTGGCTGGGGTCGATATCAAGCCGCGGCAAATGGTGGCCGGAGCTGAAAAGATGCTACACAGCCATCAGCTCAGCATTGTCGAAGGAGTTGGCGGCATTTCTGCGCCGCTGACAGAGGATTATCTGGTCAAAGATTTTTTCAAAGACCTGCAGCTGCCGGTGATCATAGTAGTTAAAGCGGTGTTAGGGAATGTCAATCATGCGGTGCTCACTGCCACCTATGCTCAAATGCATGGTTTAAAGGTTCTGGGGTTCATAGTTAACAGCTGGGATGAGCAGGCAGTCGGTGTTCTGGAAGAAAGCAATCTTTATTATTACGAGAAACTAACTGGCTTGCCTATTTTAGGAAAATTGCCGGTGCTTTCGCCCAAACTGCTGGACGGCTTTGACAGCAGGACCATTGCTGAGATAGCGGAAGCCCATATAGATATCGATAAAATATTAAAACTGGCTGGAGGTAACACTAAATGAACCAATGGGAACGTATGGATAAAGAATATGTGTGGCACCCTTTTACGCAGATGAAGGGCTGGAATGAAAATCAGCAGCTGGTTATAGACCATGGCGAAGGTGTAAAACTTTACGATACAGAAGGCAAAGCCTATTACGACGGTATTTCCAGTTTGTGGGTCAATATCCACGGTCATCGCCGTCAGGAAATCGATACCGCTGTTAAAAACCAGCTTGATAAAATCGCTCATACTACACTGCTGGGGCTCATAAATAAACCATCGGCCGAACTGGCACAGAAGCTGGTTGAAGTTACGCCGGAGGGGTTGAACAAAGTATTCTATTCCGACGATGGTTCTACTGCTGTAGAAGCGGCTGTAAAAATTGCTTTTCAATACTGGCAGCATAAAGGCCGTCCCGAAAAACAGCAATTTATCAATCTGGGTGACTCCTACCACGGCGATACGGTCGGCGCTGTCAGCGTCGGTAATATCGATGTTTTCCATAAAGTCTACAAACCTCTGCTGTTCAATACGCAAAAAATGACCTGTCCGTCCTTCTATCACAGCAAACTTGCCGGCATCGATAGCGAGGCTGATTTTCTCACCTATTTACTGGATGAATTGGAAGCCTGTCTGCAAGAACATCATAATAAAGTAGCTGCCATGATCATCGAACCTTTAGTTCAGGCTGCTGCCGGGATGCTGATGCAGCCTAAAGGTTATATCAAAGGCGTGCGCGAACTGACAAAAAAATACGACGTACTGCTGATCGTCGATGAAGTTGCTACCGGCTTTGGCCGTACCGGCAAACTGTTTGCCTGCGAAAACGAAGCTGTTTGTCCGGATATGATGTGTATGTCTAAAGGCATCACTGCCGGATACCTGGCACTTGGCGCCACAATGACAACTGATGAGATCTATGATGCTTTTCTGGGTGAAGCTGCTGATTATAAAACCTTTTATCACGGACATTCCTATACGGGCAATCCGTTGGCATGTGCCGCGGGTATTGCTGGATTAGAGATCTTTGCCAAAGAGAAGGTTATTGAAAACCTGCCGCCTAAAATGGCAGTTATCACAGAACATATGCAGAAAATGCAGGCGATGAAATACGTAGGTGATGCTCGGCAATGTGGAATGTTGGCCGGTGTTGAACTGATACGCGATAAAGAGCGCAGGCTGCCTTTTGAGCCGTCGCTGTTGATGGCCGGGGGTATTTGCCAGACAGCCAGAAAGTATGGCCTTATTGTTCGCAATATCAGCGACGTTATAGTATTTATGCCGCCGCTGGCAAGCACGGCACAACAGATTGATGAAATGCTATGTATGCTGGAACAGGCGATGCAGGAGGTTTTTGCTCAAATAGACAGTCATAACGAAGTAAAATTTTCCGACCCCTGCGCATTTTGATTTTTTGTCACTTCTGACGCCTCTAAAAGGGGCGTCTTTTTTTTGCCCTTGTGGTATAATGAACCTTATAGGGTGATTTATTATGATTTTTTAAAATATATGGAGGTGAGCTTATGGAAGAATCAAAATTTCTGATTATCACAGGGATGTCCGGTGCCGGTAAAACACAAGTTGTGCGGACACTTGAAGATATGAACTTCTTTTGTATTGACAATCTGCCGCCGGCGCTGATTCCTAAGTTTGCCGAACTGTGCCGTCAAACGCAGGCTCGTAATACAGCTTTGGTAGTAGACGTGCGTGGAGGCCGCTTCTTTGACGAACTGATAGAGATTTTGGATGAAATGAAAGCCATGGGGCACGAGTATGAGCTTTTGTACCTCGACTCTTCTGACGATTGTCTGATCCGTCGCTATAAAGAGACCCGCCGTCGTCATCCGCTGGGGCAGGGTAAAAGCCTTAGCGAGAATATTGCCGTAGAACGTGAACGCCTGACGGAAGTACGCAACCGGGCTACCCATATTATCGATACAACCGATATGACTACGGCTGAACTGAAAGAAAAAATTTGGAAGATTTATTCCACTAATGGCGGTGTAGAACGGATGATAGTTCTGGTGCAGTCCTTCGGTTTTAAACACGGGCTGCCACTTGACAGTGATATGGTGCTTGACGTCAGGTTCCTGCCAAATCCATTTTATGAAGAAGATCTCAAACGACTGACGGGCAACGATCAGCCGGTGGCCGATTTTATCTGCCGCTTTCCACAAACCTTCCAATTCTTAAAAAAAGAAGAGGAAATGCTGGAATTTTTATTGCCGCAGTACATCGCTGAAGGCAAAAGCCAGTTGGTCATCAGTGTTGGTTGCACTGGTGGTCAGCATCGGTCGGTGTTCATCGCCAACCGTCTTTACGAATTTTTACGTACGCAAGGCTACGCAGTGCAGATTGCGCACCGTGACCTGCAGCGAAAAAATAAATAATCACAGAGGAGGTTCCTATGGGCTGGATCAGTTGGCTATGTCCGGGAATAAACCTGAAACGCTGGCTGCTGCTTTTCGCAGGCGGCGTACTGTGCTGCGCCATAGGCTTGGCACTATTTTTCAACTATCAATTTATGGGCTTTGTCGAAGAAATGCTTTTTCGCATGTCCTATCTTACTACCGGTAAATATTCAAATACGGTTTCGATGCTGATAGGTGTTGTTTCCTTGGGCGCCGGTTTGTTCATTATGTATTATGCTACCCGCAAAATAATCCGTTCCGTCGTCGAGGCAGTTATGCCAGATAATAACGCTTCTCTGATGGAGATCATCTTCACGCAGCGTAAACTAACGCGCGGACCGGCAATTACGGTCGTTGGTGGCGGTACAGGCCTTTCAACGCTGCTACGCGGGATGAAATATATCACTAATAACTGTACGGCCGTAGTCACTGTCGGCGACGACGGTGGTTCTTCAGGACGTTTGCGTAAAGAAATGGGCATTTTACCGCCTGGCGATTTGCGCAACTGTCTTGTCGCATTAGCTGACCGTGAACCGCTTATGGAACGCATCATGCAGTATCGCTTTAAAGGTGATTCGCCTCTGGCAGGCCACAGCTTTGGCAACCTTTTCATTGCCGCTATGGCTGAAGCCGAAGGCGGTATGGAAGCAGGACTGGCAGCTACCAGCCAGATACTGAACGTACGTGGTAAAGTAGTTCCGTCGACACTGCGTGATATCCGCCTTAAAGCTGAAATGACAGACGGCAGTATCATTAACGGTGAATCAGAAATACCAAAAGCGCATAAACGTATCCGCACTATGGCAATGGAACCGGCAGAAGCGCCGGCGGCTGCCAGCGCTGTGCAGGCTATTTTAAACTCGGACATTTTGATTTTTGGTCCGGGCAGCCTCTATACCAGTGTAATACCAAATCTGCTGGTCAAAGGTATCCGCGACGCGGTACTCAAATCAGAAGCCGTAAAAATCTATATCTGCAACGTTATGACCCAGCCTGGAGAGACAGACGGCTATGGAGCCTATGAGCATGTGCAGGCGCTTATTCAGCATGCCGGCGGACAGTTTTTAGACTATGTCATCGTCAACGACCAGCGTATCACAGCTGCTCAGCTGGCGCAGTATAACGAAAAAGGTTCTATGCCCGTTACGCCCGACATCAAAAAGATCGAACACCTGGGCATCCAGGTCATTCCTACCCGCCTTATCAGTAATAAAGACCTGATTCGGCATAATCCCCAGAAGCTGGCGCAGGTCATTATCTCGTTGGTCTATCGTCTACGCTTGTTTGGTAAGGGTATACAATTTTTCGACTACTTCTTCATGCGTCAAAGTATGCGCGAATTGAAGAAAAAATAGAATTGCGATCTAAACTGTAAAAGGAGGATGTCCGGTGTCTTTTTCTAATGAAGTAAAAAACGAACTGGCCCGGCTCGAAAACGGCAGACAATGCTGTGAAAAGGCCGAACTGTTTGGCCTGTTAAGGATGAGCGGCGCAATTATTTTGCGCGGGCGCAACATGGGCATCCATTTTTCGACTGAAAATGCGGCTTTGGCACGCAGAGTACTGCAGCTTTTCAAAAATAACTATGAAGTTAAAACAGAAGTAGTGATAACAAGATCAAGGCGCCTCAAAAAAAATAACCGTTATCAGGTAAAAGTAGTGCCATCTCCGGAAGCAGGTAAGGCTTTGGCTGAATTGCAGCTGCTGCCGTCCGAATCAGAAAACCGTAAAACCTCGCTGCTGATGACGCCCTGCTGCCGTAAATCCTTTTTGAGAGGAGCTTTTTTAGCAGGTGGCTCTATCAGCAGGCCTGCCAGCGATTACCATTTGGAAATGGTAACCGAAAATCAGGACTTTGCCAAAATGATCATGAAAACTATGCAGGGCTTTTCGCTGCCTGTAAAAATAACCGACCGTAAAAATGATTACATCGTCTATTTGAAAGAAGGCAATGGCATCACATCATTTATGTCGGTTATAGGTGCGCATAACGCGCTGCTGGAATTTGAAAACGTACGCATCGTCAAAGAAATACGCAACAATGTCAACCGCGTAGTCAACTGCGAAACTGCCAACCTTAATAAAGTCGTGCAGGCGGCAGTGCAGCAGGTCGAAAGCATCCACTATATTGAAAAACATCTGGGGCTGGGCAAATTGCCGCTGCCACTGCGTGAAACCGCCGAACTGCGTTTGGAACATCCCGATGCTTCCCTGAACGAATTAGCGGACTTATCGGAAGGTAAAATAGGAAAATCAGGTATCAACCACCGACTTAAAAAATTACAGCGGTTGGCTGAAGAACTAGGGATGACAAAAAATGACTGAGTTTTGGGAAAAAAATAAAAAAAGACTGGCCGCGGTGGTTGCCTTTATAGCGGCCGTGCTGCTGTGCCTGGGTTTTTATGTGCGTAGTGACTATCAAAGCTATTGTCGAGAAGCAGTGCCCATTTTGGAATATCACGGAATAGGTGCTGCCGATGGCTGGCCGCAGGATTTGTTTGTATCTTCGGCTACCTTTGAAAATCATTTAAAATATCTGCATGATAACGGTTATAAAATGGTAGCTGTTGAAGAAATGGCCGCAATGTTTAACAAAGGTGAGTCTACTGAAAAAGTTGTAGCCCTGACCTTTGACGATGGCTATCTTGATAACTATACCAATGTACTGCCGCTGCTGCAAAAATATCATGCTACAGCTACCTTTTTCATTGTACACAGCAAAATAGGGCATTACCGCTATATGACACATGATCAGATCCAGGCGCTCATAGCTGCCGGGATGGAGCTAGGGTCCCACACCATCAATCATCAGATCCTGACCGATATCAAGCCGGAATTTTTGACCTGGGAGCTGGCAACGTCCAGATATTTTTTCAAAAAAGATTTCGACGGTTATGTAGTCCGCTCACTGTCATATCCTAACGGCAAGTATGATCCTGAAATTTTAGCAGCCAGTAAAAAATATGGCTATTATTGGGCTGTGACCGGCAACGCCGGTGCCGTTACCAAAAATACATTGGAGCAGGAACCGTTGGAATTAGGCCGCATTTATATCAATGATGAAGATGGTGGCATCAAAACCTTTCGCGAGCGTCTGCGCTACTCTTACTGGGTCGGTTATTTAAAAGCACGCGGCATCAATATCCACTTTTTAAGTGGCCTGTAATAATTTATCAGCTAAAATGCTTGCAGAAATCTGCAAAAAACGGTAAAATAAATCAGTAAGTAAAACATATTGGGGGTATCTTAAAATGAGAAAACACATTAAAACCGTAAATAAAGCAATCCTGAAAAAAACCTTAAAAACCGGCGGCTGCGGCGAATGCCCTGCTTCCTGCCAATCTGCCTGCAAAACTTCCTGCACTGTTGGCAATCAGGTTTGCGAACAAAAATAATTCAGGTCGTGGCTTAATTTAATTGACATAACTGTTTAATTTACAGCTCCCTGTGCTGCAGGGAGCTGTTTTACTATGATGCTATGAAAGGTGGAAATAAATGCTTATCCATAAAATGCGTCTTGATGATTATATGGCGGTACTTGATGTCAACAGCGGCGCTGTGCATCTGGTAGACGACGTCATCTACGATTTGCTGGATGTTTTTGATGGTGCTAACGATGAAGAAGCTGTTGCTGCTTTTAAAAATCGTTACCCTGAAGAGGATCTGCGCGAAGCCTTAAACGAACTTCATCAATTACAGGACGAGGGACTGCTCTTCTCGCCTGAATTTGAAGTGCCGCAGACCTTTGCCGAAACTCCGATACTGAAATCTCTATGCCTGCATATCGCTCACGACTGTAATCTGCGCTGCGGCTATTGCTTTGCCGGCACCGGCGATTTTGGCGGCTATCGTGCGATGATGAGCAAAGAAACTGCGGAACAGGCAGTTGAATTTGCTATTGTCGGCAGCAGGATGCGTCATAATCTGGAGCTAGACCTGTTCGGTGGTGAACCGCTCATGAATCCCGAAGTGGTAAAACACGTTATCAACTATGTGCGCCGCCGCGAAACCGAAACAGGAAAGAACATTAAATTGACGCTAACCACCAACGGCACTCTATTAAATGATGAGATGATCCAATTCCTGAACGAAAACCGTGTTATGCTGGTGCTTAGCCTGGATGGCAAAAAAGAAACCCATGACAATATGCGTCCCTTTCCTAATAAAACAGGCAGCTATGAAGCCGCGGTCAGCGGTTTCAAAAAAGTTATCGAAAGCCGCAACGGCAAAAACTATTATCTGCGTGGAACCTATACCCACTATAATCCGCATTTTGCCGAAGACACTCTTGATATGACCAGGATCGGCAAAGAACTTTCGGTAGAGCCCGTAGTAGGCATTGATGAACCCTATGTGCTGACAGAAGCTGATTTACCCGTCCTTTATGAAGAATATGATAAGCTGGCGCGTGCTTACCTGCAAAAACGCCGGGAAGGCGAAGCTTTCGACTTCTTTCATTTCAATGTCGCCCTGGATAATGGTCCCTGTGTCGCCAAACGGCTGGCAGGTTGTGGGGCTGGCCATGAATACTTCGCTATCACGCCGGAAGGCGATATCTATCCCTGCCACCAATTCGTAGGACGGGAAGAATATAAACTGGGTACGCTGGCAACCGGTGTCGTTAAACCTGATCTGGTACAAAAATTCAGACATACTCATGTTATGACCAAAACAGAATGCAGCACCTGCTGGGCCAGATTTTTCTGCAGCGGTGGCTGCCACGCCAATGCCGACCTTATCAATGGCGACATTACCAAACCTTATGAATATGGCTGCAAACTGCAAAAGAAACGTTTGGAATGTGCTATAGTGCTTCAGGCCGTCCTTACTGCCGACGCTCAGGAGGGGCAGGATATGCGTCCTGAAATAACTAACTTTAAATATGAAGTCGATAATAAATGACATTGATTATTAAAACTTACCGGCAGCAATCGCTGCCGGTAAAAATTTAAAAAAGTTCTTAAAAAGCACTTGAAATTTTGCCCGAAATCTGATAGGATAATGAAAGTCGCCTGAGGCGATCTAATGAAGGAAAACAACTTCAAATGCCGTTGAAAAAGATGAAAAAAGTGGTTGACAACATCTAAAAGATGTAATATACTATACAAGTCGTCAAAAACGGCAAGCAGAACCTTGAAAACTGAACAATAACCAAAAACGAATGTGCGGGCGAGCGTTTC
>UQWM01000010.1 GCA_900544795.1 uncultured Phascolarctobacterium sp. | reverse complement strand
AGTTTTCAAGGTTCTGCGTGTCTGCCGTATTTCGGCGACTTGTATATAATAGCATCACCTGAAATTTATGTCAACACCTTTTTGGCAACTTTTTTGCATTTTTTAATTATTTTGTAAGTAGTCACTTACTAAAGGTTTTACGACACATTTACCACTGCTGTAATCAGCCATAAAAATCACTCTTTCGGCTATGCCAGTCTGCACATTATAGTCAAAGGCTTCAATAGGATAGTTTTTGCGAATCTGGCGCCAGGTCGAAAAAATATAATCCGGCAGATAGCGACGCACTTCATCTTTATCGCGCCAGAAAGCCATAGCGCTTTCATTCAATTCATTAGTTTTCCACCCCAGCCAGGTCGGAACCCAATTGGGCTGAGTAATAAATACGTCAAACCGCAGCACCTCTTTTACCGCCGCTTTTTCTTCCGGATAACAGTCACAGGCAAATTCCCATAACAGCTTGGTTACGCCGCGCGCATTATGTCCTTGTGGATACAGGCCTTTACTCTCCCACCACTCTGTTAACTGACGGTAAAAAGCAAATGGGTCACCGCCGCTGATTTTAACAAGATACGTCAGAACGTTTTGAAACTTGCCTGTATTATAGGTGTTTTCAAACACATCTTCTAATACTTTTAAAAAGCGCAGTTCTTCATAACGTAGATATTTAGTCTGCACTACCTCATAAGGCGGCTCACTCATATACAACAATTCGTGTTCTTCCGTTTGCATCTGCATAGTTGTGCCCTGCAGTACTTTCAAAAAGCCCAGCTGTAACATATGTGGCCGCAGGCTATAAACATCGTTGAAAGATTTAATAAATTCCTTTACACCTTCGTAAGGCAGTCCGGCGATCAGGTCAAGATGCAGGTGGATATTGCCTCCGGCCAGCAGGCGTTCAACATTATAAGCCAGTTTTTCCCAGTTGTTTTCTCTGCCGATAGCCTTTAATGTGGCGTCATTTGTGCTTTGGACACCGATCTCAAATTGAAAGCGTCCCTCCGGTACTGTTTCTAAAAACCGCAAAGTGTTTTCCGAAAGCAGGTCGGCCTTGATTTCAAAATGAAAAGTCGTCTCTGTATCAGCCATTGATAAATAATGCATGATCGGCAAAAAGTACGCTTCATCCAAATTATAGGTTCTGTCAACAAATTTTACCAGCGGCACCTTAGCTTCTATGAATCGTTCCAGATCAAGCAGCACTTTTTCCAAAGGCCTTCTACGAACCGTTTTTGAAATACCCGACAAACAATACGAGCAGTTGAACGGACAACCGCGCGTACATTCATAGTAAACTATTTTATTTGCCTCTACTACAGCATCTAAATCAGGATAGGGAAATGCCAGTTCGGCTAAATCGTCAACTACAGTTACGCCGCCGTTATTCTGTACAATACCCTTGTTGTCACGATAAGCAATATGGCAAGGCACCTCGCTAATATTACCTACAAGTGCTTGCAATAATTCTGCCAGGCAAACTTCGCCTTCACCCTGCACGATAAAATCTATTTCACTTTTTTCAGTAAAAATGCGTTCCGGTTCAAAGGCGACCTCCGGCCCGCCCACAACTATTTTGACAGCAGGCATTACTTTTCTAACTAATTCTATCAAGCTGTAAACATAGGCTTTATTCCAGATGTGCACAGAAAATCCTATTACTGCTGGTTTAGCACTGGTTATTTCTGCCAATACTGCCAGCAGTGGTGTTTGTATGGTTTCTTCAATAACAGTTACATCCAGGCCTTTAGTTTTGCAAAATTCGCTTACATAACGCAATCCCAATGCCGTATGAACGTATTTACTGTTGATGGCAACTAAAATGGTTTTCATAAAATCACGCCTCTAACCTTTCATATCCTGTCTGTGTTATAATAATAAAGTATTTTAGATTTTGCAAGGAGTGAATTTGATTTATGACTAAAAATAACGTACCTGCTCATGGTAATCAAGTGCCTCGCAGCAGCATAGATGCCCGGTTTCAATGGAATGTCCAGGATATTTTTTCTGATTTAGACGCTTGGAAAAATACCTGTGCCGCTTTGAAAAAATCTTTAACCGCTTTCAGTAAATTTAAAGGTCAGCTACACGACTGCCAAACCTTAAAAATAGCTTTGCAGGAACAAGTGAAGCTTTCCATAGAGATCAGCAAATTGTATGCTTATGCTCGTTTGCAGCAGGATACGGATAATGGCAATCAGCAATTTCAGGCACTGGCAGGTGAAGCAGAAGCCTTGGTAGCGGCCTTCAGCAATGCTGTTTCCTTTATCGAACCGGAGATCCTAACGTTGTCGCAGGAAAAACTAAGCGAACTTCTCACCGATGCTGATTTTAAAGAATATCATTTTTATCTGGAAAATCTGCTACGTTTATCCAAACACGTCCTTCCCAGAGAGCAGGAAGAATTGCTTTCTTTGAGCCAGCTGGCTACTTCTGGCCCGGCGGCCATTTTCCGTAGTTTGGTCAGTGCTGATATGCAGTTCCCACTGGTCAAAAACAATAAAGGTGAAGAACTTCCAGTCAGCGAAGGTAACTATCTGCTTAATATGACCAGCAGCGACAGGGTATTACGCAGTAATTCTTTTAAGGGTTTGATGAACACCTACCATAAATATCGCAACACGCTTGCCAATACACTTTCCAGTAACTGCCGCGTCAGTCATTTTTATGCTACGGCGCATAAATACAACGATACTTTAGAGGCTTGCCTTTCCGAAGACAATATCCCCGCTTCCTTATATGAAGGTTTGATAGCTACTGTCCATGATAATTTGCAGCCTTTGCATGATTATATGGCTTTGAAAAAAGACGTCCTCGGTTTAGACGAACTCCATGCCTATGATATTTATCAGCCTATCAGTGAAGCAGGCGACAGCTTTGCCTGCAGCTTTGAGGAAGCTAAAACCAAAGTAGCTGCCGCGCTTACCCCGCTGGGTAGCGATTACCAGAACGCGTTACAGGAATGCTTCGCCAATAGCTGGATAGACATTTACGAAAACAAAGGCAAACGCAGCGGCGCTTATTCCTGGGGCATCTATGGCGTTCATCCTTATGTACTTTTGAATTACCAGCCCCGTTACAATAGTATTTCTACCCTCGCCCATGAAATGGGGCATGCTTTGCATAGCTATCTCAGTAATAAAAATCAAACTTATCTCAACAGCGACTATTCTATTTTTTGCGCCGAGGTCGCTTCGACTACAAACGAAATACTGCTTTTAGAGCACACGCTGACATCAGCTACTCCCGAACAGAAAATCTATCTGCTCAATCAATTTTTAGAGGCTGTGCGTACCACGGTTTACCGTCAGGTGCAATTTGCCGAATTTGAAAAATTCATTCACAACGAGATCAATGAGGGACGTTCTCTGCAAGCCGAAAAACTTGAAGCCTACTGGCTGGACAGCAACAAACGCTATTACGGTGCAGCGCTGACCGTAGACGAAGAACTGGCCAGCGAGTGGTCGCGCATCCCCCATTTTTATACGCCCTTTTATGTTTACAAATACGCTACCGGCTACAGTGCGGCAACCGCCTTTGCGGCCTCCATACTGGGCAAAGAGCCCCAAGCTATCGAAAAATATCTGCACTTCCTCTCCTCAGGAGGCAGCGACTACTCGCTGAACCTGTTGAAAAATGCCGGAGTAGACCTGACAACGCCGCAGCCCGTTACAGTGACACTGCATAAATTTGCCGAAAAACTACAAGAACTGAAACAGTTATTAGGAAAATAAATAGCAAAAGACTCCCGTTCATATTGAACGGGAGTCTTTTATTTTAACGGCACATAAGCGCAAAATATTCTTTGAAAAGTATATGCGCTTATTTACATAAACAAACGCATAATAAATACTACGACGGCGCCAATAGCGGCAAAAATCAAAAATGTAGGCAATAAAAAGAAGAAAATCGCCAGAATGCCGCCCAAAATCAACAGTGTCATCAGAATACCGCTGCCGCAGCCAAAGCTGTGCACCCGTATCTTTGGCCCTGCTGTTTGTTCATATGCCCTGCGCTCATCACGCACGTCTTCAACCCGGGTGCCACCTTCAGTGCTGCCGTCCTCTTCGATGGTAACACCTTCAAAAGTATCTCTTTCTTCCGGGCGCAGTACCTGCACTTCGGTTTCGATACGGCAATGGCAATAGGGACATTCCTGTATACCGCGTTCTAGTTCTCTTCCACAAAAACTACATTTCATAATAAAACTCCTTTATCACATCAGGAAAGCGCCATCAACAAAAGTCCTTCTTCGTTGATGTAACGCGGGTCATGCTTTTCCATTCCTAACGTGGCCCAGATTTCTTTCGCTACGCGCCGCATAACATCGACGGGAGCGTTGCGGCATAATTCGGCAATTTTTTCATCGTCATAATTATAGACGCCATTAGCTTTGATAAAGTCATAAATCGCTCCAGCAGCCCAAATGTCCGGCATCCTTATCTCTCTTGAAGTCTGTGCTTTAAAATCAGCCCACAGGCGTATAACCAGTTTTATATCCTGTTCAGAAAAATGATATGGCTCCATCATCTGCCTGATTCGCAGTACAACCTTGTCGTGATAATCTATTTCCGCAGGCACATAGTTTCTGTGCGCGGTTTCATAGCTAAAGCTGTTTAAATTTACAAAAGCCGAATATAGAAACACCATATGACGCAACACCATGGGGTTACGCTCTACAAAGCCTTCCCACCCAGCTGTCGGATCTTGTATCCCATACCATTCCTTACAGTCTTTAAGGGTGTTAAACAGCCTTTTTTGCGCTACCTTGCCAATTTTCAGGCAGCTTACATAGTTCATGATCATACTTTCATTATAAAATATATGCCCTAAAAGAATGGCATCATTTAAATCCACAGTTTCTTCCAAAGGCAGGCTAAGGGTATATTTTTCGCCAGTCAGCCAGTCAGTGCAATAAAACGCGCCGTCTTCCGTAAAACTGTCGATTTTAAATACAGCCAGCCGTGCTTTACAAAGCTCCTCCAGAACATCGCTGTTCCGTTTGGCAAAGGCTTCGTTATAATCACTGCCGTCAGGCAAGCAGGTACGTTCATAAAAGAACTCCAGCGGCCGCTTATCGCTGCGCAGCAAATGGTAGTCAAAAAGAAAATAATCCCAGAAACATTCGCTGGTTTCTTCGATATCTTCTTTCTTATCGGCATCATAACCCATTAAGATGCCATAATACAAGAAGGCGGCTCGGTCCAGATCTAAACGAAAATATTCACGCTCGAAAAAGCGATGTAGCACTTCCAGTAGTTCCTGTAGCCGTTCGCCGATATTTAAAAATATTTTTGCCGGCACATTCGGCGTCGCATCCCACGCACGCTCAATATTTTCGTCATCAAAGTTGCCGTCCGGTAAAATCATATTCATTTTGTCATTCTGCAACAACAATGCAGCCGCTGCCTGCGGAGCAGTATCGTTAGAAACAGCATTTTTACTTTTTAAATATTTAAACAAGCCGTCACAGGACTCTAAAAAAGCTTTCGTATTTTGGTAGTCCGGTGTAAATTCCGAAATATTCCTGCCGCACCAGGCTACACAGTCTATAAAATCATCGGCATTCATATCACCTAAAAAGGTCTCAGCACTGCCAAGATACAAGCACAGTATCGTCAAATGATCCCAAGTGTGATATAACTCGCTGTTTTTTTTGCCTCTCCAGGCCTCCTGCCTCAAAAAACCTTCCGCATATTCTTGTCTGAGCAATGCGTTCCAACCTTCATCGTGAGCATAAAAATCTTCAACTACGTCGTACACATTGTCCTTGATATTTTCCATTACGCTAAAATCCTTCTTTCCCTACAATGTTGTTATTATATCATAGCGTCCCTATGCTTTCAATTGAACATTTTGTGACAGCAAAAAGCCCCGATATAAAATATCGGAGCTTTACTTAGTAAGCGATTGCTATTCTTCACCGATCACTAAAACCTCTGGCTGTAACTCTACACCTACGCCAGCTTTTATTTTAGTTTGAACATCACTGATCAGCTGCAACACATCAGCTGCCGTAGCACCACCGGCATTGACGACAAAGCCTGCGTGCTTGGTCGAGATCTGCGCGCCGCCGACGGTATAGCCTTTTAATCCGGCCTGATCTATCAGCGTCCCTGCAAAATGTCCGGGAGGACGTTTGAACATACTGCCAGCACTGGGCATCTCCAACGGCTGTTTACTGACACGCCTGCGACTAAAATCTTCCATCTTGGCTTTGATTGCAGCTTTGTCACCGACGGGGACCTGCAAAGTTACTTCTGTTACGATAAAGCCGCTATTCTGCAGGTTGGTCTTACGATAAGAAAAACCCAATTCTGACGCAGTCAAAGCTTGTTCATTACCCTGCCGATCCATAACTTTAACACTGTGCACAATATTTTGCATCTCTCCGTCATAGGCTCCTGCATTCATATACACAGCACCACCGATGCTTCCGGGTATGCCTACGGCAAATTCCATTCCCGTGCGGCCGCATTCCATTACTTTATGTGACGCCAATGCCAATGAATAACCGGCACCGAAAGTTAGTAAATCATCATTTTCATAAAAGTCGCGCAGCATATTGCCAAGTTTGATAACGACGCCGCGAATACCCTTATCGCGAACCAAAACGTTAGAACCGTTACCCAGCAAAGTAAGCGGTACCTCTGCCCTACTAATTATATGCAGCACTTCTTTCAGTTGCTCAGCCGACTCCGGTAAAACCAAAACATCTGCCGGCCCGCCTATTTTAAAAGAAGTATGTCCACTCATCAATTCATTCAAGCGTACAGAACAGCTTACAGAACTATTTAATTGTTCAACCAGATTCAAGAGCTCTTTATTCACCAGCAACTTCCTTTACCACGTCTCCGATAGATTTGGAAATATCGCCCATCATCATTTGAAAACGCATAAAGGCATGCAGATACTCCATCGCCAGGGTATTTAAACCTAAAATACCGGTAAGCTTTTGCAGTTTCTCATTTTTTTCTTCAGGAACTTCCTGACCTTGATACTTGGCCAACTCTATTTCCTGGCTTAATTGTAGGAATTCTTCCGCCAGCTCTTTACCTTTAGGGTCTTGAGAAAGGGCAGCCTTAGCTTCTTTTAATTTTTTGTATTCCTGGCTGTCGCGCATAGCTTTCGCCAATTCATTCGCACAATCGTAAACGTTCATGCCTGTTCACCTCGTCAATTTTTTTAACTTTTATATTATAGCATATCTACAGCGTCTGTAAAGCCTCAGTCCAAATCCTGTAATGCTACGTTTAAATGTCTATACTGAACTTGGGGCGCATAATCAAAATGCCACCACTCCATATCGATACCCTGGAAACCTTCTATGCTCATCAATTGCTGCAGCAAGTCACGTTGATAACGCTCCAGCTCCGTACCGCCACCAAAGCTCGTGTACTGTCTGGCAGATGGTTCATCAAAATCGCTGATCATATCTACCGCTTCTCCACTGTCCAGATAATACAGGCTCACGTCCACAGATCTGCCCGTATTATGGGAAAACCCCTGCTCCGGAGCCGGCAGCATTTGTTTCTTGTCATCGGGGAAAGCGTCGTAAGCAAGCTTCGATACCGACCACGGCCGATACGCTTCCCAGATCACCAGGCCATAACCATAATCGGCAAGGCGCTTTTGTACCCGTGCTAAAGCGGCGGCGGCCTCCTGATCCAGATAAGCCTTATTCACATCTACGATAGCCGCAGCAAAACAATTATCAGTTCCAGCATAACGAAGATCTAATTTCACTCCGGGAGCAACTTTAACCACATCAACCAACTTGGCCTGCTCTCCGATTGCTAAGGCAGCCGGCATTACAGCTTCCGCGGCAGCTTTTCTTAAGTTCGGCCAATCTTCAGGCTGCGGCAGCCGAAAAGGCTTGCCTCTATCAGTTCCAAAAAACATTCGGCTGTAACGATTGCCGCCGATCTTACAGGTAATACCATAACCTTCGGGATCACGTTCGAAGCGAACGCTGGCCTCAGTATTGTTCATTGGCCCGGCTTCCAGCAGCTTGTAAGCATCGAACCGTTCTTTTTTTAATGGAAATTGATTACTGTTGGCAAATTTATAATCTTCACGGGTCGTGCGATATAAAAGCTCCAGCTCGCCGCCCCGTTCACGTATGACAAATTGTTCGCCGTTACCATAATACAGCCCTAAAAGATATTTCAGGTCTTTAGGGCATGCACGCGGTTCAAGCGCACCTGCCTGCACCGGCAGCACCTGCATCAATACCAGTACGCACAACATCATTCCTGCAAATAGCTTCCTTATCATCTTACAAGCTCCTCACGAACATCCGCCAGCGCGTTAAGACGTTCACGCACCTTATCTATGTAGCTCAAATCTATATCGCAGTAAATGATTTCTTCAGCATCGCCGCCTTCGGCGATTATTTTACCCATGGGGTCGACAACCATAGAGTGTCCGTAAAAAGGCGCGTCCTTGAACTCGCCGACACAATTGACTGCTACGATGTAATTATGATTTTCAGCACCCCTGGCCTGAGCCAATAAGCGCCAGATATCGCCCCGTGCTGTTGGCCACTCCGCAGGAACAAAAATTATTTTAGCACCCTGCAGCGACAAATGCCTGTATAGTTCAGGAAAGCGCAAATCATAGCAAATAGTTGACCCACAAAGAACGCCGTTTAATTCATAAACATCAAAATTATCACCAGCAGCAAAGAAACGTTCTTCATTGAACAATCCAAAAAGATGCACCTTACTGTAAGAAGCCACAACGCTACCCTGTTTATCGACAACGACGGTAGTATTATAAATTTTTCCGTCTTTCTGCCGCAAAGGTATCGAACCTGCCACTACGGCACAATGGTTATCATTAGCGATCCTGCGCACTGCGGCAATAGTAGGCCCGTCTATAGTTTCGGCCTCTGCTTCTAACCGCCCTAACGAATAACCTGTAGTCCAGATCTCCGGCATAACGGCAATATCACTGTCAACCGTAGCCTTCTGCAGTAATTCCAAGCCATGAGCAATATTGCCCTGCGTATTTTTTTCGGCAATTTCCATTTGGATCAATGCAACTTTCATTTTCTTTCCTCCGGCAATAAACCTCGCGCATCCAATCTGCGCACCAGCATTTTTTCTACTTGTCTAGTAATCCTCGTTATAGGAAACTCTTTTCCCTGCAGTGAACGCACCCAAAGTACGGTAAAGCCCATGCGTTTAGCTCCCAAAACATCAGTCAGAAGCTGGTCGCCGATCACCAGTACCTTACCCTGTTTTTTTCCGAAACGCTTGAGCGCTCTTTTAAAACCCCAGGGCATTGGTTTGGCAGCCCAGCTTACCGCTTCGACCTGTGCCGCCGCACTTATTTTCTGCAGCCTGCAGCCACCGTTATTCGACAGTAGCACGACCTCGATCCCACTTTCACGAACAGACCGCAACCACTCCAAAACCGCGCCATCCGGCTCGGTCTCGTCACGAGGCAACAATGTATTATCAACATCTAAAATAACTCTCTCTACCCGCTGCGCTTTGAGCCAGTCAACAGGTATCACCGCTATACTGTCAAAACGAAAATCCGGGCAAAACATTTTTAGCATAACACGACTTTCTCCTTCGGGAAGGTCACCTCAAAGCGTGTTCCCACACCTTGGGTACTAAAAACCTGTGCCTTGGCACCATGCACGCGGATGATTTCCTTAGCTATTGCCAGCCCCAAACCTGTACCCGGCACATTACGGCAATGGGATTTATCTACTTTATAGAACCGCTCCCAAATAAACGGCAGATCTTCTTCCGGTATCCCAGGTCCCTGATCGGCTACGGACAACAGCACACTGCCATCCTCCTGCCTGACGGCCGTAAAGGCGATCGTTCCATTATCGGGAGAGTATTTCAGCGCGTTATCGCCAAGAATCATGATCAGCTGCACCAGTTGATCGCCATTGCCTATAACGCCTATATTCTCATCGGCATGGATAACCAGCGTCACATGGCGTTTAACTGATTTTACCATCAGCTTTTCGGTAACATTGCGCACGATCTCTGCCAAAGGCAGCGGTTCAATCCCTGTCGTCAATTCATCGCTGGCCTGGAATCGGCTGATGTTCAACAATTCCCTGATCATCCGTTCCAAACGTATCGTTTCTTCGTTGATCAAAGCACGATAACGCTGGATCATCTCTTTATCAGTAATCGTACCGTCGCTGATAGCTTCGTTATAACCGCGAATAATAGTGATCGGTGTACGCAGCTCATGGGAAACGTTAGCAATGAAATCGCGGCGTATCTTTTCCGTGCGTTCCGTCTTATCGACAAAAGCGCTCAAATCATTACCTAACGCATTCAGAGCCCTGCCTAAAGCAGCCACTTCATCCTCACCGTGCACCTCAACCTTACGCGTATAATCGCCCGAAGCAATGGCGGCAGCACTATCTTTCATTGAAATCAACGGCCTGATGATAGACCGCGACAGCCGCCTGACCATAAACAAGCTTAAAATAAGCGCCAATACGCCAACGATCGAAGTATAAATATAAATGTCACGCAAAAAACTGTCGAACCCGCTAAGCGGTTCCGCCAGTAAGATAGCGCCATGCGCTCCATCCTGTTTGCCGTAGGGAACACCTACTAACATAACCTGTTCTTTATAATAAGGGTGGAAAATCTGTGATTTTACCGATTTGCCGCTGTAAACATCTTTGAGGATGCTACGTACCTTGGTAGATAAATTGCCGCCCTTGATCTCTTTTCCTAAAAGTTCGGTACCTTCTTTAGAATTATAATTGCGGATCAGTTTGCTGCCTGTTTCATCATCGGTATTAACGAGCGAAGCAGCCAAAAGATCATATTTATTGTCAAAAAGCCAGATTCGGGCCCCAACCAATCTGTCTACCGCCACTATATAGCGGTGCAACGTTGTCCTATCTGTATCACGCAGCATAAAATATTCAATGGTTTCAGCCATCTCATTGCCCTTTTGGGCCAGCTCCTGCTCTTTGATCTTAAAAAAATAGTCGGCGATAAGGTAAGAAATACCCGCTGTCACACCGACTACAATAACTACGATCAAAGCCATGAAGCTGTACATAAGCCGGGTACTTAAAGACTTATTCACTCTTCACCTCAAATTTATAACCAACACCCCAAATCGTGGTAATATCCCATTTGGAATTTTCGGGAATGTTGAGTTTCTGACGGATACGTTTGATATGCGTATCCACAGTACGGGTATCGCCATAATAGGAATAGCCCCAAATCGTTTCCAACAGCTGATTACGTGAAAAAGCTTTGCCGGGATTGGTAGCCAGGCACCACAGCAGTTCCATTTCTTTAGCAGTAAAGGTCATTTTCTGACCAAAAGCAACCACCTTATACTCTTCCATATCAATAGTCAAGCCATCATATTCTACCCGCGAGCGTCCTTCCTGTTTTTCCTGTGCTCCTGAACGGCGCAGGACTGCTTTGATACGGGCCACTACCTCACGGCTGTTGAACGGTTTTGTAATATAATCATCCGCACCGATCTCCAAACCTAGAATACGGTCATCGTCCTCATCTTTTGCCGTCAGCATAATGATCGGCAGGTCAGACATCTTGCGCACTTGTTTACAGACCTCCAGCCCGTCCATAACAGGCATCATGATATCCAAAATAAGAATATCGGGTTTCTCGGATTGTACTTTTAAAATCGCCTCGGCACCGTCTGCCGCCTCAATAACTTCAAAGCCTTCTTTCTCGCAATACATTTTAAGTATCTCGCGAATATGCTTCTCATCATCGGCGATTAAAACTTTTTGATTATCCATACTAATCACCTCATAACTATTCTTGCTATTATTATACAATAGTTTTCCTTAAAAAGCCTGTTTTTCTACCGCTTTCACAAAAATATTACAAGTTAAACAAATTTATGACAAATAAATACATTTTAATCGTATTTTACATTACAAAAGAAAAAGCAGACAAGTAAACTTGTCTGCTTAATATTCATTTTTATAAAATACGGCAGGCTCCGTAATAACGTTCACCCCAATAACCTGTAAAAGCATCGGCTACTACTACGCCAGTACTTGTACCGGCATGGATAAACTTACCGTCGCCTAGATAAATACCACAATGTGAAGCGCCCGGTTCATAAGTTGAGAAGAAGATCAGATCGCCGGGTCTCAGCTCGCTCATGGAAAGCTGACGTCCATAATACATCTGGCTGTCTGCCATACGCGGGATACTAACGCCAGCACGTGCAAAAGCATATTGAGTAAAGCCTGAACAATCAAAACCATAAGTACTGGTACCGCCAAAAACATACGGGGTACCAATAACACTATACGCGGCACGAATAACATTCCGCACAGCAGCACTGCGTCCGGAACGGTTCGGTGGCATTTCTTTCTGCATCAAAGCCTTATAGGTATCATTGCCGATGATTCCATCAACTTCCAAACTTTTGTCTGTTTGGAACTGCTTGACGGCAGTTTCAGTTTCAGGACCGAATTTACCATCTACTTTGGAAACTTTATATTGTAATTCTACCAGACGTTTTTGAATATCAATGACTTCCTGACCTTCGTCACCACGTTCAAAAGACGCTAAGGCAGTTGCAATGTTCATGAAACAGAAGAGCATTGTCAAGACTAAACACAACAGTTTTTTCTTCAGCAAGCACCGCACATCCTTTCTAAACTGTAAATAATTATAACACAAACTTACAATATTGTAAAATTATCTTACTTTTTACCGAGATGGCGTCCTATAAGATACAGCGGCCTTTGCTTAACTTCCTCAAAAACTCGACCGATATACTCTCCTAAAATACCAATGCCCACTAACTGGATGCCGCCTAAAAACAAAACACTGGCAGTCATCGTCGCCCAACCTGGTACAGCATCGTCAATAACATATTTAACATAGAAAACATGACCCAGTACTGCCAAACTGCATAAACCGCAGAAAAGGCCACAGTAAAAGGCCCAGCGTAAAGGCAGATTGGAAAAAGAAGTAATGCCGTCCAAAGCAAAATGCAGCATTTTACGCAGACTGTATTTTGAAGAACCTGCAAAACGCGGTGGTGCCACAAATTCAACTCTTGCGACCTTAAACCCTAACGTATTGATCAGTCCTCTGATAAAGCGCGCCCGTTCACGATACAACCTGAAGGCTTCAACAGCCTTACGGTCCATCAAACGGAAATCACTGCCGCCTGGAGTTATTTCCACCTTAGACATGATATTGATGAGCTTATAATAAACTGCCGACGAAAAGCGTTTCATCAATGAAACATTTTCCGTGCTCAAACGTACTGTCTGGACAATCTCACTGCCGCTTTCCCAATGCCGTATCAGTTCCGGCAAAAGCTCCGGCGGATGCTGGAGATCTCCATCCATTGTAATAACAGCATCACCGTCAGCATGATCCAAACCACAAGTCAGAGCCAGCTGATGGCCATAATTACGCGAGAGCAGGTACGCCTGCACCCGATCGTCCTTCTGCGCAATCTCTGCTAAAATCAACGCACTGCTGTCTTTAGAACCATCGTCAACAAAAGTAAGATCGTATTCGTATGGCAGTGCCGACATCACCTGAGTCAGCCGTTGGTGAAATTCCCTAAGGTTAGCCTCTTCATTAAAAACAGGCACCACAAAAGAAATATGTTTCATGAATTTACCTCACCGTCAATTTAGAATACTTTTATATTATATCACCATTTTGAAATTAAAATGAACTGATTATGTGAACTTTTGGAAAAAAGAAAAGCTGCCCTGAAAGGCAGCTTACTTTCTAAATGAATACGAGTGCTCAATAAGCCGAGTTCTGTTCCGCAAAGCGGTGATGATCATTTATCTAGGCCTGTAATCACTCACAGGCTCCAGCGACACAACCCGGAAGGCTCAGCGGGCCGCTTCATCCCTCCCCTATTTGGTCTTGCTCCGAATGGGGTTTACCTAGCCGGCCGGTTACCCGACCGCTGGTGCGCTCTTACCGCACCGTTCCACCCTTACCTGCATAGCAGGCGGTACACATTTCTGTGGCACTATCCCTGAGGTCACCCTCGCCGGACGTTATCCGGCATTCTGCCCTGTGGAGCTCGGACTTTCCTCGTTGACGCAAGCGTCACCGCGATCATCTTTTGCACTCATATCGTCTGTTAATTTAACATACAGCTGACATTAAGTCAAGTTTCGTGCAATAAAAACCTTTGCAGCATCTTATTATATTCCCATGGATTCTTGCCTTCATTTTTTCCGAACTGGTTCATGATGGCATCGATCTCATCAGCATAATGAACTATAAAACTTTCTTTGGTAGCACAAGCGACCGGAGAACCTTTTTCCTGCTCGCCATGATGTGACAGGATAATATGCAGTAATTGCTGAAGCTTGGGCCCCGTAACTTTTACCTTGGCCGACGCTTCCTGTACCATTACTGCGGACATAGCCACATGTCCCAGCAGGCGTCCTTCCATCGTATAAGGAAATCCTATATCCGAAGAAATCTCCCTAAGCTTACCCACATCATGCAGCAGCGCACCGGCAACTATCAGGTCTTTATCGACGCCGCCAATACGTTCACCCAAAGACTGCGCGATCCCGGCAACATCAACAGAATGCTGCAGCAACCCACCGATATAGGCATGGTGCAGGCGCATCCCCGCTGGATTGATCAAGAACTTATCATATAAAGCGCCGCTGAAAATATTTTCTAAAATCAGCCTGATACCCGGCGTCATCACACCTTTGATCAGTTTCTGCAGCTTATCCTTGTACTCTTCATGGTCAAAATCACCCTGAGGCAACAAATGAGTGATATCGTCCTCGGGCATAATCTCTTCCATCCGCTGCAAAACAAGCTGCAGCGTCATATCGTTAGAAAATTTATTGATATCGACCATACCGCCGACCATCATTACTTTAGGCCCTTCCATTAACCGCATTTTATCTACGAAGCCTGCTTCAAAAACAATAAACGGCATTTTACCACTGTTATCCTCCAGCAGGCCACGAGCAAATACCCCGCCGTTAGAAGAGTTGCCTATTTTTTGCACCCGCAGCAATACGGCCTGGCAGACCTTAGTGCCTGCCTTAAAATCGCTGATCATCTTACCCACCATCCTTTAAAAGCCATACCGTCTACAGGTATTGCAAAATTTTTCTTTCTTTGGCTACTAAAACCTGAGTTCTAAACCCTCCCGCGCTTAACCTCAGCGCGATCCTGTCCGCCAGCATATTTATTACCGGCAGCTCGGTGCCCTGATGTGTGGCGTCAATAATATTCATACCGCTAAACACAGCCTGCTGCGCAGCATGATACTTAACATCACCGGTTACAAAGGTATCAGCACCGGCTGCTAATGCTTCGTCGATAAAGTCGGCGCCAGCACCGCCGCATAAAGCCACCTTCTCAACTATGCTGCCAGCATCGCCAACTGCGACACGTTCAAGTTTTAAAACCGCCTTGATTTTTTCGGCAAATTCGGCCAGCGTCAACGCTACCGGCAATATCCCAATACGCCCCAGGCCGGCTTCACCGCCGGCGGATGGCAACAAAACCTCTGTCTGCCGCAGCCCCAGTTTCTCGGCCAAAACATCGTTAACACCGCCCAAAGCACTGTCTAGGCTGGTATGCGCGCTATAAACGGCGATTTTATTTTCGGCACAATCCAAAAGCAACTTATGCTGCCAGATGCTGTCCGTCATTTTCTTCACAGGAGTAAAAATTACCGGATGGTGCGTAACGATCATCTGGACATTTTGTTCCAGAGCCTGTGCTACCACTTCGGGAGAAACATCTAACGCAATCATCATCTTTTTTACCGCCGTAGTGCCGCGGCCAACCAGAAGTCCTACATTGTCCCAGGATTCTGCCAGATTTGGCGGCGCTATGCCGTCCATTATTTTAGCAATATCATTTACCGTGGCCTCCATCGTCTAACCCCTCCAGTTCCTGCAGTAATTTTTCTGTACTTTTATATTTTTCGCTCTGTCTGGCCTCGGCGCTGCGCTGCATATTCGCCAGCAGCTGCCTGTAATGCCCGCATAATTTATTCAGCTGCTTTGGCAATAACGGATGGCGCTGCTTAAGCAAAAGCGGCCCCACCTCATAGGCGACGTCAACAGCCTCAGTTTCTTCACCGCGCTCCAAAACCATGATTTCGTAAAGATGCTTACCTTCTTCTACCAATACTTCATCCGCAAGACGCCAGCCGTTAGTATGCGCCCAACGCCTGAGCCCCGGAGCACCTGCCATTGGCTGTAAAATCAACTGCCGTGCCCGGCGTGCAGTTTCCGGTTCCGCCTCCAGTATCTCTATCATCGTTCCGGCACCCATACCGGCGATTATTATCACATCTACCTCACCCGGCTCCACAATGGCCAGGCCATTACCCATTCGCACCTCTATTTTATTACCCAGTCCGTACATTGCTACTGTACTGCGGGCAGCGGCACAGGGACCTGCGACTATATCGCCTGCAACAGCTTTAGTTATCACGTCACGCTCTGCCAACCAGGCTGGCAGATATGCATGGTCTGTCCCAATATCTGCTATACTTACGCCCTGAGGCACCAATTTTCCAATTGCTTCTAATCGTGCGCCAATATTCATATTGCCCCCCCAAACCATTACTTTATCATACAAATTATAACATATTCCCAACTGCAGTTGGTTATTTCTTTGTGAAAAGCAAAATGCCTCCCCCTCAACTAACAAGGAAGGAGGCTGCTGCCTGTATCTTTATCCTTTAGCGATCAATTCAATCAACTTCAAGGTCATCTGGCATGATTTTTCTAAAGCCGGCAGCGGCAGGAATTCACAATTGGAATGGAAGTTATGCCCGCCGGTAAAATAATTAGGCGTTAAAATGCCCTGCGTAGAAATATAGGAACCATCAGTACCGCCGCGCATGGCGATTGTTTTAGGCTCGATGCCAAGCTCGGCCATGGCCGTATAAATATAGTCGATACACTTACGGTTGTCGCCAGTTACAGCGTCGGCAATATTGCCATAGGTATCGTTGATCTCGCAGCTAAAAGAAGCTCTGGGATACAAAGCCTTTATTTTCTCCACATTAGTCAAAATAGTCTGTTTGCGCTCTTCATACTTCTCTTTATCATGGTCGCGAATATCTAGATTTACCGTCGCCTCGCTTTGGTTGCCCTGGATGCCCTTGACCCAGATGTAACCTTCCTGCCCCTCGGTACATTCAGGCGTTTGGCTGCGATCAAACAAATCGGCAAAATCCATAGCCGCTAAAATGGGATTGACCATAACGCCCTTGGCCGACATAGGATGCGCACTGACGCCTTTGATTTTGATCACCGCGTTGCCAGCGTTGAAGGTTTCATAAACAATCTCACCCAATTCACAGCAGTCGATAGTGTAAGCAAAAGCTACCGGAAATTTGCTGAAATCCATTTTTTTCGCGCCCCGCAGCCCACATTCTTCATCAGGCACGAACGCCACATAGATATCTCCATGTTCCCTCTCTTTATCGGTAGTCAAAATCTCTAATGCTACCAGCAAGTTGGCTATCGCCGCTTTATTATCTGCGCCCAAAACACTGGTGCCGTCACTAAAAACAATATCCTGACCTTTATATTTTAATAGTTCAGGATGTTCGGACACTCTCAAATATATTCCCTGTTCACCGTTCAAGCATATATCGTTGCCGTCATAATCTCGCACCAGCTTCGGTTTTACTACTGGTGACAAATTCACATTCACAGTATCAAGATGGGCCACAAAGCCCACGGCAGGTATATCCTTAGCTATGTTAGCAGGAAGCCTACCTGTCAGCACCGAAAATTCACTTATTTCCAAATCTATCAGTCCCAGCTTGCTCAGATCCTCCTGCAATAATTCTGCCAGCTGCCGCTGCCCCATTGTAGTGGGTACGCTAGTCTGCTGCGGGTCACTTTGGCTGGGTACCGCCACATAACGCAAAAAGCGTTCTAATAAACGTGTCTGCATCTATTTCATCTCCACTTCTGCAGCAAAGCCGCTGCAGCATTTATTATAACATAAACCCGCCTGCTACCGCAGACGGGTTTTAATATTTCCTGCTATTTTGCACTTCGTACCGCAACGATTATTTTTTCAACATATTCTGTCACAGGACCCGCAGCAGCTTTACCATACTGCTCTACTATTTTTACGATGGCGCTGCCGACAATAGCGCCGTCGCTTAGCCCGGCCATCTGTTCCGCCTGCTCCGGCGTCGCTATGCCAAACCCTACCGCTACCGGTATATCCGTCACATCGCGAATAGTAGCAACAATAGCGCCGATATCCGTCGTTATATTGCTGCGCACACCTGTAACGCCCAACGACGAAACCACATAAATATAACCCATTGCCTCTTTGGCGATCATCTGGATCCTGTCGGCAGACGTCGGCGCAATCAACGATATAAGATCGATGCCATAAGCCCAGCAGCAATCCAGCAGTTCTGTTTTTTCTTCGTAAGGAAGGTCAGGGACGATGACGCCGTCGACACCGGTTTGTTGGCATTTCTGCATAAATTTCTCGGCCCCGTACATAAATATCGGATTGACATAGGTCAAAAACACCAGCGGCACTTGCGTCACCAGCCGCACCTCTGCCAGCATCGCAAATATTTTATCGGTAGTCGTCCCTGCTCCTAACGCCCTTACATTGGCCCGTTGGATGACCTCGCCTTCTGCCACCGGGTCCGAAAAAGGGATCCCTATTTCGATAATATCCGCTCCGGCAGCCGCCATCGCCAAAATCAACTCCTTGGTCACCGCCAGGTCAGGGTCACCGGCAGTAACGAAAGGAATAAAGCATTTCTTTTTATTTTTAAAAGCCTGTGCTATCTTACTCATGTAAATCAACCCCCATATATCTGGCAATAGCCGCTACGTCCTTGTCGCCGCGTCCCGACAAATTAACGACGATAATCTTCTCCTTATCCATTTGCGGCGCTACCTTCATCGCATAAGCCAAAGCGTGCGCGCTTTCAATAGCGGGAATGATGCCCTCAGTCTTCGACAGATAACTGAAGGCCTGCACAGCCTCGTCGTCAGTAATAGCCACATATTGAGCCCGCCCTGTATCATGCAGATGTGCGTGTTCAGGACCGATACCCGGATAATCCAACCCTGCGGAAATCGAATACACCGGCGCTATCTGGCCGTATTCGTCCTGCATAAAATATGACTTCATGCCATGAAAAATTCCTAAACTGCCCCTGTTGATAGTTGCCGCAGTCTCTTCCGTATCGATCCCGCGGCCCGCCGCTTCGATCCCGACCAACTGCACCTCTGTTTCAGGTATAAAGTCGTAAAAAAGCCCCATAGCATTAGACCCGCCGCCCACGCAGGCCATCACCATATCCGGCAGCCTGCCCTCTTTCTCCAGCATCTGCTGTTTTACTTCCTTGCCAATAACTCTTTGAAAATCGCGTACCATTTCAGGATACGGATGCGGGCCCATAACGCTGCCCAGCACATAATAGGTGTCGTTGACATTGGCCGTCCACGAACGCAGCGCTTCATTAACGGCATCCTTCAAGGTCATAGTGCCTGTTTCCACCGACACAACCTTCGCCCCCAAAAGCTCCATCCTAAAAACATTCAGCGCCTGACGCTCCGTATCTTCCTTACCCATATAAACAACACATTCCATATCCATCAGCGCTGCTGCCGTAGCCGTCGCAACACCGTGCTGACCGGCACCTGTCTCGGCAATGACACGCTTTTTGCCCATTTTTTTTGCCAGCAGCACCTGCCCCAGCACATTATTGATTTTATGTGACCCTGTATGGTTCAAATCCTCACGTTTCAGGTATATTTTGGCGCCGCCCAGCTCGCGCGTCATTTTTTCAGCATAATATAACAGCGATGGTCTGTTGGCATAGTCATGGTAAAGTGCCTGCAATTCTGCCACAAACTGCGGCTCGTTTTTATAATATTCATAAGCACGCTCCAGTTCCAGCGCCGCATTCATCAAAGTTTCCGGAATATATTGCCCACCGTGCCTGCCAAATCTTCCTTTAGTCATTTTGCTTTGCTCCCTTTCACATTGGCGACAAACGCCTGCATTTTTTCAAAATCTTTTCTTCCCTCGGTCTCCACGCCACCGCTTACATCTATGGCATAAGGCGCTGCCACCAAAACCGACTGTACGTTTTCCGCATTCAGCCCACCGGCTATAAAGTAAGGCTTCGGCAGACTTGCCTCACGCAGCAGTTCTATTGAAAACCGCTGCCCACTGCCGCCATAAGCAGTCTTTGTATAAGTATCAAGCAGCAGATAATCACAATCATAGTCAGCAGCAACGGCCAGACTTGCCGCGTCACGTACCCGCAGCACCTTGATTATAGGCAGCTTTACCTGCCGCCGTACCTCCCGGCAATACTCCGGGCTTTCGTCTCCATGTAGCTGCACCATATCGATAATTCGTGCTGCCGCCAACTGTTTGATAAAATCTATCTCTTCCTGTACAAAAACCCCTACAGCACTGATCCGCAGATCAAGCTGCAGCCGCAGCTGCTGGGCCTGCGCTCCTGTCACCTGCCGCGTACTGTCTGCAAAAACAAAGCCAGCGTATTCCGGCAGCAGCCTATTGGCAAACTCAATGTCCTCTTTACGCCGTAAGCCGCAGATCTTGATCCTGGTCATCTTTCATCACCTGCCAGCTGTTGCAGTTCCAAAGTTATATTTTTACTGCGCATCAGTGTTTCTCCGATCAGCACACCATTAACACCGCATTTTTTCAGCTCCGTGATATCAGCCGCTGTTTTGATCCCGCTTTCAGAAACGAAAAGCTTATCCTGCGGCACCAACGGCCGCAGCCGTAAGCTATTTTGCAGATCGACACTGAAATCCTTCAGATCACGGTTATTGACGCCGATGATCTGCGCTCCTGCCGCAAGCGCTGCTTCTACCTCCGCTTCATCGTGGGCCTCCACCAAAGTATCTAAGCCTACGCTCGCAGCCACTGCCAAAAACTCCTTCAATTCTGCTGTTTCCAGCAGCGTGCATATCAAAAGCACTGCGTCGGCGCCAATGGTCTTGGCTTCATAAATTTGGTACTCACTGACCGTAAAATCCTTTCGCAGCACAGGTATTTGCACAGCTTGGCTGATCTCCTGTAAATATTCGTCCCGGCCTAAAAAAAACTTTGGTTCAGTTAAGCAAGATATCGCCGCTGCTCCAGCTTGCTCATATTCCCTGGCTATACGCAGATAATCAAACTCCTCGGCAATAAGTCCTTTGGACGGTGAAGCTTTTTTAACTTCGGTAATAAAATTCATGCCCGGCCTTGCCAAACGCTCCTTAAAACCCCTATTTAACTGTGGCAAAGCTTCGGCTGCCGCTCTGACATCGTTCAAGCTTTTTCTTTTCCGCAGCTGGGCGACCCTTCTGCGTGTCGCCACTGCAATTTCATCTAAAATCATCATTTCACCTCAGGCATTGCTCAAATCTATCAGCTGCTGCAGCTTTTGCAGCGCTTTACCGCTATCAATAGTGGTCTTGGCCAGCTCTATACATTCTTTTATAGTTCCTTTGCCGCCCAGATACAGGCTCAGCCCGGAATTCAAAACTACTGCGTCACGCTTCGGCCCCTGCTCTGCCCCGCTCAAAACTGCGTAAGTTATACCTGCGTTTACTTTGGCGTCACCGCCAACCAGGTCGCTTTTCTGGCAGTGGTCAAACCCCAGAGCCTGCGGATCGAGAGTATAGGTAGTTATCTTACCGTTATTTATTTCAGCTACCGTATTGTCTGCCGAAACCGTCACTTCGTCAATACCGTCATTGCCATAAACTACGATCCCCCGCTTGACCCCCAGGTTAGCCAATACCCTAGCCAACGGCTCCACCAGTTCTTTTTTATACACGCCTAACAGCTGCAGGCTGGCAAACGCCGGATTGGCTAACGGCCCGATGATATTAAACACTGTACGGATACCCAGCTCTTTGCGCACCGGACCGGCAAACCTCATTGAAGCGTGGTAGGCTTGCGCAAATAAAAAGCACAGGTCGATCTCCTGTAACAGCTGTTTATTTCGTTCAGCCGATAAATCGATCTTTACTCCCAGCTCTTCCAAAACATCCGCTGCGCCACTTTTACTGGAAACGCTGCGATTGCCGTGCTTGGCTACCGGAACACCCGCCGCCGCTATTACAAAAGCGCTGGTAGTCGAAATATTGAAGGTATTGGCACAATCGCCACCCGTCCCCACAATATCCAGCACATCCTTGCCTGGATCGATATGTGTGCATTTTTCGCGCAGGACTTGAGCGCAGGCCGTTATCTCTTCAATAGTCTCGCCCTTCATCCGCATCGCCGTAATAAACGCCGCAATCTGGGCATTAGTGGCTTCGCCGCTCATGATCTCGCCAAACGCGCCCACTGTTTCAGCGCCGGTAAGATTTTGTCTGTCTGCTAATTTATTGATCGCTTCATTGATCATTTTTTTCACTCCTTAATGCACTGCTAAAAAATTCTCTAAAATCTTTAATCCGTCCGGCGTCATAATCGACTCCGGATGGAACTGCACTCCGTAAATCTGGTGGTCACGATGCTTTACCGCCATGATCTCACCGTCTGCCGTTGTCGCTAAAACCTCCAGGCACTCCGGTCTGGATTTTTTATCAACGATCAGCGAATGGTACCGAGCCGCCTGTATCTCCTTCGGCAGCCCCCTAAACAAGCTGCTGGTATTATCGACCCTGATCAGGCTTTGCTTGCCATGCACCAGCTCTTTAGCGTGTATGACTTTGCCTCCGAATACCTCGCCGATCGCCTGATGCCCCAGGCACACGCCTAAAATCGGTATTTGCCCTTGCAGCCTCTCTAAAACCTCTTCGCAGATACCTGCGTCTTTTGGAAAACCCGGCCCCGGCGACAAAATGATGTGTGAAGGCCGCAGTCGCTTTATTTCCGCCACTGTCAGCTTATCATTGCGGCAGACCATTACCTCCTCTGTCAGCGTCCCGATAAACTGAAAAAGATTAAAGGTAAAACTATCGTAATTATCTATAATCAATACCATTACTTACTCCTTAATGCGCCCTGGTCGTTTCAAACAAAGCTTTCAAACAGGCGCCTGCTTTATTCACTGTTTCCGTAAACTCATTTTCGATCACCGAATCAGCTACGATACCACCGCCAGCCTGTACGCAAACCTGCCCGCCCTGCTTTACTATCGTTCTGATCGTGATGCAGATATCCATATTGCCGCCAAAATCTATATAGCCCATGCCCCCGCCGTAGAGGCCACGGCGCTGTGGCTCCAGCTCGTCAATGATCTGACAGGCCCTTATCTTCGGTGCGCCGCTTAAAGTGCCAGCCGGGAATACGGCCTGCAAAGCGTCCAAGCAATCCTTGTCTTCCCGCAGCTGACCAACCACGCGGCTGGTAATGTGCATCACATGGGAAAACCGTTTCACATCCAGATAATCCAACACCTTCACAGTGCCAAATTCACTGACGCGGCCCACATCATTGCGCCCCAGATCCACCAGCATATTATGCTCGGCGATCTCCTTTTCATCTGCCAAAAGCTCCTGTTCCAACTGTTGGTCCAGCGCTTCTGTTGCTCCGCGCGGCCGCGTTCCCGCTATCGGCATCGTCGTTATCTCCCGCCCATTTACCTTCACCAGCGTCTCCGGCGAGCTGCCCGCTATCTCAACAGCATCGTTTTTCATCAGCACCATATACTGTGATGGGTTGGTAGTACGCAGGATACGGTAAGCGTTAAAAAGGTCCTGATCGTAAGCTGCTGTAAACCTCTGTGAATAAACTATTTGAAAGGCATCTCCGTTTCTGATATGCTCCTTGCAGCGCTGCACATTATCGGCATAGTCCTCTTTACTTTGGTTCGACTTTATCTCACCCAGTTCCGCAGGCACAAATTGTTTCTGCTCCACCGTGCGGGTCAGCAACGCTTCCATGGCCGCGATCTCCCGCTCGGCCTTTGCATAATTCACTTCTACATTGTCCGTCCTCACATTGACGATGATAAAGATTTTCTGTTTTAAATGGTCAAATGCTACCAGCTTATCAAACAGCATCAGGTCAAAATCAGGGAACTCTGTTGCTTTAGCCTTGTCGAACTGCAGGCTTGGCTCACAATATTGAACAAAATCATAGCTAAAATAACCGACAAACCCTCCTGTCAAAGGCGGTATGCCCTCTATTTTCGGCACCTTATATTCCGCCAGCACCTCTTTGATACAATTGATAGGATTATCAGACTTGAATTTAACTTTGGCACTGTTGATGACCTCTACCATGCTATCTTTAGCCCGCAATTTGACGATCGGGTCGTAACCGATAAAAGAATACCGTCCCCAGCGCTCGCCGCCCTCTAAACTTTCCAGCAGGAAATAATCGTTGCTGCTGCCCTTGACTGTCGATAAAAACGCCAGCGGCGTTGTCATATCGGCAAAGCATTCTTTCGCAACAGGAACTGCTGTATAGTCCTTTTGATAAGCTTTTACCTGTTCCAACGTAAGATTAAGCACTGTGTCCACTCCTTTACCGTAAAAATATAAATAAAAAAGCCTGTCCTTGATATAACAAGGACAGGCTGAAAAAACATAAACCTGCGGTACCACCTTGATTCACGAAATAAATCGTGCCCTTAAAGCAGAGTGCCAACACACCCCTCGCCCTTAACGCAGGCGCTGCGTTGCAGAGTACTTTCGGCAAGCCGATTTGACTGCACCCTCAGCGGTCCATTTATCGAACTGCATTTCTATCCGGTTCCCAGCAACCCGGACTCTCTGTAAGCGCATTTTTCGACTTGATCTCCGCCTCTACGGTTTCGTGGTCGTTATTTAATTATTGTAAGTCTAGCACCCTGCTTAACTGCCGTCAACAAGTTTTTCAGAAAACCACTAAAAAATTTTCTGCAAGACTATTTTTGTCAAACAGTTTACACTTTTAATAAATTCGCAGAAAATTCCTGCCATTATTAATATTTATGCAAAATCAATCGTCATTACTCAAAACTATTTTACTAACGTCGCCGACGCTGTTGATATAAAAATCAAGCGTTTGCCCAACTTTGCTGCTTTTGTCAAAATCATAGCCATACATCATCACATCGCCGTCTTTAGCATCTTTAAAATAAACCACCCTGCTGGGCAGCCCGTATTGTCCTACCACACGGGCACCATCGTCACCTGTGCCGATGCCACGCATCGTATAAATAACAGGCGAAGCAGTAGTCAGCTCAACTATCCTTTTCGTACCGCGTTTAACCTTTACCTGCAGCTGTTGAAAATCATAGACCTGCTTGCTACCTTCTTTGCTTTCCTTTTTTACCTTGCCCAGGCTTTGCGCCGCAGCAGCGTCAAAACGCTGCCCCAGCTGCCAGTCTCCCAACGCATTATCTTCTTCTATCAGTTCTTCAGCCTGCGACTTATCCAGATAATCGGCAAAAATATAGCCCGTTTTACCATTCCAGTCAACTTTCTGCCACTCTCCGTCTTTACCACCAACGATACGGAATAAAGAATGCCTTGGCAGGCAGGCTAAAACATCAGTCAAAGTCGAAGGGCCACTGCGGAAGTTCACATCGTCATCAGCCAAAACGGCAAATTCACCTTTTTTATGATCAGAAATTTTTTGAGTAGTATAATAAGCCTCGCCTTTTGCCGCCAGCACCGTACCAGTCTGCAGTAACAATCCGGTTCCCAGTACAAGTCCAACGGCAGCGGCTGCCAGTTTTCGTAACAGCATCGCTTTGCCTCCTTCTTGTTCTCTACGTTTTATTATATGCTAAAGCTTCTGCTAATACAAACCTGTAAAATTGAAATAAATGTAAAAAAGCCTGTCCCGAAGGACAGGCTTATACGCCTTACTATTTTATATATTTGTCTTCCAGACGATCCATGGTACCATTTAATTCCATTTCTTCCATCCACATATTCACATAGTTCAGGAAAATCTGGTCTCCCTGCTGCATCAGTATACCAAAATTGTTTTTGGTAAAGGGTTCGTCTAGCAGCGGCGCTGCCAGTTTGTCGTTATCGCGTACATAGCGGCGTGCTTCCATCGTTTCAGTGATCATGATATCGGCTTTACCTTCCGCTATCAAACCGGGAATCTCAGCATTCTGCGGATGCACGATCAAAGTGCAGTCCGGCAGATTGGCCACGGCAAACTTTTCATTAGTTCCGCCGGGATTGACCATAACGCGTACATCTTTTCTATTCATATCTGCGAGGGTTTTAAATTTTTTGGCAGAGTCTTTCCGGCATAAAATAGTTTTCCCGAACACCAGATAACCATGGCTCTGCGCCATTTTCTGCTCACGGACAAAAGTCCGAGTAATACCGCTCATAGCGATGTCAAATTTCCCTGCCAGAGTATCGGCAGTCAAAGTGCTCCAGGTCGTTGGCACAAATTTTACTTCCACACCTAACGACTGCGCTAAAAGCTCACTGGCCTCAGCATCAAAACCTTCATATTTTCCGGTATCCTTATTCAGGTAACTCATCGGCTTGTAATCGCCGGTGGTTCCCACCAGCAAATAACCCCTGGTTTGGATCTCATCAACCTTTGACGCTTCTGCATGCGGCAGCAAACCGCCAAGCCCAAGCATCGTTACTGCTACCAGGGTCATCATCACTATTTTCTTTACACTTACCATACTACCATCCTCCGTTTCAACATTATTACTCTTTTATTGTAACCATAAAGCAGCCTTTTGTCTACGCTTAATTATTTCATTTGTTTTCAAGCCTTCTTTCTGATATTATATTCTTTGCAGGAACGACTATAACCTTACAGAAAGCAGGCTCCCTATGAAAAAATATCTTTGGCTGCTGGCCTTGCTCTTTTTAGGCATCGGCATCTGGCAAAAACAATATCTAAGTGTGCTGCGTAAAGCGGCTATGATCTGTCTGGAGTGTATCGGCATTGGCTAATAAACGAACCTTCATTCAATTTCTGACTGCTTTTCTTTATAATGGCAATTTACCCGGCTTCTTCAGTGGTAAAATATGGCAAGGCCCCAGTAAAAGCATCTGCGTCCCCGGCCTCAACTGCTATTCCTGCCCGGGCGCTTTGGGTTCTTGTCCTTTAGGCTCCCTGCAAAGCTCTCTTTCTGGCGTTGTCCTGCGCTTCCCGTTCTATGTATTAGGCCTGCTCATTCTTTTCGGCCTGCTTTTAGGACGCGTTATTTGCGGCTGGCTGTGCCCCTTTGGACTGGTACAGGAGTTGCTTTACAAAATACCTTCTCCTAAACTGGTTAAAAATAAGGCCACCCGAACACTGACCAAGCTCAAATACATTATAGGCCTGCTTTTCGTCATCATCCTGCCGCTGGTCTTTTTCTTTGCAGTTGGCGTAGGCTCACCGGCCTTCTGCAAATACATCTGCCCTGCCGGCACCTTAGAGGCCGCACTGCCGCTGCTAAGCACTAATCCCTTCTTAAAGCAAAATCTTGGCGCTCTTTTCAACTGGAAATTGTTTTTATTGATAGTTACAGTTATCGCCAGCATCGTCGTCTATCGTCCTTTCTGCCGCTTCATCTGTCCTTTGGGCGCTTTTTACAGTTTGTTTAACAAGCTTTCCTACTTTGGCATCCAGGTAGATAAGTTAAAATGCACAGGCTGTGACGCCTGCATCAGCAAATGTAAAATGGACTGCATACGAGTAGGCGACCGCGAATGCATCAACTGCGGCGACTGTATCGGCGTTTGTCCCACCAGCGCTATTTCCCTAGGGGTAAAAGACGTTTGCAAAGCCGCACCCAGCAAAGAAAGCGTTAATAATTAACTTTTGTAACCATTTTTAAAAATACCTTAACAAACGTTACCGGCATGCTCTTTGTTATACTTTAACAAAGCTTATTATGATATATCAAAATTTACTAAGCGAGGTACTATTATGAGCACACTCAAAAAAATCATCCTGGGCGTTGTCCTTCTTACCGCCATCGCTGTCAGCGGCGTACACTTCCTTGATTTGCCCCATGTAGCAAATGCCGGTACTAATCCAGCACCAGCTTTCACTGTTACTGATATGCAGGGCAACAATGTCAGCCTGGCCTCTCTCAAAGGCAAGCCTGTTTTCATCAATTTCTGGGCCACCTGGTGCCCTCCCTGTGTAGGCGAAATGCCCGATATCCAGAGAATGTATGCTAAATACGGTGATAAAGTCCATTTCGTAATCATCAATGTTGATGGTGAAAAAAACGACGTCGCTGCTTTTATGGAAAATCATGCTTTGACTTTTCCCGTTATGCTCGACAATAATGGTTCCTCCGCTTCTGCTTATTCTGTTCAGGCTATTCCTGCCAGCTATATGATAGATGCTGAAGGCAATCTTTTAGAAAGCCATATCGGTTCTATGAATTCCAGCGCTATGGCAAGCTTTATCAACACCGCTTTTTAAAAAACTTTCATACAAAATAAAAGCCGACTGCTAAGCAGTCGGCTTTTTTATTACCTTATTTATTCGTACAAACCTAAGGTTTTTTCCGAAATATTGATCATAATATTTTTAGTCTGGCTGTAATGGTCCAACATAACCTTGTGAGTCTCACGGCCGATACCGGATTGTTTATAGCCGCCAAAGGGAGCGCCGGCCGGGATGGCATTATAAGTGTTGACCCAGATTCTGCCTGTTTGTACCGCTTTAGCAACGCGGATCGCGCGGTTGATATCCTGAGTCCAGACAGCGCCGCCCAAACCATAGATGCTTTCGTTAGCCATCCTGATAACGTCCGCTTCATCTTTAAATTTGATAACAACGGCGACCGGCCCGAAAATTTCTTCCTGGGCAACGCGCATATCATTAGAAACATTAGTAATCAGAGTAGGTGCAACGAAGTTGCCCTTATCCAAACCGTTTTCAGTAAGTTTGTAACCACCGCAGGCAATAGTAGCGCCTTCTTCTTTAGCGATGTCGATGTAGCTCAAAATCTTTTTGACCTGATTAGCATCGATCTGCGCACCCATCTGCACACCTTTATCAAGTGGCAGGCCAACTTTTACTTTGGCAAAACGCTCTGCCGCCTCTTTTACGAATTTATCATAAATTGATTCGTGGACAAAGACGCGGGAACCGGCGCAGCAAACCTGCCCCTGATTGAAGAGGATGCCAAGTAGCAAGCCTTCCATTGCCAAGTCCCAATTGCAATCGGGGAAGAAGATATTAGCCGATTTACCACCCAGCTCTAAAGTAGCCGGGATCAGTTTTTCCGCCGCAGCTTCGGCAACAGAACGGCCTACTTCTGTAGAACCTGTAAAGGCCAGCTTGGCAAAGCCCGGATGCTCAAGGATATCGTTACCGGATCTGGAACCTTTGCCGGTGATGATATTCAGTACACCTTTCGGCAGTACGCCTTCCAGCAGTCTTGCCAGCTCCAAAATACTGAGCGAGGTCTGGCTGGAAGGTTTGATAACGATCGTATCGCCTGCAGCCAAAGCCGGGGCCAGTTTCCAGGCCGCCATCAAAAACGGGAAGTTCCAGGGGATGATCTGTCCGACAACACCCAGCGGCTCATGCAGCACCAAGCTCATAGTATTGTTATCCAGCATGGTCGCCGTGCCTTCCTGGGTTCTGATAGCCGCTGCGAAATAACGGAAATGATCGGCTGACATGGGGATATCAATACCGGAAGTTTCACGCAACGGTTTGCCGTTGTCCATAGATTCCACTTTTGCCAGATGTGCTGCATTAGCGTCGATGATATCAGCGATTTTAGTCAGGATCTCAGCACGCTGCTGCACCGTAGTGTCCTTCCATGTTTCAAAAGCAGCCTGGGCAGCTTTTACGGCAGCATCAACATCTGCTTTAGTCGCTTCGGCACAAACAGCCAAATGTGCTCCGGTTGCGGGATCGGTCGAATTAAAAGTAGCTCCGTCAGAAGCCTGTCTCCATTCACCGTTGATATATAAACCATATTCTTTCAATAAATTCTCTTGCATTACTTACACTTCCTTTATTATTTTTTTGATGCGGCTGCCGGAATCAGCGCCACTCTTTTAACTATGATTATAATTGTTTTTCGGCATATGTCAACAATCGTTTGTGTAACATCTACTACATTTTGTTGTTTTCTAATTTATTTAACCACATATTTTGTATTTTAAAGCATATGTTATTTATATGCAAAATAAAACGCAGCCTTATAGGCCGCGTTTTATGATTTCTTCACCAAACTTTGATTTTATTTTATCAACTGCTTTATTACGCTTCTCCAGCCGCTCATCTTCGGCAAATCCCAAAATCGGCACTGCCCCCGCCGGTTCTAAATGCGCTACACTAACACCTAAAAGCCTTACGCCCTCGGTCCATTTTACTTCCTGCATCAGCTTCTGCACCAAAGTAAATATCTCTTCATCATAGCTAATAGGCCCTTCTGCCGTAATACTGCGTGTAATGATTTTAAAAGAGGCAAATTTTACCTTCAATGTCACTGTATAACCAACTACGCCGCTTCGGCGCAGCCGCCAACCAACACGTCCACACAAATCCAATACCGCATGCCGCCGCTCTTCCTCCGTATACAGATCATGCGTAAAAGTGCATTCCTTACCGATAGATTTAGCCGCAGAGCTGTTCAGCACCGGCCTGTCGTCCAGTCCATGCGCCAGCTGTTTAACGGTAGCTGCACTGCTGCCCAAAGCCTTCTGCAAAATATGTATGTCTGCATCAGCGATCTGTCCGATAGTCGCTATACCAAACTGCAGCAAGGCCTGCTCCGCTCGGCGACCGATACCAAAAATACGCCGCACCGGCAGTGGCCTGAGCAACGCTTCTGCGTCCTCGGCTCTAATAACCACCAGCCCGTCCGGCTTTTGCATATCCGAAGCCAGCTTGGCCAAAAATTTATTGGGAGCGATACCCACAGACGCCGTCAAGCCTGTCGCCGCTTTGATCGCAGCTTTCACTTTAATGCCGATAGCCTGCTCAGACCCGGATAAACGCTCCATCCCCGAAATATCCATAAAGGCCTCGTCCACAGAAAGTGGCTCCACTAGCGGCGAAAAATCGTTAAAAATAGCCATTATCTGCCGCGATACCTCCTGGTAGCGTTTCATCCGTCCCGGTAAAAATACAGCCTGTGGGCACAAGCGCCGTGCTTCCACCATCGGCATTGCCGAATGTACGCCATAAACACGGGCTTCATAAGAACAGGTCGAAACCACGCCCCTGTCAGACTGCCCACCCACAATAACTGGTAATCCCCGCAGCTCGGGATTATCAAATTGTTCGACAGACGCAAAAAAAGCATCCATATCCACATGCATGATCCAGCGACGCATAACTAAACCTCTCAATACAGCAATAAAAAATATACGGCCGGAACCAACAGCAACAGCCCGATCGCGTTATAGTATAAAAACAGCAGCAAATACTGCCTGATCTGTGCAGGATGCGCTTCTGCAAACAGCTTATATGAGATCACGCTGGCCATCGAAGCGATCAGCGTGCCCAGCCCGCCGATATTGACCCCTAACAGCAGCGCCTTACGCTGCTCTGTAAAGGCCGCCATCAGCATCGCCGCCGGCACATTGCTGATGAACTGGCTGGCGAGGATGCCTGTAATATAGGTTCCGGCAGCGCTACCCAGAACACTGTCACGAATACTGCCAATGAACTCCAGCTGCGTCAAATTGCCGATAAAAATAAAAAATCCGCAAAAAGTTACTAGCAGTGAATAGTCGATCTGCCTGAACAGGCCGCGGTCCATTGCCATGATCACCGCAACGGTGACCGCCAACAGCAGCCAGTGGTCGAACCAACGGAACACCGACGCCACGCATAATAAAAATAACAAGTCTAAAATACCCAGCCCCCAGCCGCGCTCTACCTGCACCGACGCCAGATTCACCTTTAAAGGCCTGTTCTGCTGGCGCCAAAGCAGCAAGCCCAGCAAAGCACCAGACAGCAAAGTCGGCAGCCAGGTCACCTGTAAAAAACTAACGCTGTCAAACTCATAGCGGGCATATAAAAATAAATTCTGTGGATTGCCCATGGGGGTCAGCATACTGCCAAGATTAGCGGCTAAAGTCTGCCAAATGATGATTTTTGCCACATCCAGCCCAACTTCCCTGCCTATGATCAGAGTCAGGGGAACAAAAGTCAGCAAAGCCACATCGTTAGTCACCAGCATCGAACCGACAAAAGTGACCAGCAGCAGCGCCGCCGTTATCTGCCGCAGCGAATTGCAGCGCCGTAACAGCCAGACAGCGCAGTGGTCCAGTATCCGTCGTTTTTTAAAACCACCTACCACCAACATCAGGCAAAACAAAAGCACTAAAACATGCCAGTCTATATATTCCGCCCTGGGGGTCACCACCAGCGACGAAAGCACAGCCAAACAGCAGGCCAGTACCAAAATACCTTCACGTTTTACGAAATTTCTGGAAAACTCCCAAATTTCTTTCGTATCCACTTTCTTCATCACACCTTTACTACGATAGATTATAACATAAACATACGTTTTTGTGAATTGCCAAAAGCAGCGTCTTTATTGACATAAGTCGTTAATGACGTTATGATATTCTTTAGTAACAGACTCCCCTGTGAAAGGAGGGCTTACTGTGTCGAGACCTATTAAATGGCGCAAGATCTGCTCGCTTCCGCTCAATAAAACCTTTGCCCCTGTAGGCGCTGACCCCCAGGAGAAAATAACCATGACCATCGACGAATACGAAACCATTCGGTTGATGGACCTGGAGAACTGCACCCAGGAAACCTGTGCCGGAGCCATGAACGTGGCACGCACCACAGTTCAGAAAATTTATGAAGAAGCGCGCCGCAAGCTGGCTGACGCCCTTATCAACGGTAAGGAGCTTTCAATAGAAGGCGGCGAGTTCCGCCTTTGCGACGGACATAACCAAAATTGTGTCCGTGCCACCTGCCGGCGGTTGCAGCGCAGCGCCCTGCAAAAAAATAAATAAGCACCCTTGGAGGAATGTCCCATGTCCGAACAAACACGTCAATGCTCTGACGCAGGCTGCGATAAAACATCCTGCGAAAATTGTGATCATGCTACCGCACCTGATTTTTCTGCTCCGCTGCACGAAATGAGCGCTGTTAAAAAGGTCATCGGTATTGTCAGCGGTAAAGGCGGCGTAGGTAAATCAGTCGTCACCTCGCTTTTAGCCTCAGCAATGCAAAAGGCTAACTACAAAACAGCGGTTTTAGATGCCGATATCACCGGCCCCTCTATCCCTAAGGCTTTTGGCCTGCACGGCAAAGCCAATGCTACCGAGATCGGACTGCTGCCCATGCAAACGGCCAGCGGCATCGAGATCATCTCGACCAACCTGCTTTTGAACGACGAAACCGACCCTGTAGTTTGGCGTGGCCCGATCATTGCCGGTACGGTAAAACAGTTTTGGAGCGACGTCATCTGGACAGATATCGACTATATGTTCATCGATATGCCGCCGGGAACCGGCGATGTTCCCTTAACAATTTTTCAGTCACTCCCCATCGACGGTATCATTATCGTCACCTCGCCGCAGGAATTAGTTTCCATGATCGTCGGCAAAGCCGTAAAAATGGCGTCATTGATGAACATCCCCATTCTGGGACTGATCGAAAATTACTCCTATTTCAAATGTCCCGACAACGACAAGGAATATCAAATTTTCGGTCCCAGCCATATCGAAGACGCTGCCGCAGCTTATGGGCTCGATGTTCTGGCTAAGCTTCCGATAGACCCGGAGCTTGCCACCGCCTGTGATGCAGGCCGCATCGAAACCTATCATGCAACAGCACTGGAACCCGTTGTTGAACGCTTAAAAAATTTAGCTTAAATATAGAAAGCTGGCATCATAAATCTGATGCCAGCTTTCTATATTTAAGCCCGTTCTTCTGCTGTTTCCATTATTACCCTGGCTTCTGCTTCGCTGATATCCACAACCTCACCTCTAATATCCAAGACATTTTTAAAATAGTCCGTGTCATTATTATCAAAACGATACCAGCAGCGTTCGCTGCGGCGCCAAAGCTCAAAGCCATGCTCATTTTCAGTTTTCCTTACCAACAGCAGGCAGCGCCCTGAACCCGTTGTTACTTTTTGATAAATCATCTTGCCGCACCTCTTAGGCCGTTATTTCCGTCCAGCCTTTTCTCTCTATATATTATAGCACAGCAGTACCCCCCCACAAGACATAACCGCGTTTGCGCTATATTAAATTCTCATTATTGCATTGACGTTTTGATCTTTTCCTCAGATACATCTTTAATTTTCCTCACAAACTACCACCAAATATTGACAATCAAGTTGATTTGTCTTAAAGTAAAATCAACAATAGCTATTTATTAGGAGAGACTTATGCGCACATGGAGAAACGGATTGATTTTGCCGTTTGTATTACTTTTATTATGGTATCTGATAACAGCCCGGCAGATATTCAGTCCCTACCTGCTGCCCAGTCCTGCCGCAACAGCATCAACCGCGGCTGAACTGATTGCAGGCGGGATGCTTTGGCAGCATCTTTGGATAAGCTTGCAGCGGGTAGCCGGCGGCTTTTTCTGCTCGGTGCTCGTCGCCATCCCTTTGGGTATTCTCTGTGGACGCAGCAGCAGCTTCCAGGCCTATTGCTGGCCAGTGCTGGAATTTCTGCGCCATGTACCTCCTCTGGCAGCTATCCCCCTGATCATTTTATGGTTCGGCATCGACGAAGGCTCCAAGCTGGTTATTATCTTTTTGGCCTCTTTCTTTCCTCTGTTCTTAAACACCTACAGCGGTATCAAGGGCTGCGACCGCAAACTATTGGAAGTAGGTACTTCGCTGCATTTTACAGCCTGGCAGCAGGCCAGGCTGATCCAATTACCTGCCGCACTGCCATCCATCGCCGTCGGCCTGCAACTTTCGCTGGGTTACAGCTGGCGTGCTCTTATCGGCGCCGAATTGATCGCAGCCTCCTCCGGCATCGGTTATATGATCCTGGACGCCGAACAGATGTCGCGGCCAGATATCGTTTTAGTCGGGCTGTTCGCCATCGGCATCGTTGGCAGCCTTATCGACTGGCTGTTTTTGGCACTGACCAATAAACTGCTGCCCTGGAACGTAAAGGCAGGTGAAGAACATGCTGCTTAAAACAACCGCCCTCACCAAAAGCTATCTTACTGCCTCAGGTACAGTCTACGCTCTGCGGGAAGCCGAACTCTCTTTTTCGGAAAACAGCTTTACCTGCATCGTCGGCAAAAGCGGCTGCGGCAAAACTACCCTGCTGCGTTTACTGGCAGGCTTAGAGCCGGCTACCTCCGGCACCATCACCTATGAAAAAGCCGCCAAGATCGGGTTTGTTTTTCAGGAGCCTCGGCTGATGCCCTGGCTGACCGTTAGTGAAAACATCGCCTTTGCAGCACAAAGTGACCCTGCTCTGCCGCATTCACCCTCGGAGAAATTACTGGGCCTGTTAGGACTCCAGGCCTTCCAAAAAGCCTACCCAGCGCAACTGTCAGGCGGCATGGCACAGCGCGCGGCATTAGGACGTACCCTGTTTCAAAATCCCGATCTGATCCTGATGGACGAACCCTTCAGCGCTTTAGATTATTTTACGCGCCAGGGGCTGCAAAAAATGCTGCTGGAACTATTCCGGAAACAGCAAAAAAGCGTCATCTTCGTCACCCACGACGTTGAAGAAGCTCTGCTTTTGGGCCAGCGTATTTTAGTTATGCAAAACGGCAGCGTCAAAAATGACCTTCCCATAGATCTTGCCTATCCGCGTCAGGCTGCTTCGCTGCCGTTCCAGCAGCTGCGTCAGCAAATCCTGGACGCTATTGAAAATTAAATTTATAAGGTGGTAATCGTGATGTTCCATAACAAACTTCTCCCAAAATTAGCGGTCGGGTGTTGCCTTGCCGCCCTCAGCTTCGGTATTTTAGGCTGCGGCGGTGCCAAACCAGCCGAACCTAAAGCCACGGCTCCTAAAGAACTTAAGATCACCTACGTCAAATCGCCCCTCAACATCCCTTCCATCATCGATAAAAACCTGCAAACAGTCAGCAAAGAATTTGCCAAGACTGACACCAAAGTTTCCTTCCCAGAGATCAATTCCGGCGCCAAGCAGACCGAGGCGCTGGCAGCAGGCAGCCTTGATATTTGCAGCGCACTTGGAGGCACATCGGCTATTTTAGCAGCCTCTAATGGTGTCGATCTCAAGATAGTCGGCATCTACAGCCGCGCGCCCAAGGCCTTCAACATTATGGCTAAAGACCCGTCCATCAAAACGGCTGCCGATCTGGCAGGCAAAAAGGTTGCCGGGCCTAAGGGCACCATCCTGCATCAGATCCTTATCGCCGCTCTGGCTAAAGATGGGCTAAAGCCTGACGCTGTTGAACTGCTGTCCATGGATATACCCCCTTCTGTCAACGCCATGCTAAACGGTAACGTCGATGCGGCACTCGTAGCCGGCTCCGACGTACTGCGTGCCCAAAAAGCAGGCGCGCATATCATCACCAGCGGCGAAGGCCTGGTCGATGCCACAATCGTCATCGCGGCCCGCGGCGACCTGGTCAAAAATAATCCTGACATTATTAAGCGTTACCTGGCTGCCCACAAAGAAAATATCGCCTATCTTGCAAAAGAGCAGTCTAAAGCCTACGACTTTACCGCTCAGGCGACCGGACTGACCCCTGATGACGTGGCAGTGATGGCACCCTGGTACGACTTCGACCCGGAAATAAAAACGGCTGATATCAAAGATTTGAATGATACGCAGGACTTTCTTTTAGCAACCGGCCTGCAAAAAAATAAAATCGACCTGGCCCCCTACATCGTTAAAATTTAAAACAAAAAAGGCAGCTTCCAGGAAGCTGCCTTTAACTATGCAAAAGCTCCGTCCGCAAATAAATGCAGCCGGAGCTTTTAATATTTACTTCAAACCTTCACGTTCTACCATCCGGTCTAAAATCTCGCCCGCTTTAAAAATAACCAGATTGCATTTGATCTCGTCATTGCGGTATTTAGCCTTCAGGCTGGAACAATCGATAGAGCCCATCTCTTGGGTAAACGTTTCAATAAATTCTTTTTCCAAAGCCTTGATCCTGCCGCTCTCATGTCCATTGCGCTTCACGTACAGGCTGCTCAGCACCATCACGCCGCCGGTAATGACGCCACAGCTGCTTTCAATGCCCATACCGCCACCAAACCCGGCAGCAAGCTTCAGCGCTTCCGCAGGCAGCTTCATATCGTAGGCCCAGTTAGCGCCATACAATATCTTTTCCGCACAATTCAAATCCATAGCATTACCAAAACCGTCCTGCAATAATTTCAGCAACATTCCAACTCCTCCAAATATGCTTTACAAATTTACCTCAACCACACTGCCCGCTGCCCTTGTCTCCGGTACATCGATCAGGCGCTGGTTATCCGACCCCCTAAAAGGCAGATCCAGATTACGCTGTGCCAGAATGAACGGCCCGTCTACTAAAACGTCGATCTCGGCCAATAGTGGATAATCCTTAACCTCGTCATAGCAATAACCGGTATAACACCAGACAGTAAGCTTAGGCTTTTCACTGTGCACGATACGCAGGAACTCCAGCACTGCCTCCGGCTGAGCCAGCGGATCGCCGCCGCTTAAAGTGATGCCTCTGTGCAGAGGCGTTATTTTGGCAAAAACCTCATCCGCCAGCTGCCGTGCAGTGTACTCCATCCCACCTGTAAAAGGCAGCAGGTTAGGATTATGGCAGCCTTCGCAATGCCGGGGACAGCCCTGCAAAAAAATCACTGTTCTGATACCCGGACCATCAACGATAGACTCTTCTAAAATAGCGGCTACCTGTAACATAGGCCCTCCTATTCTGTGCAGCAGTTATCACGGCGGAAGCTCTGGGTCAGAGCCTTTTCGCAGACAGGGCAAAAATCGCTGTCGATAATGCCGGTATAGCCGCACTCCTCACAATAATCGATGGGGAAATTAATGCCTACATAACCGCAGTCGCATTCCAGCATATGGCGCAGCACATCCTCGACGGCGCCTAAATTATGCACCGGGGAAGAAGCGAACTCAACATAGCTGATATGGCCGCCGTTAGTGAACTTATGATAAGCACCCTCTAAACGCATCTTCTCAAAAGCGCTGATGGGATAAGAAACAGGAACATGGAACGAATTAGTATAATAAGCCTTGTCCGTAACACCCGGAATAATGCCATATTCGTTGCGGTCCATACGGATAAAGCGTCCGGATAACCCTTCGGCAGGAGTCGCGATAAAGCTGTAATTCAAATCATATTTATCAGCCATACCGTCTACCTTATCGCGCATATGCCCGATGATATCTTCACCCAGTTTCTGCGCTTCCTCGCTCTGCGCATGATGGCAGCCGAGCAAAGCTGTCAGTGTCTCGGCCAGGCCAATAAAGCCTACGCCCAAAGTACCGTGCTTGATCGCCTCTTCGATACGGTCGTCGCTGGCCAGCTTATCGCTGTCCAGATACAGGCCCTGCCCCATCAAAAACGGCAGGTCGCGCACCTTCAGGCCCGCCTGCACTTTATAGCGGTGATAAAGCTGCTCTCTTACCAGATCCAGTAAATCATCCAGTAGACGGTAGAATGTATCGAGATTGCGTTCAGCCTTGATCGCCAGACGCGGTAAATTGATAGTAGTGAAAGAAAGATTGCCGCGGCCTTCGGTGATCTCGGGTCCTACACGGTTAGCTATAACACGAGTACGGCAGCCCATATAAGCCACGTCGCCGCCATACGGTTTGTTAAAAGAGGTGTCCATAAAGCTGAATGTAGGGTTCAAACGCTTAGCAGCAACCGAAATAGCCAGCTGGAACAAGTCATAGTTCGGATCGCCCTTATCCAGGTTTACGCCGCGTTTGACACGGAAGATGACGTTAGGAAAAATAGGGTTTTCGCCGCGTCCCAATCCTTTGCCATAAGCTTTCAGCAAATTACGAGTCACCTTACGGCCATTCTCCGAAGTATCCAGGCCCAAATTCAGGCTGGAAAACGGCACCTGCGCGCCGGCACGGGAATGCATACTGTTCAGGTTATAAACAAGGGCTTCCATCGCCTGGAACACTTCCTCCTCGGAAGCACCCTCCATAAACGGAGCCATATCAGAATCAAAATAACCGAAAGACTGGCCGCCGAACATATCGTTCTGCGAACTTTGCAGGATGATCGCTGCTAAAGCAGTGGCAGAACCAGGGCGTCTGGGCGGGCGAATAAAACCATGCCCGTTATTGAAACCGCTTTTCAGCAAACGTCCCAGCGGAATATTCAAACAGTTCAAAGTCTTAGCATAAAAATCAAGATCGTGGATGTGGATATCGCCGCGTTTATGGGCAGTAGCCATATCTTCAGGTATCAGCCGGTTCAGATAGAACTCACGGCTGGCAGCCGAAGCTATCTGCAGCATTTTAGCGGAAGGAGAATTGGAAATATTCGCATTATCGCGGTCAGTTTCCTTCAGAATCTCCGCAACAGTATCCATCAAGGCGCTGCGCGAACTGCGCATCCCCGTCCTTCTAGCCCTGTATAAAATATATGATTTGGCAGTACGGGCGTGGCCGCTTTCGATCAGCACCTTCTCTACCATATCCTGAATATGTTCAACATCTACAGACTGTTTGTTTTCATTTTTCAAATCTTTCAAAACATTCAGCGTCAGCTCCATTGCCAGCTGTCTGTCAGCACCGCCTACCGATTTGGCAGCTTCAAAAATAGCGTCGGTGATCTTGGTTTCGTCAAATTCCACCAACCTGCCATCACGTTTGCGAATCATCATTCCTTATCACTCCGATCGATCGTTTCATTGTTTTTTATAATACGCTGTAATTCCTGCATAAAATTATTGACGTCGGCAAACTGCCTGTATACTGAAGCAAACCGCACATAAGCGATCTGGTCTGTTTGTTCCAGATGGTTCATTACCGCTTCGCCAATGACCTCGCTCCTGATCTCGGCTTCACCGCGCATACGCAGTTCACGCTCGATATGTTCGGCGATCTCCTGGATCTTTTCGTAAGAAATAGGCCGTTTCTCGAAAGCCTTGATCAAGCCGTTCAAAAGCTTTTTAGCATCGAACAATTCACGGCGGCTATCTTTTTTACTTACCACCAGTGGCGTTTCTTCATATTTTTCGTAAGTGGTGAACCTGCGTCCACAATCGGGACATTCACGGCGGCGGCGAATGGAAACACCATCATCCACTGCACGGGAATCTACCACGCGACTGTCACGGTAAGAGCAAAACGGACACTTCATAACGTCACTTCCTTTTACAGCTATATTTATATCAGCGCCTTTATTATATCATAACTTTCTGTTTATTCAAACAATATCTTGTGTTTTTTCTTTTGTTTTTCTTTGCATTTCCCCAAGATATAGAAAAAACTCCCTTTGCAGAGCAAAGGGAGCCAAAAGGTCTGGTCTTAGCCGCGGATCCAAGGCGGAATTTCCGTATCGGAAGTAGGCGGTTTGATAACTCCGGAACCATAAGAGGTAGCCTGAGTTTGCTGTGCGGGAGCAGCCTGCTGTTTTTCACTGCCGTGCTGCTGGGCATAAGCATTATTATAGCTGGGACGTGCGGCACCACGAGCGCCGACAGCCGGATTTCTGCGTTCAAAACCGGTAGCGATAACCGTAACACGGATCTCGTCTTCCAGCTCTTCATTGATAACAGCGCCGAAAATGATGTTAGCTTCAGCATCAACGGCTTCGGTAATGATGTTGGAGGCTTCGGTAACGTCAAACAGGGACAGTTCCTTGCCGCCGGTAATATTGAAGAGAACGCCGCGGGCACCTTCGATGGAAGCTTCCAGCAAAGGACTCTTAATAGCTGCTTCAGCAGCCGCGCGTGCGCCGCCTTCGCCTTTAGCAGTACCGATACCCATCAAAGCAGAACCTGCGTCGGACATGATGGTTTTCACGTCGGCAAAGTCGGCATTGATCAGGCCGGGCACACCGATCAGGTCGGAAATACCCTGCACGCCTTGACGCAAAACGTCATCGGCGATACGGAACGCATCGAGCATAGAAGTACGACGGTCGATTACCTGCAGCAAACGATCGTTGGGTATAGTAATCAAAGTATCAACTTTATCTTTCAAATTAACGATACCGTTTTCGGCCTGCGTCATACGGCGCTTGCCTTCAAAAGAAAACGGTTTGGTAACTACGCCTACAGTCAGAGCGCCGATTTCTTTAGCACATTCAGCAACGATATGTGCAGCACCAGTACCGGTACCGCCGCCCATACCTGCGGTTACAAAAACCATATCAGCGCCGCGCAGCGATTCCAGCAATTGATCTCTGGATTCTTCCGCAGCCTTCTCGCCAACTTCAGGATTAGCGCCTGCGCCAAGGCCTTTAGTCAGTTTCTCACCGATCTGGATACGGTTGGGAGCTTTGGAAAGTAGCAACGCCTGTGCGTCACAGTTGACGGAAATAAATTCCACGCCCTGGACACCGGCCGAAATCATCCTGTTGACAGCATTGTTGCCGCCGCCGCCGACACCGATAACTTTTATATTGGCTAAATTTTCAAAACTTTTCTCTTCAAATTCTTCAAACATCGTATTGTGCTCCCCCTTATGTATTTGGGTAAAAATAAAAAATCAAAACCATTGACATTTTACATTCAACATTAATAGTCTTTTTTCCTGCTTTTTATAAAAAAAAATTTATTTTTTCAGAAATAAATGCCTGATAGCTGCCAAGTTTTGGAAAATACGCATACCAAAAATCAAAATACCTACCAAATACAAGTCTATTCCCAAAATCATACCGACATAGCATAAAAAGGCTGCCAAGATAGCATTAGTAAAAAAGCCCGTGATAAATACCATATTATCATACAAACCTTCCATACTCGACCGAACACCGCCAAAAGCAGTATCCAGCGCCGCCATCAAAGCCACAGAAAGCATTTTACCGTACTCAGGCGGTATATTCACCGGAAAATACATCCCTGCCAAAATACCTGCCGCCAAACCGGCAATAACATAAAAAATCATTTTTTTGCCGCCTCCTTTTCTGCTTCGGAAGCTTGGCCTTCTACAACTTTCGCATATTCAAAACTGCGACGGCCTTTAAACGCCGGTATCACTATATCGTCAGACTGACTTAAATCGGCCTGGATGCCCCAAAATTTAAAGTTTTCCAGTACACCGCCGCGCAGCTTGAGCGCGCTTTCCAAATTATTCGGATTACCGATGGCCTGGATCACATAAGGCGGCGCCGAACGATTATTATTAACCGACAGCGTCGGTCCCGCGCAGCGGATCTCGCTCATGGCAACTATCCGTTCGCCGTTGACAGCAATCGCTTCTGCTCCGGCAGCCCGCAGCTCGTTGATAACCCGCAGCAGATCGTCGTCATGGATTATATACAAATTAGGGTTTTCGCCCGGCTTGCTGGCGATCTTGCTGTCGTCCAGCACCAGCTTAATGCCTTTGCCGTGCAGCTCCAGATCTCCGGAAAAAGCTTTTAAGCGGGTTATTTCTTGAGCAATAACCTCGTCGCCTGCTTTAGCCTGCAGCTTTTCTAATTCTTTCGCTAAACCGTCGCGTTCTTTTTCTACTGCTTTCAAACGGTCGGATAAATCCTCAGCACGTTGAATGTTGATAGTCTTTTGGCGTTCGGTAGTTTTAAACTGCGTAGCCAACATAAAACCGAGTACGGCGCAAACCAGTGCAACAAGAATTTTTGCATGTTTGTTCGCAAACATTTTATCCTCCGTAATATTTATTACTGTGTTACTGTTTCAATTTAATATATGGCTTCGTAAATGTCAAGTCAATAAATTCCGCCCTGATATTTTTTGCTTTTATTTCATTAAAAACAGTAACAAATAAATTAATTTTATCCATAATATTATAAACATTGCCTAATAAAATGGGATAACCATACTGCAGATAAAACTTTACATTACTATCCTTGTCTACAGCGATCTCGGAAATATGGGCAACTACATCGCTGTCCAGCTGGCTCAAAAATTCCAATATCACCTGTACCTGTTTTTCGGTAATCTTATCGCCGAAGTAAATATTGCCAGTCACCACACCAGATAAAATCGGAGCATTGGCATCCTTGATACCGTCGCTGACCTGCATCACCACGCCGTTATAATCGACCTTGGCATAGCCCTTGTACGAGCATGCCAGATAAATGGCCGGGCGTCTTTCAGTAATCTTTACCCGCATCACGCCGGGCCAGCTGTAGGCAACATCGGCTTTTTCAAACCTTACGTCGTGGGTCAGCGCCTTCTCCACCTGCCAGGGAGATATGACGAACAGGTTTACCGGCTCCTGTGCGCCGGTGATCTGTAAAATATCCTTCGTGCTTACCTTGTCGCTGCCCTCGATATTAATACTGCCAAAAGCAAAACCGGGCTGACGCACCCACTGCCAGCCAGCAGCCAGCAGGGCAACGCACACTATACAAAAGCAGATGAACCGCAAAAGGCGCACTCGACGCCTTCTACGCTCTTTTCGTAAACGGTCACGGGTCGACTGCACCTTTCTCACCTCACTTCATTCTCTAAAAATTTTCTCTTACTTATTTATCGTCCAAAGATGCCGACAGTAATATCCTCTCGCACAGTTCCGGGAACGAAATTCCCACCGCGGCAGCAGCCTGCGGCACCAAACTTGTAGCCGTCATGCCGGGCACAGTATTCACTTCCAGCACATAACCTTTGCCCTCAGCATCCAGCATCACGTCAGCACGGGCAACACCGCTGCAACCTAAAATCTTATAAGCTGACAGCGCTATCTCCTGCACTTGTCTGGTAGTAGCCTCGTCGAGCGGCGCCGGAACCAGATATTCCGTTTCGCCTTTAGTATATTTAGAATGGAAATCGTACACGCCGGAATGGGGCACGATATTGATAACAGGCAGCGCCGTCAGCTCGCCTTTGTCCTGCATTATTGCCACAGTCAGCTCCTTGCCGCTGATAAACTCCTCTGCCACAACCTCACGGGAATAAGTAAAAGCTTTTTCCATAGCCTCAGCAATCTCGGCTTCGTCTTTCACGATCTCTACGCCGATACTGGAGCCCTGCGTAGCAGGTTTAATAACTACAGGCAGTTTTTCAAAAGTTTCCATAATCCGGGCGCGGTAATCGCACTCTTCTCCTTTGATAAAAATCAGCGAAGCCGGAGTAGGGATGCCAGCAGCCTGCATAACACGTTTAGAAACCGCCTTATCCATTGCCCAGGCACTGGCCAGCATACCGGAACCTGTATAAGGTATCCCCAGCATTTCCAGCACAGCTGACAAGCGGCCGTCTTCACCGTACAAACCGTGCACAGCGTTGAACACCACCTTAGCGCCGCATTTTTCCAGCTGCTCCGCCAGTTTTTTCGGGTCCAGATCTATTTCTGTCACATTGTAGCCCTTTTCACGCAACGCGCCTGCAATAGCGGCTCCTGTTACCAGCGAAACCTCGCGCTCTGCCGAAGGTCCGCCCATAACGACTGCGACAACATCATTTTTATTCATCATTATCTACCTCTCTCCAGTTCGCTGACAAGTTCTTCGCCGACCTTAAAAATATCACCGGCGCCGACAGTCATAATCAGATCGCCCGGTTCGGCAATACTAAACAGATACTCCTCTACCTTAGGCAAAGTAGGGATAAAAGTAACCTGCTGCTTAGTGGCCGCCGTTACAGCGTCTGCCAACGAAGCACCGCTCACACCATCGATAGGGAACTCACCGGCAGAATAAATATCTGTCAGTATCAGCTGATCGCAATCAGCAAAGCAGCGACTGAATTCTTCAAACAGCAGCTTAGTGCGTGTATAACGATGCGGCTGAAAAGCACAGATCAGCCGTTTCGGCTGTGTCTGGCGCGCGGCCTTCAAAGTCACGCCTATCTCCGTCGGATGGTGGGCATAATCGTCTACCACCCAGATATCGTCCACACGGCCCTTAGTTTCAAAACGCCGTCTGGCGCCGCTAAACGTCTTCAGCGCCGGCAGTATGCAGTCAAGCGGTATCTCCATCGCCTGCGCCGTAGCGATCGCTCCCAGAGAGTTCAGCACATTATGCTGCCCCGGCACGATCAGCTCCACCCTGCTCACCAGGGTATCATCCACATATAAATCATAGCTGGTCCCGCTAACGCTGTACTCTACATTCCTGGCCTGATAACGGGCCGCTTCATTTTCCAAACCATAGCTGATAACTGGCACATCCGTTTCTTCAGCCAGCTTCCGCAGCTTCGGACTGTCCATGCACAAAATAGCAGCGCCGCCCTCTTTAATGTTCCCCAGGAACTGTTTGAAGGCCAGATAGATATTTTCTTCACTGCCATAATGATCCATATGATCATTTTCGATATTCGTCACGACAGCGTATTTAGGATAAAACTTCAAAAAAGATCCGTCACTCTCATCAGCTTCGGCGATCACATACGGGCCGGAGCCATTACGTGCGTTACCGCCCAGGCTGCCCACCTCGCCGCCGATGATGATCGTAGGATCTACCTCTGACGCCGCAGCAATACAGGAAATCATAGCGCTGGTAGTAGTTTTACCATGCGCGCCTGCCACAGCCACGCCGTCGGCGTGGTTGATGATCTCAGCCAAAACGTCAGAGCGATGCAGAATAGGTAAATTGCGTTTTTTAGCCTCCATCAGCTCGGGGTTGTTTTGATGGATAGCGGTGGATATGACTACGGCGTCGATACCGTCGACCTGGCATTCGGCATGACCCATATAAACCAAAGCGCCGTCTTGAGCAAGCTTCGCCCCCATATGGCCGGCATTCAGGTCAGACCCTGATACCTGATAGCCCCGTTTGAGCAGCACATGCGCAATAGCACTCATACCGGCTCCTCCGATACCGATAAAATGAATGTTTTGCAGACCTTTAAGCACTAAAAGCCCTCCTCCGTCATTTTCTTACCATATTCAGCGCCTGCTGCGCGATCTCCGCCGCCGCATCAGGTCTTCCCAAGCTTTTTGCGGCCTTTTTCATAGCCTGCAGCCCGTTATCGCTGATCAGTAATTTCTCTATCTCTTCCAGCAAATTCTCACCTGTCAAATCTTTATCCAAAATGACTTTCGCCGCTCCGGCTGCTTCCACAGCCTTGGCATTGAACTCCTGATGGTTGGCAGTCGCATAAGGGTACGGCACCAAAATCGCCGGCACACCCTTTGCCGCAAGCTCCGCTAAACCAATAGCGCCGGCACGGAACACCGCCAAGTCTGCCGCAGCCAAAGCCATCGGCATATTATGCAGATACGGCCGGATAATGATATTATCCTCCAGCGGTCCGCCCTTCTTTATTTCCGACATATAAAATTCGTAATTCACTTCGCCCGTAGCGTGCATCACCTGCACGTCAGAGCGGCCTGAAAGTTCGCGTTCCACATATTGCATAGCGTTATTGATACTGCGCGCTCCCCGGCTGCCGCCCGATACCAAAATCGTTTTCTTGCCCGGGTCCAGACCCATTTCCACAACAGCGTCCTTGCGTTTATTCTGCATGATCTCACTGCGGATCGGGTTGCCGGTAAAAATCTTTTTCGACGAACCGCCGAAATATTTTTCAGCCTCACCGTAACCTAAAAACACCTTTTTCACATAACGTGCCAAAATCTTATTGGTCACACCCGGCATCGCGTTCTGCTCCTGAATACAGGCAGGAATGCCCTTCAGCGCCGCTAAAAAGACGATCGGCCCGCAGACATAACCTCCGGTACCGATAACCAGGTCAGGTTTCAGCCTGTCCAGCAGACTGTAGGCATCTTTTAAGCCCTGCATCAGCTTAACGCCAGAACGCAGCGTATCAAAGCTCAAACTGCGTTTGAAGCCTGCCACGTCAATAAATTCCAGTTTATAGCCATAGCGGGGAATTATATCCTTCTCCAGCCCCTGCCTTGTTCCCACAAAAGTGATCTCCGCATCAGGACGGAGCGCTTTGATCTGGTCGGCAATAGTCAGAGCCGGGTAAATGTGCCCGCCCGTACCGCCTCCCGAAAGTATAACTTTCACGGTCTTTCCTCCTAGCCTTTACTTGGGCAATGCCGCGACCAGCTCTTTAAAATAACAGCCGCGCGCCGGGAAATTTTTAAACATATCATAAGACGAGCAGGCCGGTGAAAGCAGCACCACCTGCGGCGTCGATGCTATTGCGTGAGCCAGCTGCACCGCTTCGTCCATCGTAGCCACTTTTCTGATATCCTGCACACCTGCCGCTACCGCTGCTTCATAAAATCGTTCCTTAGCCTCGCCCAGTAAAATCAGCACATCAGTTTTAGCCTGCACCAGCTTCATCATCGGCTCCAGTTCAGTCATTTTATCATGCCCGCCTGCCAGCAGAATGATATGCCCGTCAAAAGCCTCCAATGCCTTAATCGTCGAATCGGGATTAGTAGCCTTAGAATCATTATAATAAGGCACACCGCCAACCGTCATAACATATTCCAGCCGATGCTCCACACCTTTAAAGTCCAGTAGCACCTTCTTCATATCTTCAACGGCAACTCCGGCAAAAAAACACGCCGCTATAGCTGCCAGTACATTTTCTTCGTTATGCCCGCCAAATACCCGCAGGTCTTTTTTATGGCAGACAGTATATAACTGCCTGTCCCAGGCGATCATAAAATTACCGCCATTCAAATACACACCCTGATTGAGCTGCTCCCTGCGGCTGAACCAGCACACCCTCGATGGCGCCAGCTCACCCCAGCTGCGCACAGTAGGGTCGTCATAATTCAAAACCGCGATATCCTCGCTGGTCTGGTTTTTAAAAATATTGCGTTTCGCCTCACCGTAAGCCTCCATCGTATGATGGCGGTCTAAATGGTCAGGCGTCAAATTCAAAATAACCGCCACATCCGGGCGGAAATCGCGCACACCCTCCAGCTGAAAGCTCGAAAGCTCTGCTGCCAGCCAGGCGTCAGCATTCAGGTTTTCCACCTCTTTAGACAAGGCCTGGCCGATATTGCCGCCGACAGCAGTCTGCACCGGCAAAGTCTCCAGCATCTCACCTATCAAAGTAGTCGTAGTAGTCTTACCATTAGTCCCAGTGATACCGATAATATGCCCCTTGTAACCTCGGTAAGCCGCCTCCACCTCGCTGATGACCTCGATACCCGAAGCTGCCGCTGTATCCGTCAGCGGATTAGACAGGGGAATACCCGGTGACAGCACAATCTGCTCTACCTCCGGCAGCAGCGCCGCGCCGTTGCCGCAAAACAAACCGCCGCCCTGTTTAGCCAGCAACGCCAATAGCTCCTCGTCGACCTGCGCCGGCTTATCATTGTATAAAAGCACTTTGCGCCCCTGTTTAGCCAGCGCGTCAGCAGCGCCGCAGCCACTGATACCGGTACCGTATACCAAAACCGCCTTAGCCATTAGCAGCCGCCTCCGTTTCCAAGGCACCATAAACCGATGCCCACTAAACCCAGCAGCAAACTGCTGCCGGCAAATATTTTCACAACCTTGGTTTCCTTCCAGCCGCCCAGTTCAAAATGATGATGGATCGGCGTCATGCGGAAAATACGCTTGCCGCCCGTCTTTTTAAAATAACCCACCTGGATAATGACCGAAGCGGCCTCAATAACATAAATACCGCCTAATATTATCAATAACAGCTCAGTCCGCGTCAACAGTGCCAAAGCGGCAATGCCACCGCCCAAAGCCAGCGAACCCGTATCCCCCATAAACACCTTGGCAGGATAACGGTTGAACAGCAAAAACCCCAGGCAGGCGCCGGTCAGCGTCAAAGCAAAAATACTCAAATCAATACTGCCCACATGGTAAGCAATGTAAGCATAAGCCAGCGTTACCGGCACTGTTACCGAAGCCGCCAGGCCGTCCAGCCCATCGGTAAGGTTAACAGCGTTAGTAGTGCCCACCAAAAGCAAAAACGCCAGCACATAATACAAACTGCCCAAAGGTATCACAAGCGAGGTTCCTGGCACATTTAACCCCAAATCGACATGCGGCTGCATTTCCAAATAATAAATATAGGCTCCCGCCAGCAAAAACTGTAAAAACAGCTTCTGTTTTGCCGTCAGTCCCAAATTTCTTTTCATCACTACTTTTATATAATCGTCGATAAAACCGATAAGCGCGTGTCCAAAAGTCAGCAGCGAAGCAATCAATACAGCCGGGGTCAGCCTGCACCATATCAGTACGGCCACTAAAACGGCCGTCAATATCATCAGCCCGCCCATTGTCGGCGTCCCGCTTTTCTTCTGATGGGCCTCCGGCCCGCAGTCGCGGATGCTCTGTCCAAATTTCAACTTATGCAGCAGCGGTATCAGCACCGGCCCGCTGGCCGCGCAGATCACAAAAGATGTCGCCAATGCTCCCCAAAGGCTGTAATCCATTTTCTATCAATCTCCAAATCTTATAGCTGTTTATTTTTAAAAACCAAATCTAAAAGCCCGTCAACCTGCATCGAATGGGAACCCTTCAAAAGCACCACATCATGGGCTTCCAGCAGTCCGTCCAGCAGCTTTGCAGCACCGTCACGATCAGCAAACCAATAGGCCTTACCGCCCAACGCATCAACTGCCGCCGCTATCGCCTTCGACTCCTCACCGTAAGCGATCACAATATCCACCTTCTCACGCACGGCAAACTGTCCTACCCTGCGGTGCGAATCAGCCGAAATATCTCCCAGCTCCAGCATATCCGCTAAAACCGCGATCGTCCGCGCGCCCTGCTCAGCCTTCTTGGCCTCGTGCAGTGTTTTTAAAGCGGCTTCCATCGAAGCCGGGCTGGCGTTATAAGCGTCGTTTATCACCGTCAGCGTGCCAATATGCACTATCTCCTGACGGCTGCCAGTCAGTTTTGCAGTCGTTAAAGCTTTAGCGCTATCATTTAATTTTACACCAAAAGTAGCTGCCGCCGCAATCGCTGCTAAAGCATTTTGTACATTATGCTCGCCAATAAAGGGCATATTCACTTCTGTGCGCTCGCCACTGGCGGCATTTATACAGGTAAACACACTGCCCTGAGCCGTTGTTACCACATTGTCGCCCCTAAAAGTCGCATTGGCGGAATAACCGTAGGTCACGACCCTGGCTTTGGTTTTATCAGCCATCGCCGCCACATATTCATTGTCGGCGTTCAGCACCGCCACCTGTGCGGCAGTCAGGTCCTCAACGATCTCGCTTTTCGCTTTGGCAATATTTTCCATACTGCCCAGCAGCTCCATATGCGTCTCACCTACATTAGTCACCACAGCCACGTCAGGCTTGGCAATATCGCACAACTCTTTGATCTGCCCCAAACCGCGCATGCCCATCTCCGTCACAACAATCTCCGTATCAGGCTCGATACTCAGCAAAGTTTTCGGCAAGCCGATCTCATTATTAAAATTGCCCTGCGTTTTAACGACTTTGAATTTAGTCGCCAAACAGGCAGCAATCATATCCTTAGTCGATGTTTTACCGTTAGAGCCAGTAATAGCTACCACCTTCAGGTCTTTATGCCTCATCCTGTAAGCATGGGCAATCTGTTGGTAAGCAAGCAAAGTATCCGCCACCGTTATCACCACGGCTCCCTCGGCCAGCCCGGCCACGGGTTTTGCAACCAGTACGGCCGCCGCGCCGTTTGCCAGCGCCATTTGGCAGTATTCATGCCCGTCAAACCGTTCGCCGCTTAAAGCAACAAACAGCTCTCCCCTGCTCTTTACCCGCGAATCGGTAGTGACCCCGGTAAAAACAATATCGCCTGCATTATCGCACCGGCCGCCCGTAGCCGCCAGCACCTCCTGTAAACTCAGCATCAAATCACCTTTTCTCCCAATATTCCTGCACCACTTCACGGTCGTCAAAGTGAATAGTCTTATCCGCTAAGATCTGATAATTCTCATGTCCCTTGCCGGCGATCATGATCACGTCATTAGCAGCCGCCGCAGCCAAAGCATGGCAGATAGCCTCCCGACGGTCAGCTATCAGCTCTACACTCTTGCCCTCCGGCACATTGGCCAGCGCCGTCGCGATCTCGGCAATTATCGCCGCCGGATTTTCCGTACGGGGATTATCCGAAGTCACCACGATCTTATCAGCCAGCTCTAAAGCAATACCGCCCATGATCGGGCGCTTCTTATTATCACGATCGCCGCCGCAGCCAAACACCACCCACAGCTTACCCTCGGTAATACTGCGTGCGGTTTTCAGCACGTTCTCCAAACCATCGGGAGTATGGGCATAGTCAACGATAACAGTATAAGGCTGCCCTGCTTCCACCAGCTGGAAGCGGCCCGGCACGCCGTCAAAACCATTCAAAACGTCCACGATGATTTTTTTATCGATTTTTTCTGCCAAAACAGCAGCTACTGCCGCCATCACATTATAAACATTAAACTCGCCGGTAATTTTCAGTAATAAATCCATCTCGCCTACAGGGGTATGCAGTTGCAGCCGCATCTGCTTGGCTTCCACCTTAAAAAACAGCGGGAAAATATCATTATCACGTCCCTCGCCGTAAGTCAGCACCCTGGTTTTAGTGCGTGCCCGTAAAAGCGGCGAACTGGCATCGTCCATATTAAAAACAGCAGTTTTATTTTCTTTTTTGCCCTCGTGCAGGTGCTCAAACAACAAACCCTTCGCATCACGGTAATTCTCTAAAGTTTTATGAAAATCCAAATGGTCCTGCGTGATATTCGTCAGCACGGCAGTATCAAACTCGCAGCCAGCCACACGACCAAGCGCCAAAGCATGCGAAGAAACCTCCATCACCACATACTGGCAGCCGGCCTCCTTCATGCTGTGCAACGCGCGCTGCAAATCTACTACGTCAGGCGTAGTGTTATGGGCTGCGATAGCCTCGTCCTCGATCATAATATTGATAGTGCCGATCAGGCCTACTTTAAAGCCTGCCCTGCGCAAAATAGCGCGCACGATATTCGTAGTCGTAGTCTTCCCGTTAGTGCCTGTCACGCCAATCATCCGCATAGTCTTGCCCGGATAATCATAGAAAAACGGCGCCGCAAGCTCCATCGCCGCACGGGTATCAGCCACCTTCAGCAGCGTCAGCCCTGCGGGGCAAACCTCCGGCACATCCTCTACCAAAGCAGCGGTAGCGCCGCTGGCAGCAGCCTGCACCAAATATTTATGTCCGTCCACATGCGCGCCCTTCAGGCAAATAAACAAGCTGCCCTCTTTAACCTCGCGCGAATCGGCAGTTACGTCGGTAATGATTTTATCAGCCGCACCAATAACCTGAACCTCAGGCAGTACGGTCACAATTTCCTGTAACGACTTTTGCATACGTCATACCTCCAAAAGTGAAAGGGCAGCCTGTATTTAGGCTGCCTTCTAAAATCTTCATATATTATAGCATATTTTTAGTAAGAAGGCTATGAAACGATTATTTTGCATACGCATAGCCGTCATAAGCGACCTTGCGGCTATCTGCCTTCACATAGATATTATTGCGGGCCACTGTCATGCCCAATTGTTTTTCAGCAATGCTCGTGATCCGTTCAGGACCCTTCAGCTGTTCTACCTCGATCTTGATCTCCGAATTTTTCAAAAGCAACGACGCTTCCTGCTGCTTCAAGGCCACCAGATTATCTCCGGTGTGCACCAAACTCTCGCTGCGTGCGACCGCTGCAAAATAAACTGCTATTACAAGCAATACCAGCACAGCAGCACGACGACGCACAAGTTTATAGTCAATCTTCCTGACCTTGCGTACCCGTTTTGCGGGTTGTTGATATTCAATTTCTTCCCATGCGTAATTATCATACTTACGTGCTAACATGCTCTACACCCTCCAAATCAGCGTTTGATCGCATACCGTAACCGTGCGCTGCGCGAACGCGGATTAGCTTCTATTTCCGCATCGCTGGGAACTATGTTCCCCGTCTTTTTCACCAGCGGCGTCCTGCCGCATACACAAATCGGAAGCTGCGGCGGGCAAATACAGCCCTTCGCCAGCTGAGCCAATGTCTGTTTAACAATCCTGTCCTCTAACGAGTGAAAAGTAATAACGCCTATCCGGCCGCCGCTCTTCAAGCGTTCTACCGCCTGCGTCACAACCTTTTCCAAAATATTCAGCTCGTCGTTCACTTCGATGCGTATCGCCTGAAACGTACGCTTCGCCGGGTGCGGACCATCCTGCCGCGCTCCCTTGGGAATGGCCTTTTTGATCACATTCACCAGTTCAAAAGTTGTTTCAATGGGCGCTGCCGCCCGTTCACTCACTATAAACTGCGCGATCCTCCTGCTCCAGCGTTCTTCGCCGTAACGGTAGATCATCTCCGCCAGTTCATCCTCTTTATAATGATTCACTATATAGTAAGCATCTTTTCTGCCACTTTTATCCATCCTCATATCCAGTGGGCCGTCGTTCATATACGAAAACCCACGTTCCGGTGTGTCCAGTTGATAAGAAGAAACACCCAGGTCAAAAAAGATACCGTCGATCTGCTCGATACCAAAACCGTCTAAAACCTCGCCAAAATCCTTAAAATTCGATTTAGCGATCTTTATCTTACAAGGCATCCCCTGTAATCTTTCACTTGCAGCCGTAATAGCGTCATCGTCCTGATCGATAGCGACCAGCGTGCCCCGCTCACCCAGCTGCATGGCGAACCCTTTGGAATGTCCCGCACCACCCATGGTGCAGTCCACATAAATTCCATCCCTGTCAGTTATCAGCCAGTCGATACTCTCGCCTAGCAATACGCTTTTATGTACAAATTCCATTTTCTAAGCCGCCTGTCTTTTAAATTCCTAAATCAAGGTCTGCCAGCTGCTCGGCTAACTCGCCCACATCCTCGGCATTTTCCTCGTTATAAGCATTCCAGCGTTCAGCGTCCCAAATCTCCGCCCTGTTGCCAACGCCAACTATCACGGCGTTTTTATCAAGTCCGGCAAACTCGCGCAGGTTAGCGGGCAAAAGTACCCGGCCCTGTTTGTCGCATTCGCCTTCGGCCGCGCCGCCAAAAAAGAAACGGTTAAAATCGCGGGCACCCTTACGGGTCATCGGCAAAGAATTGAGCTTAGCCTCCAAAAGCCTCCACTGCTCCATATCGTAAACGAATAAGCAACCGTCCAGCCCTTTGGTCAAAACGAAACTTGTTCCTAAAGCTTCGCGGAGCTTTACGGGCATAAAAAGGCGTCCCTTTGCATCAAGGTTATGTTGAAACTCGCCCATTAACATTTCGAGACACTCCTTCCTCCACTTTGCTCCACTTTTCACCATTATAACCTCAATTTAGCGAAAAAACAATAGTTTTTTACTAATATATAAGAAAATATATAAAAAACTCCCCCAAGCGGCAGCTTGGGGGAGTTAAAATCTGTTTTAGTATTAGTAATTGGTGCTTCTCAATTCAAAATAACCCTGCGGATGATCGCAGATCGGACATTTTTCAGGAGCCTTTTCAGCAATAACGATCTTGCCGCAGTTGCTGCAAATCCAAACTTGTTTTTCTTCACGTTTGAACACTCTGTCGTTTTCGATATTGGCGAGCAGTGCCAAATATCTTTCTTCGTGTTCTTTTTCGATCTTAGCTACTTCTTCAAACAGAAAAGCTATTTTGTCGAAGCCTTCTTCTCTCGCTTCTTTAGCAAAGCCTGCATACATATCGGTCCATTCATAATGTTCACCGGCAGCTGCGTCTTTCAGGTTCGTCATGGTATCGGGCAGGCTGGCATGCGGGATGCCGCCGCTCATCAAAATTTTGAACCAGATCTTAGCATGCTCTTTTTCGTTGCCTGCAGTCTCTTCAAAAATAGCAGCTATTTGATTGTAGCCCTCTTTTTTAGCGATACCTGCATAGTAGGTATATTTATTTCTCGCTTCCGATTCACCTGCGAATGCGGTATGCAGATTAGCCTCTGTCTTACTTCCTTTAAATTCCATTGGAAACTCCTCCTTTTATAAAACAATGATTTTTTATTATACAACCCATTGCGGGTGTATGGTCTTAGTTCTTGCTCTTGCTTTCCAGCTTCTGGCATTCGGGGCACAAACCGTTAAAAACGATATCGTGGTCCTCCATTTTAAACCCGGTCGCTTCGCCCACCTTTTCATCCAGCCCGGCGATATAGTCCATATTCTCAACATTCGTAAACATCCCGCAACCAGTGCATTTGATATGGTAATGCTGGGTCAGGATATGGTCGAAACGGTCAGCGCCGCTGGGAACGGAAACTTTGCCCAGCAGACCGCTTTCCACCAGCGAATTAAGGTTCCTGTAAACAGTGCCCTTACTTATATCAGGATATTCCATAGTGATACGGTCATAAACTTCCTCGGCCGTCGGATGATCAGCTAAAAACCTAACGGCAGCTATAACTAACTGTCTTTGGATAGTGTTCCTCTTAGTCATAAATACCTCTCCTATCGAAACTTATTCTTAATTAGAATTATACACCCAATTGAATCATTGTCAAGTGTTTTCACTGTTTTTTCACCCATCTAAACAGCATTTTTTAAGCAGCGCAGCGCAGCTTTTTTACAAAGTTGCGAAACCAATATTGATAAGTTTTTTTCATAAAATAGTATTTAAACAAATCAAGTAATTTTTAAAAAGAGCCATTGCTTCCTCAACAAAATTGACAACCAATAGGCAGGGACGTATAATTTAGTCAGCAGCAAAATGCTGCCTAAGCGCATATTTTCAACAATTTCTATAAATCGAGGTCATCTATGCAAACAATAACCCTTGACAAAATTGCCATCGGGCAAAAAGCTATCATCACTACCGTTGGCGGCGAAGGCATTCTGCGCCGCCGTTTTTTAGACATGGGGCTCACCCCCAAAACACAGGTCATGGTACGCAAAAAAGCGCCCCTGGGCGACCCTATCGAAATCTTTCTGCGCGGCTATGAACTAACTCTACGGCTGGATGACGCCAATAAGATCATCGTCGCACCGGAGGAATTATGAGCCTGACCTTCGCCCTTGTCGGCAACCAAAACTGCGGCAAAAGCACCCTTTTCAACTACCTTACCGGCAGTAACCAACACGTTGGCAACTTTCCCGGCGTCACGGTCCAGAAAAAGGAAGGCAGGCTTTTACACAACAAAGCAATCACAGTCATCGACCTGCCCGGCATCTACTCACTGTCACCCTATACCTCGGAAGAGATCGTGACCCGTGACCTGCTGCTGCGCACCAAACCCGATGTTATCATCAACATCCTTGACGCCACCAACATCGAGCGCAGCCTCTATCTGTCGCTCCAGCTTATCGAGCTTAATATCCCTATGGTCATGGCGCTCAATATGATGGACGAACTCACTTCCAGCGGCGGCTCTGTCGACATCCAGAAAATGGAAGAACGCCTCACCGTGCCCGTAGTCCCCATCACAGCCAACTCCGGCGCCGGCGTCGACGAACTGTTGGCCCGCGCTTTAAAAACAGCTACCGATAAAAAACTGCCCGAACGGCTCGACTTCTGTTCTGGCGTCACCCATATGGCGATCCATTCCATCGCCCACCTCATCGAAGGCAAGGTACGCAGCAAAGGCCTGCCCCTGCGCTTTTCGGCCACCAAGCTTATCGAAGGCGACGACCTGCTGGCCAATGAGCTTGAACTTACCCCCAACGAGCTGGACATCATCGACCACGTCACAAAAGACCTGGAAATAGCGCTGGAGACCGATAAAGAAGCGGCCCTGGCCGATATGCGTTATACCTATATCGAAGACCTGTGCTCCTATGCGGTGCATAAACCGCAGGCCACCTTCGCGCAGCAGCGGTCAGTCAAGATCGACCACTACCTGACCCATAAATACTTCGCGATCCCCATTTTCCTGTTCACCATCTTCACCGTCTTTTGGCTCACCTTCGACGTTATCGGCGCCGCCCTCAGCGACTGGCTCGAAATCGGCATCACCGCCGTCACCCAGGCCGCAGACACGGGCCTGACAGCCATCGGCATCAGTGCGCCCATCCATTCGCTCATCATCGACGGTATTTTTACCGGCGTCGGCAGCGTCCTTTCGTTCCTGCCCACCATCGTTACCCTGTTCTTTTTCCTTTCTATGCTCGAAGACAGCGGCTACATGGCGCGCATCGCCTTCGTTATGGATAAACTGCTGCGTAAGATAGGCCTTTCCGGCTCCTCGTTCGTGCCCATGCTCATCGGCTTCGGCTGCAGCGTGCCCGCCATCATGGCCACCCGCACCCTCGCCAGCGAACGCGACCGCAAAATGACCATGATCCTGACACCCTTTATGTCATGCAGCGCCAAGCTGCCCATCTACGGCGTTTTTATCTCGGCCTTTTTTACCGATAACAAAGCCGCCGTTATGATGTTCCTCTACCTTTTGGGCATCTTAGTAGCTATCGCCTCGGGCCTGCTTTTAAAAACCTTCGTCTATAACGGCCAGCCCGTACCCTTCGTGATGGAGCTGCCCGCCTACCGACTGCCCACCGCCCGCAACATCATGCTGCATATGTGGAGCAAGGCTAAAGACTTCCTCTACAAAGCCTTTACCGTTATCTTTGTGGCCAGCATCGTCATTTGGCTGCTGCAAAGCTTCGATACCCGCTTCTATATGGTCGAAAATCCCGAAAACAGTATGCTGGCCGGCATCGGCAGTTTTATCGCCCCCTTCTTCGCACCGCTGGGCTTCGGAGACTGGCGCGCGGCAACGGCGCTCGTTACCGGCCTTACAGCCAAAGAAGTCGTCATCAGCACCCTGTCCGTACTGATGGGCGGCGACGGCGATGTTCCCGGCACGGCGCTGCAAAGCATCTTTACCCCGCTTACGGCGCTCAGCTTCCTTACCTTCTCTCTGCTGTACCCGCCCTGCATAGCCGCACTGGCTGCCATCAGGCGCGAAATGAACTCCACGGCGCAGATGCTCTACATTATGTCCTATCAAATCATCACCTCGTGGATAGTGGCCTTCATCGTCTACCACATCGGCCTGCTGCTGGGCTTCGCCTAAGCGTATAAACCAGCATTAAACAAAAATACAATAAGCCTGACCGCTGCAAAACGCAGCCGTCAGGCTTATTTATTTTGGGGGCAACCTTGATATTTTTATTCTTTTTGCTTAAAACAGCTGTAACTGCAATAATACCGGCGACGGCCTCCACAAAACGCCTTATAAACATGGTAACTTTTATTACAGGCAAATTCCCTGCCGCAAACAGGGCATTTTTCCATCAAACAGCCCGATGAACTATTCAGGTATTCTTTTTTTAAGCCGTCCTTTTCGAGCTGCATAAAAAATTCAAACCTCTCCTTACCTATTCGTGCTCAGTGTGCTTTTCATCCGGTGTATCTTCAACTACCAGCTCGTCTAACGAACACTCAAAAATATTACGCAGAGTCAACAGCAGCTTCAAGCTAAGCGATAATCTGCCGTTTTCTACATTACATAAATGCGACTGCGAAATACCCAGCATATCAGCCAGCTCCCGCTGCGTAATTCCTTTTCTGATCCTGTGCACCTTTATTTCCAAGCCCATTCTTTTATGATCCAGCTTAATCATCAAATCCCCCCGCTTCCCTAAAAGCTCTTTTTATTTGCAACCGTCCGCCTCACGCCTGTCAAAATACACCCAGCTTTTCCAGGTGCCGTCGGCATCGCGGCTCAAGTCATTCAAAGCGGCATACAAAGCGGCAATAAACGCCGGCTTGCCTGCCTTCAAATGTCCTGCGGCAGCTTCTTCTATCTTCACAAGGCTGGTTTGGTTCCTGAAATGCAATTTCTGCTGCAAAAACTTTTCGGCCAGTTCGTTATAATTTTCTAAAAACTCCATAAAAACAGCGTGTTCATTAACGTCAGCACCAGCGTCCGCCTCACTGTCAAACGGCTGCAACGGTTCTGCCGCGTCCGCTGCGGCAAATTTCAGCCCCAGCTCTGCCGCCATCTCGCAAAACAGCCCTGTCGCTATCTCCTCTTTCGGTGCCGACGATTTAACGATACGGATGATCTTCAAATCCATAGCGTCCAACAGATCCTTAAAGCGTTCACTGCCGGCTCCTGCCTTTACACCGTCCCTAAATATCTGTGCCAGCAGCTTATACAGTTTCGTATCGCTGCCAAAGCTGCCGGCGGCAGCCAGGTCTAACAGCCGCGAACCATTACCGCCCACATAGATTGAATGGAACTTATGCAAATGCCGGTAGCGCCCTTCACGGCACAGCTTGCCAAACATCAGGCCGCAGTAAAAAAACAGCCCACTCAAACCAAAGGTCACCGACGAAATAAAATGCCGCAGCTGCAAACTGGTATCACCAGCCACAGCCAAATTTCCCATCAGCTCATCAGCGCCGTATTTAAGCAGCGCGTCCAGACGGATCGTAAACGCGTTCAACTGTTGTTTCGTGTTGTTCCTGGCCGTGATGCAGGCCAAACGATGCAGCTCTTCCACCTGTTTCAGTAATAACTCCGACCCGCACAATTCCTTCAGCAGCAGGCAATTATGCCCATACAGCAAATAATCACGCAAAATATGATGCCCCGCAAACCGCAGCGAATCCTGCCAGGTTATATCCGGGTCCTTGCCATACCAAAACACTATATCCGTACTACCGCCGCCGATATCCATACAAATACTGCCGCTGCCCAAAGGCTCGATGCCGGTTTTGTCGCAGTAAGCAGCCAAAGCAACACTTTCAGGCACCACAAAATCCTTATCTACAGCACAATTTATATGCAGCTCTTCCTTCGGGCCGCTCAATGTTCCCAGCAGCCCGATCACCTTTTGCCAAACCTCGCCGTAACGCACCCACTCCTCACGAACAAAAGCCTTTGGATACGAATATCGCCACGAGATATCGGTTATACCAAGTGCGGCCGCACCTGCCATACATTGGGCGCACAACTGGTTTAAAAATCCCTGCCGGTACACAGTGTTTTCATGCTGCCACTTCAATTCCGCCAGCACGTTCTGCAAACTGCCCAGGTCATCAAAACCGTGCACATAAAACACATTGCCGTCCTTAAATAAATCATCTTCCTGCTTCTGCAGGTTCTCGTTATAAATATGGAAAGAACTCAAAATCCAAGCTTCCAGCTCACTGCTCGCCAACGGCGAAATAAAATTCTGCCGCAGCTTCACCTGGGCGTTGTCGCCCTTCCACAGCAGCTTCACCCTGCTGCCCAGCTGCCACGGCCTGGCAGTCTCCGTATCCGAAGCAAAATAGACCGTCGTGTTCACTGTACCAAAATCGATACTGAACGTACCCTTTTGATAATGCCCCACATTCACGGCCTTTGGTTCCTCAGTCAGCAAAAAGCCGCAGTTCATCGGCTCGTCCATATCTATCATGCAGGTAACGATACGTGGATATTCCCGCCCGCGCGTCACCTCGCAATGCTCCTGTCCAATATATATCTCGCGCAGCGTGCTTGCCTCGCCCGGCCAGTACGGCCTTAAATAAAACTGATGGAACTGGGTCTTTTCGGCACTCTCATAATAAAAATAATAACGGTTCCAGCGCCGCAGCCCCTGCAGTACAAAATCGGGCCATATCGCCGCTACGGGTGCTTTCTGCATGATCTTCACCTTGCCTGTCGTAAACATCTTCGTCACCAGCTTCGGAGCAAAGCGTTCGTCAGCATAGGGGATACTCAGCACAACCTGCAGCCCGTCATAGCCGGTATTATTTACACTTTCAAACGAAACATACTTCGCCAGCTCATTGACAGCCAAATATTTACTTATCAGCGGCTTCAGCGGATACAACGCCTTATACTGCGCCCCACTCCACTCAACCGTATATAAAGCGTCCCACTTAAAAGCGCCCTTAGCAGCTACGTCCGGCGGCACCAACAACAGATAATCAGAAAAAAACGACTGCTCCAGCTCGCGCAGCTCTTGCAGCTTAGCGGCCGCAAAATTGCCATACATCCTGCCCAGCAGCACTTTAGCTTTAGGCACGAACCCGCGCAGTGGCGGCAGCGCAAACAGCACCGCGTCCAGATAATAATACAGCAGCCCTGACAGCGTCACAAAGCAAATGCTGATAAGACCGCCCTCTAAAACAGGTGGCAGCAAAACAGCAGCCAGCACCGTATTCACTACCAGTATCACAGCAGCGCCGCAGGCAAAAGCCAGCAGATACTTGTGCGCCAGCGTATTGCAGTAGCCCAGCCCGTACTTCAGCCAGCAGGCGGCCACAACTGCGCCCGCGGCTATACTGGCAGCCACCAGCAGATAATAAGTATACAGCCACTGCTTCACTGTCATGCCAAAATTAGGCACAACCAGCTCCTGCAGCACCAGCCTTCCCACAATAACTGCCACGGAAGCCAGCACAACAGCCAAAACTATGCGGTATTTGAGCATCTTACCATAATATTCCCAAAACATTACCGTCACCAGTTTACCTTTCCCTTAATATCTAAAATACACATAGCGCTCTTTATAATGCGGATGCAGGCTTACATAAGCCACCTCCGACAAATTGCGGATAAACTTTTTCAGCTCCAAAGTCGTATCGATCTGGAATACGCCACCTCTGCTTATCTCGAAACTATCTTCCATAGTCCAATCGTCCAGCAGCCCTGCCTGCATAGTTTTGTAACTGTCCATATCCGGCTTCAAAAACAGGCCAAACCTGTACACGCCGCTTTCGGGCAGCACCTCGGGCCTAAAATCTATACGCACGGCAAAGCCGTCGCTGCGCACATCGGCTTCGGCCTTCGCAGCCGTCACCGCCATCATCTTTTTAAATCCCTGCTGCTGCTCCTGCCACAACTCCAACGCAGTCTTGATCTGCACATCGTCCACCATCGGGCTGCCCTGCGTCAAATCGTAGCGCAGATACACCGAGCCGGGCCTGCTTTTCAGCGTATACTGGGGCACGGCCGAGCCAGCGGCCAAAATATCATCTACTGCCGCATAAGTCTTAATGCCATCAAGCTTACTGTAATCCACAGCTTCAGCCTCCAGCTTACCGCCGCCCAAATCATCAGTCAGGCAAATCACCTTACGTTCTATATCCTTCGCCAGCGCCTGGTCGTAATAACGGCAAAACCGCTCTACCTCGCGCTGCTCGCCTAAAACCAAAATATAAAACGGACGGAACCGCCCCTTATCATCGCCGCTGTAATAATAAAACTGCTCCTTAGCCAGCCCTATATCATACACAGCTCCTTTAAAGCGCCCCTTAACGCCAATCAAAGCCGCGCCCTTGCCATTAGCAAAATAATTCTTTTTAACAGCTGTCACCAGCTTCTGAAAATCCTGATCCGTCTGTAAAAAATCGCTGACGATAAAATTAAGCTTTTCCTTATCGCTATCATTCACCATCACGTCAAGCCGAGTCTGCAAATCGCCGTAAAAACCATACCCGGCAAAACGCAACCGGTCTTCATCATCTATATGTTGCAGCCTGTCACCAAAACGGTAATAAGCAAGGTTTTCATTTTTCCACCCCAAAGTCAGGGCCTGCTCAATATTCTTTATCGCGTCAACATATTCAGTAGCCGCCGGGAAATTAACAAATCCCTGCATCGACATACTGCCATCTAAAAAAACAACGCCGTCAATAGTCTCGGCAACGCTTACATTCTGCTCAGGCGGGGCCGCTACCCGAGCGCTGTTACCGCAGCCAAATAAAGCAGCCAGTAAAAGCAGCATGGCGGCGACAACAATTATCCTCTTCATCATATCCAATACCCCATTTCCAAACCAATAGCAAATAGCCCAACTGGTCTACCCCGTCGAGCTATTTTCTACTATTGTGTTATTTAATCATTTAGAAAGCTTGTCAAAAAAGCTTTGTTTTTTCTCCAGCAGCTCTTCCTGGGTCACCTTGTCTTTAGAAGGCAGGTTAAAGCCGATGCCCGGGTCCACGGCCAGCAGCGATTTCATAGCGTTGGCAAAAGAATCGTTCTTTTCGGAAACCTTCTCAGCCTGTTTCTGGAAATTGCGGTAGATCGTCTGTACTTCGCCCAAAGGCATATCCATGCCGGCCGCCAGCACGCAGATGCCGGGTGTAACACCGGTGTTCTGTACATGGGTAAACAGCTCGTACGGAGTGCCGTAAGTGCTGACCAAAGTAGTAAACGAAAAATCAAGCGCCTTTTCCAGCTCCTGCGGGCAATCAATAATAACGCCGATCCGTTTGGCCGTCTCATTAGTCGGCAGCGCCTTGCTCTCGGCGATCATATCCTCAAGCAAACGGTTGAACTGCGACATATTCTGCGGCGGCGGCGTTAATTCCATATACTCGGCCATCAAATAGCCCGGTGTAGTAACTATCTTCAAAAGGTCGGTGCGGTCAATGTTCTGAGCACTTTCAACCATCTCCCTGCCGCTGACGATAGCTAAACGACGCACGAACTCCTCGTTGGCCATTTTTTCAGCGCGTAGCTTGTTTTTACCCAAAAGCGGCAAAAACTTTCTGTTGCTGATGATCTGCAAAGCGATGGTCTCGTCCATATCTTTAAAATATTCCACAGTGTTTTTCAAACCACGGCCGTCTTCTTCAAAACCGGTAAAAACAAAACCCATCACGTTTTTATTGCTGACGTTCAGCAGATACTTATACAGCACCGAAGAAGAACCGCTGCCGGTCCCGCCCTCGGTAGAATTAACGACGCAAACCAGGTCGGCGTCATCAACAAAACTATCAACCTTATTATTGCCCACCGAATCAAGATATTCGATAGCGATCTTACGGGCGATATCGCGCTCCTTGCCCGTGCCTTTTACCTTATCGGAAAGCACGATGCAATACTGCTTGTAAGCCTCGGGCACGTCTCCCAAATTGCTGTTGATCAACAGTAATTCGTCTTCCGCGATAACGCCTGCTTCAAAAGCGGCGATAGCGGCCTTATTGCCTGCCGCGCCCACCCCGATGAGTTTTATCCTTAACATATACAAACCTCCCTAGCGACACTAACCGCCTCATCAAAAATTTTATGATTTAAAACCATCACAACCAACTCCTCGCAAATTTTTAGGATCTATTTTTATGCTGCCAAGCAGCGGGAGACCTTTAAGCATCTTTTGTTTTTGTTAAAAGAATTTTTAATCAAGCTCATATTTTTTAACAATTATTTGAATTACTTTTATGATTATGATACCACAGATGTCCCCCCCGACAAGACGCGAAAAGTTTTTCTGTGAATTTTTTTCATTTGGCGCCGCGTTGATATGCTGCGCAGCAATTTCAGCCTTGCTGAAATTGCGTATGATCGCTCCACCCGCACTATGGCGAAAACATCGTTAACCAAAAAGACGCTACCATGTAGAGTCAAAATTTTAGCCGCAAAAATAAAAACAGTAGCCACTTGTCAGCACAGGTCAGCCGCTATTTTGTTTTAGCAGCGTCCGCACTAAGGGCCTGGCCCAGCTGCGGACGCTGCTAAAACAAAATAGTTAAAAAACAGTTAAAAGCACTGTATGATTTTAAATCATACAGGGCTTTTAAGTTCATCCTGCATTGCTAAAGGTGGCAGTGCAGGACAGGGGAATATTTTAAGGCAGGGCGAGGGTTGCGATGCCCTGCCAAAAAAAACTGCTTAAACTGTTAGAACGTCCAGCGTGCGCCTACGTTCCAGCTCCAGTCCTTTTTAAAGTCGCCGCCGGCGCTACGTTCAAAGTCCAGATAGATATGGTTGTTGCTACCTGTCTGGATAGCCGCGCCGATACCATATTCAAACCAGGTATCTTTAAAGCTGCGGTCTACCTTGATGCGTGCACCGCTGCTGTCGGTGAGGGTGGCATCGTAGCCGCCGCCGAATTCGTGCAGCAGGTTGGCTTTGACGTAGATATTGGTTTTGGCGTCTATATCCTTGCCGATGTTGAAGCCCAAACGCCCAAGCGCGCTGCGGATGCCGCCCTGGCTAACGTCGATGCCGTTAGTGGTGGTGTAGTCGTCGCCGCCCAAATAACCCAGGGTCAGCTGGCCTTGAGGCTCGATATACCAGCCTTTGTCGTCGATAGCTTTTTTACGTCCGTATTCGCCGCTCAGGGAGACGCCGACGTTGTGCATATCGCCGCGGATCTTTTGTCCTTTTTCGTCGAACATTTTAAAGTTGCTGTCCATATGATGGAAGCGCAGGACTACATCCAGGTAGTGGCCCTTGTTGCCCATTTCGGTAACGTAGAAGTTGATAGCGCGGCTGTTGTTGTCGCCGCTGCCACGCGAATAGCTGGCATCACCATCGGCATAGCTGACGGATACGCCGCAGTAGCGGGTGTAGTTGGGTTTGGTTTTCATTACTTCGTCGTAGCCCAGCTCGTAGTGGGTATATTTATTTTTGAAGCCAAAATTGCCGTTGCGGCCTATTTGGGCCCCTTTCACCCTTACCCAGATGCCTTTTTCGTCTTCGCCTTTATGGCGCAGGTCGCCCAACCGCTTCATCAACTGGTCGTGGTCGAGCCAGGTGTAGTAGGCCAGCGCGCCTACCGAAACAGCACCGTCCACGCCGGGGGTGGGCTTTTCTTCAGGGTCAACGTTGGTGATGGCTTTCAGATACCAATCGGTAGTGTAGTTAGGGTCGTAGGTATTGGCTTTCTGGTCAAGTTCGTAGCGCTGGTAGTACAGGGTACCTTCGCCGTCTACGGCGGTAAAGGTGCCGTTGTTGTTTTTAACGCTGGCCAGCACGGTGTTTTCCGCTTCGGTGCCGGTATACAGGCCGGTGATCTCGTTAAGGGAGATGGCCTGCGTGCCGCTAAAGGTATCGGTAACGTAGATGCGGTCGCTGTTGTTGACGTTGGTGGTAGCGTCAATGTCCAGCACAAAGTAACCGCCGTTGCCGCTGAGATTTTCGGTGGTGAAGCTGCTGAAAGCGCCGCCGTCTTGGGTCATATCAATAACTGATTTATTATTGGTAAGGCTGGTGACTGAGGAAGTACCCGTCATCCGCCACATACTGTCGTTCATTTCCAGGTCGATAGCGCCGCTGTTTTCGACGGCTGCTGTGCCCAGGATCAGAGAGTTGGCTGCCATATCCAGTTGGATGCTGCCGCCGTTATCGGCCAGCATATTGCCGGTGATGGTAAATTTGCTGCCCGCTGCCAGTCCTTCTATCTTGCCGTCGTTATCGGCATAGATGGCATAGCTGTCGGGGTCGGCGGCGCTGATAACGGCGCTACCGTTAAATTTGATGCCGCTGTCGGCCGAGTCGGCGTAAGCCGCATGGGAGCCCGTACCCTCTGCTGCCAACTGCAGGCCGTCGCCTGTTTCGATAACGCCGCGGGCGGCATACAGGCCGTGTGAGCCATCGCCTTTGGTGGTGACGCTGTTGTTTTTATCAAGGGCCACGTTGGCTTCCAGCATATCGGCATACACGCCGTGGGAACCGGCGCCCTGGGTATAAATGGTAGAGTCTGCGCCCAGCTTGACCTGGGCTGTTTTTTCTTCGGTGCCTTTGGACGAGGAAGCGGCATAGGCTTCGATACCGTGGGAATTGTCGCCGGAGATGTTAAGATAATTGCGGCCATTTAAAATGGTGGTGCTTTCGCCGTCTGTTTTAACAGCCGAGGCGTTGGCGCCTTTGGTGAAAACATTGACGTGGGAATTGGCGGTAACTGCCGCTTTGTTGTTATAAATACCGTTGGCCTCGTCTTTAGCCGTGGTGATAACGGCCAGCGCCTGCGCGCCGCCGTCGTAGTTATTAAGGTTGACCTGACCGCTGAGGGCATGGATAGCCGTGGCGCTTGCGCCGGTGGTGTCGATGAACAGGTTGCCGTGGAAATTAGTGGTTCCTCCGCTGTTATAAACGCCGTGCGCACCTACATCACTGGCTGAAAAACGTCCCCATTTGCCTGTGTCGCCGCCGGTGGTGATTTTGGTATCGCCAAAAAATTCGGTGGTACCGCCTTCCAGTTCGGTAACTACGGCTATGCTGCCTGCGCCGGTAGTAGTAATAGTAGTGTTGCCGGTAAGCTTGATATGCGCGCCGGTAACAGGAGTTACGCCATAGGGGGTAGCGCCGTTCCAGATACCAAAGGCGGGCACATAGCGGTCGATATAAGCCACGTCGCCTTTAAGGTCGATGACCGTGTCGCCGTTGAACTGGACAGCGCCGTTGATGGCACGGATGCCGGAGCCGCCCGCGCCGACCATGGTGATTTTGGTGTTACCGTTAATGACGGTTGTGCCGTGGTCGTGACGGATGGCGTAGGCTTCTTTGGCAGCAGCGTCGTCCGAAAAGTTGGCGTTGCCGTTGATGGTGATAATGCTGTCAACTGCCGGAGCGCCTGTCCAGATGCCGTAGCCTCGGTTATAGCCGTTATTTTCAAAATTGACGTTATCGGCGTTAATGACTACGTTTTGATTGTTATTAGTAAGGTAGATGCCTGCCACTTCGTCATATTTTGTGCTTTGCCCGCCGGCGGCATCCAAAGCCAGCGTCACAGTGTGCCCTGCCTTGTATACCAACAGGCTGGCGCCGTCGTTATGCAGCTTGATGGCGTTAGTATGGGCATAAGAATCGTCGTTATAAGTGCGTATTTCAACATCACCGTCGCCGTCGAAAATAACCGGCCCGTCGGTTTGGATACTGAAGGCACTGCCGTGAGCGCCTGTTTGGTAATTGGCGTCGTTGATGACTTTGACCGTACCTGTGATACGGCTGCCGCCTGTGACCTTAACTGATTCGCTGTTGGTTTCCAGCCCGCCAGCCAGATCGCTGTTTACTACTTTTTGGGTAGCGACGGCGGCATAGATCGGAGTCGCTGCACCCCAGCTGCAAAAAAAGCCGGCAGCCAGCAGTGAACACAGCACTTTGTGGTGCAATAATGCCTGTTTGTTGGTTTTTTGTCTGTTTGTTTTCATAACCCTCTCACCTTTCTTGGTTTTAAAGTTGCAACATATAAAAAAAATTCCCCATTTTTTTTGCTGCCGTGTGTTGGTGGGCCGCTGTGAGTAGCGGCAGTTTTTACTTCCATTCGCAATATTTTAATTTATTCTTTTATTAGCAATTTATTAACCTTTATATTTAATACTATGCTTATAGTTAATTTTTATTATATTACCACATTCGTCACCCCCGCAAGACATATTTATTTTTTATGTATGACACACTTTGGCGCAGTCTTGCAAAAGATTACTAACAGCTGTAATCAAAAAAGGCACCGCTCAAAAGCGGTGCCTGCGCAGGTCTTTAATTATCAAAACTGCTGCCATAAAAAGAAACAGCGCTATGCTTTCGCATAGCGCTGAGAGTGTACTGTTATTTTGTTTTAGTCGTGCAGATGAGTCGCCTGATAATCGGCGGGCAGCCAAAACAGCCTGATCGGCAGATTGGAAGCGCCCGGCGGCGACCAGGTAAAACGGCCTTCGCTGCCAGGCTCCAGCCTGGCGATGCGGAACCCTTCTTCGCCCAGCTTACCGAATGCCGGGATATCGGGGATATCTATCAGCTTGCGCTCGCCCCCCTGCTCTAATACGCCTACGCCGGCATACATGCCGCCCCAGGGATTGAGCCACAGTTCGTAGGGCTTGTCGCCTTTCAGTTTATAATCAACATTATAAACAACGCCGTAGTTGCCATAATTTTCTGCGGGCAGGCCTGTAGTGGCGTCGGTGCCGCGCAGGTATTCGCCCGTCGTGCTGTCGGCCATCAGCAGGGCGTGGTTTTCGCCCGCTTTGGTGTCGATAGTATGCACTTTAAAGTTCAGGTCCGATTTAGCAAAGGTGCCACGCAGCGGATGCTCGTCTTGCGGCAGTATCTGCGCCAGCTCGGCAAACAGTTCGATATCGGCACGGGGCTCGCACATCAAAACGGTTACTTCCACAGGCCGGTCGCTGGTAAAGTCGATGGTGCCCGTTAAAAGCTTATCTGTGGTGACCAGTGTACCCTCGCCGCCTAAAATCTCGGCCGTTTGGCCAAAGCCCAGTGTATAGTGCTGCGGCTTTTGCTCGTCAAAATAGTATTCCTGCGACCGTTTGCCCACGGCCTGATAGTCGTGGCTGGGGCCGTCGATACCACTGCGGGTAACTGTGAAGTTTGCGGGACGCAGGCCATTATTTTTTACGAGGATGGCCAGTTTTTTAGGCGTAGCCGTACCATTGACGTGGTGGAAGAACAGGCGCCCGTCCCCAGTTAGGGTATCACGGTACAAAATGCCTGTTTCGTAAACCATTTCGGGGCTGTCTGAAAAGAGCAGTCTGGGACCGGTAGCTTTTACTTTGGCCCGAAGTTCGTTGTGATCGGGAACGCCATGGTCAGGCCACTCGGCCTGAGCGGCAGCAGTCGACGGTGCGTTCAAAAGAAAGCCGCACATACATGCGGCTAAAAGGTTTCCTAAAATTTTTTTCATAGCGTCTGATTTTCTCCGGCAGTTATTTTAAACTGTTTTGATAATCCTGTAAGAATTTTTCCAGCCCCTGATCCGTCAGCTTGTGCAGCAGCATCTGCTCCAGCACTCCTGTAGGAATGGTGGCGATGTGCGCGCCTGCCAGCATGACCTGGTTGACATGGTCAAGGTTGCGGACACTGGCGGCAATGATCTCAGTCTTGAGGCTGTATTGCTTAAAAATCTTGACCATATTAGCAACAAGCTGCACGCCGTCTTCGCCGATGTCGTCCAGACGGCCGATGAAGGGGCTGACGTAAGCAGCACCGGCATTAGCCGCCAGCATAGCCTGCGATAAGCTGAAAACCAGCGTAACGTTGGTTTTGATACCTTCGGCGCTTAATATTTTGACGGCTTTCAAGCCTTCGGCTATACAGGGGATCTTGACAACGATATTGTCGGCGATCTGTGCCAGCAGACGTGCCTCGCGCACCATCCCTGCGCAGTCGGTGCTGATAACTTCGGCACTGACGGGCCCTGCGACCAGATTACATATCTCAGGAATGACCTCGGACTGGGTACGTCCGCTTTTAGCGATCAGGCTGGGGTTGGTGGTAACGCCATAAACGATACCCAATTCCGCCATGCCGGCTATTTCAGCCACATCGGCGGTATCCATAAAAATTTTCATCAATAAACCCTCTTTCCCACTGGAGCTATACTATTTTAAGGCAGTACTACTACTTTGGTAGCGTTGGTTTGACCGGGCAGGCTCATGGTCATAATGCTGTACCAGGCCATGATGCGGTCGCCTTCTTTGATAGTGTTGTAGTCTTCATAAACGTCTTTACGGACGGTGACGATGATATCGCGGTTAGAGTTGAGCAGACGCACAGCTTCGCCGTCCTCGGTGGGAGTAACTTTTTCGACATGCATATAGCGGCCTTGTTTTTCGTTGTTTTTACCAAAAACGATAGCGAAGCCTTCGGCCTGCGGCGGATAGCTGCGGGTCATTTTGCTGGAATAGTAGGCAGTTACTTTGCGCCCTTTTCTTAAAGCGCTGTCGCCTTTGATGTCGCCGTCTTTACCGTCTAACAGCAGGGTTTTGTCGGTTACGATAACTGTGGCTACCGGGTAATTGCCGTCGCCTTTAACAGTAACTTTATCTCCGTCTACGGCAATTATCTCGCCGGTAGTGGCCATAACGTCGCGGACCGGGCTGGGATAAACTTTTTCCGGCTCGGTGGCACTAACGATGCCTAAACCCAGGGTAAATAAACAAATCAAGCTTAATATAAATGTGCGTTGTAATTTCATAGTTACAACTCCTCTCATCGGTTTGTATGATTTATATTATAGCAAACCTTTATGGCAAATGCGTGTTATTTTAATAACTTAATTACTTGATAAATATTATTTGCATAGCAAAGGCTCGCCAGGCGAGCCTTTGCTTATTTGTTAGTATAGGCGATAGCCAGCTCGGTGAGCATGGCCACTGCTTTATGAAGGCAGTTTTCGTTAAAATCGAAGCAGCTGTTGTGATGGCCGGCGGCAATCTCGGTGCCGTACATCAGGTAAGCGGCACGGCCGCCTTTTTGCTGCACCCGTTCCATAAAGTAGGAGCAGTCTTCGCTGCCGCCCAAGTCCATATAGTCGATAACTTCGCCAAAACCGCCTGTGGCTTCCGCCAGGGCTTTGATCTCGGCGCCCAGCTCGTGGTCGGCTACGCAGGCGGGTGCGCCGCCGGCTTCGCTGATAACCGTTTCTACATTATACATAGCAGCTGAAGCCTGGATCATACGGCGTGCTTCGCTGACCATAAATTCGTTGATTTCGGTATTGGCGCCGCGGGTCTCCATTTTGATAAGACCAACATCGGGTAAAACATTACGCCCGGTACCGGCCTGTAATACGCCTACGTTGATGCGTGAAGCACCCTGGCCGTGTCGGGAGATGGAGTGCAGCGCGATACAGGAGGCAGCCGCCGCTAAAAGGGCATTGCGTCCTTTTTCGGGAGCTGCGCCAGCGTGGCTGGATTCACCTTTGAAGCTGGCATCCAGTTTGGTGGTTGCCAAAAAGCCGCCAGTCAGGCAGACGAGGGAGTCGGCTTTGGTGGCTTTAAAGCCGATATGGCCGCCGAACATATAATCAACGTCGTCCACGATGCCTGTAGCTACCATGGCACGGGCACCCCTTACGCCTTCTTCAGCGGGCTGGAAGATCAGTTTGACTGTGCCTGCCAGCTCTTCTTTATGGTTGGCGAGCATTTTAGCCAGGCCCAGGCCGATGGTGACGTGTCCGTCGTGGCCGCAGGCGTGCATGGCATTGGTGTGCAGCGAGCGGAACCCTCCTGCCAGCGGCCGATGCGTGTCGCCCGTACATTCTTCAACATCGTTACAGTCCATATCTACACGAAAGGCTACGGTTTTACCGGGTTTGGCTAATTTCATCACGCCTACAACGCCGGTTTTGCCGCCGCGCATTTTTTCGACCAGCGCCGCATCGGCGCCTTCGCTAACAGCGCGGGCCATCGCTTTTTCTAAAACTTCATTATTGGGCAAGCCCATCATTTCTGCTTCTACGAGGGCGTCAGAACCCATATAAACATCATAGCCGAGTGCCTGCAGCTCTTTAACTACCATCGCGGCGGTCCTGAATTCCGTCCAGCCTGTTTCAGGATGACGGTGCAGATCGCGACGGCGTTCTACTAATTCCGGCTGCATAGCCTCTGCTTCTTGCCAAATTTTTTGCATACTTTCATGTCCCCTCTTTCAAAAATCTAAAAAAGCACCAGCTGGTCGCTGTCGATAGGCATCAAAGCATCAGCGGCAGTTTGTTTTCTGTTTTTATCTGTTACCCATTTACCGCATTTGGGGCAGCTCATACTGGCAGTCCTTACGGCCCAGGCCAGATGCTTACCGCATTTAGGGCAAATGAATTCTACCTGCATTATTTCGCTTGCTTTGCTTTTTGCCATGGCTATCGCTTCGCACCTTTCCTTTGTACTCTTGGGTTTATTATACTATACTGCGTCGAACTTTGCAGATATTTTTCTTGCCGATCCGCATGGACAAATGCCCGGAAATGGGCTATTCTATTAGTAGATAAATGCGTACAGAAAAGCGAGGTAATAGCATGGCTGGATTAGAACATGAATTTGAACTGCTGGGCTGCTGGGAATCGGCAACCGAGGAAGAGAATATCGTTGTTTATGGTATGGATTTTGAGGATGCAGAGGCTTTTGTAGTTTTTACGGACGATGCAGGCAAAACTCCGGCTGAGGCCGAAGCTCCGCTGGTAGCGGCCTGCTACAGCGATGATGATTGCTTTAAATGGGGCAAGGAGCTGGAAAGCTTTGCCGCCTGGCAACAACTTTGCACCCAGTACCAACCGGGCTCGGCTGCACTTTTAGCAGCGCTGGAGACCTACGAGCTGCCTAAAAAATAGTTTACTGAACGATATAAACAGCCTGCCGCAAAGCGGCAGGCTGTTTTGTTATTTGCCAGTTATTGTTTTCAGTTCAGTTTGAAGGTCACTTCAACGCTGGCATTGATCTTTAAGGTTCCGGGCATCAACTGGGTAGAAGCTGCTTCGTTGGCGCCCATAGCAGCGCTTTTATAGCATACGCTGTCCATGACCATGGTTTCGCCGCTGTAATCGCTGATATCAGCGCTGAGCATACCGCCCAAGCTGCGGCCGCCGGCGCTGGCAACGATAGCTGCTTTAGTGCGGGCATTATCTACGGCGGCAGCTAAAAGCTGACGCTGCACGGTGCTTTGCTCGTTTAAAGCGAAGTTGACCTGATTAACATTGGTTACACCTTCCTGAACGGTTTTATCGATAACGTCGCCCAGTTTTTTCAGGTCATCTACTTTGATGCGCAGGGTGGTATTGAGTGCATAGCCTTTTTCTTTGCTTTTGCCGTTAATATTTTCGTAGTTGGGATACAGGTTGTAGCTGGAACTTTGGATATTGCTTTCGGTTATTGCCAGGCCCAGCAGCGCACGGCGTACCTTTTGGCTGGCTTCGGCGGCCTGGTTGCGGGCTGCTTCTGCGGTATCAGCTTTAACATTGATACCGAGGGTCACATAGGCCATATCGGGCGCTACTTCCTGTTTAGCCACGCCTCTTACGGCAATGGTATTAGCTTCGGCTGCCATAGCCGCTCCTTGCATAGATAACAGGCTGGCGGCTACGAGTGCGGCCGCTGCCAATGCTTTAACTTTTTTCATTGAGATATCTCCCCTTTCGTTTCTGCCTACATTATAGCACTGAACCTGTGGCGAAACTATGTTTTTTATTGTTCTTCACTTAGATATTACTTTTCAGTCACAAAATCGTCACGGCTCTTGCCAATTCGGCAAAAAGATTTTACAATTATATAAGCATTTAAACTTAGAAAAGAGGTCATCATCATGGAACGCAAAGTTATCCAAGTAGAGGAACGGCCACCGCTGCTGCTCAACCTCCCGCTCAGCCTGCAGCATTTGTTTGCCATGTTCGGCGCTACGGTGCTCGTGCCGTTTTTGTTCAACGTCAACCCCACCACCTGCCTGTTTATGAACGGTATAGGCACTTTGCTGTATATCTTTCTTACTAAAGGCAAGATACCTTCTTACCTGGGTTCCAGTTTTGCTTTTATTTCCCCGGTAATGGTGATTTTGAGTACGTCCAGTTATTCCGACGCTCAATCTGGCTTTATAGTTTTCGGCCTTATCTTTATCATGTTTTCACTTATCATCAAGTTTACCGGCACTGGCTGGATCGACGTTATTTTTCCGCCGGCCTGTATGGGTGCTATCATTGCCGTTATCGGCCTGGAGCTTGCGCCTACCGCTGCCGGTATGGCCGGGCTCACCGGTGAGGTGATAGATTTCAGGAATGTGGCCGTTTCCATGTTCACTTTAGCGGTAACGATCCTCGGCTCTGTCGCATTTAAGGGTTTTATGGCGATCATCCCTATCCTGTTCGGCGTTATCTGCGGCTATGCCTTTTCGTTCTTTATGGGGCTGGTCGATCTGGCACCCGTGGCTGCGGCGCCGTGGTTCCAGCTGCCGCATTTTTATCAGCCTACTTTCAATATCAACGCTATCCTTATCATTGCGCCTGCGGCGCTGGTCGTACTGGCTGAGCATATCGGCCATCTGGTAGTTACCGGCAACGTAGTCGACCGCGATCTTATCAAAGATCCGGGCCTGGGCCGCTCCCTGTTTGCCGACGGCTGTTCTAACGTGCTTTCCGGCTTCTTCGGCGCTACGCCTAACACCACTTACGGAGAAAATATTGGCGTTATGGCGATCACCAGGGTCTACAGTGTCTGGGTCATCGGCGGCGCGGCCGTCATGGCGATCTGCCTGTCCTTTATCGGCAAATTGGCCGAGCTTATCCGCAGTATCCCTGTTCCCGTTATGGGCGGCGTCTGTATCCTGCTGTTTGGCGTTATTGCCGCTTCCGGCATCCGGGTGCTAGTTGAAAGTAAGGTTGATTACAGCAAATCTTCTAATCTTGTAATGACTTCCGTTATTATGATCGTGGGCCTCAGCGGCGCTAAGCTTACCTTCGGTACCATCAGCGTACAGGGTATGGTTTTGGCAACACTGGTCGCCATCCTGATGAGTTTGACCTTTAAAGCACTTGATTCTTTGGGCCTGATGCGTAAGGATTAAAGAATGAGTGCGGCATAAAAATTGAAGCTGGTATAAATAGTAAGGCCGTACCTAGTTAAGGTACGGCCTTTTGTATTATGTTATTGATGTACTTCCATATCGACTTTTCTTACTGCTGCTACGGCAGCATTGTCGTCATATACTTTTTTCAGCTCGGCTTCGCCGGCATATTTTTTCAGCAGCACACTGACAAGCCCCGGTTCAGCCATGGTTCCCGGCCCGTCGATACAGCCGTTAGAGCAGGCCATACCTTCAAAATACTGACAGGGAAGTTTTCCGGCAGCAAGCTTTTTCATATCCTCCAGGCAGGCTTCCAGCCCGCTGGCATAATGAGCCTGCACCTGCGTTTCATCACTTTCTTCAAGGGTGTGATTCAAAGCTCCCTGCACGCCTTTCAGCAACGGGAAGCTAATACCGAATCCGGAGGCTTTGCTGGTATGGACTTCCGAAACGATGGCAGCCGGATCTATTTCGGCACCCTCCAGCATACAGGCCAGTTCCTCAAAGGTCAGCACATAATCGATAGCGTCACTGTAATGACGCGCTTCGCCTTTTTTGGCGATACAGGGGCCGATGAAAACTGTTACGGCATCGGGATACTCTGATTTTACATAGCGTCCGCAAGCCACCATCGGCGAAACGGTAGTTGATATTTTGCTTGTTTCTTCCGGTAGATGTTTTTTAACTAAGGATACAAAGGCGGGACAACAGGAGTTGGTCATATATTTTTGTCTGGCGGGCACTTTTTCAATAAATTCTTCCGCTTCGTGGATGGCTGTCATATCCGCACCGACGGCGACCTCTTCCACTGCGGTGAAGCCCATTTCCTTTAAAGCGGCAACGATCTGGGCAGGGGTTACCTTAAAGCCCATCTGCCCGATAAAGGACGGGGCCAGTAAAGCGTGTACCTTTTGACCGGATTTGATAGCCTGAATGATCTGCACGATGTTACTGCGTTCGTCGATGGCGCCAAAGGGGCAGGCACTGCGGCAGGAGCCGCACTGTACGCATTTGGACGTGTCGATTTTCGCTTTCCTGTCCGCACCGGCATGGATAGCGTTAAGGGCGCAGGAGCGTTCGCATGGACGGCTGATCTCGATGATAGCGCCAAAAGGGCAGACCTTTTTACACATACCACATTCAATACAATTCGTTTTATTGATATAAGCACGGTTTTGATGGATAGTGATGGCCTTTTTAGGACATTTATTCATACATTTATGCGCCACACAGTGACGACAAGCGTCTGTTACTAAAAATTTGTCGATCGGACATTGATCGCAGGCTTCCGGTAAAACATCAATAATAGGCAGCTCTTTGTTGGCAGGTTCCGTTAAAGCCCTTTTCGATGCTTCGACTATGTTCAGGCCAACATTAAGCCCCAAGGCCATATTGATACGGTTTTTCAGGACGGCCCGTTCTTTATGCACGCAACAGCGCACACGTTGGGTATCTTCAGTTACAACGCTATACAGTATATCATAAACATGCTCCGGTAATGTTCCCTGCCATGTAAATTTTGCCAGGCCGGTCAATACAGCACGCCGGAATTTAGTGACTTCAGTCAGTTCCATATGGTATACCTCCAGTGTAAAGTTTTGTACACCTTTATTGTAACGGTTTTTTCCTTAAACGGCAAATAAATGAAGTTACAAATTTGTGATATCTGCTATCTGCTTTTTCTATCACAGAGTTAGCAGTCAAACAGTGAGATATAGGAATCAGTGTCGCACCTACAGTTCTGAGGATGTTATCTCGCTTAAGCTCGTAACCGCTGTCATGCTTCATCGGCGCGGCCTGCGTCCTTCCGATTTCGCCTGCCATGTGTCCCAAGCCAAGGCCTAGCAACTTCCATATTGAATATAGTGGCAACTTTCTAGCACACGCGCACGCTCTTGATTACTTAAGGATTACAAATATTATTCCCTTTTCAGTCATAATATTTGCATAGCCTTCGCTGTCACAATTGCTTACTGCGTTATCACTTGTAATCAATTGGCGCTCAGCAATGTGAAAGCTCTCTGACACGTCCATTCACTTCGCTCCGCTCGTGAGCCGGACGGCGATTCGCTTTTTCCAGGCCAAGACCTGCTCGGATAGAAAGAAAGTTAACAATAAAAAAGAACCATACCGAATGGTATGGTT
>UQWM01000009.1 GCA_900544795.1 uncultured Phascolarctobacterium sp. | reverse complement strand
TGTAAGACCATTAAATATTGTGCCGATAATTTTACACAAGATTTTGGACTTGACTGAGGATTATTTAAACCAACGATATTTTTAACGAACGGGGTCAGGATCATTACGGCAACGGATTTAACAACGCCAGCCGCAATAGAAATAGCAATAACATCAGAAGAAGCACCCAATGCTGCGCCTGTTACCGGCCCCACAACGAAAGTACATACGCCGGCACCAACAGTGACCATGGAAACTACATCGGGATAACCCATAAAGTAGGCCATCACGCAACCAACGATAAAAGAGCTTAGTATGCCCAACAACAGGGAAACGACACCGATAACACCACATTTTTTGATTTCGCGCAAGTCAGCACCAAAAGCAGTTGATACGATAGCGAAGTCACGGAACATACCGCCGCCCATCATACCAACGCCGGCAAACATCGGGATACTTGCCAGGCCTTTAGAGCCTCCTGTCGTAATACCTCCGATATAAGCCAGCACCAGACCGGCAAAGATCGCGATAGCGGAACCGTGGATCTTGCCTTTGGTCAAAGCAGAGAGTTTATAGGTGATCAGGGTAATGACGCCGATCAGCATAAACGCAAAAACCAAACCGTTTGATTTACAAACCTTTGCGATGATAGTAAGCATATCCATTTACTTCACCTCTCCCTTCGAGCCGCCAAATTTAGAAATGACCGGGATCAGTGCGAAAGCGACTGCTACACCGACAAGACCCGAGCCGATAGCCAACGCGCCGCCGGAAAGAGCCGCCACTACGTTTTGAATGGAACTCATTGCAACAACGATAGGAATGTACATGGCACTCCAAAAAGCGATACCCTCTTGAGATTTTTTATCTAGCCAGCCGTTATCAATACCATGATTGGACAACAGGATCAGAAAAAGCATGGCAAAACCTACGCCGCCGACGTTAGCCTTAACGCCTACAACGACACCGAACAAATCACCTAAAACAATACCGACAATATAACATGCCGCCAATAACGCAACGCCATATATAGCCATAATTACACCACCTTAGTACAATTTTTTATTATCGCTCCCCGTTAAAAGGGAGCGAAACAACTAAAGGTAACGATTACAAAAATCAGCGCTTATTCAACGATAGCAACTACCTGGCCTGCGCTGACACGGTCGCCGGGCTGTACTTTATATTCTTTCACTACGCCTGCGATCGGGGAAGGTACCATTTGTTTCATTTTCATGGCTTCCATAACGATCAGCACGTCTTTTACCTCGACGCTGGCTCCTACTTCTTTTTCAAAACGAACGATCTTACCGGGTACGCGAGATTTGATTTCCATCATTATGCCTCCTTAAATTTTGTTTTAAAATTATTCAACGATAGCAACTACCTGGCCTGCACTGACGCGGTCGCCGGGCTGCACTTTATATTCTTTCACTACGCCTGCGATCGGGGAAGGTACCATTTGCTTCATTTTCATAGCTTCCATAACGATCAGCACGTCTTTTACCTCGACGCTGGCTCCTACTTCTTTTTCAAAACGAACGATTTTACCGGGTACACGAGATTTGATCTCCATGATTTATGCCTCCTGCGGCAGTATTTCCAATACTGCCTCTTTTTTTAATAGTTGTACGTCTGTTAAACTTTTTCCTAAAACCGTCCGGGTCGGCTGAAACAATTCGGCCGCTTTAATGCCGTAGCCATTGGCCAGCTCAACTTCCAGATCGATATCGACTCTAAACCGCTGCCCGATAGCCTGCAACTCAACGTAAGCCTTTTGTAGTTGTGTCAATCCTACCCCGGTGATCAGCAGATCCAGATCGGAGTCCGTATGGGTAAACGGCAGCCCCGTAGCAAGCTCCAGTCCGGCCGAGCCCAGTACACCCAGCTTGATGCTGTTTGCCGCCGCGTAAACGCAGGCAGCCTGCGCCGCTTCCATACAGGCTGTAGATGCTGCAAAGTCAAGCTGTGCCAGTTCATAAGGCCGCTGCAGCTTCACTGCTTCGCTTTCTTTGAGTACGGCTGCCACACGAATGCGGCTGCCGTTTATCAGCTGCGGGTGCACAAAGCCCAGTGGCAACTCATCTGCCGCCAGTGCTTCCTCACGTCTGACAATACCTGGGATAGGGCTTGCGGCAGCAAAAACAGCTGCTACCAAAAAGGCCCTTTCACCAGTCAGTCCGACCAAATGTTCTGCCCGCAAGCGGTTTCTTGCTTCTATGCTGGGATAAACAAGGTCATGTCTTTTCAGCTTCTTTTTGTCCATACCGGGTCCGCCTTACTGTTTTGCTGGTAATCAAGCTGGGCCTGTACCATGCTGTCAAAAAATTCTGTTTTTACAGGACCTGTGATCGTTACCGGAGGCACTGTAATGCCAGCAACAGGATCGCCGCACAGCTCCAAAACAGTCGCCGGGGCGTTGACCTGAACATCAGGACTGACTTTCACAACGCGCCCTTTGATACGCAGGATGCTGCGGGCAACTCTGCCCAGAGTAACGGCTGAAGCCAGAGTAGTTGCTTTCACTATCACTTCGTACTCCGGATAAGTCCGTTCCCGCCGGTAAGTAATGATCTTGCCTTCCTTATTGCAGATATGCCCCGATTCCGAGCAGGGGAAGCTGTCGCCCATCGGCAGTCCGCCAACGACAAGTTCGTAATACTGCTGGCCACTCTGGGCAGCCGTTGGTGTCAGCTCGATATCGTCCCGTACTGGAATTCCATCCATTGCCAACCAGCCTATTTCCTGGCAACCATACAGATCATGTACTTGCGCCTGCAAAACCTCTGCTGCAATCGGCAGCAGCTCCAAGTCCAGCGGTGTTCCCGCCGTCAGCAGCCTTACGCCCTGCGGCAAGTCACCTGCAACGCCCATATTTTTGGCATCGATAAGCGCGGCTCTTAAAAAAGCCGATTCGCCCAGTACCGCCGCTGGCTGCTCTTGATACAGTGCCGCTAAAAAAGCATCGCGGCTGGAACGCACTAAAAATGACCATTCCAAACCATAATCCTTTAATGCCTGCCCGGCAAAAACATTGACTAAAGGTGGATAGGTGACCAGCACCTTATCCCCTTTTTTCAGCCCAGCACGTTCCAGCACGGTGAAGGCTGCTTTGATGCGCGCCGGCAATTCCGCATAGGTAACACCGACGATATTCTGGAACGCCGAGGTTCCAGTAGTAAAGGTAAGATAAGCCAGGTTCAAAGGCGTATGAACTTCTTCAATAACATGTGCCGCCGTCGGGCCCTCTATACCTTTATCTGCCAAAGTACGGCGCGGCATCTCGTTGATTTTCGGTGCCGAGCCAAAGTCCTCGACCAGCTGGCTGATCTCTTGAAGAAAACTGTTCATCCTTACGCCTCCTTACGCGTTGATATATTTATCAGCTACTGCATCGAATTCAGCATAAACCTTGCTGATAGCTTCAGTTCTGTGAGTCCGTCCGCCGCGTTCCTGTCCCAAAATGCCTCTGCCCCATGGACCCAGCAGCTCGCCTTTGCCTTCGGCTTTCAGCCTGGCTACTTCGTCGATATGTTTGATAATGACTTCGCGCATATCTTCGACCTTATTGACGATCTCCTGCACGCCGCCCAGTTTATAGAAGAAATCTACGCCGGCTGCAAAAACAGGGTTGCTGGTAGAAAGCTCTTCCAGACGCTCGATATCCATTTTCGTGATACGGGCAATAGATGTCAGCGGCATAACGTGGATCATAGTGCCGAAATCTTTAGAAAGCGCCAGAATGTGGTCAGCCTGCAGTCCATGGCACAGGAAAGCACCGGAAATAGCGCGGCCAATGACCATAGCGATGATCGGATGCCCTGCTTTACGGGCTTCTGCCAAAGCCAGCTGATAGCCGCCGGTAGATTTGTTCATGCCGGCGATCTCTTCCATTTTACCGGGGCCGTTGCCCGGAGTGTCGACGATCAAAACGATGGCGCGTTTTTCTGCCAAAGCTTTATCTTTGTCGGCTTCCATGGTGCGATAAACGGCCGTAGCCATTTTATAGCCTTCTTCAAGACCGATAACGCCGCCGAAAACAACGGGGAATCTGTCGTTGAAAGCCATCGCGTCGTTGGCGATGATAGTAGTGAGTTTACCGTCCAGTTTAGCAGTACCAACAACGGAGCCGGGACCATAATCAGGATCGAAGCTGTAACCGTCGATGATATTTTCCTGGAAGGAGTCTTGATCAATGATCATATCGATAGCGTCGCGACCGCGACCTATCATAGTGTTGTCCATTTCTTCCATGTTCATCTTCCTCCTTTTCCTTAGCTGCGCACTCTGCGTTTAACCACTTTAAGGAATTCCGCAGTCGTCATTTCAGGCAGTGCTGCCGGATCTTCGTTGCCAAAGTGTTTCCACAGGTCCATAGAATCTTTCGGCTGCATATCGCCGACCAACTTCACCAGTTCCTGCTGCTCCTGAACAAGCTTCAAGGAGCCGATGCGACGCATTTTTTCGATCTCGTCCATCGGAATAGCAGCAACCTCAGCTAAGGTTTTATGGAATTCACCGATCTTGTCTTCAACCAGATAGTTGCAGTCCTGAACGATGTATTTGTGTTTAGCGCCCGTAGTACGGTAAACCAAAGCTTTATTGGAAGCGTCAAATTCATCTTTGCCCATTTCCTGCTCGATAACTTCCGGGCCAGTCAGGCCGATACGCCCTTCCTCGTTCATAACGATAACGTCGGTAGCGGCAGCCACAAAGCCCATCCCGCCGAAGCAGCCCACTTTACTGCCAACAACAGCTACTACCGGCACGATACCGCGACAGTCCTGGAAGGCATCCATAACTTCGGCGTGAGCCAAAAGGCCTGCGTTAGCTTCGTGCAGACGTACGCCGCCTGTTTCAAAAGAGATCGCTACCAAAGGACGCCTTTCGGCATATTCGGCAGGATATTTAGCTTTGATATCGGCTGCGGCTTTTAAAGCCAAGCGGATAGTAGCGATCATTTTGCCGCCGTTTACCTCGCCGATAGCGCCGCCGATAAACTTGCCTTCCATGGAAACCACAAACACAGGGTGTTTACCGATCAAACCTACGCCGCAGACGGTGCCGTCGTCAAATTCCACCGCAGTTCCCAGAACAGGAAGATGCGGACTGCAATAGCGATCCAGCGGATCCAAAAATTCAGTAAAGGTGCCTTTGTCAACCATACCCAAAGCGCGTTCACGGGCATTAGCATCAAAGAAGCTGCTATTTTCAAGCTCTGTCCAGTTTTTCATAATCATTCAGCCTCCTTTGCGGTAGCCTCTGCCAGCGCCTGGCGTAATCTCATATATACTACGATCGGGGTTGCATTATCATCGTTGATCTCGATACTGACGTTGCCAACACCGGTATCATTGACGAATTTACCCAGCATTTTTTCCCAAACTGCATCAAACCCTTTGACAGGAGTCACTACTTTGGCTTTCACTCCGCCGTTTAAGTCTTTCTTTTCCATCAGCACTTCCAGGTCACCGGAACCGGTAACGCCCAAATGGGACCATTCTTTACCGATCTCCTGGGTTGCAGCAGATTTAAATTCAAATTCTAAAACTTGCAATGCCACGTTAATCTCCTCCTCTTACCAGTTTCTGAATTTAGCAGGCGGATTGTACAAACCTTTCGACCAAACGACCAGATCATGTACGTTTTTCGCTGCCAGCATGGAACGGTTGGCTCTGCTCATATCAATACCCAGATCATCGGCAGTCTTGATGACGCCCAATCCACGTAAACGCTGAGTTTCTTTTGGATCAGCCTTCATGCCGACTTCGGTAAAGCCCGCAATACCACGGATAGCAGCAGTACGTTCTTCCATATTTCTGCATTTATGCAGATAAGCGATACCTTCTTCAGTAATGATATGAGTCAGGTCGTCGCCATAGATCATAACAGGTTCAATGGGCAGATTAGCATTTTTAGCCAGTGCAAAAGCATCCAGCTCTTCTACGAAACCAGGCGCCAGTTTTTCGCGGAAGGTTTCAGCCAATTGTACAACCAGGCGTTTACCGCGGTGTACAGGGCCCCACATTTCTTCTTTAACTCCGTATTCTTCGCCGCATTTAAGCCACGCTTCGGTAGAATGACGACGACCTTTAGGGTCGCAGCCCATATTCGGAGCGCCGCCGAAACCGGCAACGCGGTTGGCGGTAGCGGTCGAGCTGTTACCGTAAGGATCGATCTGCAGTGTGCCACCGATGAACATATCAATCGCATAATGGCCGGCAGTCTGCGAGAAAGCGCGGTTGGAACGCATCGAACCGTCCGGCCCGACAAAGAATATATCGCTGCGGGCAGCAACATATTCGTCCATGCCCAATTCACCGCCGAAGCAATGGATAGATTCGACCCAGCCGCTTTCGATCGCAGGGATCATAGAAGGATGCGGATTCAGGATAAAATTGGTGCAGATCTTGCCTTTCAAGCCCAGTTCCTCACCGTAGGTCGGCAACAAAAGTTCGATCGCCGCCGTATCAAAGCCTATACCATGGTTCAGGCTCTTAATGCCGTACTCGCCGTAAATGCCTTTGATCGCCATCATGCCTTTCAAAACTTGGGCATCGGTAATTAAAGCAGGGTCACGAGTAAAGAGCGGTTCGATGTAGAACGGTTTCGGAGATTGGATAACATAATCCACCCAGTCGCCGGGAATATCTACACGGGGCAGCTCGTCCACGATCTCATTTACCTGGGCGATAACGATACCCTGACGGAATTTAGTCGCTTCGACGATAGCCGGAGTATCCTCGGTGCTGAAGCCGGTGAACAGATTACCATGACGGTCAGCCTTAGTCGCTACGATCAGCGCCACACGCGGTGTCAGATCAACAAAATAACGTCCGTACAATTCCAAATAAGTATGGATAGCGCCTAATTCCAGCTTGCCTTCTTTCAGGAATTCAGCAATGCGCCCAGCCTGAGGCCCGGAAAAAGACATATCCAGTTTTTTAGCGATACCTTTTTCAAAGACATCCAAATGTTCCGGCAGTGTCAAAACCGATTGCACCATATGCAGATCGTGTACTTTAGCAGTATCTACCTGGCAAAGTGCTTTAGCTAAAAAGTCAGCCTGCTTTTGGTTGTTGCCCTCGATATTGACCTTATCGCCCGGTTTGATAACTGCCTCCAACAGAGCAACCGTGTCTTTCGCATCAACGATTTTTCCTTCTTTGACGTAAGGGGCCGCTGCCGCCACTCTGGCAGCAGAATCTTTTTTCAAAGTGTTCCACTCACGCGTAATACCTTTAAGCTCCATTACATTCTCTCCTTTCTTATTACAAAACTGCTTCATATATACTAAACTCGGGTAAAAAAATAGAGAACAAAGCACAGAGGTCGTCTGCGCGCTCGTTCTCTCATTCGCCACTATTCAATTTCACCCGGGTCTATATATGCATAACTCCTAACCCGGCCCGTTCATGGTTCGTCATATAATGCAGGGCCGATTTACCAAACAAAGCCACTGAAATCCAACCGGCATCACGAACGACTGCTATTTTCAGCGCTAGGCTGGCACTGGAAGAAACGCTGACCAAAATTCCTTTCTTAGCTTCTTCTGTAGCGTGGATCAGTGCATGGATATCGTTGGCGGTCTTTTCGATGATCCCCGAATTAAGACTGGCCCCGATCACAGCCCGATTCACCTTTTCATGAAAATCGTCATAAGAAGTTTTACCGCCGACCTCTGTCACCACAAATTTATGCCCGGCTTCAGTCAGCGCCCTTTTGGCAGTTTCTTCATCTCTCAAAGTCCTTGTCAGTGCCAATAGCATCGCAGCAACACCTACGCTTTTAATGCTTTCTCCCAATAAAAATGCTTCTGTGGTGCCCATCTCTCAAATCCTCTCTTTCTGGCAAACTCAGCAGCTGCGGATGCTTATTTCTCCGAAATCGAAGCTTCCGATTTCTCCCGCAGCATTTCGTACAAGCAAACTCCCATAATCGTCCATGTCTTCCGCTACTCCGGAATAAATTTCTTCGTCATTATCCTTTACCACGACCTTGTGACCCAAGGTGCAACTATATTGCAGCCAGCTGCGTCTGATATCATCAAACCCATGCAGCTGCCAGTGAGAGTAAAGCCGACCGAATTCATCCAGAAATGCCCTGAGGACTTGTTCGCGCTCATATTCGATGCCCGTCGCCAAATAAAGTGAGGTAGCCGTAGCTGCAAGCTGGGCTCCGAAATCTTCAGAAGACATATTTATATTAATGCCGATACCCACGATGGTATAGTCTATATCTCCTTCGACATCCAGCGCCATTTCTGACAGGATGCCACAGATCTTTTTACCATCCAACAGGATATCATTAGGCCATTTTATGGCAAAATTCTTATTCGTCAGTAACTGCAAAATCCTTGCCACTGCAACGGCAGTCAGTAAAGTTATCTGCGCGCCGTATTCGGCAGCGACCGTTGGACGCAGGATCATGGAAAACCAGAGTCCTTTTCCTGCCTGTGACTCCCATACTCTGCCCAATCTGCCTTTGCCCGACAACTGTTTACCAGCCTGGATAACAGTCCCTTCGGCAGCACCTTTTTCCGCGAATTCTTTAGCAGTTACATTCGTAGAATCCAGCTCAGCAAAATATTGTAAATTTTGACTTAGCGGCTTAATTTGAGCAAATTTTTTCCTGTCCATACGATCCTGCCCTTTAGACTGCGATAAATTTGAATGTAGAAATCATAATGCCGCAGGCTACAGCCGATACTATAACACCGGCAATATTAGCGCCCATCGCTACCGGCATAACTATAGCAAACGGATCTTCTTCTTCGGCTGCATGCTGAGCGATTTTAGCTGTGGAAGGTACGCAGGATACACCGGCGATACCTACGACAGGGTTAAAGTTTTTACCGCCCTTCAGCCAGTACACAAACCAGCCGCCTAAAACGCCAACAACGCCGGAGATAGCCAAAGCCAAAATACCTAAACCGACGATAATGGCAACCTTAGGATCCAACAATGTGGAAGCTTCGCACAATACGCCTAACAATAAGCCCAGCAGCAAAGTGGCGATGTACATCAGGGTGTTCTCAACCAAGTCCTGATAAGGTACGATTTCCGACTCTTTGATGGCCATACCCAGGAAGAAAGACATGATCAGCGGTGCCGCCATCGGCAGCAGCACACAAAGCAGACCGCAGGCTACTACGATAAAAATAAATTTAGATTTTTTGGGAACTTCCGGGATATCCACTAAAATATCATTGCCGCGAATACGCTTCGGCACCATCATTTTAACGATCCAGGGATAACCTGCATAAGTCAGGCTCAAATACAAATAAGCAATTACAGAAATAGGAACAAATAATTCCGGCGCCGCCATCAGCGAAGTGAACAAAACCATGGGGCCATCCGCACCGCCGATAGAAGCGACCGCTACGGCCTCATTAGGCGCTAAACCGAGCATCACGCCCAGAATCAAAGTAGCGAAGGTTCCAGCTTCTGCAAAAATAGCGATAATGATACTGGTCCAGGGATTGGCTAAGATAAAACTGATCTCACACATAGCCCCTACGCCCATAAACACCATGCACGCTACCAGGCTGTTACTAAAGGTAAAATTATAGATCGGTTGCAGGAAATTGACCTGCATAATATTAACCAACTGGTTAGGATCAGCAACTAAAGGATCCATAAATAATGTACCCGGCTGACCATTAGCCAAAAACAAAACACCGCAATTTATACAAATCATACCGATGCCCATTGGTACCATGATCAACGGCTCCAGGGTACGTTTAAAACCGGCAATAGCCAGCATAAAACCTAAGATTATTAATAAAATACGCGCCCCGGCGATCACAGGATCCTGCACAAAAAAACTGGCAATACCAGGGAATAAATTCATCAGCAATTCCATTTTTTATTCCACCCCTTCTCCATTATTAGAACTACCGCCAAAGGCTTTGTTCAAAAGAACTATAATCCCAATGACCACCAAAGAAATCACTGCTGTTCCTAAATACGCTGCCCCTGCATAAGCATATACACTCATTACATTTACCCCTTTCAAAACTTTTGTTCCCTTAATGACACTTGCTGGTTTCCGGATAACCGTTTCCAGGCAATAAAAAAAGAGAAATAGAAAAAGCTATATCTCTCATATGCCTCTTTGCAATTGTCTTTTAGGAAAATTAATACTACATTCTCGCACACTCACAAGACCTATATTGCAACCGGCTTTGCCGGCGTCTTGTCCAAGCCCCCAAAATTGCTGGAAAATAAAAAGACGAAGTAATAGTATACTCTATCACTCCGTCGCCACTATGCTCTTGTAAGTTAAAATACTCTTAGGAAACGCTCTGGTAATACCCTCATATTCTCTATGGCCTTATCTTACAATATTTGTTTCCATCTGTCAAATAAATTTCACAATTTATTTTTAAATATGCATGATCCCAAAACCCAGTCGTTTATGGTTAGTGATATGATGGACAGCCGAGTTACCGTAAAAAGTTACAGCTATCCATCCTGTTCCACGTACAACGGCTATCTTGCAGGAAACATTAGTTGGCGCCATATTAGGAAAATAGCCCATCTTGGCATTTTCTGCCGCATGCAGGACTGCGTGTATCTCACGCGAGTTTTTTTCGATTACGCCGCAGTTCAGGCAGGCACCGATGATCGCTCTGGTAGTTTTATCACGGAACTCGCTGCTTGACGATTCACCGCCCAACTCCGTCACTGCAAATTTGTAGCCCTGTTTAGCCAATAAATCTTTCAATGCATTTTCGTCAGCTAACGACGTCGTCATTGCCAGCAAAACAGATGCCGATTCTGCTGAATCTAACATACCTGCCAAAATATCTTGTTGCTCCTTCATCATTGCAACCTCCTGTTATATTCAAGTATGTTAATTATAGCATGCAGCTTTTTCACACAACAAATTTTGCAGCTACTAAAAGTTAGTCGTTAAATCATTAAATGTTTTTCAGTATGCTTCACATTGCCACGCCGCTCTAATTATCAAAATACTGCTGCAGCTCATCTACATCTTTAGTCAGTCCTAAGGCAAGCATCAGCTTTAAGCGTGCCTTAGGACCGGTCAGCTCGCCGGCCAGAATGATCTTGCTGGATTCCATCGAGCGGGCGCTGCCCAGATAACTGTAGGCCGGAACGACGCGGCCGGTAGGCACTCTGGTAGCCAGCACCACGGGGATTCCTTGAGCGCGCACATATTCGATGCCTTTTTTTACATCAGGGGGCACATTGCCGCAGCCCAAAGCCTCCACAACCAGTCCGGCAACGGGTTTATCGGCCAACGCTTTAAACAGCCAGGCATCCATCCCAGCATAGGTTTTTAAAAGGCATACGTCGTCTGCCAAAGCCGGAGGGCAGATTTTTTTCAGATTCAGCGGCTGGCGCCGAAAGACCACCCGGTCAAAATATACATGTCCTATCGGTCCCCAGCCAGGCGAATGAAAGGTCGAGCAGGAGGTCGTATGGGTTTTAGTAACTTCAGCCGCGGCATGGATCTCGTCGTTAAAAACCAGCAGCGTTCCCTTACCTGCGGCTTCGTCGCAGGCAGCTGTCATCACTGCCGCCAAAATATTCGCCGGACCGTCGGGTCCAGTTTCTGAAGCGCCCCGCATCGCGCCTGTGATGCAGACAGGCTTTACTGTTTTAGTTGCCAAACTCAACAGATAGGCGGTTTCTTCCTGGGTATCGGTGCCGTGGGTGACCACAATGCCATTGACGTCCTCGCGGGCTGCGTAAGTATCGACTAGCTGTGCCAGTTCAAACATCATCTGCGGTGTCACATGGCCACTGGGCACATTGGCAAACTCTGCCACTTCCACTGCCGCCACCTCGCCCAGCGCCGGTACAGCCTCGATCAGATCATCGCCGTTGACGGCGGGCACCAGGCCCTGTGTCGCCGGGTCATATTTCATGGCGATCGTGCCGCCTGTAGTTATTACAACAACTTTTTTCATACTTACACCTTCCTCAATGCACGGTTTCTTCCATCATAACATATCAGCAGCCAGCAGACAATTTCCAGATGGAACAATTCACTCACACCAGGTAAATGGTGTATAATATTTATATAATCGATTACGAGGTGCAATTATGATAGTCAGCGGTATCAGTCTGGTTTTGGAAGGCGGCGGCATGCGTGGTATGTTCTCGGCCGGCGTCTTTGAAGCCTTTATGCAAAAAAATCTGGTATTCCCCCATATCGTCGGTGTTTCCGCAGGGGCCTGCAACATCGTTTCTTATATGTCCGGCCAGCCCTTCCGTACCCGCCGCATCATTCAAAATTATGTTGGCGACAAGCGTTATTGCAGCCTGAATAATTGGCTGAAAACGCGGTCACTGTTCGGCTTTGATTTTATTTTGAACGATCTGCCGCGCAACCTGCTGCCCTTTGACTACGAAGCCTTCGGCAAATACCCCGGCGACCTTTATGTGGGCACTACCGATGTAGTCACCGGGCAGCCGGTCTGGTACACACAAAAGGATATGGACAAGGATTTTCTGCCTTTGCGTGCGTCCGCTTCGTTGCCGTTTTTCGCACCCGTTGTAACTATCGGCACTCACAAGCTTTTAGACGGTGCCATTGCCGAACCGATCCCAATCAGTAAAGCCATCGCCGACGGTTATCATAAATTCGTCGTTGTGCTGACCCGTAACGCAGGCTACCGCAAAAAGCGGCCGGTGCCGCAATACCTGCTGCGCCTTGTTTATAAACATTATCCCAAGCTTTTAGAGCTTATGGCCAAACGACCTGACCTATATAATGACCAACTGGCTTTCGTTGAGCAGCTGGAAAAAGCAGGTGCGGCTGTCATTATCCGTCCAACCGAGCCCTTGACCATCGGACGGCTGGACCAGAAGCCGGAACAGCTTTTAAAACTGCACGACCACGGTGTGGAGTGCGGTTTGGCAAAATTCCACGAGATCATGCAGCTTTATCGCAAATAAAGGAGTACTTATGCGTTTTTTACATACCTCAGACTGGCATTTAGGCCGTATTTTTCACGGCCTGCATATGACCGACGATCAGGCGTCTGCTTTAGACGAGCTTATCGCTCTTGTTAAAGACAGTAATGTCGACGCCGTACTGATAGCCGGCGACATTTATGACCGCGCCGTACCGCCTACCCAGGCAGTGGCACTGCTGGACGAAGTGCTACGCCGCCTGATCCAGGACGCTGGAAAAAATGTTATTATGATAGCCGGTAACCATGATAATGCCGACCGGCTTGGTTTTGGCCAAAGCCTGCTGGCACAGAATAAACTTTATATCACTGGCCCCATCAGTGCAGCGACCAAACCCGTCGTCCTTGCAGATGAATTTGGGCCTGTTTATTTTGCACCGCTAACATATGGCGAGCCCTTAGCTGCCGCCGAACTGTTAAAGCAGCCGCTGAAGACTCACGAGGACGTTGTACGCCAGCAGATCTCAAACCAGCTGACACTGATACCGCCCACTGCCCGTAAGGTAGCACTGGCCCATGTTTTTTTAACGGGAGCCCAGGAATCACCTGACAGTGAACGCCCGCTGGCTATCGGTGGCGCCACTACTGTTGGCATCAACTGTTTTGACGCTTTCGATTATACGGCACTTGGGCATCTGCACGCCTGCCAAAGCGGCAGCAGTAAAGTGCGCTACAGTGGTTCGCTGCTTAAATATTCCTTTAACGAAGCCAGTCAACCCAAGGGTGTGCATATCGTCGATATGGCAGCCGACGGCAGCATTGCCGTTGAAACAGTGCCCTTAAAGCCACGCCGCGAACTGGCCTGCCTGCGCGGCAGCTTTGCCGAGCTGCTGCGTGAACCGCAAGCAGAACTTTATGATTGCTATCTGCAAGTGACATTAACTGACGAGCAGCCCGTTTTGGACGCCAAATACCGTCTGGAACAGGCTTATCCACATATCCTGCATCTGGAATACGCGCGTTTGGGCAGCAGCAACAATAACTCTGTCCCGGCCGCCGACCATAAAAAACTGGGACCGGCCGAACTTTTTGAAACCTTTTTCACCCAGGTCAACAACAGAGAATTAACCGCTGCCGAAAAGCACCTTTTATTGGACATTATCAACAAAGACGCGCAAGCAGAAAGGCAGGCCTAGCAGATGAAACCTTTACAGCTTACCATGCGCGCCTTCGGTGCTTATGCCGATGAACAAACCATTGACTTTACCTTGCTGGGCGACAAAAACTTCTTTTTGATCCACGGACCGACCGGCTCCGGTAAAACTACTATTTTAGACGCTATCAGCTTTGCTCTTTACGGCAGCGCCAGTGGTGACCTGCGCGAAAGCAAATCCCTGCGCAGCGATTATGCCCCCGCTGAACAAAAAACGGAAGTGGAGTTTACTTTCAGCAGCGGTGAGCAGATTTACCAGGTGCTGCGTGCGCCGGAACAGGAACTAAAAAAACAACGCGGTGAAGGTACCCGTAAAGTGCCGGCTGCCGCCGCACTGTTCAAACTGCTTGCCGATGGCAGCAAAGAGCCCCTTGCCGCCAAAAGTGATGAAGTCACAAAAAAAGTCACCGAGCTTATCGGCTTTAAAGCCGAACAGTTCCGCCAGATCGTACTGCTGCCGCAAGGTGAGTTTCGCCGTTTTTTGATCGCCGAATCCAAAGACCGTAAAGCTATTTTAGAAACTATTTTTAAAACCGAACTGTATCGCCGCATCGAAACGTTGCTGGCTGACCGCAGTAGCGCCATCGACAGCGATTATAAGCTACTCAAGCAGCAGCGGCAGTTTATTTTAGACAGTAGCCACTGCGAAGATCAGGCCCAACTGAGCGGCAAACTGCAGGAATTGCAGCAGCAGCAGGCAAGTATTGCTGCCGCTCTTTTGGCAGCAGCTTCACAGCTGGAAACAGCCAAGCAGCAACGACAGCAGGCACAAGAAGTGCACAACGCCTTCAAGGAAGCAGCAGCGGCACAAACTGCTCTACAGTCTTTGCTGGAACAGCGGCCAGCCGTTGCTGCTGTTAAAAATGAAGCTGCCCAGGCAGAAAAAGCCGCTTTTTTAGAAGAAATTTATAATTCTACCCTGCGGGCCCATAAGCATAACGAAGAATCTAAAAAAACTGCCCTGCATGCCGCTGCCGCAACAACGTCAGCACAGGAAGGCTTGCAGGAGCTACACCAACAGCTGCAAAAACAACTGCAGTTATTGCAGCTAGGCGACATTACGGGCGCCAGCGATCTAACGCAGGCTTTGGAACTGCTCAACCGGCACATCCTGCATCTGAATAGCGAAACAGCCAAGCTGTCCGGCGTCACTGCCGAACTGGAACGACTGGCAGGCACACTGGTCGATAACGAGCCCTGTCCCGTCTGTGGTTCACCGCACCATCCTAAGCCTGCTACGGTATCTGCGGCCCAAAAGGCCGAGCTGCAAGCAAAAATGCAGTCGCTCGCTCAAAAAACGCAGCTACTGCAGCACTTACAGCAGCAATATCAGCAGGCGCAAATACAACTGGCCCGCTGCGAAGCTGCCCAAACGGCCGCCCACAGCGCGCTTGCCAGCGCCGATACAGAGTTCCTCGAACTGCGGGACCGGTTTAAGGAACGTCTGACCGCCTCTGAATTTACGACGCAAAACGATTTTCTAGCCGCCCTGCGCCCGGAAAGTAAGCGCCGCGAATTACAGCAGACGATAACCACTTATGAACAAAACCTGGCTGCCGCCACCGACCGCCTGCAGCGGGCACAGGCGGCTGTTGACGGTAAAACAGCACCGGATCTGGACGCAGTGCTGGCCGCAGAGCAACATGCCAGCCAGCATTATAACGGCCTGACGGCCCAAAGTGCTGTAGCCGCCAGGGAACGCGCTGAACTGGAACGCCAGCAGCAGCAGCTTTTGCAGTTGGAAGAAAAAATGACAGCCTTGCAGGAAGCCTACCAAACTGCCGCTGCCCTGGCAGAAACGGCCAGAGGCAACAATACAGCCAGACTAACTTTTTCGGCTTTCGTGCTGCAGGCAATCCTGGACGATGTGCTGCAGGCAGCCAACCTGCGACTGACCTCTATGAGCCGCGGCCGTTACAGCCTGTCCCGTGCCGGCGACGTACTTGATGCTCGCCGTGAAAACGGCCTGAATATCGAAGTGACCGACAGCTTTACCGGTGTTGCCCGACCAGTCAAAACCCTGAGCGGCGGCGAAATCTTCCTGGCTTCACTGTCACTGGCACTGGGGCTTTCCGATGTAGTGCAGGCTTATGCCGGTGTTATCCATCTGGACACGATCCTGGTCGACGAAGGCTTTGGCACGCTGGATACGGAAGCGCTGGATATGGCTATCCGTACCTTGACTGACCTGCAAAAAGGCGGCCGTCTGGTAGGGATAATTTCTCATGTAGGCGAGCTGCGCGAACGTATCTCCGCCCGCTTAGAGGTTATTCCCGGACAACGTGGCAGCAGAGCCATTTTTCACGTTTAATTTTAAAATAACGCATGCAAAAACAGCAGTCAGCTAAACATACTGACTGCTGTTACTTTTTTGCCGCCACAAATCTGGCAGCTAATTTTTATTTTCCAAATGCTGATCGATAAAGGCAAATACCGCAGCATAATACGCCCGCCGGTCAGCCTTACGGGCATCGGCATGCTCGGCGCCGACAATCTTCAGCAGCTGCTTTTTACCCTTGGCCGCCGCATATAATCTGTCTGCCATCTGTACCGGTGCCAATTCGTCTGCCTCGCCGTGGATAAACAGTACCGGCAGCTTGATTTTATCTATTTCCTGCAGCGGTGCCGCATCCGAGATAAAATGCCCTACCTTCAACCTGCTGACGCCGTCAACGATGTTCATAATGGGAAACGACGGCAAGCCAAAGATCTTCTGCAGCTGCATGGCGAACATTTCGTAAGCGCTGGTATAGCTGCAATCTTCAACAACAGCTTAAACATTAGACGGCAAACCTCTGGCAGCCGTCAGCATCACCGTAGCGGCACCCATGGAAACACCATGCAGTACAACCTGCGCCTGCGGCGCTTGACGAACTAGATCCTTCGTCCACAAAGCCAGATCCTTACTTTCCCAATAACCCATGCTCAAATACTGGCCTTCACTTTTGCCGCTGGCCCGCAGATCAGGGGTCAAAACATGGTAACCAGCCTGCAGGTATACCGACGCTATATACCAAACACTACGCTGGTCGCGGCCATAGCCATGCACTACTATCACCCATCTATCAGAGGGCTGCTTAGGTTTAAAATGTGTCGCCGCCAGCCGCAGCCCATCATGGGCAACAAGCTGCCACTCTCCCTGCTCAAAATCCGGCACTGGCTGCTGCCTGACCGTTGGGTCCAAAATTTGGCTGCTGGCCGCAGGAGGTGCCGCAGCATCTTTTTCATTGCCCCGCTGCAAAGCAAAATTGATAAAATAAAGTCCTATCCCTACGCCAACTGCCGCCAGCACTCCTGTCAAAACCAGCGTCAATCCGGTTGTTTTTTTCTTCATCGGCTCTCTCCGTCAGCATCTTTTGTTTTTATGATGCTTTATTAAAATCATTATACCCCCAGCGATATGGATACTGCAATCTTTAGCTTATTTTAACTTCATTTATAAAGTTGCACCTACTGCAAAACCAGCAGTAGGGCAATAAGTCAACAAAAATACCGTCTGCTTAGAACTTAAAGCAGACGGTATTTTTAGTTTAGCTTTAACCTATTTCCCGTTCTTTTTCGGTGCCACGCACATTGATGGGGCGGTTATTTGCGTCTACCATTACCACCTTCGGCACAAAAGCTTTTGCTTCCTCCGGCGTCATCATAGCATAGCCGATAATGATGACCGTATCACCCACGACTACCTGCCGGGCGGCAGCGCCATTCAAGCAGATCACGCCGCTGCCCCTTTCGCCGGCGATAACATAGGTTTCCAAACGGTTGCCGTTATTGTTGTCAACGATCTGGACCCGCTCCCCCGGCATGATGCCGGAAAGCTCCAACAATTCGGAATCGATAGTGATGCTGCCCATGTATTCAAGGCAGGCTTCCGTCACCGTCGCGCGGTGGATTTTTCCATGGAACATATTCAAAAGCATTTATTCACCCTCCAAAACAATATTATCGATCAGGCGGGTCGTACCAAACCGGACGGCCACCGCCAGTAAACAGGCTCCCCGCATCGTTCCCGTCACCGGTGTCAGCTCGGGCAGCTCATACATTTCCACATAGTCGATGTCACTCATGGGTTCGGCGGCGATCAGAGCCTGCGTCGCAGCTACCAGTTTGGCGCTGTTACGTTCACCCTGATCAAACAACTGAGCAGCATGCTGCAGGCTCTGCGATAAAACCAAACCGGCCGCACGTTCCTCCGCGCTCAAATAAGCATTGCGCGAGCTTTTGGCCAAACCGTCTGCTTCACGCACTATCGGCATGATACGCAGCTGTACATTAAAGAACAGATCCTTGACCATACGCTGCAGCACCTGTACCTGTTGGGCATCCTTCTGCCCAAAGTAGGCCCGGTCAGGCTGTGCCAGGTTAAACAGCTTGCTGACAACAGTCGTCACGCCCCGAAAATGGATCGGACGGCTGCGTCCACACAAAACTTTGGTGATCTCGCCGGTAACTTCCACCCAGGTCATATCCTCGCTGGGATACATCTCTTTAGGCTTCGGCGCAAAAACTATATCAGCGCCCATCTTGGTAGCCAGCACACAATCGGCCTCCAAAGTACGAGGGTAAGCATCCAGGTCTTCACCCAGGCCGAATTGGGTAGGATTGACGAAGACACTGACCACGACCAGCTCATTTTCTTTGCGGGCGGCGGCTATCAGCGAGCCATGCCCTTCATGCAACGCCCCCATGGTCGGAACCAGTCCGATACTTTGCCCATCGGCTTTTGCCAGCGCAATTTCTGCACGTAATTCTGCAACTGTTTTACAAAGCTTCATTTTTCAGGCTCCCTCTCAATATAACTTTTCTAAAACTTCGTCATCTATTTTAAAAGTATGCTCCGGTGCAGGAAAGGTACGTGCTTTAACTTCGGCGCTATACGCCTGCATAGCGCCAACGATAGTGCCGTGCAAATCGCTGTACTTTTTGGCAAACTTCGGACAGAACCCATCCGAAAAACCTAAAAGGTCGTTGCAGACCAGCACCTGACCATCGCAGCCACTGCCCGCACCGATACCAATAGTAGCAGCAGTTTTCAGAGCAGCCGTCACTTTGGCTGCCAAAGCCGCCGGTACACATTCCAACACGATGGCAAAGGCGCCTGCCGCCTCCAAAGCCTTAGCGTCATCCAGCAGTTTTTGGGCTGCCGCCACATCCTTCCCCTGCACCTTGAAGCCACCCATTTGGTTGACTGACTGCGGAGTGAGGCCAATATGCCCGACCACAGGGATACCTGCCTGCGTCATTTTTTCCACCAGCTGGCAAATCTCGCTGCCGCCCTCCAGTTTGACTGCCGTGCAGCCTGTTTCCTTCAGGAAGCGTGCCGCATTATACAGGCCGTCGGCAATACTGGCCTGATAACTCATAAAAGGCATATCGGCAACAACTAAGGCCTGGCCGCCTGCCCGCATCACTGCTTTGGTATGATGGATCATCTCTTCCATCGTTACCGGCACGGTAGAGCCATAGCCCAGCATGACATTACCTAATGAATCGCCAACCAGGATCATCTCGATACCTGCTTCGTTGACATTTCTCGCCATAGCGTAATCATAGGCGGTGACCATTGTTATAGGCTCGCCCTGCTGTTTCATCTCTCTGATCGTCGATGTGGTTACTGCTTTTTTATTCATTGCTTTACTCCTTTGCTTGCCGTTCTTGCAATAATTGCAGCAAATGTGCCGCTGTTTCTTCATTGATACTGCCGTTAGCAAATGCCAGCGGCACCGTTTGGCGCCCCAGTTCACGATAAACCTGCTGCAGCGCTGCCGGCAAAACTGCCAAATGTCCCGCTACTGTATCGGCATCACCGCGGGCAATAGGCCCGGTCAAAGCTTCCCCGGCCTGCTGCACCTGGTGCAGATTCTGCACCGTACCGTCGATAAGCGGCAGCAGTACCTGCAGTGCCGATGCCTTATCCGCTGTCCAGCGGGACAACAATTCCTGGGCAATAGCCGTTACTGTTACTAAATAGTTAGAACAGAAACAGGCCGCCGCATGGTAAGCACGGCGTTCTGATGCCGGTACAGTAAAGGGCTGTGCCTGTAGGCTAGCAGCTAAAAACCTGGCTGCCTGCTCTGCTTCGGGGTCGCCGTCTACCGCCATACCGATGCCGCTGAATACAGGCCTGGCTTCGGCAAAACTCTGCAAGGGATGCAGGCTGCCGCAATGGATACCTAGTTCCGCAAGTGGAGCCAGCGGCTCCAAACCCAGCGAACCGCTGCAATGCAGGCAAACCTTCGCAGAAAGCTGCTGGTTCTGTGCCTTAGCCTGCAATTCTCCGGCCAGTTCGACGGCAGCATTTTCTATCTGCCCGTCAGGCACCGTCAGCAGCACTACATCTGCCTCTAACAGCACTGCAGCGCCTGCCTCATGCACCTTCACTCCATAAACCTGCCGTATGCTGCTATTCGCCCTAGGCGTACGCCCAACCTTGATGCCGACTATCTCTAAAGCAGCGGCCTCATGGCAGGCTGCTAAAAAAGAACCTCCCACCTTACCAACACCGATGATGCCGATCTTCATGGCAACCTTCCTTTCTTCGCTTTGAGCGCATAACCAAGGTAGTAAAATAAAAGCGCACTCCCGGACAGGAGTGCGCAAAAATGCTTACAAAAATGCCTTGCTATTGCGTCTCGTCCCGGTCATTGCTGATCCAAGCGATTAGTGACTGATTTTAAGTTAGGACCTGCGGTTTTTGGTACAGCTCTTAACGATGCTGCCCTGCCGCCTTTGGTCACCGCTATGATAGCACAAGCCCTTGAGCCTTGACAAGTGTTTTTCATCAGCTTTACAAAAAAACTTTTACAGATAGCCATACTGCACTTTTTTGTAAAATTTTAATAGCCCTACTGCATTCCACTGTCAGTAAAAGTCTTGTTGGCACAGTGGCTTTCGTGCTATACTGGAAGAAAAAAGGAGGCCTGACTATGCCCTATGTAAATATTAAGATCACTCGCGAAGGCAATGTTACCCCTGCCCAAAAACATGCTTTGATCGAAGGCGCTACCAACCTTCTGCACGACGTGTTAGGTAAAAACAAAGCTACCACTGTCGTCGTTATCGACGAAGTCGACACCGACAACTGGGGTATCGGCGGCGTACCCGTTACCGAGATCCGCAAGCTCCCTAAATAACTGTCCGTTTTCTAACGCCGCTGCCGCTTTGGCTGCAGCGTTATTTTCTGCTGGCAGCAAAAAACTCCCGAAAATTTCGGGAGTTTTTATTTATTCTGTTAATGATGGAAGTTAGCATGCTCATAAGAGCGTTCCAGCAGATTGATAAAATAATGATAGCTAGCAAACAAAAACAGTGACGAGCCTACCCAGGCGATCGGGCTGGCGTAGCAAATACCGCTGTAACCAAAATATTCGGTCAGGTAGACAGCAGCACCCGTACGCAAAACCAGTTCCAGCAAACCAGTGAACATGGGAATCATGGCGATGCCCATACCCTGGACCGCGTTCCGGTAGATAAAGATCTGGCTGAGGAAAAAGTAAAAGGGCACACTAAGATGCAGATACTGCTGCGCCTGTGACAAAACCTGTTCGTTAGCGTCGCTGATGAAGATGCTGATCATCTCGCGGCCAAAGAAATACATGATAATGGCGGCAAACAAACTGAAACCAAGCGCCAGCATGGAACATTTCTTTACGCCTTCGCGAATACGGTCAAAACGGTGGGCACCATAATTCTGGGCGCTAAACACCGCCATCGACAGACCGAAAGAAATCATCGGCTGCAAAGCCAGCTGCTCGATACGCATAGCGGAAGTGAACGCTGCAATAGTAGTCGGGCCGAACTTATTGCAGACGGACTGGATAAAGATCATACCCAGTCCCAATACGGAAAACTGGATCGCCATGGGCAGCCCCATACGCAGATGCTCCCAGGCAAAAGCCCGGTCAAAATGCCAGTCGCTTTTCTTTAAACGCAAAATGGGAAAGCGTTTGGCTATATAAAGGATACAAAGCACGGCGGAAAAACCCTGGGCAATAACCAAAGCTACTGCCGAGCCGGGCACGCCCCAGCCAAATTTAATAATGAACATCAGCGCCAGAAAAATATTTAAAATAGTTGCAATGATCAAAAAGTACAGCGGCGTTTTGCTATCACCCAACGAACGCAGGATACCCGCCAGCAGATTATAACCCATCATGGCAAAAATACCGTGGCTGATGATCAGAACATAACTTTTAGCGTCCTCAAATAGTTCTGACGGCACATTCATCGCTGCCAGCGCCGGGTCGAGCACAAAAGTCGCGACGATCATGATCAGCACTACAAAAAACGTACTGAGCATAGTGCTCATAGCCACGCTGCGGCGCACACCGTCAAGGTCGCCAGCCCCGTAGCGCTGGCCCGTAATAACGGTAAATCCGTTGGAAAGTCCCATGGTCAGGATAACCAGCATCATAAACAGCGGTGCTGTCGATCCTACTGCCGCCAAAGCATTAACGCCGATAGTTCTGCCGACAATGATGATGTCGGCGATATTATATAATTGCTGAAAAACATTGCCTATTAGAAGAGGCACCATAAACGGTAATATCAGCTTTAAAGGACTGCCTTCCGTCATACTTCTTACCATAAAAACACCACCTAAAATGTGCTGACTATCCAGTCAGCTAGAACTTTATTCTATCATCTTTGACAGTCATTTGCAATTCATTTACTGCAGCAATTCACCAATAAATCATACTTCTATTCTGACAGCACAATCATCTTAACAAGATAAAATCTTTACTCAGTCCTAAGCTGCCAAAAGTCACTAAAAAAGGACGCCTCAGCGTCCTTTTTACTATTTTTAATAACCTTTAACGATCTCGTTGCGTAATTTGCCGATGCCTTCGATCTCTACCACCACTTCGTCACCTGGCAGCATGGGGCCGCAGCCCATTGGCGTACCGGTCAAAATAAGATCGCCTGCGTCCAGCGTCATACTTTGGGAAATATAGCTTAAAATTTCGTAGGGGTTGTAGACCATTTCGCTGGTGCGGCCATTTTGTTTCAACTGTCCGTTCAGATATAATTTTATCGACAGGTCCGTCGGGTCAAGATCAGTCTCCAGCCAGGGCCCCAGCGGACAGAAGGTATCGAAAGACTTGCTGCGCAGCCACTGTACGTCCGATAACTGCAAATCGCGGGCCGTCACATCGTTAGCGCAGGTGTAGCCCAGGATGTAATCCGGCACAGCTTCAGGCGCTACGTCCTTCATCCGCTTTTTAATAACGATGCCCAGTTCGGCTTCGTAAACAACTTCCTTGCTTTGACGAGGATAAATGATCTTGCCGCCGTCACCGATGACCGTATGGGCCGCCTTGGTAAACAACGCCGGTTCTTTGGGCACTGCTACATGAAACTCCTCCGCATGGTCACGGTAATTGAAGCCGACGCAGATGATCTGCTTGGGCACACAGGGCGCTAAAAGCTTCGCTCCTTCCAACGGAAAAACTTCATCTGTTACACGCCAATAAGTATCGATACTGCCATAAACGGCACGAATCACGTCACCATCAATAAACCCTATCCGGGCTCGGCCCTGTTCTTCAAAACGTACGCATCTCATAATTTTAATTCCTCATCTTTCTCATCTTTCTCATCTTGCGTTCTTTAAAATAGACCGGCTCCAGTCCTGCCGCGTCAGCCAGCGCCAATGCCTCCGTCAGCCAGCGCCCTACATGCTCCTGGTAATGGGCATCACTGCCCAGCACGGTATATTTGCCGCCCAACAGAGCATAACGCTTATATAGCTTCAGTAAGGCCTGCACTGCCAGCGGATCATTTAAACGGCGGGTGTTGATCTCCAAAGGTTTTTCCTTTGCGACCAAAATCTTAAAAACCTGATCAAACAGCTCCGGCGCTTCGCTGAGCACCAGTTCTTTATCCGTAAAAGGCATATAACGGCACATATAATCGATATGGGCAAAAGCATCAAAATTGTCGTGCAGCTCCAGGTTTGCTATGGTATCAGTCAAAAACTCACGTACCGCCTCGACTTTAGTCTGCCCGGCATAGCAGCGTTCTTCATATAAATCGCGGCCATTGACGCAGTGCATGGATGCCAGCACATAATCAAAGGGATAGGCCGCTGCCAGCGCTTCATCGGCTGCTGCCGTCTGCTTCTGCATGCCTATCTCGATGCCCAGCAGCACCTTTTCACTACGGTAAGTCCCAAACCGGGCAAAATAATCGTCAACATCAAACATAAAGGCCGTGGGATTAGTTGGATAATCATCGTCCCAATGCTCGGTAATAACGATGCCAATATTTTGTTTATCCGCCGCCTCAATGGCTGCGGCAATTTTCATATGACTGTCGCAAGAATAATCACAGTGCATATGGGTATCAAAAATCACTTGTAAGCCCTCCTTCCGGGCAATCTCTATTCTATCAGAGCCACCAAAAATTGCAAGTGGCAAATAATTAAAAAAAGCAGTGGGAAACCCCACTGCTTTGTAAATTACACGTTAAAGCGGAACTCGACTACGTCGCCGTCCTGCATGACGTACTCTTTGCCTTCCAGGCGCACTAAGCCTTTATCACGGGCAGCGCCTTTAGTACCGCATTCTACCAAATCTTTATAAGACACGATCTCGGCACGAATAAAGCCGCGTTCAAAATCGGTATGGATCTTGCCAGCTGCCTGCGGCGCTTTGGTACCGCGCACAATGGTCCAGGCGCGCACTTCGATCTCACCGGCAGTGATATAGGTCATCAGCCCCAGCAGCTTAAAACCTGCCTTGATCAAACGGTCAAGTCCTGCTTCTTCCAAACCGGCCATAGCCAAAAATTCTTTGGCTTCTTCGTCGGGCAGCTCGGCGATCTCCGACTCCATTTTAGCAGAAACGGTGATAACTTGGGCACCCTCTGCGGCAGCGTATTGCACTACTGCCTGCACATGGGGGTTAGCTGAAGCATCGGCTACTTCTTCTTCGCTGACGTTAGCTACATATAATACGGGCTTCATCGTCAAAAGATGCAGTTCACCCAAAAATTCCAGTTCCTCGTCGGTCAGCCCCAGGCGGCGGGCCGGGATAACTTCGCTCAAACCAGCCAGTACTTTATCGAGAACGGCTTTTTCTACCGGCACTTTTTTATCGCCGGTCTTAGACAGCTTAACCAGTCTTTCCTGGCGTTTTTCTACAGTTTCCATATCCGCCAAACATAGCTCGGTATTGATGATCTCAATGTCGCGCAGCGGGTCGATGCTGCCTTCAACGTGGGTGATATTGCCATCTTCAAAACAACGCACTACCTGTGCAACTGCGTCTACCTCACGAATATGGGCCAGGAATTTGTTGCCCAGTCCTTCGCCCTTAGACGCGCCTTTAACAAGGCCGGCGATATCAACAAAACGCATGGCTGCAGGCACGATTTTTTTTGCTTTCACCATCTCGCCCAAAACTTCCAGTCTTTTATCAGGAACGTCAACAACGCCGACGTTAGGCTCTATGGTACAGAAAGGGTAGTTGGCTGCCTCTGCTCCCGCCTTGGTGATAGCGTTGAACAAAGTGCTTTTGCCTACGTTAGGCAAGCCTACGATACCTACTTCTAAATTGGTACTCACAATAATCGCTCCTCATCTTCTTTAGTAATACTTTATTTTACCTCAAAGACTGTTTTTATGCAATATTCGGCTGCAGGGAAAACTGCGCCGCTATTTTTAAAGCACAATTTCTTCCAATAACTTATTAAAATTTTGGCTTAGGATATTTTATTGCGCTCTTTTATGTTATAATAGCAATATATTTAAGCTTGTTTGTATAAACAAGTATTCAAAGGAGCTGTTGTATATGGAAACAATCCAAGAAATCCTTAATTTTTCAGTAGGTACACTGACTGTTGGCAACGTCATTTCTGCAATCGTCATTTTCGTTATCTGCCACATAGTCATCAAATACCTGATGGGCCCTGTTGAACGCGTCCTGGATAAACTGAAGGTAGACATGACCCTGCGCGGCTTTCTGCGTACCGTCATCAAAGTAGTCTTTAATTTCGTAGCCGTCTGCATCGTTGCCGAAAGCATCGGTATCCCTATAGCTTCGCTGCTGGCTGTTTTAGGTATGTTAGGTTTGGCCGTTTCCCTGTCCGTACAGGGTGCTTTGTCAAATCTGGCCAACGGCATCATGCTGCTCATCACCAAACCTTTTAAAGCCGGCGACTATATCTCTGCCGCAGGCATCGAAGGCACCGTCAAAGAAATCACCATGCTCTGCACCAAGATCATCACAGTCGATAACAAAGACATCTTCGTTCCCAATAGCGAGATCGCTGGCGGCAAGATCACTAACTTCTCTTCTGAGCCGCTGCGCCGCGTCGACGTAGTTGTACGCGCAGGCTATAACAACGATATCGCAACTGTTAAAAAAGCTTTGACCGAAGCTGTGGCAGCTACTGCCAATACCTTAAGCGATCCCGAGCCGTTCGTCAGGCTTTCCGGCTATAAGGAATACGCAGTGGAATATACGATCCGTGTTTGGGCTGAAGGCGCCAATTACTGGGGCGTTTACTTTGATCTGCTGGAGAATATCAGTAAAGCTTATGCCGCTAACGGCGTCAATGGCGCTGTTCCCGGTATGAACGTTTATATGCAAGGCGACAAATAAAATATCCTTACACTTACTTAAGAGCATTTCCTCACGGAAATGCTCTTATTATTTTTCAGCCACCTGCATCCCACTGGCAGTGTTTTATTGCCCGGGTAATAAAACACTGCCTTGCACTTGCCTGGTCCGCCCTTTTGCTGCCCAACAGATTATAGTATAATTAAACTAAGAAAAAACAAAAGGGGAATTTGCCATGAACAAAATGCCAACTGCCAGAGACTGCATCGTGGAAGCTTTCTTGCAGCTATGCCAGACGCTGCCCTGCGACAAAATAACTGTTTCTCAGCTAACTAAAAAAGCCGGTTATAACCGCAGCACTTTTTACGCTTATTTCAATAATACGGACGACCTGCTCAAACAACTGGAAAACGAGCTGTTTCAGATCGTCGATACCTTTCTGCCCCACGGGATCCGCATTTTCCGTACAGGCGTCCCCACTGAGGAAGAAAGACAACTTTCAAAAATTTTTTTCAAAAACAACGCTCCCATCATGTCGATGCTACTGGGTCCCAACGGCGACCCACGCTTTGTTTATAAAATGAAAAACCATATCCGTCAGGTGCTAGTACGTCATTTGCAGCTGACGCCGCAGCAGCTCACACCGCAGCTGCAGCTTTTAATGGAGTTCATCCTCAGCGGCCATCTTCAGGTACTGGTTTACTGTTACCAGCACAACAGCCCCATTTCCCCGCTGGATTTCTGGCTGAAACTGATCAGTTTTATCGACCAACCGGCTCTCCTGGCAGCTATGGCCCCAAAATCCGACACAAGCCTGTGATTTGTTGCTTGTCAAGCCGCTTAACTTCTCTTATAATTAAAAATAAGAAAACACTTAAAGGAGCTTATGATGAAGAAAAAACTTTTACTTGTTATAGCTATCATAATAGCGTCGGCCTGCGGCTACTGATAAAACCCAGCTGACTTTATATGGTAACGTGGATATCCGCCAGTTTGATTTGGGCTTTCAGGTGCCGGGACAGGTCACTAAAATGTATTTTGAAGAAGGCGACACCATCAAGCAGGGCAGTCTGGTTGCCGAAATAGACGCCGCCGATTATAAATTGCAGGAAGCGCAGGCGGAAAGCGAAGTTGCTAAAGTCTACGCCTCGATGGTGCAGTCACGCTCAGTCTACGATAAATATGCAGTCCTTTATACCAGCGGCGCTATCTCGAAGCTGGATTTTGAAACTGCTGAAAATACCTTTAAAGAAATGCAGTCAGCCTATAACGCAGCCGTTACTGCTAAAGACCTGCTGAGCAGGCAAAGTGATTATTCCAGACTTTACGCTTTAGAGGAAGGCGTGGTCACAGCCCGTTTAGTGGAGCCGGGCAGCATTATCCAAAAGGGTACGGCTATCTATACGCTTACCAAGCCACGGCCTGTCTGGATCAGGGCCTATATCAGCGAAATCAATTTAGGCAATATTTATGACGGTATGCCGGCGCAAATCATCACCGACAGCACCGACCCCCACACCGGTGCCAAAAAAACCTATCAGGGTCATATCGGCTATATCTCCCCCGTCAGCGAGTTTACCCCTAAAAGCGTCCAGACCACTGATCTGCGGACAGATTTAGTTTATAAGATCCGTGTTTATGTCGACAACGCCGACGAATTTTTACGTCAGGGCATGCCGACCACTGTTTTGCTGGATCTCAAAGCTGTTCGGGGTAAATAAAATGGATACGGTAGTAATCAACGCTGTTACTAAAAAATTTGGCCAGACGGTAGCCCTTGATGCGTTAAGCCTTACTATCCCCATGGGGCAGATGACTGGTATCGTCGGCGCTGACGCCGCCGGTAAAACCACGCTGCTACGCATCATTATCGGCCTGTTGGAGGCAGATACCGGCAGTGTAGCCACCCTGGGACTGGACCCGGCTACCCAGAAAAAGGAACTTACTGCCAGGATCGGCTATATGCCGCAGAAGTTCGGCCTTTATGAAGACCTGACTGTGCGTGAAAACCTGGAGTTTTATGCAGATTTAAAAGAAGTTGCCAAAGACTTTAATAAGCTTTTGGACTTTACAGGCCTGGAGCCTTTTCAGAATCGTCTGGCAGGTAAGCTGTCGGGCGGAATGAAACAGAAGCTGGGACTGGCTTGCGCCCTTTTGGGTGACCCTGAATTTTTGGTGCTGGACGAACCTTCCGTCGGCGTTGACCCTATTTCACGCCGTGATTTGATGCACCTGGTTAAAACTACCATCACACCCAAAACTACGGTAGTTTGGTCTACCGCCTATTTAGACGAAGCCAACAGCTTCGACAATACTATCGTTATGGATCAGGGCAAGGTCATCTACAATGGTTCACCGTCTGCACTGGCTGCTACCTCTGCCGCTTTTGAACGTAAAGTCATCCGCTTGATGGGCGGCTATGAAGAAAAACCGTCGCAGATCGCAGCCAATTATGTTTATCGGGAAAGTAATGTGGAGTATCCTGTCGAAGCGCTGGACCTTTTAAAAATGTACGGCAGCTTTGCTGCGGTCAAAAACAACACCTTCCATATTAAACGCGGCGAAATTTTTGGTCTGCTGGGGCCTAACGGCGCCGGTAAATCGACCTCGTTTAAAATGATGTGCGGTTTAGCCCGTCCCACTGCCGGAACGGCAAAGATCATGGGCGTGGACATCAGGGAAGCCCCCACTTTAGCCCGCTCTTACCTGGGCTATATGGCGCAGAAATTTTCGCTGTATGGCAATATGTCCGTACGTGAGAATCTGGAATTTTTTGCCGGGCTCTATGGCATTCCTTTTGGCGAAATTAAAGAACGCGTCGATAACATAGCGACGCATTTTGGCCTGACAGTTTATTTTCACCAGCTATCGGAACAGCTGCCTCTGGGCATCAAGCAGCGCTTATCTCTGGCCTGCGCCCTGATCCACAACCCGCCGATCCTGTTTTTGGACGAGGCTACTTCGGGCGTCGACGTGGTGACACGCAAGGAGTTTTGGTGCCATCTACGGGCGCTGGCGCAAAAAGGCGTCACTATTTTAATAACTACGCATTTTATGGATGAAGCGGAATACTGTGACAATGTCAGCCTGTTTTATAAAGGCGAAACCATCGCTATCGGCACCCCTGCCGCTTTAAAGCAGCAAGCCGGGGCCACGACCATGGAAGAGGCTTTTATTGAACTTATCAACCGTAAGGATGCAGAAAGCGGCCTGTTATGAGAATTTTATCGGCTTTTATAAAAAAAGAATTCTTACAGATCATCCGCGACCCCAGCAGTATTTTGATTGCTTTTATTTTGCCCACATTATTATCACTCATCTATATGTATGGTATCAATGTGGACTCGGCCAACATCAAACTGGGACTGAAGCTGGACGATGCCAATCCACGGGTCATGACCCTGGCAAAGTCTTTCAGTAATAATCCCTATATCAAAACCAGGGTCTATGATAATACCGCGGATATGTATGCCGCTATTGCCAATTCCCAGTTGCAGGGCGCTGTGATCATACCCGGTGATTTTTCTGCTAATCTGGCCCAAAACCGCACGGCGCAGGCGCTAATCATTACCGACGGCAGCGAAACTAATACGGCCAACTATGTTCAAAGCTACGCCAGTGGTATCATCACCCAATGGCTGGAAGGCATGAACCGCGGTAAACAGCAGGTAAATTTAATAACGCCGCAGCTGCGGGTCTGGTATAACGAAGAAATGGACAGCCATTATTTTATCCTGCCCGGTTCCCTAGCTGTTACCCTAAGCCTGGTCGGTATCCTTTTAACAGCCCTCGTTGTAGCCCGTGAATGGGAACGGGGAACCATGGAAGCTCTGCTGAGTACCCGTCTGAGCAGGCTGCAATTTGTGCTGGGCAAATACTTTGCCTACTATGTTTTAGGTACGCTGTCGCTCTGGTTCAACGTCTTTTTATTCGCAACAGCCTTCGAGTTGCCTTTCCGCGGTTCCTATATTGTGCTGTTTTTTGTGGGCAGCCTATTTTTGCTTACTTGTATGGGTATCGGTCTGCTGATCTCTACTATCTTCAAAAACCAGTTCCTGGCCAGCCAGGTCTCTCTGGTTATAGGTTTTTTACCGGCGCTGTTGCTGTCCGGCCTAATGTTCCCCATTTCTTCCATGCCGACATTTTTTAGGTATTTGACGGCAGTGCTGCCACAACGTTATTTTGTGACCTTTATTGAAAGTGAATTTTTAGCAGGTACCATCAGTTCTGTAGTTTTGATCAATACGGTCTATTTGAGCTGCCTGTGCCTGGTGTTGTCATTTTTAGTCTACAAAAATACATTAGTGAGGTTGGAAAAATGACAACACGTTTATTGACCTTAATCATCAAAGAATTCAAGGCTATCTGGAAAGATCCGCGCAGCCGGTTTATCGTGACCGTAATGCCACTGCTGCAACTGATCATTTTTGCCAACGCCGTAACGATGGAAGTAAAAAACATCGACATGGTAGTATTGGATAACAGCCGCAGCTACTATTCCCGCGAGTTGATCAGCCATTTTGCCAATTCGCCCTGGTTCAATTCCGTTGCTGTCATCGATACACCCCAACAGCTGCGGGAAAGTATCGATACCCAAAAAGCCAGCGCGGCTTTAGAGATACCCGGTGATTTTGTTGCCGCCATCAAAAATAAGACCGGCGCTGCCGTACAGATAATAACCGACGGCAGGCAAACTAATTCCGCCTCGATCATTGGCAATTACGCTACCCAGATCATCCAGGGCTATACTAAAGAACTGGCGTCAAGCACGCCACCGCTGGAGATCGTTACCCGCAACTGGTTCAACATCAATCTGGACTATAAATATTATTCGCTGGTTTCACTTATGGCTATGCTTTCCATGGTGATCGTACTTTTGCTCACCTCCCTGTCTATTGCCCGGGAAAAAGAAGTGGGCACCTTCGACCAGCTGATCGTCAGTCCCTTGTCCTCAGCCGAGATCCTGATCGGCAAGGCCGTTCCGGCCCAGTTGCTGGCCTGGACGCTTACGCTCTTGATGCTCAGCATCTCGGTCCAGTTTTTTGATTTCCCTTTAAACGGTTCACTGCTGCTTTTTTTAGCCGCCGATTTTATCGCGCTGTTAGCACTGGTAGGTGTAGGACTGTTTATCTCATCCCTGTGCAAAACTCAGCAGCAGGCTATTTTAGGCGTTTTTACCTTTCAAATGCCAGCTGTCTTATTGTCCGGATTTATCTCACCAGTCGACAGTATGCCGGTAGCCTTGCAGTATCTTACCTATCTTAATCCCCTGCGCTTCTTTTTGGCTATCGCCAAAGGGGTTTTGCTAAAGGATATGGAGCTGCAATATGTAGCACTGAATTTACTGCCGCTGACGTTGATCGCCATCCTGACGCTGAGCATCGCCGGCTGGACTTTTAAAAGCAGGCTGGAATAGCCGCCAGTCCCTTATTTTTTTAAAAATCAAGCCGCTGTTTCTTTAGAAACAGCGGCTTGATTTAATATTTACTGTTTTTGATATTTGCTGATTTCCACCAGATTACCGTCCGGGTCACGCACATATAAACTTTGCATCTTCCCCAAAGCACCATTGCGTTCTACAACGCCTTCCTCGATCTCAACGCCGTATTCATCTAATTGCTGCTTTACTTCCAGCAAGTCAGTATCTGTTAACAGACAGAAATCCAAACTGCCGGCTGTAATATTCTTTGCCGCCGGTAAAAATTCTGCCGGCCGACGATGAATATTGATTTTCTGAACACCAAAACGCAGAGCATAATGACCCTCCCTGCATACCAGCTCCAGTCCCAGCACATCACGATAAAACCATATGCAGCGGTCAAAATCCCGCGTTGTCAACACCAGATGATCTAATGCTTTGATCTGTATCATTAGCTTTCCTAATCCCTTCTTAAACAAAAGGCTCCGCCTGAGGCGGAGCCTTTATTTTCTCTTACTGCTCTGGGGCCGCTGTTACCACGGCTTTCACTGCTTTGATGAATTTTGGGCGGGCTATCATCACAAAATGGCCACAGCCTTTGCACTTCAGGCCGAAATCCATGCCCGTGCGGGTGATCTCCCATTCAAAAGAACCGCAGGGATGCGCCTTTTTCATGCGCACCACGTCACCTACATTGAACTTGGCGTCCAACATGGCTTATTCGATGCCTTTGACCGTACTGATATCGGTCACTTCGTAACCGGCTTCGCGGATCTGTTCGATAATATCCATACCATGCTGGGACAAATCTGCACGGATCGTCAACTCGGTAGTATTGGCATCATTCTTTTTGGTGACCACAGAAATAATGTTGATACCCTGGTCGCGGAACATACCGCCAATATCGGCGATAACGCCCACCTTATCAGTAACGTCAACGGTGATGCGTGTGCAGCTTTTAGCGATGCCCATGATGCTTACGAAAGCACGGAAAATATCGCTGTCGGTAATGATGCCACACAGCTTATTATCGTCGTTGACTACCGGCAAAGCATTGATCTTATTTTTATAAAGCAGGTAAGCTACGTCTTCTATAGCGCTGTTATCGCGAACAGTTATCACATCACGGGTCATCACGTCGCGTACTTTTAAACGTGACAGCAGATAATTGGCTTCATAACGGGATAAAGTGCTGGCATCGGAAGGAGAAGTACGGCCAATATCGCCGTCGGTGATGATACCCATAACTCTTTTGATATCATCGACTACGGGGATACGCCGGAAATCCTTGCTTTTCATCAGTTCACGGGCTTCCAGCATGCTTTTGTCTTCTGAAATAGTAACTACATTAGCTGACATAAAATCTTTAACTAACATTTCTAACACGCTCCTTTTACGGCATCAGCCGCCTAAATAAGCCTTGCGCACAGCTTCACTGCTGGCTAATTCATGCGCAGTACCTGCCAAAGCGATGCGGCCGGTCTCCAATACATACGCCTTGTCAGCAATGGACAAAGCCATATTGGCATTTTGCTCAACCAAAAGCACCGTAGTGCCGCTCTCGTTTATTTCTTTTATTATATTAAATATTTCTTTAACAAGCAATGGTGCCAAACCCATCGAGGGTTCGTCCAACAGCAAAAGGCGCGGACGGCTCATCAAAGCACGGCCCATGGCCAGCATTTGCTGCTCGCCGCCGGAAAGGGTACCGGAGATCTGTTCTTTACGCTCTAAAAGACGCGGAAATTTTTTAAAAACATCTTCCAGATCACGGGCAATACCGTCTTTATCGCTGCGCAGATAAGCGCCCAGCTCCAGATTTTCCATAACGCTCATATTAGCGAAAACGTGGCGTCCTTCGGGAACCTGGCATAAGCCCATGCCAACGATCTTATGCGCCGGTACGCCAACGATGTTTTTATCTTCAAAAAGTATCGTACCTGTTTTCGGCTTCATCAGGCCGGAAATAGTGCGCAGCGTCGTGCTTTTGCCGGCGCCGTTAGAGCCGACCAGCGTTACGATCTCGCCTTTGGGCACTTCGATGCTGATATCTTTAATTGCGTGAATGGCACCATAATAGACGTCGATATTGTTTACCTTTAACATCAGGATACCTCCTCGCCCAAGTATGCTTCGATAACACGCTTATTGTTCTTGATCTCATCCGGCGTACCGCTGGCGATACAGAAGCCGTATTCCAAAACATAGATACGCTCGCAGACACCCATGACCAGGCCCATATCATGCTCGATCAAAAGGATCGACAAGGCGAATTTATCGCGGATCCAACGGATCATTTCCATCAGTTCTTTGGTTTCCTGCGGATTCATACCAGCCGCCGGTTCGTCCAGCAGCAGCAGTTTCGGCTCTGTTGCCAAAGCCCGGGCGATCTCCAGACGGCGCTGCTCGCCGTAAGGCAGGTTCTTAGCCGTTTCGTAAGCCTTGTCTTCCAGTTTAAATATCTTCAGCAGCTCTAAGGCTTTCTGCGTGATCTCGTCTTCTTCGCTGAAATAACGGCCCACACGGGCGATTGCTTCGCCCAAGTTGTATTTAACGTGCATGTTATAGGCGATCTTAACATTGTCGATAACCGATAATTCCGAGAATAAACGGATATTCTGGAAAGTTCTGGCCATGCCCAGCTGGGTGACCTGATAAGATTTTTTACCGCTGGTTTTCACGCCGTCGAAGATGATCTCGCCTTCGGTCGGTGTGTAAACACCGGTGATCATATTAAAAGCCGTGGTCTTACCGGCGCCGTTAGGCCCGATCAGGCCGATCAGTTCACCCTGATTGATTTCCAGCGAAACATTGGAGACAGCGCGCAGACCGCCAAAGACCATGGAAATATCATTTACTTTCAGCAGTGCGTCCACCTTTGCCACCTCCAAATCCAAACATTTTCAAGCTCAATTCCTTACTGCCAAACAAGCCCTGCGGACGGCGCAGCATCAACACTATCAACGTCAGCGAGTAAATGATCATACGCCATTCGGGGTATTCTGCCAGATAGGCAGAAATAAAAGTTAAAAGTACAGCGCCTGTGATCGCGCCAGTCATAGAACCCAGTCCACCTAAAACTACCATGGTCAAAATATCAAAAGAACGCATGAAGGTGAAAGACGCCGGATGGGCAATGTAAAAATAATGGGCAAACAATACGCCTGCGGTGCCTGCAAAAGCAGCGCCCAGGGTAAACGCCATTACTTTGTATTTAGTGGTGTCGATACCCATGGTATCGGCAGCGATCTCGTTTTCGCGGATCGCCAGACAGCAGCGGCCCGGAGCCGAGTTCTTAAAGTTTTTGATAAAGAAGATCACGAAGATCATGATCCAGAAGACCCAGGCGAAGTTGGTAAAACGGGGAATGCCCATCAATCCGGAAGCACCGCCTACATAGTCTATATTCAAGATGCAGATACGGATGATCTCGCCTAAGCCAAGCGTCGCGATAGCCAGATAGTCACCATTCAGCCGCAACGTCGGCAGACCGATGAGAAAGCCCAGGAAGCCTGCAGAAATAGTGCCGACTACCAATGCCAGCTCATAGGGCATACCCAGCTTGACAGTCACGATAGCGCCCGTATAAGCGCCTACCGCCAGAAAGCCTGCATGGCCGATAGAAAACTGGCCTGTATAACCGTTGATCAGGTTCAGGCTGACCGACAGGATGATATTGATGCAGATCAAAATGATATTCAATTCCCAAAAGGGGCCGATGATCTCTTCCAGCAGCATCCCCTCAACCAGCGCAAAAAGTACGGCACAGGCTACTAACGTCAGTAGATCTTTTTTTCTCATGGCATTCATAGCTCTCACCTACACTTTCTCACGCACATTTTTGCCCAGCAAACCAGCCGGTTTATAAAGCAAAATGAGGATCAGGATAGCGAATGCCGCAGCATCGCGGAAGGTCGAAGAAAAGAAACCGCTGACCATTGCTTCTACCACGCCCAAAATCAAGCCGCCCAGCATCGCGCCGGGGATGATGCCGATACCGCCGAGTACTGCGGCGACGAAAGCCTTGATACCGGGGACCATGCCCATCAGCGGGTCGATAGAATTATAGTAGATGCCTACCAGCACGCCGCCGGCAGCTGCCAGGGCAGAGCCCAGGGCAAAGGTCATGGAAATAACGCGGTCGATATTGATACCCATCAGACGGGCTGCGTCGGCGTCGAAAGAAACGGCCCGCATCGCTTTGCCCGCTTTGGTGTTTTGTACAATGTAAGTCAGCACAGCCATCAAAATCAGCGCGCAGATCAAAATAACTACCTGCTGGCTATTGACGACCAAAGGCCCAAGATGATAGATCGTTGCCTCAAAAACAGCCGGGAAAGTACGGGGCTGCGGCGTCGCGATCAAAATCATACTGTATTCCAAAAAGAACGATACACCGATAGCTGTGATCAAGATTGCGATTCGGGGCGCGTTACGCATAGGCCGATAGGCCACACGTTCAATAATAATACCTGCCAAAGCAGCACAAGCCATCGAAAAAAGAATAGCCGGAATAAAAGAAAAACCAAGCATAGTGGTGGCTACGAAGCCGAAATAAGCACCCAGCATGTAAATATCGCCGTGAGCAAAATTAATGAGCTTGATGATACCATAGATCATCGTATAGCCCAATGCTACCAGCGCATAAATACTGCCCAGCGAAATGCCGTTGATAAGCTGTTGGGCAAACTGTTGCAAAAAGGAACCCATGTCCATAATTCCTGTCCTCCTGATCTCGTGGATTAAACGCAATGAGGCTGTGGTAACACCACAGCCCGCACCATTGCAAAAATTAATTGTGGATTTTTATCAAGGATTGATTTTTGTCCTGAAGGTTTGAGCGCCATCGATATGTTCGATGATTACAGCACTCTTAACCGGGTTATGCTGCGCGTCAAAGGTTACGGTACCGGATACACCCTGGAAGCCATTTATTTTAGCCATAGCCTGGGCCACCTTTACCGGATCAGCATCGCCTGCGTTTTTGATCGCTTCAGCGACCAGCAAAGCGGAGTCATAAGAAAGCGCTGCGAAAACGTCGGGTTTTACTTTGTAAGCTTTTTCATATTCGCTGACAAAAGCTTTGTTCAAAGCGGAATCATCGTCAGGAGAATACAAGCTGGAGAAGTAAGTATTATTGAGTGCTGCCTTGCCTGCGATTTCAGGCAATTTGGCGCTGTCCCAGCCGTCTCCGCCGGCCATCGGGATCTCAAGGCCCATTTCACGGCCCTGTTTCACGACCATGCCGACTTCCTGGTAATAACCGGGAACATAAAGAATATCGGGAGCTGCAGCTTTGATTTTAGTCAAAGTAGCTTTAAAATCGGTATCCTTTTGCAGATATGATTCTTCAGCCACAACAGTACCGCCGTTCTTTTCAAAGTTTTCTTTAAAGAACGCCGCCAAGCCTTTAGCATAGTCAGAAGAATTATCGATAAGGATCGCTGCTTTTGTTGCTTTTAAATCATTTTTAGCAAAGTTGGCCATAACGGTGCCCTGGAACGGATCGATGAAGCAGGCGCGGAAATTATAATCTTTAGTCTTGCCTGTCGCCGGGTCCACGGTAACGTTAGGATTAGTAGCCATCGGTGCGATATCCAGCACTTTGCTGCCATTGTTGATCGCACTGGCCGCAATAGTAGCGGAAGAAAGGTTGGGGCCGATAACGGCTACGACCTTATCCTGAGAAACGAGCTTTTGCATGGCGTTGGTCGCTTCGGCCGCTTCGGATTTATTATCCGCAACTACCAGCTCCAACTTTTTGCCATTGACGCCGCCTTTGGCATTGATGTCTTTAAAAGCCAGTTCAATACCGTTTTTAGCAGAAATACCAAAGCTGGCACTGCCGCCGGTCATTTCCAGATTGCCGCCAACCTTGATGGTATCGCCAGCAGCTTTTTTATCGCCGCCACAGCCACTAAGCATAGCTGCTAAAGCCACACTTGCTACCATTACTGAGAATACCTTAGTAACTTTTTTCATTGTTTTTCCCCCTCTGATGAAAACCTCAAAATATATTTAATCCTGCGCGGCCAAAGCCGCGCGGACCAAAAAACATCTAAAAAACAATGGTTTCTACTGATCTTATCTTTTTTATATATTTAGTTTACAAAACAGCTTTACTGCACTATTACAGCGAGATTTTTTCTTTAAAGGACTGTACACCGTCTTTCAGCTCGATGATGATCGCGCTGGTGATCGGATTGTGGTCAGCATCATAAGTCAGCTTGCCGCTGGCAACGGGCAGGTCTTTGGTAGCAGCAATAGCGGCAGCAAGTTTAGTACCGTCAGAAGCGCCGCCTGCGCGTTTGATGGAGTCAGCCAGGATCAAACCGGCATTGTAGCCCTGCATACAGAAAACGTCAGGTTCTTTGTTATACATAGCTTTGTAACCGGCGATGAATTTTTGTACGGAAGGCTCTTTATCCTCTGCGGAATAAGCGCTGGAGAAATAAGTGTTGTTCAAAGCAGCAGGGCCGCCGATCTCAACAAGCTTCGGGCTGTCCCAGCCGTCGCAGCCTAAGAGCGGTACATCCATACCCAATTCACGGGTTTGTTTGATGATCTTGGCAACTTCTTCATAGTAACCAGGAATATAGATGGCTTCCGGATTAGTAGATTTGATTTTAGTCAAAGCAGATTTGAAATCCAGATCTTTTGCCAGGAAAGCTTCTTTGGCAACGATCTTACCGCCTTTGCCTTCCATAGTCGTGGTGAATACTTCTGCCAAACCTTTGGAATAGTCACTGGAAGCGTCATACAAAATCGCTACGTTTTTGACATGCAGGTTTTTATCAGCAAACTCTGCCATTACGCGGCCCTGGAACGGGTCGATGAAGCAGGAACGGAAGACAAATTCTTTGACCTTACCGTTCTCAACAGTGATGTTAGGCGCCGTAGCACAGGGTGCGATCAAAGGGATCTTGTTCGCAGTAGTGATAGGAGTGGAAGCAGCAACGCAGCCGCTGGTAGCAGGGCCAATGACCGCAACTACTTTATCCTGGGTTACGAGCTTGGTAACAGAGTTACCTGCCTCGGAAGGCTCAGACTTGTTATCGCTTTCCACGATACGCAGTTTTTTGCCGTCGATACCGCCGGCTTTGTTAACTTCGTCAAAGGCCATTTTCAAGCCCGACAAAGTAGATTTACCGTAGTTGGCGACATTGCCGGTCAGCTCAAAGCTTGCACCTACTACGATCTCATTGGTGTTAGCAGCTTCTTTCTTTTTGTCTCCGCCGCAACCTGCGGTCAGTGAAGCGAATACCATAGCTGCTAAAGCAGCACTGGCAACTTTTCTCCAGGTTTTCATTTCTTCTTTCCCCTTTTCCTTTTAATGATATAATTGGTTACTTCTATGCAGCAGCCGTTGCTGTTCCCCTCGCAACAGTGTCTTACTTTGGCAACGCTACGTTTGTAACTATCTGCTCACAATTATAAATACTTTTTCACACTTTTGTCAACTCTTTTTTTGAAAATCCGTACAAAAAACGAATAATTTGCTCTGCTATTTTGTATTTTTTGATCTTTTTGTCATTTGTTCCGTATACAAAAGACAATATTCCGTTCGAAGCAGAATGTATACAAAATTCACGATTTTTCTTGGCACGCTATCTTTTTATGATGTATAATATTTGTGTATGTTAACTGAATTCACAGATAGGAGCTCCCATGCATTATATTCCCTTGCTTTTTCTTTGCGCGAAAGTTTTTTCCTTTATATATCATCGCGAACTGGCCCTGTTCCTGCATAATTTCCGAGCGATCGTCGAAGAGCGCCGCAGTGCTAAAAAAGTGCATGTGGTTTTTATCGACAAAACCACTGTCTTTTTCCTCATTTATTTCCTTATCGACATCCTCTTCCTCTTCTACTGCATCTGGCTCATTACCGGCGACGGCTGGGAGCCCGGCTGTATGCTACTGTTCCTCTCGGCGCTGGAATCCTATGGCGTCCAGGGACGTATCGCCGGTGCTTATGAAGTTAGCCCGTTGGGATTCGTCTATGCCCGCATCTGGTTCAAATACCTGATGAGCGCCCAGGTCATGTTCATACTGTTGCAGCTGTTTCACGGCAATATGTAATACTAACAGCAATATCATTATTTGCTAAAACTCTACATTATATATAGAGGAACTCTTTATCCCTCTGCTTCTTGATTTTGAGAAGCAGGGGGTAAATTTTATTCAACTGAAAAACAGCTTCGTTTTATGCAAAACTACTTCTATTTTTTCAACAGCCAGCTTGACAGAAAATGAAACTTTCACTTAAATTTCTGCGATATTTTTCGCGATTTTAATAAAGTACTATTTATCACCCAGTATCTTTTATTTATTTTCTATCAATTAGTCGATCCATCTAAATTTTTAAAAGCATTGTCAAAATACAATCTGCTTAACTCCACCAAAAATTTATTACTATTTACCAAACACTTTTTCCTAAAAAAATCTAATATCTCGAATTTTATTTTATACTTAGCTTCTTTAAAGCCAAATCATTATCAGTGTATACACAAAAACGCTCACAAATCGCTTGTGAGCGTTTTTTCTTTGCGGCGCAAGCCAGTCTATTCATTTTGGATTTTGCCAGTCTTGCAGGCCATTTAAAGCGATGAGTTTTTCGCCTATTTTTGCTGTAATACTTCCTCTTCTTCTTTAGAAAGTACATAGTGCGATTTTCCTGCTGTAACGGGTTTGGCATAACAGCGATTTTCTTCACGGCCGTAGATACTCGAAATAACGACGCCGTTATTTTCTTCATCTGTCAGCGCAATAGAATAACTTAAATCACTGCCCGTATTATCAAAAGCATTATAACGTAAGACCCGCAGATTTTGCACGCAATTTTTCAAACGCAAGCGCAGTTCATCACGGCTTTTTTCCAAAGCAGTAATATTTGCTTCCGCAGCGCGTAGATCTGTCAGCGTTTGCGTCAGTACTTCGTCTAGATCCATCGTAGTGCTTTTAGTAAAGTAATCATACTTCCATTGCAGCTTCCTCAGCTTGCTGTTCAAATTTACCAACATTGCCAATAAAAATATAAGCAGCACCAGTAAAACAGCGACTATCACCAGCAAATTGCCGCTTAAGATTTCATTTATCTGTTCCATTGTTTTCCTTCTTCCTTTATAAAAGACCAACCAGTGTTACTATAAGCCCTGCCCAGACTACTGCCGGCAGCAGATTCGAGATGCGGATCTGCACCACTTTCAGCATATTGACGCCGATAGACATGATCAGCACCCCGCCTGTGGCAGTTACTTCATTTAAAATACTTGTGGTCAATATGGGCTCCAATACTCCGGCCAGCACTGTAAGCGTGCCCTGATACAGCAGTACGCTGACTGCCGATAAGGCTACACCGACACCAAGATTTGCAGTCAGGATGATAGCAATGATGCCGTCCAGAGTAGACTTGGCAAAAAGGATCGTTGTATCGCCTTTCAATCCGTCTTCCAGGCTACCGATGATCGCCATAGCGCCAACGCAGTAAATCAAGCTGGCGGCCACAAAACCTTCGCCTATCGCTTTAGCCGCACCAGCGTCACGTCCGCCAATAATTTTCTTGCCGACCCAATCGCCGAATTTTTGCAGCTTCGCATCGATATCCAAAGCTTCGCCAACGATAGCTCCCAGTACCAGACTGAAAATCACGACCATAATATTTTCACTTTTAAAGGCCATCTGCACACCAATCACGATAATGCACAGCGCCACACCCTGCATGATACTTTCCTGCCACTTTTCCGGCAGTCCCCGGCGCAGCAGTAATCCTGCAGCAGCACCGGCTAAGATCGCACCGGCATTGACCAAAGTCCCCAGTCCTATCATAACGCCGTGCCCTTGAAGCAATGCGTGTCTATCTTTCTTTGCACGTCTTTCTCTCCCCCATCACTGCACTGCCATAGCAAAGCATCTTATACCGACAGCCACGGTTTTTTTCTTTTCAACGGCTGCTGGGCCGGTTTATCCAGCAGATCATAGATGCGCTCCAGATCCTCTGGCGAGTAGTACTCTATTTCTATCTTACCCTGCTTTTCGTCCTTCGGCACAACTTTAACTTTTGTTCCTAAAAGTTCTACCAGCCGGTTTTGAAAATCACTGGCATACACGTCTTCTTTGGCAGCTGTTTTTGTTTTCCTTGTCGGCGTTTTGCTGCCCAGCACAGTAACTGTTTCCTTCAGCACTTTTACCTTGCGGCCGGCTTTCAGTTCCTTCACTACGTCCTCAACAGTACGCGAGCTCCAACCTTTTTCGATAATGGCTTCGGCAACCTCTGTCTGCTGCTTTTCATTGTCCAGTGACAACAGTGGTTTGACCTGTCCCATCGTCAATGTTTCACGTGAAACATATTCCCTGATTCGTGGCGGCAGGTTCAGCAGCCTCAGGATGTTAGCTACAGCGGTTCTGCTGCGCCCCACCTTTTTAGCCGCATCCTCCTGGGTCAACTTGCACTCAGTCATCAATCGTTTGATGCCTTCGGCCTCTTCCACCGGATTCAGGTCATGACGCTGGATGTTTTCCACCAGCGCTATTTCCATCATCGTCGCGTCATCATAGTCACGAATAATAACGGGCACTGTTTTCAATTTGGCTTCTTTAGAGGCGCGCCAGCGGCGTTCACCGGCAACGATCTCGTATTTGCGGCCATGCTTGCGCACCACCAGCGGCTGAATAACACCGTGCAGCTTAATGGATTCCACCAGCTCGGCCAGCTTATCCGCATCAAAAACCTGCCGGGGTTGATGCGGGTTGGGAATAATATCCTTCAGCGGCAGCTCCTGCTTTTCTTCATCGCTGCGCACCGGTTCCACTACTTCTGCCGTAGGGTTGGCAATGTCGCCGAAAATAGCACCCAGGCCTTTGCCTAAACCGCTTTTACTCATCGCCGATTACCTCCCGTGCCAGCTCCTGATAAACCATTGCGCCTTTGGATTTTGGGTCATACACAATGACTGGCTGTCCATGGCTGGGAGCTTCACTCAAACGCACATTACGCGGGATAATGGTATTATACATTTTAGTTTCAAAATATTTTTTTACTTCGTCAACTACATCCGTAGACAGGTTAGTGCGGGCATCGTACATGGTCATAACTACGCCTTCCAGCTTCAAAGCCGGGTTCAGATTACGCTGCACTAATTTGATCGTATTCATCAGCTGAGTAACGCCTTCCAAAGCATAAAATTCGCACTGGATCGGGATCAGCACCGAACTGGCAGCCGTCAAAGCATTGATCGTCAGCAACCCCAAAGAAGGGGGGCAGTCAATCAAGACATAATCATAATCATGTTTGACCCGTTCCAAAGAACTTTTCAATCGTCCCTCCCTGTTCATCAGGCTCACCAGCTCGATCTCAGCGCCAGCCAGCTGGATCGTTGCCGGCAGTACGTCCAAATTTGCATACGCGCTGGGCATGATCAGATCCTTCATTGGCACATCATCGATCAACGTATCATAGATACATTTTTTGATATCACGCTTATCAAACCCTAACCCGCTGGTTGAATTGCCCTGCGGGTCAGAATCTATCAATAATACCTTGCGCCCTTTTAAAGCCAAACATGCAGCCAGATTGACAGTTGTAGTAGTTTTACCAACGCCGCCCTTTTGGTTGGCAATAGCGATAACCTTAACCAAAATCCTCACCTCACCCTTAATATCTTCACTACATTATTATATAATTTCATCTGGTTCTAATTTTATCACAAATTAAGTGTTTCACCTATAGTTAAAAACAAAAATCACTGTTTTTCTTCTATAAAATCAATCATTATTTTTTAGCAAGAAAGTTTTAAGGTGAATGTTTCACGTGAAACATTCACCTTGGACTCTGCGCAATATTTCAGCTCCACCCTTGTCAGACCCAGTCTACATCTACTTCACCTTAGCCGCCCGACAACTTCCTGACCATATTTATCAACACAACCCACAGCTTTATCCACATTTTTTAATAAAGATTATTTTACAGCGATTTAATCTGTTCTTGCCCTTTACTTCACAAAGCTTTTTCCATCAAAATATGCGGACAAAATTCATCCAGATATGGCTTACCACATTCTACGTAACCCAAAGTGCTGTAAAACCCACTGGCCCGGCACTGAGCCGACAAACTTATGGTAGTACCACCAGCTTTAACCGCTTTCTGCTCCAATGCCTGCATGATCTGTTCACCCAAATGACGGCCTCGATATTCTTGCAACACGGCTATCCTTCCAACAACGAACGAACCCTGCTGCTGGCCTGGCAATAGTCTGCCTGTACCCACAGCCTGACCGTCTAAAAACAAAACTGCGTGCACAACCTTATCATCCCATTCGTCAAATTCATTTTGAAATCCCTGCTCTGTTACAAATACCTTTTCCCTGATAACTTTAGCATCCTCGCATAAATAATCGTATATCTTGACCATGCCCTGCTCCTTTCAGTAAAAAAGTGTGCAAATCTACACCTTCCAGACCTACGGCATAAATTTGCACACTTATATCAGCTTCTTCATCCGGTGACAAAGAAATAAGTTTGACTATTTTTAGTTGCCGACATTATAACACGGTATTAGTGTAAATTCAAGTATCCGGCCGATGACTCTGCTGCTCCAATAACTGTCGATAAACGGCTATCTTATTTTGCAGATTTTCACTGTACTGCTGCCATTTCTTTATTTCTTCGTCAACAAAATCCTGATGTACTATCAGTAGTTCCAGCCTTGCCCCTATAGTAACCTCACCCTCATAACGCAGGTCAGCATATTTTCGGATATCACGCAACAGCATACCCGTTGCTTTCAGTTTCTGTAAAAATTTTACCCATTCCACATCGTCCTTAGCATAAACCCTACAACCATGCGTATCCCGGCACACTTTCAGCAAGCCTTTTTTCTCATAATATCTTAAAGTATACGCACTGATACCCGTCTGATCGGCAAAAGTACCTATTTTCATTTTTTCACCTTCACTATTTGACTTAGACTATAGTCTAAAATTTATACTTTAATTGTAATCATTTTGGAGGTGAATGTAAATGACAACTAACTATTTCGCAGAGGGACTGAAAAACCTGCAACGGATCGATGGCGATGCCGGTATCGCCATTATCAAAAATCTTGAAGATATTGCCCCTGATCTGGGCAATTATATCGTAGAATTCGCTTTTGGACAAATCTACGCCCGCGCCGGACTGAGTCTAGAAGAACGTGAATTACTAACTTTAGCCAGCCTGCTGACTGCCGGTGGCTGCGAAGCACAGCTGCAAGTTCATATCAGAGCAGCCCTGCATGTGGGGGTGGAAGAAAATAAGATCATCGAAGCCTTCCTGCATTGCATCCCATACACAGGCTTCCCTAAAGTGCTCAACGCCGTTACAGAAACCAGGCAAGTTTTTTCAGAAGCTGCCGCCGTTAAATAAACTTGCAGCAACAACTTAGATTATTTATACTTAGACTAACAAATAAATCAGCAAACTGAAAAGGAGCTTTTATGGAATTACAACTTTTACCACAGCGATTTGCCGTCTGCCAGATAACCGACCTACAGCAAATCGACTGGCAGATGCCTTTTTGTTTTCTCAGCAAAACCGATGAAGAACTATCCCTGGCATGCCCGGAAGCAAACCTGCCCACACAAACTCTGCAATGTGAATACGGCTGGCGCACCTTTAAGATATGCGGTACGCTGGATTTTGCACTTGTCGGTATCCTTGCTAAGCTTTCCGGACTACTGGCTGCAGCCGACATAAGCATCTTTGCTGTTTCCACCTACAATACCGATTATATCCTGATCAAAGAAACTTCTTTAGAAGCGGCCACAAAAGTTTTAATAGCCAACGGCTACAATATCATAGCAGCAGTATAAGTAAATAACAAAAGCGATGTTTCACGTGAAACATCGCTTTTGTTATTTATGCCATTATTTGCTTTTCGTATGCTTCAAAAGCACCTATTAAAACTGTTTTTCTAAATAGATCAGTGTCAGTGCTGCGTCTATTTGCTTTTCATCAAAAATTTTATAGCCAGCTTTTTGGTAAAGGTACAGATTCTGTGCGCTTTTACTACTGGTAAAAAGTTCATACCTGCTGGCAGGTATAGTTTTTTCAACTGCCAATAGTAACCTGCTCCCCCATCCCTGGCGCTGACATTCAGGCAGCACCATCAGCTTACCCACATAAACACTGCCCGTCTTTTCATAAGCACGGACAGAGCCGATAATTTTTCCGTCCCGATCTGTAAGCTTCAAGATCAGGCCCTGTTCGTATTCCTGCTGTAGCTCCGGCAAGGTCTGTTTAAGCGGTGGTATATCATAATTATTCAGCAGCAACGCTTCACTTTGGTAGGCCGAATATTGCAATGCTAAAATCTGCGGCAAATCTTCCCAAACCGCTGTTGCTATTTGTAATTTTTCCATAGCGCCCCTCCACTATTTTGCTTTTTATAATAGCCGCTCCAAATAAACCATATCCACTAATTGTATGTCACCTTCAAAAATCGGCTGCGGATAATTATCAACAAAGAAATTTTTGACCGCATGGCTTCTGGTAAAATCGCAGGCAGCATAAAAGTTCAGCACCGACGGCACTTCCCCTGTACCCGCCAGCATTTTTCTGCCTGTGCGCCCATACAAAGCGCACAATGTTTCTATTAAATACTTTCCATAGCCCTGTCGCTGCGCAGCTGGCTCCACCGCCAGATTTTTTAGCTCAAAAACCGTTTCTGCTTCCCTGGTCACCACAGCTACCGCTTTTAAGCCGCCATCATAAAGAGCGAAAAGCTCACCACGTTCCAAATACCTGTCGATCATAGCTTCTTCTTCATCACCCAATAGCAGTAAAGGTAAAAATCTTTTTTTACCGGTTTTGATCTGCATGATGACCTTACCTTTGGCCCCCTGCTGCTGCCAGTTATCCTCTGTCAGACGATACAGCAGATGCGGCATATTTTGACCGCGATAGAGCTTAGCAAATTCTCTGACTGCCTCCATACCCAACCCAGAGGCAACCCGCTGGGAAGCCAGATTATTGGTTCTGATCTGCGCCGTCAGTATTGGCAGCTGCAAATTATAGAAAGCATATTGGCATAATGCAGCAGTACCTTCGGCAGCATAGCCCTTTCCCCAGCAGCGCTTATGTAAAATATAACCGATACCGGTATGAGCTGCCCCTGCCACTTGTTCCTCTAAAATACCCATCACGCCGACCAAACTGCCGTCAGCGCGCAATCGCACAGCCCAATAACTGTGGCCATCGCCTCTATATCGGCGAAGATTCTCCGCCAGCCAGTCCTTTACTTCCTCTGCACTAAAGCCATGCTCCCAGGCGTACATGATTTCCGGATCACCCAACAGTTCCTGCAGCGCGGCCTGGTCGCTTTCTATAAGCAGCGAAAATGCCAAGTGTTCAGTTATTAAAAAAGGCCGGTTTTCAGTTTGCATCAGCCAACCACTCCATTTCTACTATCTCCCATTGTTCCCCTAAAAATTCCAGCTGGTGCAGAGGAAAAATAGCCGTTACACCTAAGCATTTTCTAAAACCTTCCTGCTCATAACAATGCTGCGCCGACAGATTATTGTTAAAAACACCCAAAGTCAGGCGGCGCATCCCCAAAATATCCTGCACATAGCGTTGAACCAACCGCACTAAGTCCCGGCCTCTGCCATTGCCGCGCATAGCCGGCGCTAGCAGCACAAAACCTAAATGGATACTGTTATTAACATAATCTGCACGACGCAGCAGGATGTGCCCTACTGGTCTACCCTCGCCATCCAGCACGGTCAACGGCCAGGCTGCCTCGTCAGCGGCAATTTTTTCCGCATAGTCCAGCACCTGCTCTGCAGTCAGCGGATAAGTAAATTTTCCGGCACTCCAAAAATAAAACTCCCGTTCATCAACGATCCAAGCAGGCAAATATGCCGCATCGCTATTTTTAAAGGGACGTAATCTCAGCATCCTTACACCAGCTCTCGTTCTTATGATTTTGCAGCCCTACTTATTTTTTATTGGGCTTGCGTTTCAGCAGCAGCAGCTTGCTGAAATCACCAAACAGCAACGTATCCTTTACCTCCAGCAGCAGTCACTTCCCGTCATAGTAGGTAATCGCCGCATCATACAGCTGCTGCACCGCCAGGGTATAGTTATCCCTGTCGTTCTCAAACTTTTCCCGTTCGGCTTTACCCAAAATCACCATAAAACCCAGGCATCCAGCACGCAGATAAATACCGCATAAAGTTTTGCCGCCGCGCCGGTACTTATATTCATAATCCCAGGCCTTGCCGCCTTGGTTCCACAGCTGCTCCATATCGTAGTTTGCTTCAATCAAAGCACACAGCTGCTGCCAGACTATAAAAAGTCGGTCCCCAATTAATTCCTGTACAGCTTCCTGTGAAGGTATTTTCTCCAGCATAAGCTTCTCCTTTGTTTACTTACACTTGTTATCACAACTTTTTAGCCAGCACTATTGCTTTGGACGCAAAACCATAATGTTCATAAAACCGGACAGCCTGACCGTTGCCGACAACCGCTTTCAGTTCGAGCAATTCCACACCCGTCCGTCCCAGTTCCTTCAACATCCAGCACATCAGCAAAGCACCTGCACCATGGCCGCGCAGCTGCTCATTAATATAAAGGTAATCGATACTTCCAAATTTTCCGGTTTGGGAAAAAACGCAGCAGCCTTCCCTTTTACCATTAGCAAGCACCACAGCGGCTTTACTTTTACCTGTAGCAAGACCATTTTTAAGTACAACACATTTATCGCTGACGCTAACCAACGGATAACACCCCGAAAAATTGACAGCTACCTGGTTATGATAGTCTGCCAGCGCTGTTAAAAAAGGTACCAACCAATCTATTTCTGCTTCTGTCAGCAGCTTGATCTCCAGTTTCATCCTGTTGAAACACTCTATCTGGCACAGGCCCGCACAAATTTCTCCGGCACGTCCATCCTGACGGCAGTTTCCTCTATACTCATACCGCTGTTTAAAAACCGCTGGCAAACAGCTTTCATATTTTCGCCCACTTCCAGGATATGCCTGTCCGGATCATAAAACCTCACTGCACGCTGACCTCAGGCATATTCTTTGACCTGATGGACATAACTAATATTTTTTAACGCAGCCAGCTTCTTCAAAAAATCATCAAAAGTATCTTCTTCAAAATAAAGCTCTGCCCCATTACCACCAAAAACTATTTCCCTGGCGTCTTTTTCAATAAATTCGCACCAGCTTTCCTTTGTCTGCAAGGCTATTCCGCCTGTCAGGGTAACATTAGCACCCAAATCCATGATCACCCGTAGTCCTAAAATTTCCTTATAAAATTTCACCGATGCCGCCATATCTTCAACTACCAAAAGTGCCGCCTGAAACTTCATAACTTGCCGCCTTTCTTCAACTTTTCTTGAAGGCTTAAATGCAGGATAGGGAAAGGATTACCCTGCCCATCCAGTTCTGAACGTACACCTTGATAAAAGCCATGCTTATAGTAAAAGTCCTGCGCCTGCGGGTTCTGTTCGTTGACATCTACTTCTGTAACTCCAAGCTTTTCTATAGCCTGCGCCAGCAACAGCGACCCTAAACCCCGGCCCCGCTGATCGCCCTTGATAAAAAGCATTTCCAGCTTCTGCCCGTCAATGCCCATAAAGCCTGCATAAGTTCCGTCAAGCGTGCATAGTCCCCATAGTTCTGGTATCTGTGCCAGCCCCTGTAATACCAGCGGCCGCAGACCGGCAATGTCCGCTTCCGTCAAAAAGTGATGGCTTTGCCGCACCGAATCCTCCCAGATCAGCAGCAATGCCGCCAGCACCGACTGCTCGCGTATCGTGATTTTTTTTATTTTCATTTGTTTCTCCCCTGCCATTTTCGGCAGTCCTTATAAAAAGCGGATGTTTCACGTGAAACATCCGCTTGTAATGCTTCTATTATATTTTCTTTTAAAATTTTACATTCTTAGCGGCGTATCATATCCGCTGTTATTTCCTCTAAATTAGCCGCGCCGCACATGGCCATAGTATCCTGCAATTCTGCCGCCAGCTTTTCTATATATACCTTAACCCCTTCTTTACCACCGCCAAAAACTGCCGTTACAAAGGGACGGGCGATAACCACGGCATCAGCACCCAAAGCCAGCGCTTTAAAAATATCGACGCCGCTGCGAATTCCGCCGTCAACGATGATCTTCATTTTGCCGCCAACTGCCGCTGCGATCTCTGGCAGTACCTCGGCTGTTGCCGGGCATTGATCCAGTACACGCCCACCATGATTAGAAACAATGATGGCCTGCGCTCCGGCTTCGTGGGCTTTCAAAGCTCCTTTAGCAGTCATCACACCTTTAACGATAAACGGCACGCCCGCCATTTTAGCTATCTCCGCCAGCTCGGACACTGATTTACTACCTGCAGGCGGCGTCATATTCTGCAAAAATGGCAGGCCCGCAGCATCAATATCCATTGCTACCGCAAAAGCACCTGACTGGCGTACCAATGCCAGTTTTTCTTGGATCGTTTCCAAATTCCAGGGTTTGACGGTAGGTATACCCAAACCAGCAACTGCGCCAATAGCCTGCGTTGCCGCCTGCATCACACTGCCATCCAAACCATCGCCGGTAAAAGCGGCAATACCATTTTCCGCACAGGCAGAAACCAGCACTTCGTTATAGGTAACGTCGCTGTAAGCATCACTGTAATGCATAGCCACAGCACCTACTGGGCCTGCAAAAAACGGGTACTGGAAATGCTTGCCAAAAAGCTCCAGCCCTGTATTGATAGTTCTCTTAGCGCAGAGCGTATCCATATTGACGCGGATATCCTGCCATTTTTGGTAGTTGCGGATAGCCGTATCGCCTACGCCTTTAGCGCCGGGGCCGGGCATGGTATTGCGGCAAGCAATGCCGTTACAGACCGGGCAAGCCTTGCATTTAGTGCCTATTTTTGTACGTGCTGTTTGTAAAACCTCGTTATAATCCATGGAATGACCCTCCCTTATACTGCATCACTTTTATACTTATTTTACTACATCCGGCAGATTTGTACAGAACAATTCTTCTGCCGCCTTCTTAAAACAAAGAAAAAGCAGCGATAGCCATCGCTGCCTGTAATTTTTAAAACAACCGCTGTTCTTTTTGTTTTTTAGTATTGCGGATACGCAAAGTCACCAGCACGTCTCCGCCGTCCACATCCTGCTCCATGGATACGGGGATACCAACGTCCTTGATGGTCGAAACGATCTGCTTGATGCTGTTTAAATAAATGCGCACATCGTTGACGATGACCAGCCGTTTCTTTTTCGGAGTGACTTCGCCCTCGCCCGCTTCCAAATATTTTTTAACATATTCTTCTGTCTGACGCACGCTTAAACTGTTTTTGACGATTGCTTCTATGATCTGCTGCTGCTCTGCCTCTGTCGGCAGTTTAAGCAGTACCCTGGCATGGCGCTCGGTCAAGCTGTTTTTGCGCAACGCTTCACGAACAGCCTGAGGCAGCCGCAGTAAGCGCAGCTTATTGGCAATAGTCGATTGCTTTTTGCCTACCCTGGACGCCATAGAATCCTGCGTCAGATGAAATTCATTCATCAGCAGCTCATAGCCTTCGGCCTCTTCCAAATAATGCAGGTCTTCCCGCTGCAGATTTTCTATTAAAGCGATCTCGGCGATCTGCTGCTGGGTATAGTCACTGATAATAACAGGTATCTCGTGCAGCTGTGCCATTTTTGAAGCCCGCAAACGGCGTTCACCGGCAATCAACAGATAATTACCACTGCCATCTTCCAGCGGCGCTACCAGCAAAGGCTGTAAAACTCCGTATTGGGCAATGGAAGCCGCCAGATCCTGTAAGCCCTCTTCATCGAAGGTTTTACGCGGCTGATAAGGATTAGGTATAACCTTAGCCAACGGCACTTTCACTACCTGAATCGCCTTACTGCTGTGTTTGGTCCCCATTTCCGTACGTCCTGCTTCTAAAACAGAAAATCCATCATCAACTGTCATAAACTTAACCTCCACTATTTATTCCAGGGGCTGCTTTTCCGGCAGGCCCGCTTTGCGCGGATACGCTTTAGGCGTTGTTTTTATTTTAGCTATTTTCACAATAGCCCGTCCGTCATCTAAACCCGGCAGCTTAACAGCTTCGGCGCTGACCAGCTTACCGCCTAAAATGCTAAGTGCTTTACCGCCCACTGCGATCTCTTCCTGATATTTGCTGCCCTTCAAGGCGATAAAGCTGCCGCCCACCTTGACCAGCGGCAGGCAGTATTCAGCCAAAACACTGAGCCGTGCTACGGCTCGAGCCGTTACCAGTGCGTACTTCTCGCGGTGCTGTGGGTCACGTCCGGCATCCTCGGCCCGTAAATGTACGCAGCGGATGCCTTTCAGCTCCAAATGGTCAATGACCGTCTGCAAAAATTTAAGCCGCTTCGCCAACGAGTCGATCAGCGTTACTTTTAAAGAGGGACAGTATATCTTGAGCGGGATACCGGGAAAGCCTGCCCCCGTACCCACATCTGCCAGCGTTTTACCCTCAAAAGCCTGCGGCTCAAAGGCCAGCAGTGAATCGATCATATGCTTGACGGCCACTTCTTCCGGTTCAGTGATCGCCGTCAGGTTCATCACCTTATTGGTTTCTACCAGTAACTCATAATAAGCAGTAAACTGCTCCAGCTGCCTGTCGGTAAAGCTTAGTCCGGCCTCACTACCTTTAGCCTGCATGATCTTTGCGAAACTCATGCTTCCTGCTCCCTTCGGCGCATAGCTTCCAACGCGATCATCAAAACGCTGACATCGGCCGGTGAAACACCGGAAATGCGTGAAGCCTGGCCGATAGAGGTCGGTTTGACCTTGGCCAGTTTTTCAGCCGCTTCCGTTGACAGCTCTTTGATCGCCAGATAATCGACATTGTCGGGGATCTTTTTATTTTCCAGCTTCAGCGCTTTTTCCACTTCCAGTTTTTGTTTATTGATATAGCCTTCGTATTTGGCAAAAATCTCTACCTGTTCCGCCACCACTGCTGGCAGCTCGGGAACCTCGAAGGCCTGTTTTAATTTAGCATAGGTCATTTCACTGCGGCGCAGCAAGTCCAGCATCGACATACCTGAACGGATCGGGGCAGTTCCCAGCTCGGCCAGTTTTGCCAGCACCTCCCCATTAGGAGGCAGGTGCGTACTGCCTAATGTCTGTAGCGTCCGTTCCAGCAAGCTGCGTTTAGCCGTAAAGGCCTCATAACGAGCGTCATCCACCAGCCCCACTGCCCGTCCTTTATCGGTCAGGCGCAGGTCAGCGTTATCCTGACGCAGCAGCAGGCGGTATTCCGCTCTTGAGGTCATCATCCGGTAAGGCTCATTCGTGCCCTTGGTGACCAAATCGTCGATAAGGACGCCTAAATAACCGTCGCTGCGGCTTAAAAGCAGCGGCTGCTGACCTCTGATCTTCTGCATGGCGTTGACGCCGGCCAATAGACCCTGAGCGGCCGCTTCTTCATAGCCGCTGGTACCGTTAGCCTGACCGGCCGAGAACAAGCCACTGATAGCTTTATGCTCCAATGTGGACTGTAATTGCAGCGGGTCTAAGCAATCATAATCAATAGCGTAACCAGCACGCATCATACGGCAGTTTTCCAAACCAGGGATGGTCTGCATAAACTGCAGCTGCACATGGGCCGGTAATGAGGATGACATCCCCTGCACGTACATTTCGTTAGTATGCATCCCTTCCGGCTCTACAAACAGCTGGTGCCGTTCTTTATCCGCAAAACGAACTATCTTCGCCTCGATAGAAGGGCAGTAACGGGGGCCGACACCTTCGACCATACCGTTGAACATACCAGAAAGATGTAAATTATCACGAATGATCTTATGGGTCGCATCGTTAGTATAAGTCAGCCAGCAGGGTATTTGCCTACGCTCAGTGATAGTACTCATAAAAGAAAAATTGCGGACTTCTTCATCACCATACTGGGCTTCCATTTTACTGTAATCCAAGCTGCGAGCGTCGATACGTGCCGGCGTGCCGGTTTTAAAGCGCATCAGCTCCACGCCGTGCTCCAGCAGCGATGCTGACAATTTATTGGCCGAACGCAGACCGTTAGGCCCCGATTCATAGTTGACCTGACCGTAAACGATGCGCCCGCGCAGATAGGTACCGGTAGCTAAAATGACGCATTTAGCTTCAAAAACTTCGCCTGTTTCAGCTTCCACACCAACGACAGTGCCGTTTTCCACCAACAGCTTATCGATCATCAGCTGTTTAACGTCTAAATTTTCCTGATTTTCTACTACCTGCTTCATCAGGGTATGGTAAAAAGGCTTATCGGCCTGAGCCCTTAAAGCATGCACAGCATAGCCTTTACCGGTATTCAAAAGCCGCATCTGGATGCAGGCTTCGTCAGCCGTCAATCCCATCTGGCCGCCCAACGCGTCGATCTCGCGCACCAAATGACCCTTCGCCGGTCCACCGACGGAAGGGTTGCAGGGCATCAAAGCAATATTATCCATAGACAAGGTCGCGAGCAGCGTTTTGCCACCTAACCGTGCAGCAGCCAAAGCAGCTTCCACACCGGCATGGCCGGCACCGATAACGACTACGTCATAATTATCTGTGATATACATTCTGTCACCTACAAATCAAACTCTTATTTACCAACGCAAAATTTCGAAAAAATCTCATTGATGATCTCATCCTGCACCGTATCGCCGGTAATGGAACCCATGGCATCAATAGCCTTATGCAAGTCGATGACGATACAATCGTAAGGCAGCATGGAAGCCGCAGCCCGCAAGGCATCTTGGACACTGGTCAAAGCCTCACGCAGCAGGTTTTCATGGCGTACGTTCTGCACATAAGCACCACCTGAAAGCGCGTGCTCCGATCCATAAACGTAAGTCTGCAGCCAGGCTGTAAACTGTTCCAAACCGCCGCCGGTCTTAGCCGACAAAGGAATGACCCTGTCCGCTCCGAAGCGCTGCTGCAAAGCCGCCAGATCATTGACCTGCGGCTGATCACCTTTATTTACTATTATAACACAGGGCTTACCTGTAACTGCAGTTAAAATTTCTTCATCTTCCGCTGTCAGCGGCTGGGAACCGTCTAAAACCACTACGGCCAGCTCGGCCTTATCCAGCTGTTCTTTGCTTTTGGCAACGCCTATCTGCTCCACATAATCTTCTGTCTGCCTGATACCGGCAGTATCTACTAAAACCAGCGGCACGCCACCCAGCAGCAGCTGTTCCTCGATCACGTCGCGGGTCGTGCCGGCGTATTCAGAAACTATGGCCCGTTCTTCGCTGAGTAAAGCGTTAAGCAGACTGGACTTGCCCACGTTAGGACGACCGACAATGACAGTCTGTAAGCCTTCCCGCAGGATCTTGCCCGTATGGGCATGCTGCAAAAGATAAGCAAGCTCTTGCTTGACCTTTTCCATTCCTTCACTGACTTTATTGAAGGTGATTTCTTCTATATCTTCTTCAGGATAGTCGATGACGGCTTCCAGATTGACTACGATATCCAGCAAATGCCGGCGCAAGCCTTTGATCTTCTTGGAAAGCTGCCCATCCTGCTGCCGTACAGCCATTTTTAACGACGCTTCACTGCGGGATTTTATGATATCCATCACGGCTTCTGCCTGCACCAGGTCGATGCGGCCATTCAAAAAAGCCCGTTTAGTGAACTCACCCGGCTCGGCGGGACGCGCGCCCAATTTATAAGTAAGCGCCAAAATAGTTTTTAATGACTGCAGGCCACCATGGCTTTGGATCTCTACTACGTCCTCCGCCGTATAAGAACGTGGTCCTTGCATATAAACAGCCAACACTTCGTCGATCTTATTAGCATTTTCGTCCACCACATGTCCGTAAACCAACAAATGGGACGGGTGTTCAGTCAGCTTTTTACCGGAAGCAGCCTGAAATAATCTGTTGCCGATAGCCGCTGCCTCGCTGCCGCTGATGCGGATAATACCTACAGCGCCTTCACCTAAAGCTGTAGTCACCGCGCTGATGGTTTCAGCACTTTCATGTGCAATGTGTTTCTCTATCATAATAATACTCCCAATAGAGAAACCCAGTAAAATGAATTACTGGGTCTCAAACATCAATTATTTTTTTAATTCGATGACCACTTTACGATAAGGCTCTTCACCTTCGCTCAAAGTAGTGATACGGCGGTCATTCTGCAAAGCCATGTGAATGATTTTTCTTTCATGAGGATTCATCGGCTCCAGCACAACCCTCTCGCCGCTGCGTTTAACCTTATCGGCCAAACGGGAAGCTAAACGAGTCAAAGTTTCTACCCGACGTTCACGATAATCTTCCACATCAATGATGATACGGATTCTTTCACTGGAATTTTTATTAGCAACAAGATTGGTCAGATATTGGAGCGCGTCTAAAGTCTGCCCATGTTTGCCGATCAAAATACCCATATCCGGTCCATGTAATTTTAAAGTTACGGTGCCATCTGCCTTATTAACAAATTTTTCCATAACGACTTCGATTTTCATAGAATTAAAAATCTTCTGCAAAAATTCTTTGCCTGCCTGTACGGCTTCTTCGTCAATAACGAAGTCTTTTTTGGCCGGAGCTTCTGCTTCCGTTTCCGAATGGGCAGTTGCTTTGTATTCTTCCTGCCCGGCTTTAAAGTCAGCTTTGATATTATCAAACGCTTCTTCAACTACGCCGCCGATTTTTTCAGCAGCTTCTTTTAAAGTAACGCGGATCTTGGCTTTTTTAGAAAACAAGCCAAATAGACCGCTTTTAGCCTCTTCAACAACTTCGATGTTAACTTTATCGCGAGTAGTTTTCAGTTCATTTAAAGCCTGTTCTAAAGCTTCGTCAACATTTTTGCCTGTTTTTTCAAGGAAACCCATATATTCTGCCTCCTGTAGCAATTATTTTGCAGCTGCCCTGTTCATCAGGGTCTGCTGAGCGATCTGCATCGTGTTCATTACTACCCAGTAAATAACAAGACCGGCAGGGAAACTGATACTGATATAACCGATAAAAAGCGGCATAAAATAAAGCATCATTTTATTTTGCGGCGAAGAAGTATCCGGCATCGTTTGTTTAGACTGAATGAATGTAGTCAAAGCAGACAGGACCGGAAGGATATACATCGGATCCGGATTGGAGATGCTTTGCATCCAAAGAAAATCAGCGGGACCGACATAATGGAAATCACGGATACCATAGAAAATACCGATCATGATCGGCATTTGTACCAATAGCGGCAGGCAGCCTGCCAGAGGATTAACGTTTTCTTCTTTATAAAGGTTAGCCAGTTCAGCATTCAAACGCTGTTTGTCGTTTTTATACCTTTCCTGGATAGCTTTCATTTTCGGCTGCATAGCCATCATTGCTTTAGTAGATTCGATTTGCTTTTTCGTCAAAGGATACAGAAGTATTTTAACGATAATAGTCATGAGGATGATTGCCAGACCATAGTTAGGCAAGCCTGCGGCTGCGGTCATATTGTAAAGAAAAGTAATGACCTGCTGAACGATACTGCTGAGAAAATCCAAGATATCACTCCTTAAAGGCTGATGCCTACGTGTATATATTTACTACTTTTATTTGCATTATCAGATTGTTAAGTAACAGGGTCATAACCACCCGGATGGAAAGGATGGCATTTAGCTAGCCTTTTGATCGTCAGCCAGCCGCCCTTCAAAGCACCTTTTTTGCTAATGGCTTCAATGGCATACTGGGAGCAGGTAGGATAAAACCTGCAGGTAGGCGGAAACAACGGTGAAATAAATAACTGATAAAAACGGATAAACGCTATCATCAATGTTTTCACAGAAATTCACCCTTACTTTAATAAAGCGGCTCTTTTAGCTAAACGCATAAATACTCGATCATAAGTTTTCAAATCTGCAGCTGCTAACTTTTTGCGAGCTACCCAAATAAGCTGTACATTCGTCAGTAATTCCATTTTGTGATGACGAAAAACTTCCCTCATCATTCTTTTGACATGATTGCGTACTACAGCATTACCAATTTTTTTACCTACGGCAAAACCAATCTTGGGCCCTTCCCCGTCTAAAGGCACAACGTATAAAACAGCCAAGCTGTCGACAACGGAACGGCCGGTAGTATATACCAACTGAAAACCGGCTTTAGATTTGATTCGATTTTTTTTAGGAAAAGTGAACTTTTTTCTTAGTTCCAAATTCTTGCACCTGCCCGCATGGAAAAAATAGGCCACTCTCGCGGCCTATTTTTATGAGATTATGCAGACAATTTCTTTCTGCCTCTAGCACGTCTTCTTTTGAGAACTTTACGTCCGCCCAAAGTTTGCATTCTTTCTCTAAAACCATGGGTTCTTTTTTTTCTAAGGTTGTTAGGTTGAAAAGTGCGTTTCATGAAATCTTACCTCCTTACCACTCACTAGTTTTATCAAATTCTATATTGATTTGAATTGATAGCTACAGAAATTATATTAGAAACAACTTCAAGTGTCAAGAATAAAGCACTTCTCTTTCAAAAAATTTATTATTTTTTTATCACCAACTTTTTATCTTTAATTAAAAATTGCTAATAACTCTTAATTTTGATAGAATATAGTGATAGTAATAATAGTCTTACTATGTCTATTTTTGTCTTTTACAGCCACATAAATACGACTGTATGATTTTTTATAAACTCTGCGCTTGTTTTTTGTATCGCAGCACAGTTTTCACGCTTTAAAAGCTGTTTATGAATTGCCTCAGGAAGGATGTATTTTATGAGTTCTTATGATTTGGCGGAAGTTTGGGTCAAATTTCTGGAAAAATTTCACGAATCGACCAGTGAAAATGTTTATAACGCCTGGATAAAACCACTGATACCGCTGGAAATAACGGATACCTACCTCAAGGTAGGCGCTAAAAATAATTTTACTAAAAAATGGCTTGAGGAAACATACACTACAATCATCGAAGGTATGCTGGCCAGTATCACCGGAACTAATCTGCAATTTCGGATTGAAAATCTGGATCTTAAAAACGATGGTCCGGAAACAGAAGCTCCCACATCTGGAAGTATATCCGCAGTACCTGAAGGGCAGGTAATATACAACGAAGCTGCCACTGCTTCCTCAATGCTGCCACCGATAAAAAACAGTTTTACCCAGCAAGATCTTTTTGACGACGATATCCAAAGCAACCTGAACCCCAAATATGTTTTTGAGACCTTCGTGATCGGCAATTCCAACAGATTTGCTTATGCTGCCGCTCAGGCGGTAGCTGTCAATCCGGCAAAAGCCTATAATCCACTTTTTATTTACGGCGGCGTTGGCCTTGGCAAAACACATCTTATGCACGCTATTGGCAATCATATTAAAATGAATGACCCCAAAACCAAGATCCTTTATATCTCCAGTGAAAAATTTACCAATGAGATCATCAATTCTATTCAAAATAAGAATACGGATGCTTTTAGAAAAAAATACCGCAATATCGACTGCCTGATCATTGACGATATCCAGTTCCTTAAAAACAAGGAAATGACACAGGAAGAATTCTTCCATACTTTCAATACTTTGTATGAAGCAAATAAACAGATCATTATCTCCAGCGACCGTTTGCCGCGAGAAATAGAAACTCTGGAAGACCGTTTACGTTCCCGCTTTGAATCAGGACTTTTAGCTGATATCCAACCGCCTGATCTAGAAACAAGAATCGCTATTTTAAGAAAAAAAGCAGAATCGGAAAATATTTCCATTCCCCATGATGTAATTTCTCTGGTAGCCTCCAGTATCGATACAAATATTCGCGAAATAGAAGGGGCTTACACTAAAATCGTAGCTTATGCCTCTTTAATGGGCAGTCCCATCACCGTCGAACTGGCCAAAAAGATTTTGGATGATATGGGAACCAGCACTAAAAACAAGCAAATCACCTTTGACGATATCATTCAAGCCACTGCCGAGTATTTTAAACTTAAAAAAGAAGAGTTTTTCAGTAAAAAACGTACCCAAAATATTGCCTATCCCCGACAAATAGCCATGTATCTTTGTAGGGAACTGGCAGATTTATCCTATCCACGTATTGGTGAACTTTTCGGCGGCCGTGATCATACTACAGTCATTCACGCCTATGAAAAAATAGTAAAAAAGATTAAAGAAGATCCTAACTGCGAAAAAGCAGTGGCCTATCTGGTCGATAAGTTAAAACAGTAATAGAAGCTTTTTCTACCATTATATTATACTTATCTACAGCTTCTGTGGATAAGTAACTAATTTTCTGTTGATAAACAGTTAATAAAAAACACCTGTAAAAAAACTGTTGATACTGTTAATAATATTTCCCAACTATCCACAATTTTATCAACAGCTTTTAACACTACTTCCAGTAGGCTTTTAGTATCATTTCCACATATTCACACTCCCTACTACGACGTCTACTAAGATTTAAAAATAATATAGCAATAATAAAAAAGATGGAGGTCTGTATAACATGAATTTTACCTGTAAAACAACAAGTCTTAACAAAGCCATCCAAACAGTTCAAAGGGCTATCTCTTCCAAACCTAGTACTCCTATCTTTTCCGGAATCCATTTGATAGCTGATGAAAATACTTTAGAGATCCAGGCTATGGACCTTAATATGGCTATTGCCTGCAATATCGAGGCAGAAGTACAGGAAAAAGGCGAGATCGTAGTTTCGGCCAAGCATTTTTCTGAATTGATGCGTAAATTGCCCGGTGAAACCGTAACTATTATGAAAAATACAGAAGAAAAAACTATTAACGTTCAATCCGATAAATCCGATTTTCAACTTTTATTGATGAACGAAGACGATTATCCTAAATTCCCCGAATTCAACGGTGATAAACAGATCGTTTTAGAGGACGAAAAAATAAAAGAATTGATCAAGAAAACTATCTTTGCCTGTTCTACTGATGAGGCAAGGCCCTTATTTACAGGTATTTTAGTTGAAATCCAAGATGAAAAAATTACTTTTGTCGGTACCAATACTCACCGTCTGTCTATTAAAACTATGGAACAGGCAGGCAGTGAAGCTATGTCGATGATCATTCCTTCACGTGTTTTAAGTGAAATCGCCCGTAATCTTACCAGCGAGCTGCCACAGGAAGTAAAACTTTCACTTTTGAATAATCAAATAATGGTTCAAATCGATAAAGTAGTGATTGTTTCAAGACTTATTGAAGGTAAGTTCCCTGATTATCGTCGGGTTATTCCCCCTGCCTTTAATATTAAAACCATGTTCAATGTTAAAGAACTGGCCGGAGCAGTGGAACGTGTGTCACTGTTTTCCAGTGATGGCGATTATAGTATTATTAAAGTCAGCGTCGATAATAACGAGATCGTTGTTAGTTCCAGCAGTCCTGATGTAGGTAAAGGACGTGAGGTCATCGAATGTCAGACTCAGGGTGAAGGTCTGAACGTGGCTTTTAACTCTAAATATATCATCGATATCTTAAAAAATCTTAACGATGAACAGGCTACCATGGAATTGAATACTTCTTTAAGCCCTGTTTGTATCAAGCCTATTACTGAAAGCAATTATATTTATATCGTTACACCTGTAAGAGTAGTTTTTTAAAAAAGAAGGTAAAAAATGGAAAAAATAACCGTAGGTATTACTACTGAATTTATTACGATCTCTAATCTGCTGAAATATGCAGGAGTTTTAGAGACTGGTGGTCAGGCTCACGAAGCTATTGAGGCTGAAGCTGTTAAATTAAATGGCGTCACTGTAACAGAAAAACGTAAAAAGGTTTTTCCGCAGGATGTGGTCGTTTTAGATGGCCAAATAGAAATAACAGTTATAACGGAATGACAGATGAAAGTAAAAAGGCTCTATGTAATCAATTTTAGAAATTATCAGGATTGCTGTTTAGAAATCAGCTCTATGGTCAATATTTTTTATGGACAGAATGCCCAGGGGAAGACTAATCTGCTGGAAGCGATGTTTTATGCTGCCTTTGGTATGTCTCATCGGACTGCTCAGGAAGATGATCTACTGCGTCTAGAAACAGAGCAGTTAGCTGTAGGGGTTAATTTTGAAGACCTGCACGGAGCTAATGACGTAAAAATAAAAAGGCAGCATCTGGATGGAAAAAATAAAAAAGAGTTATTTTTAAATGACGTTAAAGTAAAGCCGAAAGAACATTACGGAACTTTAAATATGGTGATGTTTTCGCCGGAGGACTTGCAGCTGATTAAAGGAGAACCCAGCTTGCGCAGGCGTTTTTTCGATATGCAAATATCCCAGACCGATAAAGTTTATTATGACCTTTTATTAAAATATAACCGTGTTTTACAGCAGCGTAATAAGCTGCTTAAGGATATTCGTGATAATGGTACTGATGACAAACTGTTAGCAACCTGGGACCAGGAATTTGTGTTGATAGCTGCAAAAATTTTGGAAAAAAGGCTGTCTGCCATGCAGAAGCTAAAAGCTATAGCCAGGGAAATTTATGCTGCCTTAACTGGTAATTTAGAATCCTTGACTATTTTTTATGAAATGAAGGCTAATAACGGTGAGCTTTTATATCCGGAAGAAAAGTGTGACTGGCTGGAATTTTACAAAAACAAGCTGGCGGAAAGAAGACAGCTTGATATTTTACGCGGCAGCACGGGCATTGGCCCTCACCGTGATGATCTGCTTTTTAAAGTAAATGATAAAGTGCTGAAGGCTTTTGGTTCGCAGGGACAGCAGCGTAGCGCAGCTTTAGCTGTAAAATTGGCTCAACTGGAATATGTGCGGCAGGAAATTGACGAATTTCCAGTACTGCTTTTAGACGATGTTATGAGCGAGCTGGATGACCAGAGACGCTGTCAGCTACTTAAATTTATCGATGGCAGAGTGCAGACATTTATCACCGTGAATGATAAGTCTTTGATACCTGATTTGAGCAGTAACGCTTATTTTAGGATTACGGAAGGCAGGATTGCAGAGGAATAGGAACTATGGAAGGTATTGAAAAGGTACTTTTAAAAATGCTTCCTAATCAGGAAGGACGCAATAAATACTTTATTTTTTCTATGCAGAACAAATGGGAACAGATATGTGGTGCTAATGTGGCCAAGCATTCTAAACCAGTTCGTTTGGAAAGAAAGGTTTTATACGTCAATACCGACAGTTCTGTCTGGGCTAATCATTTGCTGATGATGAAAAAGCAGTTTATCAATAATATTAATAAGGCCCTGGCTAATAACCCGGTTAAGGATATTAAATTTTTTACTGGTTCGATAGAAAAATTATTGCATCTTAAAAAAGAAGATCCGGATTTGAAATTAAAATTTTTACCTTTGAGTGAAACTGAAAAAATATCTATAGGACAATCAGTAGGTAAGATCAAGAATGAGGAGCTGCAAAAAAAACTGGCTCATTTTCGTAAAACATGTCTGCAGCGCAAAAAAGCTTTACTTGATGAAAATGATAATAAGGTATGCAAATGTTGCGGCACTGCCGTCAGTGAAACGAGCGACCTATGCCGTGTTTGTCAGCGTTATGAAAAAGAGCAGCTGCGCTCAGAAATAGTAGCTGTTTTAGCTGCTGAGCCCTGGCTGAATTACAGCGACTGTCAAAAATATGTTAAATGTGATAAAATGTTATTCGATAGTGTTAAAAATTCTTTGAAGCAGTATTATTATGCTAAGGTTTTTAACAGTCAGGCGACAGAGAAAGAAGAAATGACGGCTGTAATGATTAAAACTGGTATGCATCCTGAAAAAATCAGCGAGCAGTTGGCTCAAAATATCATTAAGGGACTACGGAGGAAATAGCATGTATTTGCATCTTGGTGCTGACTGTATGATAAAAAATACGGATATTATCGCTATTTTCAATATCCGTGACCAACAGTCAGAAGTTTATGAAGAATATATCGAAAAAAACAGAGATAGATACGCAATCGTTGATTTATCGGAAAATGGTGAATGTTCCAGCTGTATTTTAACAGCTGATACTTTATATTTATCGGGTATTTCTGCTTTGACGCTGAAACGGCGGGCAGAGGAAGATTTTGGCAGCGACGCTATTTATAAAAGCTTCTGATTGCCAAAAACAGTTTAGGTAGATGTTTTGAATTAAGTGAATGTGGAGGTTACTATGTCTAATTTGGAAGAAGCAACTGAGGTTAAGGGCCAGTACGGCGCCGGTCAGATCCAGGTTTTAGAGGGACTGGAAGCTGTACGCAAAAGACCGAGTATGTATATCGGCAGTATTTCTGCCCGCGGCCTGCATCATCTGGTGTATGAAACGATTGATAACAGTATTGACGAAGCTTTGGCTGGTTACTGTGATGATATTGATGTTACTATCCACAGCGATAACAGCATTACCGTGCGTGATAATGGACGTGGTATCCCAGTAGAAATGCACAAGGTTGGTAAACCTGCCGTAGAAGTAGTTATGACAATTCTTCATGCCGGTGGTAAATTTGGTGATGGCGGCTATAAAGTTTCCGGAGGCCTGCATGGCGTCGGCGTATCCTGCGTTAATGCTCTCAGTGAAAATTTGGAAGTTGAAGTACGTCGTGGCGGTAAGATCTACGGAATCGAGTTTTCCCGTGGCAAAACCGTTGTTCCTTTGTATGAAAAGGGCGAGACCGAAGAAACAGGTACGACCGTACATTTTAAACCGGACGCGACTATTTTTACAGAATTGATCTACAGCTATGAGACACTGCGTTTAAGGATCCGCGAGCTGGCATTTTTAAATAAGGGCATCCGTATCAATCTGAATGATGAACGCACTGGTAAACAGGAAACTTTCCATTACGAAGGCGGTATTATCGAATTCGTTAATTATGTCAATGAAAATAAAGATAAGCTTCACGACGATCCTATCTATATCGAAGGCATCAGAGACACTAATATCGTAGAAGTAGCTTTGCAATACTGTGATACTTATACGGAAAATATCTTTACCTTCGTCAATAATATCAATACGGAAGAGGGCGGCACTCATTTAAGCGGCTTTAAGCAGGCTATGACCCGCACTATCAATGATTATGCCCGTAAAGTAGGAGCGTTGAAAGATGGTGAAGAAAACCTCAGCGGCGACGATGTGCGCGAAGGTATGACTGCCGTTATCAGTATCAAGATCCAGGAACCGCAATTTGAAGGGCAGACTAAGACAAAGCTTGGTAACAGCGAGATTCGTCCGATCGTTGATAATTTAGTCAGCGAAGGCTTAAGTGAATTTTTTGAAGAAAATCCCGTGATAGCCAAAAGAATCGTTGAAAAATCTATTCTTTCTGCCCGTGCCCGTATGGCAGCACGTAAAGCGCGCGAGTTGACCAGACGTAAAAGCGCACTGGAAATCAGCAGTTTGCCGGGTAAGTTGGCTGACTGCCAAAGTAAGGACGCTGCGGAAACAGAAATCTATCTGGTCGAAGGTGATTCCGCAGGCGGTAGCGCCAAACAGGGACGTGACCGCCGCTTCCAGGCTATTTTGCCGTTGCGCGGTAAGATTTTGAATGTTGAAAAAGCACGTCTTGATAAAATTTTGAGTAGTGATGAAATCAGAAATATGATCACGGCTTTTGGCTGTGGTATTGGTGAAGATTTTGATTTAAATAAAGCCCGTTACGGCAAAATCATTATTATGACAGATGCTGATGTCGACGGCGCCCATATCAGAACGCTACTGTTGACGTTCTTTTACCGTTATATGCAGCCGCTGGTCAAAGAAGGACATGTCTTTATTGCTCAGCCGCCTTTGTATTTAGTGCGGAAGGGCCAAAAGCATCTGTATGCTTACAGCGACGACGAACTGCAATCCGTACTTGATGAAGTAGGTCGTGACAGTAATCCTTATATCCAGCGCTATAAAGGTTTAGGTGAAATGAATCCGGAACAGCTCTGGGAAACGACGATGAATCCTGAAGGCAGAACTATTCTGCAGGTACAGCTGGAAGATGCTGCCGAAGCAGACTCCATTTTCTCGATCCTGATGGGCGATAAAGTAGAGCCGCGTCGTCAGTTTATCGAAGCTAATGCCGGCAGAGTGCGCAATCTGGATCTGTAATTACGGAGGCCATGATGAAAATCAAGAAAAATTTATCCGATGAAGAAATGTTTAAAGGGTATGTGGAAAAAGAAAGCTTTGAAAATGCTTTTGATGCCGATGAAAAGGTAACTTCCCCAAAGCTAAAAAATAAAGCTGCTGCGACTAAAGAACTGCTGTTGCCTGCCGACGCTCAGGAAAAACTGAACCAGTATCTGCTGGAGATCAGTATGGACTGGTTTAAAAATGGTAACGGTGACGTGGTTTGGAAGGTGCAGAAGGAACAGGGCCAGATTATTATCAAACCTGCTCCAGCGAAAAAGAAGGCTTGAAAATAATGGAAAGCTGGAAGCTGACTTTGCCCCAGGGAGAACTGGAAGTGCAAAGCAATCACCAGGGTTCTGCTACGGCGTTGTTAGTGGCTGGCGGCAGAAAACCTGATGCACAATGGCTACGGCAGGCTGCTGCCGCTAAAGCTGTTTATTGTGCTGATAAGGGCATCGAAAGTTGTTTGGAAAATGGACTGAAGCCTGTTTTACTTTGCGGCGATGCCGATAGTTCGGCTGCTGTTTACTGGCAGCAGGCCCAGGAGGCGGGTATTAAAATCTTGCTCCATGATCCGGCTAAGGACGATACTGACCTGCAGCTTTTGCTGGAGGCCCTGCCCGAAGCTACAGCTATTGTTGCCAGTGGTATTTGGGGCGGCAGATTTGATCATCTATACAGTAATGTGTTTTCTCTTTTAAATTATAAACGCAAACGCGGGGTCCAGACCGTGATGGCAGATGAACAGGAAATTTTACTGTTGCTCAGTGGCGGAGAAAGTTTGATTTTCAGGCCTGCCTGTCCTGAAAATTTAGAAGCTCTGTCATTACTGCCCTTAGCTAACTGCAATGAAGTGACTTTACAGGGAGTCCAGTGGAATCTGGAATATTCACCGCTGCTCCTGTCCCATCCCTACGCTATCAGCAATATGGTTGAACAGGAAAAAGTTATTTTTACCTGTAATCAGGGCACTGTAGGTTTTTATCTTAAATATAAAATTTGAACTTGGTGAGGGGAAAATTTTGGAAATTTTAGATCCAAGTACGATTGCTTTTTTATTGATCGCAGGTTTTATCGCTGCCTTCATCGATTCTACGGTCGGTGGTGGCGGGCTTATTTCAACTCCGGCATTGCTGGCGTTGGGTTTGCCGGTAAATTTTGCCCTGGGTACCAATAAACTGGCTGCTTCTATGGGTGGATTGATGAGCGTGTTTTCTTTCTGGAAAGCTGGCAAGATCAATCAAAAAGTTGCTTTGACTCTGATGCCGCTGTCTTTTATCGGTTCTGCTTTGGGTGCGTATGTGGTTTATCTGCTGCCTGAACAGCTGATGAAAAATGTGATCGTGGTGCTGTTAGTGGCAGTGGCTGTCTATACTTATCGCCGCAAGGACTGGGGCGATGTTTCGGCAGTCAAGCAGTTGGGACTGGCTGCTTTGGCAGGTTCTGTGGCCATGGCCTTTGGCATTGGGTTTTATGATGGTTTTTTTGGACCGGGAACAGGTTCTTTCCTGATTTTTGGTTTTTTATTTTTAGGTTATGATTTCGTAACGGCAGCCGGCAATGCCAAGGCTTTAAACTTCGCCAGTGGTATCGGGGCGCTGCTGTCCTTTACTTTAAGCGGTTCCGTACTTTGGACCTATGGTCTTTTGATGGGCGCCGCGATGGTAGCGGGTGCCTATTTCGGTTCCCGAATGGCGATCAAGCACGGTGCTTCTTATGTCAAGCCGCTGTATCTGGTCGTAACGACGCTCTTGATAGGCAAGCAGGTTTATGAATTGTTGTTTAAGTAATTATGAGATGTTGAGGTGATATTGTGGATTTAGAGACAGGTGCTGGTAAAGTCTTACCGGTTTACATTGAGGAAGAAATGCAGAAATCCTACATCGATTACGCGATGAGTGTTATCGTGCAGCGTGCTTTGCCTGACGTACGTGACGGTTTGAAACCGGTTCACCGCAGAATTTTATATGCGATGCAGGAAGCCGGTATGGCTTCTAACAAGCCATATAAAAAATCTGCCCGTATCGTCGGTGAAGTTCTTGGTAAATATCATCCTCACGGTGATACTTCTGTTTATGACGCCATCGTACGTTTGGCGCAGAATTTTTCGACTCGCTATCTGATGGTAGATGGTCACGGCAACTTCGGTAGCGTCGACGGCGATTCAGCGGCAGCTATGCGTTATACGGAAGTTCGTATGGCGAAGGTTGCAGAGGTAATGCTGGAAGATATTGAAAAAGAAACTGTTGATTTTGTACCGAACTATGATGAATCTTTGAAAGAGCCCAGCGTCTTGCCGGCTAAGGTTCCCGCGTTGCTGATCAACGGCAGCTCCGGTATCGCAGTAGGTATGGCGACCAATATCCCGCCTCATAATTTGAGCGAGGTAGTTGACGGCCTGGTAATGCTGATTGACAATCAAGAAGTAGAGTTACCTGAGCTGATGGCAGTGATCAAGGGACCGGACTTCCCGACCGGCGCCACTATTTTAGGCACTGACGGTATTCGAAGTGCTTATACTACCGGACGCGGCGTCGTTAAGATCCGTGCTCAGGCCGAGATCGAACCGATGCAAAAAGGCAAGCACCGCATCGTTGTTACCGAACTTCCCTATCAGGTCAACAAAGCCCGTTTGATCGAAGCTATTGCCCAGTTGGTCAAAGACGGCGTGATCGAAGGCATAACCGATCTGCGTGACGAGTCTGACCGTCGTGGTATGCGTGTCGTTATCGAACTGAGAAACGATGTCGTGCCTGATGTCATCTTAAATCAATTATATAAACATACTAAATTGCAGGATTCCTTTGGTATCATTATGCTGGCACTGGTCGACGGCCATCCCCGTGTATTGAATCTGAAGCAGATCCTAGTCTATTACTTAGAACATCAAAAAGAAGTTATTACCCGCCGTACCCGTTATGAACTGGGTAAAGCCAAAGACCGTGCGCACATTTTAGAAGGCTTAAAAATCGCGCTGGATAATCTTGATGCAGTTATCAGCACTATTCGCAGCAGTGCTACAGCCGATATTGCGAAAGCGGCGTTGGTGGAAAAATTCACTTTAAGCCTGCGCCAGGCACAGGCGATTTTAGATATGCGTCTGCAGCGCCTTACTGGCTTGGAACGCAAAAAAATCGACGACGAATACATCGACGTTATGGAAACAATTGACTGGTTGGAGAGCGTTTTGGCTGACGAGCAAAAAGTCCTTAATATCATCAAGGAAGACCTGCTGGAAATGAAAAAGAAATTCGGCGACGCACGCCGTACGGTATTGTCCCTTGATACCTCCAGCATGGATATCGAAGATCTGATCGCTGAAGAAGACATCGTTATCACCATCAGCCATCAAGGTTATATCAAACGTCAGACTCTCGACAATTTCCGCAATCAGAAGCGTGGCGGAGTCGGCAAAACCGGCGGCAGCGGCAAGAAGAATGACGATTGTGCTGAGCATTTGTTCTTATCGACTACTCACCATAATATCCTTTTCTTTACCAATAAGGGCCGTGTTTATCGTCAAAAAGGCTATGAAATTCCGGAAGCAGGACGTACTGCTAAAGGAACGGCGATCATCAATCTGCTGCCTATCGAGCAGGGTGAGAAGATCACTGCCGTTATTCCGGTCAAGGAATTTAAAGCCGAGCAGTATATGTTTATGGCTACCGATAAAGGCACGGTCAAAAAGACCAATCTGGAAGATTTCGACAGCGCCCGCAAGGTAGGCCTGATCGCCATCAATCTGGACGATAACGAACAGCTTATCGGTGTAGAATTGACTGATGGTAATACAGAGATCATTCTGGCTACCAGAAACGGTATCGCTATCCGCTTTGATGAGCAGGATGTGCGCCCCATGGGCCGTACTGCCCACGGTGTACGCGGTATCCAGCTCAACTATGGCGATGTGGTCATTGCCATGGACAGTGTGAAGAATGAAACCGATGAAGTTTTGACAGCAACAGAACAAGGCCTTGGTAAACGTACGGCTGTCGGCGAGTACCGCAAACAGATCCGCGGCGGCAAAGGCGTTATCAATATCAAGGTTAATGATAAAACAGGTATCGTGGTAGGGATGAAGGTCATCAATCCCGAGCAGGAGATCATGATGATCACTGCTGCCGGCATCATTATCCGTATCGACGTGGAAGGCATTTCCCAATTTGGGCGCAATGCGCAAGGCGTGAAGCTGATGACGTTGAACGATGATGATAAGGTGGTTTCACTGGCTGCGGTTCAGCAGGATAATACTGACTGCGGTGAGTCTGATGGCAGTGATGATGCTGCAATAGAAACCGATGCAGAGACGGTAGTAAGCGAAGAAGTGACTGCTGAGGAAGTTGTTACAACCGAAGAATAAAGTAAATTAAAAGGCCCTGCATCTGCAGGGCCTTTTTGCTTATCAAAGTTTAAATTTTACCAGCCGATACCGATACCACCACCGCGATGGCGCCGGCCGATACCAATACCGATGCCCACATTGACACCATCGTCGTAAACGGCACTGCCGCGGGGTATTTTCATAAACCAGAATTTATGGATACTGTCAGAGGTATTTTCCGCACCGGCGTCAGTATCGTCTCTGCCGCCCATATAGCGGCTGTTGTCGTAAAGGCGGCCGGATTTTTCTAGGTCTTTGATTACGTCAAAAGCCAGGTCAAAGGTTGCTGTACTGGTCGTAAAAAAGTAAAGCACTTTATTTGTCGGCAGATTTTTCAGCAGTTCTTTGCGGACAGCTTTTTTATCCTTAAAGGCAGGATAAACCTTATAGGCATCTTCGTCTATTTTGACATAGGCGGCTGCATTTTCGGTATCCTGCAGGCGCTCGTCTACCTGCTGCTGGGTCAAAAGCCCGTCAGAGACAGTGGTTTTTTCGGCTGCGAAGGCTCCGGCAGCAAAGACTGTCAAACAAAAAATAGCAGCGATAGTTAAAAGCAAACTACGTTTCATGGTCATCACCCACTTTTCTTTTTGATTTTATTCTAATTTAATCAAATGTGGCTGTCAATTTTCTGTAAGTTAATTTCTGCAAACTATTTGTAAAAGTTAAAGAGAGTATGTTAGAATATACATATAGTTAAATTTTATAAGAGCGAGGTCCTTATGAAAAATTTATTCTCTGCCAGCAGAGGGCTGGCTGTTATAGTTTTTTTCGCAGTTTTTTTGTTGTCTGGATGTGGTCACAGCGCTGAACCTAAACAGGAAGTCAAGAAACCGACTTTACATGACGCAGCTGTAAAAATGGTTGCGGAGATGAGCCTGGAAGAAAAGATTGGGCAAATGCTTCTGATTGGTATTGATGGACCGGACATCGACACCGGTGCGGTAGCCATGTTGAGAGATTACCATGTGGGCGGAGTGATCCTGTTCGACCGCAATATGAACAATAAATATCAGGTGACAGGGCTCAATGCTAATTTGCAGCGTTTGAACAAGGAATATAATAAGCTGCCGCTTTATCTGTGCGTAGATCAGGAAGGCGGAATGGTAGCGAGAATGGAGCAGGACCTGACGGTAGCGCCGGCTGCAGCCCGAATAGCCTCGCAGGGAACACCGGAAGATGCGGAGCGCTGGGCTTATCAGACGGCGAAGGAAATCGAAAGCATCGGCTTCAACGTTAATTTTGCGCCGGTTTTGGATATAGGCATTCCTGCCAGTCGTTCTTATGGTAACGATGTAGCGACAGTAAGCAAATTTACTGAAGCTGCCTGCCGCGGCTACGATAAGTCGGGCATTATTTACAGCCTGAAGCATTTTCCTGGCATCGGCAGAAGCGAAGTAGATCCGCATACGGAGCAATACCGGATCACGGCGTCTAAAGAGACATTGCTGCAAGAAGATGCGGTGCCTTTTAAAAACATCATCGGTAAATTTAATAATCAGGATTTTATGGTTATGATTGGGCATCTGATCTATACCAGTCTGGACGAGTTGCCGGCCAGTGTTTCGCCGCAGGTTATCAAAAAGTTGTTGCGTCAGGAATTAGGCTTCCAGGGACTGGTGATCACCGACGATATGGAAATGGGTGCATTGACCAGTATGTATGATTTCAGTGAGATGGGCGTGGCCGCAGTCAATGCCGGCGTCGATATCTTATTGGTTTGCCATAATTACGAGCATCAAAAGCAGGTCTATCAGGGCGTTCTGGAAGCAGTTCAAACAAATAAACTGGCCGCCGCTGATATCGATGCGGCAGCAGTCAAGATAGTAGAAAATAAAATGATAAAATTATTAAATGCGGGCCAGCAGCAGGAGCTGCTGCAGTCTTTGCAGAAAGAGGCACAGTAAAAGGAGCAGTAAGTGAGTAAGAATTTTGGTAAAATCATACTTTTAAATATTTTAGGCTTGACGATCTTTTTTAGCTGGTATTTACCGGCGAATCATGGTTTTTGGTTTCCAATAGATAAAAGCATCTTTTATTACTTCAATGAACAGCTGGTAGCTGGCAGTAATTTCCTGTATTTGGTGGGGCTCACTAATATCAGGCATTTTGACCTGATCTCACTCTTGGCTATGCTGTCTTTGTATGGTTACTACTATGCTAAGCAGGACAGAGTTGGTAAACGCAGAATGTGGCTGCTGGGCGTGACGATGCTGCTGGTAGCCGTTATTTTAAATCAGCTTGGGCATTTGATTCCGGTCAAACGCTGCAGCCCGACGGGCTTTTTTGAGGACGTGAACCGGGTCAGCAGCATGGTCCCTTTTAGCCCTAAGGATTATTCCGGCGACAGCTTTCCTGGTGATCATGGACTGATGCTGATGATCTTTGCCGGTTTTATGTTCAGGTATTTCGGCAAAAAGGCGTTCGCTGTCAGCATCGTTATTTTAGTGGCCTTTATGCTGCCTCGGATCATGGCAGGAGCGCATTGGCTGACAGATATCGTCGTAGGGTCTTTGAGTATAGCTTTAGTAGGCTTAAGCTGGGTGTTGCTGACACCCTTAGCTGATAAATGTGTGGATTGGCTGGATGGAATAGTGCCCGGTGGTAAAATAAATAATTGAAACAAGCCCTGTCGGAACTTTGGCAGGGTTTATTACTGCCACAAAGGGGACGCAAAAAGTCCCTGCTGTGACAAAATTCGAAAAAATTCTGCGGGAAAAGTATAAAGTAAGTTCTTTTTTTGTAAAGAATGTGATAAAATTACTAAGTATAATTTAGAATTTTTGTTTAGGATGTGAAACGATGGAATTTTTCAAAACAGCAGATGTTGTTGTCATCGGCGGTGGTATAGTCGGTACTGCAATTTTGCGGGAATTGTCGAAGTATAATTTAAAGTGCGTACTTGTTGAAAAAGAGCCTGATCTTGCGGCAGGTACTACCAAAGCTAACAGTGCGATTTTGCACGCTGGCTTTGACGCTCCGACAGGAAGTTTGAAAGCTGTTACTAATGTGCGTGGCAACAAATTATATCATGAGCTACAGCAGGACTTGGGCCTGGATATAGAATGGACCGGGTCGCTTGTTGCTGCTACCAGCGAAGAAGAAATGCAGACACTGCAGGAGCTTTTGGAGCGCGGTCAGAAAAACGGCGTGGAAGGCCTGCGGATTTTAAATAAAGATGAAGTTCTAGCTAAAGAAAAAAACCTGACCAGTAGTATCGGCGCTTTATGGGCACCTTCTGCCGGTGTTTGCTGGCCCTTCGCCATGGCGGTTGCTTTTGCCCAGTGCGCTGTGCAAAATGGCGCCGAGGTCATTACTGACTGCCGGGTGACTGGTTTTATCAAAGAAAACGGTAAGATCACGGTTGTGGAAACTTCGCAGGGTGCAATCAAAGCTGGCTGCGTAATCAATGCCGCAGGCGTTTATGCTGATAGTATCGCACGTTTAGCAGGTGATGAAAGCTTCACTATCCATCCCCGCCGCGGCGAATACATTTTGTTTGATAAAACTGCTGCCGATGGCTTGGTACAGGGGGTTGTTTTCCCAACTCCCAATAAAACATCTAAAGGTATCTTGATTTGCACTACTACTCATGGTAATACATTTATCGGCCCTAATGCTCAGGATATGGATAATAAAGAAGACACGGCTGTTACTTTAGGTGGCATGGATGAGATCATGAATTCGGCCCGTAAACTGATACCTAATCTGCCGATGGGTGCTTCGATCACAGAATTTGCCGGTCTGCGTGCAGTTTCCGGCAGCGGCGACTTTGTTATTGGCGCAGCTCCCGTAGCAGGGCTGTTTAATGCTGCCGGGATGCAGTCTCCTGGATTGACCGCCGCACCGGCGGTGGCAGAAATGATCGCCGAAGCCGTACTGGCCTATCATCCGGCGGCAAAAAAAACAGACTTTAAAGCTGCCCTGCCCCACAATCCATTGTTCCACAGACTTACACACGAAGAACAAGCTAAGCTTATTCAAGAAAATAAATTATATGGCCGCATCGTTTGCCGCTGCGAGACTGTTACTGAAGCGGAGATTATTGCTGCCATTAAAGCTCCTTGTGGTGCTAAAACAGTGGATGGCGTCAAACGCCGTACCAGAGCTGGCATGGGGCGTTGTCAGGGCGGTTTCTGCGGCCCACGCGTTACCCAGATTCTGGCTCGCGAGCTGGGCATACCCGTACCGGAAGTTTTGAAAGAACGTGCTGATTCTCATTTGTTTTATGAAAAAATTACTACAGGTGAGGGGGAAGCATAACCATGAAAAATTTATATGACGTAATCATTGTCGGCGGCGGCCCTGCCGGACTTTCGGCTGCATACAGCGCTTGGGAGAACGGCGCTCAAAGTATCCTTGTTATCGAACGCGACCGCGAGCTGGGCGGTATCTTGCAGCAATGTATCCACAATGGCTTTGGCTTGCATCATTTTAAAGAAGAATTGACTGGCCCCGGCTATGCTTATCGATGCATTGAGCTGATAAAAGATAAGCCGGAGATCGAAACTCTGGTAGATACTATGGTATTGGAAGTTTTGCCCAATAAAACCGTTATTGCAGTCAGCCCCGAGCATGGCCTGATCAAGGTAGAAGGCAAAAGCATCATCCTGACTATGGGCTGCCGTGAACGTACCCGCGGCGCTATCCGTATCCCGGGCGAGCGCCCTGCAGGTGTCTTTACTGCTGGTGCAGCGCAGAGGATGGTCAATATGGAAGGTTATCTGCCCGGGCGTAAAATCGTTATTTTGGGCAGTGGCGACATCGGCCTGATCATGGCGCGCCGCATGAGTCTGGAAGGCTGCCAGGTACAGGCTGTTTTGGAAATTTGTCCGTTTTCCAACGGTTTGACCCGTAATATAGTACAGTGTCTGGATGATTATAATATCCCGCTGCATCTTTCCCATACTATTGTTAAGATCCACGGCCGTGACCGTGTCACTGGTGTTACGGTGGCAAAGGTCAACGAAAAAATGCAGCCAATACCCGGTACGGAATTCGATATCGAATGCGATACCCTGTTGCTTTCCGTGGGTCTGATTCCGGAAAACGAATTGTCACGTGGGCTGGAGCTGGAAATGCACCCGCTGACCAGTGGACCGATCGTCGATCAGCGTCGTCGTACCAGTCTGCCCGGTTTTTATGCAGCAGGCAATGTGGTGCACGTGCATGATCTGGTAGATTTCGTTTCGGAAGAAGCAGAGATCGCCGGCAAATTTGCAGCTTTAGATGCACAGGGCCAGTTGTCTGGCAAGCTGCGTACGGTCGAAGTCACTGCGTCCGGCGGTGTTCGTACCTGTGTGCCGCAGCGTCTGTCGCTGCCGCAGGAGGGTGAAAAAGCGCGCCTATTCATGCGCGTGGCTAATCCTGAACGCAAGGTAAAATTAGAAGTAAAAAGCGGCGAAAATGTCATTTTGACAAAAATGCTGCCTGTTGCTAAACCAAGTGAAATGATCGCGGTGGATATTCCGGCGGAAAAAACAGCGCTGATCGGTGAAACTTTGACTGTGGCATTGAACAAGGAGGCATAAAAATGGTTGTAGAAACTAGGATGATGAACTGTATCATGTGCCCCTTGGGCTGTGAGATGACTGTTATTATAGAAGACGAAGCTGTAACCGGCGTGACCGGCAATATCTGCCCGCGCGGGCCCAAGTATGCCCACGATGAAGTTACTGCCCCTAAACGGATGCTGACCAGCACCGTGCAGGTTGAGGGCGGATTGTTACCGCTGCTGCCGGTAGTATCCAAAAGCACGCTGCCCAAAGAGCGCATTTTGGACTGTGCCGCAGCTTTGCGCCAGATCAAAGTTGCTGCGCCGGTTGCAGAAGGCCAGATAATCGTAGAGAATATTCTGGGCTTAGGTGTAGACATTGTTGCCAGCCGGGCTATGGAAGCGCATCAGGAATAAAAAAGCTCAAGGTTTAAAACCGGCTTTGCCCAACAGGCAAAGCCGGTTTTGTTTACTTTTAGAACTGCGTTGGGTAAAAGCAGGAAGGGTTTTTGGTTAGTGGACAGAGAAAAAAACAGAGATTTTCAAAAGAAAAAGAAGCGTTAAATGGCTTGTAGACAAGCGGTAGGCTTTGCCAACGCTGCCTGGCGTATCATTGAAAAATATAAAAAATGTTACAAAAAAGGTGTTGACAGACTTATGGCAGAATGCTATTATATACAAGTCGCCGAAATACGGCAGACACGCAGAACCTTGAAAACTGAACAATAACCAAAAACGAATGTGCGGGCGAGCGTTTCTCGAAAGAGGAATGTTTGCCAAGTCAAAAAATAATTTCTTAACAACAAATCGAAAGAGCCATTTCGGCTTTTCAATAAACTTTATTGGAGAGTTTGATCCTGGCTCAGGACGAACGCTGGCGGCGTGCCTAACACATGCAAGTCGAACGGAGAAATGTTCAACACTGAGCTTCTAATATAGATGCAGCGGTGCTTGGACGCAGCGAAAGCAGCAGGCTTTAAAAAGCTTGGCAACACTTAGGAGTCGAGTGTTGAACATTTCTTAGTGGCGAACGGGTGAGTAACGCGTAGGCAACCTGCCCTTTAGACGGGGACAACATTCCGAAAGGAGTGCTAATACCGGATGAGATCATTTTCCCGCATGGGAGAGTGAAGAAAGATGGCCTCTACATGTAAGCTATCGCTAAAGGATGGGCCTGCGTCTGATTAGCTAGTTGGTAGTGTAACGGACTACCAAGGCGATGATCAGTAGCCGGTCTGAGAGGATGAACGGCCACATTGGGACTGAGACACGGCCCAAACTCCTACGGGAGGCAGCAGTGGGGAATCTTCCGCAATGGACGAAAGTCTGACGGAGCAACGCCGCGTGAGTGATGAAGGATTTCGGTCTGTAAAACTCTGTTGTTTATGACGAACGTGTAGTGTGTGAATAATGCATTGCAATGACGGTAGTAAACGAGGAAGCCACGGCTAACTACGTGCCAGCAGCCGCGGTAATACGTAGGTGGCGAGCGTTGTCCGGAATTATTGGGCGTAAAGAGCATGTAGGCGGCCTATTAAGTCGAGCGTGAAAATGCGGGGCTCAACCCCGTATGGCGCTGGAAACTGGTAGGCTTGAGTGCAGGAGAGGAAAGGGGAATTCCCAGTGTAGCGGTGAAATGCGTAGATATTGGGAGGAACACCAGTGGCGAAGGCGCCTTTCTGGACTGTGTCTGACGCTGAGATGCGAAAGCCAGGGTAGCGAACGGGATTAGATACCCCGGTAGTCCTGGCCGTAAACGATGGGTACTAGGTGTAGGAGGTATCGACCCCTTCTGTGCCGGAGTTAACGCAATAAGTACCCCGCCTGGGGAGTACGGCCGCAAGGTTGAAACTCAAAGGAATTGACGGGGGCCCG
>UQWM01000008.1 GCA_900544795.1 uncultured Phascolarctobacterium sp. | reverse complement strand
GTCGCACTCCACAGGAGTGCGTGGATAGAAATTGCGTTAGGTTATTATTCCGGTCGTATACCGGAATAGTCGCACTCCACAGGAGTGCGTGGATAGAAATTGCGTTAGGTTATTATTCCGGTCGTATACCGGAATAGTCGCACTCCACAGGAGTGCGTGGATAGAAATTGTTTTAAATATCTTTTAGCCATTTCTTCAACCCTGTCGCACTCCACAGGAGTGCGTGGATAGAAATTCGTAGCCATAACTAACCCTCCCTTAATATCACCAGTCGCACTCCACAGGAGTGCGTGGATAGAAATTTTAATTCCCTCCGCGTAGTGATAAAAACCATTTCGTCGCACTCCACAGGAGTGCGTGGATAGAAATTCGTTTTGCGAGCTTTATGGGGTGATTTGATGGACGTCGCACTCCACAGGAGTGCGTGGATAGAAATCGATAACGGCGTATTAATTATGTGAAATCTACATTTAGTCGCACTCTTTAGGGAGTGCGCAACTTAGCGCTTATTCCTTTAAATTTATCCCTTCACAACCTTGACAGTCTTTAGTATAATAAAAGCAATTAGATTAGCGGCATAAAGTAGTTGTTTAGGTTATTCGTTAAATGCTTCAACAGTGGCGTTTAATTAAGGTTAGGGTTGCATTGTTTTGCAGAAATGAGGGGTATTATGGAACATATTCACCGTGTGCTGTTTGTTTGTCACGGCAATATCTGCCGTTCGCCGCTGGCCGAATTCCTGTTTAAGGATATGGTAAAAAAAGAAGGCTGTGCTGACCGTTTTGTGATCGCTTCGGCAGGTACCAGCCGCGAAGAACTGGGTAACCCGGTGCACCCTGGTACCCGCAAAAAGCTGGCTCAGGATCATATCAGTGCTGCCGGTAAATATGCCGTGCAGCTGAAGCAAAGCGATTACGAAAAATATGACGTGATCTTAGGTATGGACAGGCCCAATATCAGCAATATTTTGCACATCGTTGGCAGCGATCCGCAGGGCAAAGTGCATCGCCTGCTGGATTTTACCGAGCAGCCGCGTGATATTGCCGATCCGTGGTATACGGGTGATTTCGACCAGGCTTATAACGATATTAAAGCAGGCTGCACAGCGCTACTAAAGCATTTGCGCCGTTTCTAAAAAAGTAAAGGCTCCCGAATTTTCGGGAGCCTTTTGCGTTTTAAGATCAAACCTTCTGCGCCATACAGTCGGTGACAAAATCAGTGACGGTTTTATTAAATTTTTCTGCTTCTTCGTAAAACAGCATATGGCCGCTGTCGGTGAAGGGTACAAATTTGCCATTGGGGATCAGTGAGGTCAGGTAAGTACCCTGTTTGATACCCCAGGCAAAAACAGGGCCGTCGGCGTTGACTACCAGCGTGGGCACGGTAATAGTAGGCAGTTCGGCGGTAAAGTCAGTGGCAATATAGTCGCTGTAAATGGCGGCTGCCAGCCAGGGCGGCAGCTTGCGGAATTCTTCGATGACCCAGTCGGTGTCTGCCGGGCGTTTACCGTCCTTGAAGATGGCGTTACCGAAGAACTCAAAATATTCTTCACGCTCGTTGATAAGGCGATTGACCTGCGCGTTGAAGCCGTCCATATTGTAGTTGCGCAGTCCCTGGCTGTTCCATTCTTCGGGGCTGAAGGGGAAGGTGGTCATATCTATCAGTCCCAGCCCTAGCAGATTACTGTTGCGTTTGTATTGCTGCCAGTAGGCAAGGAGGATAGGGCCGCCCAAAGACCAGCCCATCAGCACAAAATCTTTTAGGTGCAGAAATTCCGACAGTTCGCGGACGTCCTGAGCATAGCGGGCCAGGGTTTGGCCGTGCAGTCCTTTTGAGGATTGGCCGTGGCCGCGGTTATCCATAACGATGACCTGGAATTTTTGCGCCAGTTCGCTGACGTTGCGCTGCCAAAACTTAGAGGAGCATTGCCAGCCGTGGACAAGAAAAAGTGGTTGGCCGCTGCCGTGTACTTCGTAATAAAGGTGAGCGCTGTCGGAGGTAGTAAAAAAGCCGTTCGTCTGTGTCATAATATTCACACTCCTTTCTTTTATTATAACTCTTTCAGAGACAGGTGGCCGGTATTTTTAGTTTCCAAAATAGAAAGACGCAGCTGCGATAGCTGCGCCTTACAATAACTGTTATTTAGTTTTTAGCTGGGGTCATTATTTTCCAGGCCAGGCCCAGCACTGCGCCAAACAGTGAAGGTACTATCCAGCCAAAGCCGTCGGCGTAAAGCGGGATAGTACTGCTAAGTACTGTCTCCAGGCTTGCCAGCTTGATACCTGCGGCTTTAAGGCCGTCGAGGATAGCAAAGATGGTAGTGAAGAAGAGGCAGCAACGGTAAACGCGTTTATCGGCGTTAAACAGCTTGGACGTGACGCCCAGAAGCACCAGCGCGATGATGATGGGATAAAGCGCGCAGAGCACGGGGATGGAAAAGGAAATGATGTTAGTCAGGCCGACGTTGGAGACGGCGAAGCTGAACACGCAGATAGCGACGACAAAACGCTGGTATTGCACACGTTCTTTACTGACCTTAGTAAAGTAGGATGCTGCCGAAGCTGTCAGACCGATGCTGGTAGTCAGGCAGGCGAAAAAGATCATCAGGCACAGAACTACGTTGCCGGCTGAGCCTAGATAATAATTGGCAATATCGGCCAAAGCCACGCCGCCGTTAGGCGAGATGCCCAGGATACTGACGCTGGTTGCACCGGTATAGGACAGAGCCACATAAATAAGTGCCAGAAAGACGGCTGCGATCAGGCCTGCGTAAACGCAGATCTTGGTCAGCAGACGGTCGTCGTTGATGCCCTTGAGCTTGATGGCGTTGATAACGGTAGCGCCGAAAAGCAGGGTCGCCAAAAGGTCCATGGTATTATAACCGTCCTGAAAGCCGCTGAGGAAGGGGATAGTGACGTAGCTGCCAGTAGCGGCCTGCATGGGGCCCATGGGCGCTATCAGTACGTTGACGATCAGGATCGCCAGGCTGAGCAGCAGCATCGGTGTCAGTACCTTGCCCAGCCAGTCGACCAGCTTGGACGGATTGATAGACAAAAAATAAGTAATGATAAAAAAGAACAGCGAATAGACCGCAAGGCCCAGGGTATAGTAATCTTCGGGTACGAAGGGGCGGATACCCACATCGTATGATACGGCGCCTGTACGGGGGATGGCAAACAGGGGGCCGATGGTAAGTACGGCCAGCATGACGATGATCTTGGCGAAAACAGGATGCACCGGGTCGGCTAAAGCGTTGGGGTTATCGTTTTTAGTGAGGGCCATGGCGATGATGCCTAAAAGTGGCATACCCACGCCGGTAACGCAAAAGCCGATAGCTGCCAACCAGAAATGGTCGCCTGCTGCTTGTCCTAAAGCTGGCGGAAAGATAAGATTGCCGGCGCCGAAGAAGGACGAAAAGAGCATCAAACCTACGGGTAAGATTTCCCAAAACGTCAGAGTCTGTTTCATAAAAAGTCTCCCATCGTGAATAGATATAAAATTCTGAAAATTTAAGCATTAAGTAAAGGCTGCCGTCAGGCAGCCTTTATAATCATTGGATGATCAGGCGGAAATATTTCTTTTTACCTTTGCGGATAAGCAGGCTCTTTTCGGTGTCGAACATCGAAGTAGCAAAGCTTGCTTCAGGATCGGTGATGGTTTCTTCGCCGACGTAAAGGCCACCCTGCTGTACCATTTGGCGTGCTTCGCGCTTACTGGTGAATATTTTTGCAGCTGTCAGCACGTCGATGATTTTGCCTTCGGCGTCAGCAGCAGTGATCTCGATTGTCGGTACGTCGGTCAAAGCGCCGCCGCCGCCAAAAAGTGCTTCGGCAGCCTGTTTGGCTTTTGCGGCTTCTTCTTCGCCGTGTACCAGCTTGGTCACTTCATATGCCAGAACTTTTTTTGCTTCGTTGATTTCGGCGTCCTGTAGGGCGCTTAAACGGCGCACTTCGTCCATGGGTAGGAAGGTGAGCAGCGAGAGGCAATTTTCTACGTCGCTGTCGTCGATATTACGCCAGTATTGATAAAAATCATACGGCGAAGTTTTTTCGGGGTCCAGCCACAGGGCGCCTTTTTCGGTTTTACCCATTTTGCGGCCGTCGCTGGTAGTCAGCAATTTGCAGGTCATGCAGTAAGCAGGTTTCTGCTCTTTGCGGCGGATCAGTTCAACGCCGGCCAGCATATTGGACCATTGGTCGTCGCCGCCCAGCTGCATGATACAGCCGTGTTTTTTGAAAAGTTGTAAAAAGTCGTAAGACTGCATGATCATATAGTTGAACTCAAAAAAGGACAGGCCTTTTTCCAAGCGTTTTTTAAAGCATTCTGCCGTCAGCATACGGTTGACCGAGAAATGGACGCCCACATCACGCAGCAGCTCGATATAGTTCAGGTCCAGCAGCCAGTCGGCATTGTTGACCATAATAGCCTGGCCTTCGGAAAAATCAATAAAACGCGCCATTTGCTTTTTAAAGCAGGCGATGTTGTGGTCGATAAATTCTGGGGTCAGCATTTTACGCATATCGTCTTTACCGCTGGGGTCGCCAACCATACCAGTGCCGCCGCCTAACAGGCAGATAGGACGATGCCCGGCTCTTTGCATATGGCTCATAACCATCAAAGCGATAAAATGGCCTACGTGCAGACTGTCAGCCGTAGGGTCGAAGCCGATATAAAAAGTGATTTTTTCCTTTGCCAGAAGCTCTTTGGTCTCATCTTCGTGGGAGAGCTGCTTCAAAAAACCACGCTCTTTTAATACGTCATAAACGGACATGAAATAACCTCCTAATATTGCTGCAAACTTCCTCTTATGAATAGTGAAGAAGCAAATCTTCTAAACATTATACAACGAATGGGCGGGTTTCGCAAATTAGAAAAGACGTTCTGCAATGAGAACGCCTTTCAAGTTAAAGGTTATTTTGTTTTTACAGCTGTGAAGTGCAGTGGGGGCAACGGGTAGCGTCATCAGCAATAGCAGTTTTGCAGTAGGTGCACAAACGCGGATCTGGAGCCGGAGCAGGCGGCGGGCACATACGGTTGATCTGTTTGATAACAACGAAGATCGCAAAAACCACGATCAGGAAATTGACTACGGTGTTTAAAAATGCTCCGTAGGCCAAAATGGGTGCGTGTGCGTCCTGCGCTGCTTTCAGCGTCGCATAATGCTCACCGTTCAGGCTGATGAACAGCCCCGAAAAATCTACTTTGCCGAACAAAAGGCTTAGCGGCGGCATGATGATATTATCCACTAACGAGGACGTTATTTTGCCGAAAGCGCCACCGACAACAACGCCGACTGCTAAATCAACAACGTTGCCGCGCATGGCGAATGTTTTGAATTCCTGGAGAAAAGACATTGTAACAACTCCTGACGTATTTAAAATATTATATATATATTCGCCATTAGTTATAATAATCCTGCTCGCTTGACTGAAAAACGTCAATAATTTATAATAACTTTGTAAGTAACTTTAGGCAGCAAAGGAGGGATAGCCATGAGAGAAGACTTAGTAGTACCGGGCGAGCATGAGGAAAATTTTGTCCTGGCCAAAGATGCGCGTGTAGTTACAGTGCCGTTTACTCCGCTGGAGCAGCGTATGGCCACAGAAAAGCCGTATCTGATGGAAGGCCTCGCCAAATTGAAAGAAATTTTGGGAGAAGATAACTTCAAACGCCTGATAAGCAACGTTCATAATATCAATTTGAGCGGACCTAGGATCATGCTGGTCGCTGATAACGAATTGCACCGTACTAATATCGAACGCGAATGCCTGCCGGCGATCGCGAAAGCATTTAACGTAACTAATATACGTGTAGTTACCCAAGGCTGAAAATAGCGAAAAGGCTTCTCTTGATTTGTAGAGAAGCCTTTTGTTTTAAAAAATATTAAAAATAACATTGACAAACTATTTGTTATTTTATATAATGTTCACGTTGCAGTAAGTGCAGCAACCCATGTCGGGGCGTGGCGCAGTTTGGTAGCGCGCTTGTTTCGGGTACAAGAGGCCGTGAGTTCGAATCTCGCCGCCCCGACCACTTAAAAAGTTAGCCGCAGTCCTAGGACTGCGGCTTTTTTTATTTGCTTTTTAATAGGTAAAATGATCTGTAAAAATGGATTTGCCCGTTATTCTATCAAGAATAAAGCGTAAGCACGTCGACTTAAGCTGAAAAGCTTTCAGGTTTATTTTAGCTTTTTTGCATAGTTATAGCTATGGTTCTATTTAAACTTCAGCAGATAGGCCATATAGCAAAACCAGAGTATGAAAGCATAGATGATTATTCTTGATATCGATACCATAAGCTAAACCACTTTCTTTGTGCTGATGAATTATAGCATAACTATCCTCAAAACGCGGCCGTGCTGAGCATTGCAGTTGGCCGGATAGCAACTTTTACTGATAGGACAGCTTGGAGGCAATACCTAGACAGGTCAGAAAAACGACGAAATAAATGATCGCTGCCTTTCTTCTGGTTTTGGGCTCCAGCACGCTTAGCGGCAGTACCCAGTGTGGTTTTATCAGGCCGATGCCCAATAATATTAAAGATAGAGCTGTGAATCCGAAAAAAATAGTATCCATCTCGTCATCTCCTTTTTTGGCAGTCAGTAAACGGCATATTTTCTTCTCTTCTCCTACTACTATGATAACACTTTAAGGCAGTCAAAAGAAGGGCGAAGTAAGATTATTCAAACAAATTTTTCTTTTATCTTTATCTTTCTTAATGTCTTTTGATTAAAACCTTAGAATAAGGAGGATTTTAAGAGGGGCGAAAAGAAGAGGGAGAGAAAAAACAAGAAAAAAGAGAGGGAGAAGAAAAGCTGGTCAACCCTGTAGTCGCCGCAAAACGAAAAAAACGGAACCTGTGCCAATAAAATTTTGGCAAGGGTTCCGTTTTGCAGTTTTTTTAACTATTACTGGTATGAGAGGCTTTGCCAAAATGACAGTCGGTAGTAAGGTCGATTTCGAAAATCCGAGTCCAGGGCAGTTGTACGCCAATGTCGATACCGGTCAGAAAATAATTCTCATCGTCAGCCTGATAGAAGGGCGCTCGGCCCAGGTCGCCGTACAACATTTGGGTCTTTTGCCTTTGCAGGAAGCCCTGTATGATCCGTTCGGCAAAAATTTTGTTGTCACCCAGATCGGTGGGCGTACGCCCCTGGAGCTTCAGCAGTGTCGTGAGTCGCGAGTGCAGCAGCTTTTGGTAGGCATAGTCGTCCAACAGCCGTTCAACGGTAAAGTTTAGGTTTTGGGCATACAGTGAAGGCCGGTCGCTGTTTGGCAGCCGCTTTAGCTGGCCTGTAAAAATAGTGGCCTGGCTGATGGCTGTGCCCAGTGAATTGCTTAAAGTGTTCCAGCCGGCAAAAGCAGCCAGCTTACTGAGGGGAACCCTGGCGTCTAAAAGCTTGGGCGTTAGTAGTTCGCCGGGTTTGTAATTGGCCGTTTGGTCAACGAAGGCCACGTGCTTGCCTGCGGCCAGCAGTTCGCTTAAATCATGCAGCATGGCTGTTGTAGGTTCGTTGTCGTCGTCGCCGCAGTGCACAAATAAAATAAAATCAGCATGGTCGGCATCGTCCGTCAGCTGCCCGCCGATAAAGCTTACTTTGTCACGCACACTGGCGTCTACAGAGCAGGGCATATAGGGCATGGTTTTAGATGCTACCTTCGGCGAAGAATACTGCACATAGATCTGCGGCGTAAAGCCGTGCAGCTGGTTGTAATATCTGGTCAGCAGCAAAATGGCTATTTCATCAGCACCGCTGGTAACCAGCCCTTTGTTTCCCAGTTGGGCGTGCTCCATATAAGCCAGCACGTGATTGCGGTTACGGTTGGGCAGCCCGAAGGCCTGGGCATCGTCCTGGCCGATGACGAGTGTGATATCATCGGCAGCGGCCAGCTGCACCAGTTTTTTATTAAAAGCGTCGTTATTGGCATACAGGTTGCTGTATTTAGCCTTGATGTCGTCGGGTATGCGGGCGTCTATCTCCAGCAGTTGACTGGTGAAATAAGGGTCGCCAAAGGTCTCTGCCATATCCTTTAAGGTAGCGTAGCGCATCAAGTGCCATTGATACCAGCTGTCGGGTATTAACTGGTCGCTGACCAGGAGCCGCGGGATGACTGAAAAAACAGCCAGGTTGACCTGTGGGTTCAGACGGTGCTGACGGTTGATGAAACCAAGGAAGTTTTCTTCGTCGACGTCCAGGCCCAGGGGCACGCGCGAGCCTAATAAACTGCCGTGGATCAAAATGTCGGCAGAAACGATAGCCGCCGGATGCAAAGGCAGCTCCTGCGCCAGCCAGGCAAACAGTTTTTCTTTAGCGGCAGGTGTGTTATAATTGTCAAGAAGTTCTTTAGGCGGCAGTACTACGTCCAGCGACGCCAAAGCGCCCAGCTTATGTACCAGCGTTGTGCAGGGCGGGCGGCTGTCCAGCGGCGCCAGCAGCAGCGACGAGTCGGCTTTAACAGGCTGTGGCGTGAAAGGGACGGTAGCGGGCATACCGCCGAACATTTCGTAAAAATAGGCGCAAAGCAAGAGCAGTGCGAGCAGGATAAATTTTTTCTTGTTCATGTGCTGCCTCCTTTAGCGTCCTTTGTTATATTTATTATATTACAGATGCGGAGTTTTTTGAATGCGAATAATTACCGGCAAGGCACGGGGCTTAAAACTGACTGTGCCCAAAAATATGGATGTGCGTCCGACGGCCGACAGGGTCAAGGAATCACTCTTCAACATTATCGGAACCAAGATCATTGGCGCGCAGGTACTGGATATGTTTGCTGGTACCGGCAATTTGGGCTTGGAATCGTGGAGCCGCGGCGCAGCCAGCGTTACTTTTATCGACGAAAGCCGCGAATCACTGCGGCTGGTACAAAGCAATATCGTCAAATGCCGTGCTGAAGCAGATGTCAAGGTCATCAAGGGCAGTGCTGTCAGTGTTATCGAAAGTTTATACCGCGCGGGCAGCCGCTTTGAATTTGCTTTCTGCGACCCGCCCTATAACAAAGGCTGGGTACAGAAGGTGCTGGCCAAACTGGCAGAGTTCCCCGTTATCAGCGAGGGCGGCTACCTGATCATCGAGCATTCCCGGCACGATGAAATGGGGGTTTTGGCACCGTGCTTTGAGCTTGTGCGGCAGGAAACCTACGGCGAAACTCTGCTTTCATTTATAAGATTTGCCAAAACATAACAAAATAGTGTAAAATAATAAAATAAATTTGCAAAAAAATAGCAGGAATACAGGAACGTACGTCGAATAGAAAGCTAGATAAGTGAATTTATGACCAGACTGCGTTGCAGCTTCTAGGAGGTTAAACAGTGCGTAAAGCGATCTGTCCGGGTAGTTTTGACCCGGTTACTAATGGCCACCTCGATATTTTTGAACGGGCGAGCCAAATGTTTGACGAGATCATTATCAGCGTTTTCCATAATCCAGGTAAAGATAAGGCAATGTTTACGATGGAGGAAAGGGTTGAGATGCTCAGGGAAGCTACCAAGCACATTCCCAATGCCAGAGTAACTTGTTTTTCCGGCCTTTTAAATGAATTCTGCAAGCAGGAAAAAGCTCCTTTTATCGTAAGGGGCTTACGTGCGTTTTCGGATTTTGAATATGAATTCCAGCGCGCTCTGCTCATAAAAAAAATAGACAATAATTTAGAAACGGTCTTCATTATGACCAACGCCAATTACTCGTTTTTAAGCTCCTCCGGAGTAAGGGAATTGGCAACCTTCGGCGGCTGTATCCATGGTCTTGTGCCCGAGTGCGTAGAAGAACGGATCAAAAGCCTTGTGGTAAGCAAAGAAAAATATTAGAAAGAGGTTGAGTTTGATGATGATTGATAGAAGCACCAGCGTGACTTTAGACAGGATTTTTGACGAAATGTATAACCTTATTTCCGAGGCCAACCGCATTCCTCTTACCGACAAGATCATTATTGAAGAGAGTGACCTGGCAGGTATTCTGGATGATTTGAAGGAAGCGATTCCTAAAGAAGTCAAAAGCGCTACCAGATTGCTGGAAGAACAGAAAGCCATCGTCACCAAAGCTCATGAAGAAGCTGATAATATTGTTTTGCAGGCCAAAACTGAAGCCGATCGTATTTTAGAACTGGCAAAATCTGAATCCGAACGCCTGATGCGCCAGGAAGAGATTTCCAAACAGGCTGAAGCCTTTGCTGAAGATGTGAAGAGCACTGCTTTGCGCAACCAGCAGGATATGAAAGACGAAGCCGATGCTTATGTAGAACGTGTCAAACACGATGTGCTGCAATATGCCGACGATATGCTGGGCTATTTGAGCGGCAGCTTGCAGTCTGCCTTGCAGGCCGTCAACGACAACCGTGCTTCCGTCAATGCTGAACGTGAAAGCATCATTTCTGCCCATCCGCAACGCGATATGGACGTTATGACCATGGAAGAAGAGGACGAAGATTGATTTTTGCATAAAACCGACCCACACGCCTTGGCGTGTGGGTTTTTTGCTTATGGCATAAAAAAGCCTTCCGCATAGCGGAAGGCTTGGTGTATTTACCCTTGCGGGGCTTATTTTTTGATGTAGACAGGCGATGTCATATAATCGTTGTTATACTTAGGCTGATGGTTTTTTTGCAGCAGCGTCAGCAGGTTGGTAGCGGCAATATCGACAGAAAGCTGCTGCTCGACTTTTTCGCCGTATTTTTCGAGGACGTTGCGGCCCAGTTTGATGATAACAGGCAGCTGGGCAGCGTCCTGCATTTCTTTCAGCAGGTCGCGGCCTTTATCATTAAAGGCCAGCACCCGGATATAAGCCGGGTCTTTAGCGTTGTCGAACATGGCCCGGTACTGCTGCAATAACAGCTGCATCAAAAGGCGTCTGACCCTTGAAGCCGGGTAGCGCTTGGTCACGGTGGCGCTCACCACGTCCTGGAAGGTGGTGCAGGCGGCAGCTTCCGCTAAACGGTTTTCCAGTCCCTCGCTGCATTGGCAGGCGGCGGCAATTTGTGCCGGTGTCAGTGAACGCAGCTTATATAAAAGTAAATGGTTCAAAATTTTATCGCTGATGTCCATGCGATGCTGCAGGTCGGCTTCGCGCAGCAGCTTGGCCGTTGTGGCAGGCACTGTGCCCAGCAGGGCCTCGTCGATGCCGTACCCCCGGTAATGTTCGCGAATAGCGGTGGCGCCGGCGATAGGGCCGTTGATGGTTTTATCTTTATAACCACTGCCGCGGCGCTTTACCACGACCGGCTCGATATCATACCCGCCGTGCAGAAGTTGGCGGCAGTATTCCAGTGCTAAAATGTTATTGGGGTGCTCGGCCACCGCCAAAGTAGTAGGTTCTTCCAGTAAAGCCAGTTCCAACGCCTTAGCGTAGCTGTGGCCCTCGTCCAAATAATGGTGCAGCGCCTCCTGAAAGACCGGCTCGTTCAAAAATTCCGCCGTCAGCATCAGCTGCTGGGTGTTGGCCGCCTCGGCCCCGAAGGCCAAATGCGATACCACGCCTGTGGCTGCCAGTAATTTGACAGCGCCGGCAGCAAAAAACTCAGCGCTGCGGCAGGTAAAAACTGTAGGCAGTTCTAAAACCAGGTCCACGCCGCCTAAAACAGCCATCTGGGCCCGGGTCCATTTGTCGGTCAAAGCAGGCAGGCCTCGCTGAACAAGGCTGCCGCTCATAGCGGCGATGATGGGGCGGTTGCCCGCAAGGCGTTTGGCCTCGCGCAGATGGTGGGCGTGTCCGTTGTGGAACGGATTATATTCTGCTACTATACCTATTGCTTTCTCCATTGCATATCTCCCTCATTTATAATGTTGCTACTAGCGATTATTGTTTAAATAGTGTATACTATATGATATAATAAATTGTGCTATGAGCGCAAGCTAAATTTTGCACAAATGGAGGAAAACTGTGATTATTTTTGTTGTCAACTGCGGTAGCTCCTCAATCAAATACCAGCTCCTTAATATGGACGGTGAGCAAGTTCTGGCCAAAGGCCTGATCGAACGTATCGGTATGGAAGGTTCTGTTTTAAAACATACCCCTACCGGCAAATATACCGTAGATATCAGCGCCGAGATCCCTGATCATTCCATCGGTATCCAGATGGCGCTGGACGCCCTGACCAATGAAGAATACGGCGTTATTCACAGCATGGACGAAATCGACGCTGTTGGTCATCGTGTCGTGCATGGCGGCGAGCGTTTTACAGACTCGGTCCTGATCAGCGACGACGTGCTTAACGGCATCGAAGCCTGCGCCGAGATTGCCCCGCTGCATAATCCGCCGAACCTGTACGGCATCAAGGCCTGTATGCGCCTGATGTATAATACACCGCAGGTAGCTGTTTTCGATACGGCCTTCCATCAGACCATGCCCAGAGTAGCATATCTGTATGGCCTGCCTTACGAAATGTACGTCAAATACGGCCTGCGTCGTTATGGTTTTCATGGTACTTCCCATAAATACGTTGCCCAGCAGGCAGCCGAAATGATGGGTGAGCACATGAGCGATCTGCGTTTTATCACCTGTCATTTAGGCAACGGCGCCAGCATCGCAGCTATCAAATACGGTAAGTCCATCGACACCAGCATGGGCTATACGCCGCTGGAAGGCCTTGTTATGGGCACCCGCTCCGGCGAGATCGACCCTGCCATCATTCCCTTCCTGATGGAAAAAGAAAATATGAACGCCCAGCAGATCGACGACTATCTGAACCGCCGCAGTGGTATTTTAGGTATCTCCGGCCTGTCCAGTGATTTCCGCGATCTGGAAAGCGCTGCTAACCGTGGCGACGAACGCAGCCAGCTGGCTATCGACATTTTTGCTTATAAAGTAAAAAAATATATTGGCGGCTATGTTGCGGCCATGGGTGGCGTCGATGCCATCATCTTTACGGCTGGTTTAGGCGAAAATTCGCCGTTTATGCGCGATAAGATTTGTAACGGCCTGGAATATCTGGGCACTCGCGTTGACCCTGAACTTAATAAACTGCGTGGCAAGCAGATGGAAATCAGTATCAAAAGGGCTCGTGTCAAGATCTTTGTGATCCCCACAAACGAAGAACTGGTCATCGCCCGCGACACTTTGAATATCTGCCGCCGCATCATTAAATTATAATAAAAGTTACGCTTTTTTCTTGACAAAGGGTTAGAGCATCGCTATAATTGATACGATTGGTGAAATATGATAAAGATAAATGTCGCAGAAATCAAGAAAAGACTGGTCGGAAAAAAAGACTTTTCCTATAACCTGAAACCAGCTGAACTGAATATCAACGAAACAGATATGCCGTTAACAGGAACGGTGACCGTATACGGCACCATATCCAACGCCGGCGATGTTTTGCTTTTGGAAGCTACGGTCAAAGCCATGGTCAACAGGACCTGCGGACGCTGCCTTAAAGCCTTTACAGGTACGAGTACGGCGGAAGTATTGGAAAAATTCTATCCGGCAAGTGCTGAGAATATCGAAAATGATGCTTTTATTTATGAATCTGATATCGTCGATCTGACGGAACCGATTCGTGAAAGTCTCCTGCTGGCAGAGCCACTTCAAGCTTTGTGCAGGATCGATTGTCAGGGCTTGTGTCCGGTCTGCGGCGCCGATAAAAACGAAGGCGACTGCGGCTGTGATACTACCACAGTCGATCCCAGGTTGGCGGCATTAAAGCAGTTCATCAAAAATTAAATTTACATTCATTAGCTTGAGGAGGTGTATCAAAGATGGCAGTACCAAAGAGAAAAATGTCCAAAGCTCGCCGCGATTCCCGTCGTGCGAACTGGAAGCTTACAGTTCCTGGCTTAGTCGAATGTCCGCAATGTCATGAGATGAAAATGCCGCATCGTGTTTGTTCCGACTGTGGTTATTACAACGGCAAACAAGTTATCGTTAAAGACTAATAATTTGCAGCTTCAAATCCTCGCACCGAAAGGTTGCGGGGATTTTTACTTTTTAGAAGCAGGTACTAAAAATAAACAACCAGGTTAGAAAAACTGCCCAAAAATATATGCTGAAAACGATTGTGACAAACGTGTGAATTTATTGCGAAATTAAGCGCTCAATTAAATTTTTTACTTGCTTTTTTGGTTGTGAGATTTTATAATACCTCTAGATATTAATAGTTGGTACTAAGGTTGGGTGATAAAATGAATTCTTCCAAAAAATTAATACGGCAGGAACGTCTGTCTAAGATGTTGGAACGCAATCCATTTTTGACAGACGAGCAGCTTGCAAAAGCGCTTGAAGTCAGCATCCAGACCATCCGTTTGGACAGACTGCGGATGAACATTCCCGAAGTCAGGGAACGTACCCGTCAGATGGCTGAAAATGCACAGACCAAGCTCAAAGCCATCGACAAAAAAGATATCGTCGGCGATCTTATCGATCTTGAACTGAACAAGATCGGTATTTCGATGCTGAAAATAACGCCGGAAATGGTGCTGGAAAAAACAGGCGTGGCGCGCGGTTATTATATGTTCGCTATGGCCAATACTCTGGCTCTGGCCGTAGTCGATGCCGACGCGGCGCTGACAGGCGTAGGCAATGTCAAATATAAAGTTCCGGTCTATGCCGGGGCAACTTTAGTCGCTAAGGCAGATGTTATCCGCCATGAGCATGATAAATATGTTATCTGGGTCAAGGTACGCAACAATAATGAAGAAGTGTTTCGTGCTAAATTCATTATCGTATCGCTGCCCAACGAAAGGATCGAGAAATAGTGAAGATTGCAGTTGATGTGATGGGAACTGACTACGGACCCCAGGAATTGGTTTTAGGGGCTGTACAGGCAGTTAGGGCTTATGGCTGCGAGGTCGTACTTGTAGGCGACTCCGCTGTCATTAAAGATTTACTGGCCGAATATAAAGCAGCAAACGAGCCCAGGCTCACCGTCCACCATTCCAGTCAGGTCATCAATATGGATGAACATCCCGGTATCGCAGTCAAAACGAAAAAAGATGCTTCTATCGTCGTTGCGACCAAGCTGCTGCGTGATAAAGAATGTGATGCTTTGGTATCCTCCGGCAGCACAGGTGCGGCAGTAGCTGCAGCCCTGTTCGGTTTGGGACGTATCCGCGGCATCGAACGCCCGGCCATTGCGACGCCCATCCCCAGCCTTACTGGCACCACCGTAGTGCTGGACAGCGGCGCCAAGGTAGACGCCAAGCCCGAACATATGGTGCAAAGCGCTATTATGGGCAGTGTTTACGCCGAGCTGATGCTGCAAATCAAAGCTCCGCGCGTTGGTCTGTTGAATATCGGAGAAGAAGAAACCAAAGGCAACGAACAGGCGCTGGCAACTTACCCGCTGCTCAAAGCAGAAGAACATATCAATTTCGTCGGCAATGTAGAAGGCCGCGATATCAATAAAGGCACCGTCGATGTAGTCGTCTGCGACGGCTTTGTCGGCAACGTAGTGCTGAAGTTTGCAGAAGGCCTTGCAAGTGCTATAATGAAGTTAATGAAAGATGCCATTATGGGCGGCGGCTTTTTAGCCAAACTTGGTGGACTTTTGATCAAACCGGCGATGAAGGGCCTGAAAAAGCGCCTCGACCCGGCTGAATACGGCGGTGCGCTGCTCTTAGGCGTGAAAGCGCCTTTTATCATCTGCCACGGTAGCAGTAAAGCTAAAGCCATCAAAAACGCCATCGGCGTAGCAATAGATTTTGCAGAACGCGACGTTGTCGAGCATATCGCCGTTAACGTCGTCAAATCAAGAAAAGGAAACGAGGAAGCAGAGAATGGATAAAGCAGTTGGTATTTTAGGTCTTGGCTGCTATGTGCCCGAAAAGGTACTTACCAACCACGATTTGGAAAAGATAGTAGAAACCAGCGATGAATGGATCGTTGAACGTACAGGTATCAAAAACAGGCATATCGCCTCTGAAGGCGAAGCTACTTCCGATATGGCCGTCATTGCTGCCCAGCGTGCTCTGGCTGACGCAGGCGTAAGCGCCGAAGAAATCGAACTGGTCATCGTAGCTACGGCTTCTGCCGACCACGCTTTCCCTTCTACCGCCTGCCTGGTACAGGACCGCATCGGCGCTAAAAACGCTGCTGCATTCGATTTGTCCGCAGGCTGCTCCGGCTTCGTTTACAGCTTGGGTGTAGCCAGCCAAATGGTTGGATCCGGCTTATACAAAAAAGTGCTCATCATCGGCGCAGAAACCCTCAGCCGTATCATGAACTGGGAAGACCGCAACACCTGCGTCCTCTTCGGTGACGGTGCAGGTGCTGCAGTTATCGGCGCAGTCGATGGCGGCCTGGGCGTACTGGGTATCGACCTGGGCAGCGACGGCAGCGGCGGCAGCTTTTTGAACCAGCCTGCTGGTGGTAGCCGCAAACCCGCTTCTCACGAAACTGTAGATGCTAAAGAGCATTTTATCCATATGAACGGCAATGAAGTCTTTAAATTTGCTATCCAGATCATGGGCAAAACCGCCAAACGTGCTTTGGCTAAAGCCGGTCTTGAACCTGCCGATGTTGACCTGCTGGTACCTCATCAGGCTAATATCCGCATCATCAATAGCGCGGCTAAACGCTTAAAAATGCCTATGGAAAAGGTTTGGGTCAATGTCGATAAATACGGCAACACCTCAGCTGCTTCCATTCCCATCGCTTTGTGCGAAGCACAGGAGCAGGGCGCGCTCAAAAAAGGCGACACAGTCTTACTGGTCGGCTTCGGTGCAGGCCTCACCTGGTCTTCGATCGTGCTTAAATGGAGCAAATAATCTCAAAATAAAGCAACCAAAAGATGAAAGAGAGGTATTTTTCGATGAGCAAAATAGCTTTTGTATTTCCCGGGCAAGGTTCCCAAACTGTAGGTATGTGTAAAGATCTCCACGATAATTATGCTTGCGCACGCAAGGTTTTTGAAGCTGCTGACGAAGCTTTGGGCTTCTCCATCAGCGATATGTGTTTCAATGGTCCCGAAGATCAGCTGCGCCTGACATTCAACACCCAGCCCGCTATCCTCACTGCCAGCGTAGCCTGCGCTGAAGTTTTGAAAGAAAATGGCCTGAGCTGCGAAATTGCCGCAGGTCACAGCCTGGGCGAATATTCTGCACTGGTTTTGGCAGGCGCTTTGGATTTTGCCGACGCGGTCCGCATCGTTCGTAAACGCGGCCAGTTTATGCAGGAAGCAGTTCCCGTAGGCGAAGGCAGCATGGCTGCCGTGTTGGGTCTCGAAAGTGACAAGATCGTCGAGATCTGCCGCACTGTTGAAGCTGAATGCGGCGAAGCCGTACAAGCAGTAAACTTCAACTGTCCCGGTCAGGTAGTTATCGCCGGCTCTGTAGGTGCAGTCGATAAAGCACTGGCAGTTCTTAAAGAAGCAGGCGCCAAACGCGCTGTCCTCCTTCCTGTAAGCGCTCCTTTCCACAGCACTCTGATGCAGCCGGCTTCCAAACGCCTGGCTGAAGTTTTTGAAAGCATCACTTTCCATGATGCCAAGATCCCCGTCGTTGCCAACGTAACTGCAACTGAAGTTACAAAAGGTGAAGATATCAAAGAATCCCTTATCCGTCAGGCAGCGATGCCCGTACTTTGGGAAACCTCCGTCAACAACATGGTCGCCGGCGGCGTTGACACTTTCGTCGAAGTTGGCCCCGGTAAAGTTTTGACCGGTTTCGCTAAAAAAATCGCCAAAGGCATGACCGCTCTGAACGTCGAAGATGAAGCAAGCCTTGAAAAAACACTTGCTTATTTTAAGGAGGTTCGTTAAAATGCAATTAGAAGGTAAAATCGCACTGGTAACAGGTGCTTCCCGTGGTATCGGTAAAGCTATAGCCATCGCTCTGGCCGCAGCCGGCGCCGACGTAGCCGTAAACTATGCCGGTAATAAAGCCGCTGCCGACGCAGTCGTAGCCGAGATCGAAGGTCTGGGCCGCAAAGCACTGCTTTTGCAGGGCGACGTTGCGCAGTTTGAAGTCTGCACCGAAATGATCGACGCCGTAGTCAAAGAATTTGGCCGCATCGACATTCTGGTCAACAACGCAGGCATCACCCGCGACACCCTGCTGATGCGCATGAAAGAAGAAGATTGGGACGCAGTACTGTCAACCAACCTCAAAGGCGTATTCAACTGCAGCAAAGCAGCTATCAAATATATGATGAAACAAAGAGCAGGCCGCATCGTCAACATCAGTTCCGTTGTGGGCGTGATGGGCAACGCAGGCCAGGCCAACTATGCCGCTGCTAAAGCGGGCTGCATTGGTTTCACAAAATCTGTAGCTAAAGAAGTTGCTTCCCGCGGCATCACCGTAAACGCCGTAGCGCCTGGCTTTATCAAAACTGATATGACCAGCGTTTTGCCCGAAAAAGTAGTAGCTGATATGGAAACCGGCATCCCGCTGGCACGCCTGGGCGAACCTGAAGATATTGCCAAGGCAGTATTGTTCCTTGCAAGTGACGATGCTGCTTACATAACCGGTCAGACTTTACATGTTGACGGTGGTATGGTAATGTAATTATGCAATTCTTAAAAATACCTTGGAAGGAGGTGAATCGTAAATGAGCACTTTCGAAAAAGTAAGAGATATCACTGTTGAGCAATTGAGCGTTGACGCTGAGGAAGTAAAGATGGAATCCTCCTTCATCGACGATCTGGGCGCTGACTCCCTCGACATCGTTGAATTGATCATGGCTTTCGAAGAGGAATTTGAAGTTGAAATCCCTGACGAAAAAGCTGAAAAAATCCGCACTGTGGCTGACGCAGTTAAAATGTTAGATGAAGAAAAATAATCTTTTATCAGCAGCTCAAGGGAAAGCTCTGCGGAGCTTTCCCCGACAGTTGCATAAGTCCTGAAATGGGGGATATTTGTTGAAACTACCAGTACTCAAAATAGGTAATTTGACAGCCGAAGTACCGATCATACAAGGTGGAATGGCTATCAGACTGTCTACCGCGCGTTTGGCGGCAGCCGTTGCGCAGGAAGGCGGTATCGGGCTCATCGCAGCATCCGGCATGGCGTTTGACGAACTGCGCAAAGAGATCCGTTTAGCCAGAAAGCTTACAGGCGGTAAAGGCATCATCGGCATCAATGCCATGGTCGCAGCCCGTGAATTTTTAGGGCTCATCACCACTGCTGCCGAAGAAAAAATTGACCTGATAGTTGCCGGTGCCGGTTTTTCAAGAGATATTTTCGCCGTTGGGCGTGAACATAACGTAGCCGTAGTGCCTATCGTTTCCTCGGTCAAACTCGCAAAAATATCTGAAAAGCTTGGTGCTGCGGCAATCGTAGTAGAGGGCACTGAAGCAGGCGGACATCTGGGGACCCAACAGTCCATCAAAGAGATCCTGCCTGAAATACTCAAAGCCGTAAAAATACCCGTTATCGCAGCCGGCGGCGCGATCGACGGAGCAGGTGTAGCCGAGCTTCTCAACTTAGGTGCCAGCGGCGTCCAAATGGGCAGCCGTTTTGCAGCCAGCGAAGAATCTAACGGTGCTCCGGCACTGAAAGAACTATATCTTAAAATGACCAAAGAAGATGTCGTACAGATCGACAGCCCCGTTGGTTATAAAGGCAGAGCGATCCTTAATCCGTTCGCTAAACAGGTGTTGGAAGGCACACAGCCGCGTCCGCGTACCTGCGACAACTGCCTTAAACAATGCTCCCGCAGCTTCTGCATCATCCGTGCGCTCACCAGGGCACAACAGGGCGATGTCGAAACAGGCCTTGTTTTTACAGGTGCCAATATGTGGAAGATCAAAGAAATTTTACCAGTAAAAGAAATTTTCAGAAGACTGAAAGACGAAATAGCAAAAATTTAATTTGAGGTGATTTATTTTGAAAAGACGAGTCGTTATTACCGGTGTAGGTCCGATTACTCCGATCGGTATTGGTAAAGATGAATTTTGGAGCAATCTGATTGCCGGTAAATCCGGTGTCGGTCTCATTACCCAGTTCGATACTTCTGATCCTGGCTTCAGCACCAAGATCGCTGGCGAAGTTAAAGACTTTGACTTTGCTAACTATGGCGATAAAAAAGAAGGCAAACGCATGGACCGTGTGACCCAGTTTGCCGTAGCTGCTGCTAAATTGGCAGTAGATGACGCAAAACTCGACTTGGAAAAAATTAACCCCGTGCGCGCTGGCGTTTGCGTTGGCAGCGGCATCGGTGGCATCCATACCTTCCTCGAGCAATCTCTGAAATACGGCGAAAAAGGCCCCAGCAAAATCAGCCCGTTCTTCATTCCGATGGAGATCCCCAACATGCCTGCTGGCCAAATCTCGATCGCTTTAGGCTTCAAAGGCCCTAATACCGCTATCATAACCGCTTGTGCTACCGGCACCAACTGTATCGGCGACGCAATGCGCACCATCCAATACGGCGATGCCGATATCATGATCGCAGGCGGCACTGAAGCTGCGATCTCTCCTGTCGCTATCGCAGGCTTCGGCAATATGAAAGCTCTTTCCAGCAACAACGAAAATCCTGAAAAGGCTTCCTGCCCGTTCGATAAAAAACGTGACGGCTTCGTCATGGGCGAAGGCGCCGGCGTAGTTGTAATGGAAGAACTTGAACACGCTTTAGCACGCGGCGCTCATATCTATGCAGAAATCGTAGGCTTCGGCATGAACGCCGACGCTTATCACATCACTGCTCCCGATCCGAGCGGCGAAATGCCTGCCCTGTGCATGCAGCTGGCTATTGACGATGCCGGCATGAAACCGGAAGAAGTTGATTATATCAACGCTCACGGCACTTCTACCCATCGTAACGATTTAAACGAGACCCTGGCCGCTAAAAAAGTTTTTGGCGATCATGCGTACAAAATGACCATGAGCTCCAACAAATCCATGACTGGCCATTTGCTGGGCGCCGCTGGCGGTGTCGAAGCTATTGCTACTGTTATGACGATCGAAAACGGCGTTATCCCGCCGACTATCAACTATGAAGACCCCGATTTAGAAGAAGGTCTGGATCTCGACTATGTTCCTAACGTAGCCCGTAAAGCAGAAGTAAATGCGGCTATGTCCAACAACTTCGGCTTTGGCGGCCATAACGCCACCATTCTTTTCAAAAAATATCAAGCTTAATTGAGAATAGAGTGATTTAGATGCAAGACAAGCGCAAAGAGCAGCTGCTAGAGTTCTGTCAAATTCTTGGTATCAAGATGAACAGTCTGGAACATTTAAATACTGCTCTGACGCATACCTCATACGCTCACGAGTCCAAAGAAACACCGCGCCCCGAACATAACGAGCGTGTAGAATTTTTAGGCGACTCCGTACTCAGCGTTATTGTTAGTACATATATGTACTGCACATTTCCCAACCTTAACGAAGGTGAGCTCACCAAGCTTCGGGCCCATATCGTCTGCGAAGTTTCGCTGGCCGAATATGCCCGCAAGATCAACCTGGGTGAATACCTGCTGTTAGGCAAGGGTGAAGGCATGTCAGGAGGGCGCGAACGCGCTTCTATTCTGGCAGATGCCTTTGAATCCGTACTTGGCGCTTATTACGTCGACCAGGGTATGGAAGCTGCCCGTAAATTTTTACTGGGTCTGATGCAGGCCGAATTGGATTTTATCTGCACCCACGGCATTTGCAGCGATTTTAAAACAAGATTACAGGAAGTTGTGCAGCAAGGCGGCGAAGTTGAGATCGTCTACGAGCTGACCGGCGCTAAAGGCCCTGAACACAGCAAAATGTTTGCTACCACCGTTGCCGTCAATGGCAAACATATCGGCTCCGGTGAAGGCAGGACCAAAAAAGAATCGGAACAGCAGGCTGCCAAAAGCGCGCTCAAAAAAATCGGCGCGCCCTTAACAGGCTTTCCTAAATAAACACATAAAAGCCCTTGCTTATTAAAAATAAGCAAGGGCTTTTTTCGCTTGTTGCTAAATGTGTTTTAGTGGGAGGGGCCGTACAAGTTAAGCAGCACCACGCCGCTCACAACCAGTGCCATGCCCAGCACGCCCGCCAGATTGATACTTTCGTGAAAGACCAGCATCGAAATGACCGCTGCCGCTACAACGCCGATACCGGCCCAGGTAGCATAAGCAATGTTCAGGTCGATAAATTGCAACGATTTAGACAGAAAATAAAAAGCACCTGTATAAGCCGTTACCACCACCAGCGACGGCGTTAGCTTTGTAAAGCCAATAGTATATTTCAAAAATGTAGTTCCCAGTAATTCTAAAACAATAGCCAAACCTAAATAAATAAAACCCATTATAGCCTCCTAATCATCTAAAGCATTGCGCAGCGCCGTCATCCAGGCCTGTCCGCCTTCCAGCAGTGCTTCGCGCTGCCGGGCGGTCATCGTGCGCAGTGCCCGTTCTTCAAAATCATCCATTTTTTGCAGCAGCTCATCGGCAAAGGCCGCTCCCTGGCTGGTAAAAACCAGCAGCTTCACCCGTTTGTCCGCGGGGCTCACAGTTTTTTTAACCAGTCTCTTAGCCTCCAAACCAGCTAAAATACTGTTTACCGTTTGCTTGGGCAGCATCAGCTTTTCGCAGATCAGGTGCTGCGTACAGTCGTCAGGGTATTCCTTCAGCAGGTACAGGGTCAGCAGCATATTATTATTAAGGCCGTGCGCTTTGGCCCAGCGTTCATAAACGGCGTTGGTGCCAAACCAAAGGTCATAATAGCCATGCCGCACCCGTTGCAGGTCATTGTGCATAAGCAGCCTCCTTGTCAAAAATATAGTCCGATGTCGGACTATTTGCATTGTATCAACTTTGGCAGCAAAAGGCAAGTAAAATTTTTGTGACCTGTTTTATGAGTTGTTCGGCCATTGACCGCAGCAGGGGATAAAGTTATAATGCAATTACTGATATAAAGCTAACGAACGATATAAGCATACTTCACGTCTTTAGCGAAAGGAGGCCGCATTATGGCTATCATCCCCATTTTTATCCCTCATGCAGGCTGCCCGCACCAATGCGTGTTCTGCAACCAAAAAACCATCAGCGGCCAGCAGGTCGCCTCGGCCGACGCCGTCAGGCAGCAGATCGACCGCTACCTGCAATGGGTAAGGCCGGATGCAGCTAACGAAGCAGCCTTTTACGGCGGCTCTTTTACCGGCCTGCCTGCCGACCTGCAAACAGAACTTTTTCAGCCCGTCGATAAACTTTTAGCTGACGGTGTGATCGGCAGCGTGCGCTTATCTACCCGTCCCGATTACATAGATGCCGAACGTCTGGCGCTGCTCAAGCGGCATGGCGTCAAAACAGTCGAAATGGGTGTACAGTCGCTGGACGACAAAGTGCTGGCAGCGGCCGAGCGGGGACACCAGGCCAGTGCCGTCTATGATGCCGTAGCTTTGCTTAAACAATTTGGCTTTAGCGTCGGTTTGCAGCTAATGGTCGGTATGCCAGGGCAAAGCTTTGCCAGCCTGCGCGATACCATAGACCGGGCCATAAGCCTCAAGCCAAGCCAGGCACGCATCTACCCGCTGCTGGTCATCAAAGGCACGCCTTTGGCCGCCGCTTATGCCAGCGGAACCTTTACGCCGCTGACGCTTGACGCTGCCGTCGAACAAAGTGCCTACGCTTACCGCAGGCTAACCCAGGCCGGCATCAAAGTCATTCGTGTCGGCTTGCAAGCCGACGAAGAACTATGCAGCGCCGGTAACATCATCGCCGGGCCTTTTCACCCCGCCTTTGGCGAACTGGTGCAAAGCCATCTGCTGTATCAGGATTTAACTCCAAAACTGCAAGCCCTGCTGGACGCAGGCGCAGACCAAATACGCTTCAGCTGCCCGGTGCAGCGGCAATCACAGCTGCGTGGACTTAAAAACAGCAATCTGCAACTCTGGCAGCAGCTGGCCGCCCCTGTGCCGGTCAGTATCGTGGCTGCTGCCAAAGCAAATTCTATCACTGTCAGCGGAGGTGTAGCCGATGAGTGAATGTCAAAGCTTCGCACCCGTCGCCGCAAAAGATAGTCGTCTGCTTATTTTAGGCTCCATGCCCGGCGTACGCTCGTTGCAGCTGGGTCAGTATTACGGCCATCCCCATAACAGGTTCTGGCCGCTCATGGCGCAGTTGCTGGGCTATCAGGCTGTTCCGGCCGGTTATCAGCAAAAACTGCAAATGCTGCTGGCTAACCGCATCGCCCTGTGGGACGTACTGGGCTACTGTCAGCGCGAAGGCAGCCTTGATGCCGCCATCACAGGCGAACAGCCTAACGACCTGGCCGGGTTCCTGCGCCAGCACCCGCAGCTAACGGTCATCTGCTGCAATGGCGGCAAAGCTGCGGCTGCCTTCAAAAAATACAGCAAAACTATTGATCTAAGCGGCATCACAGTCTATAACCTGCCGTCCACCAGCCCGGCCAATGCCCGCTGGCGTCTGCCGCAGCTGGCAGCATCGTGGCAGATAGTGCAAACAACTGCTGACCAAGCAAATAAAAATCCCTGAATACGTTTGGTATTCAGGGATTTTAGTATTTTAGCTTCAGTTAGTTTTGCCGGGGTAAGCCTTCAGCGCTTCGCCCATAATGTAAATCGCTTTTTCCAGGTCCTGGCAATTCAGCACATAGGCCAAACGCGCTTCGTTTACGCCCAGCTGTGGGTCGTTGTAAAAGCCGTTGCCCGGTGCAAACATCACCGTCTCGTTGTCGATGGCAAAGTTTTCTAAAGTCCAGATAGCAAACTTCTCCGCATCGTCCACCGGCAGCTGCACCATAATGTAAAAAGCGCCCTTCGGGTCGGAAGCCACTACGCCGGGCAGCTTTTTCAGCGCTGCTACGATAGTATCGCGGCGTTTTTTATATTCCTGGTTCACTTCCTCCAGGTAGCTCACAGGCGTCGTATACAAAGCCGCCGCGCCAACCTGTTCCAAAATAGGGCTGCACAGCCTGCTTTGGCAGGCCTTGATGATCTGCTTGCCCAACTCTTTATTTTTGCTGATGATGCAGCCGATACGGGCGCCGCAGGCACTGTAGCGTTTCGATACCGAATCGATCATGATCAGGTTCTCGTCCAGCTCCGGCATAGTGCCAAAGCTGCGGTACGCACCGTCATAAACAAACTCGCGGTACACCTCGTCAGCTATCAAAGCCAGGTCGTACTTGCGCACTATCGCTGCGATCATATCCATCTCGTCCTGGGTGTAGACAACGCCGGTCGGATTGCCCGGGTTCGTCAGCAAAATAGCCTTCGTTTTAGGGGTTATCTGCGCTTCGATATCCGCAGCGTCAGGCAGGTGGTAACCGTTAGTCACACTGGTCTGCACAGCGTTGATCTCGGCGCCGAACTCCTTGGCGAAAGTAGTATAATTAGCGTAATACGGTTCAAAAACCATAATCTCGTCACCGGGGTCACACAAAGCCATCACCGCAAAAACCAGCGCCTCGCTGCCGCCGTTAGTAATAAAAATATCTTCGGCAGCAAAATCCATGCCCTTTTCGGCATAATACTTGCGGATAGCCTCGATCATAAAGCCCTCGCCCTTAGAATTACCGTAAGCGATGACCGTCTCGTCATAATTGCGGATGCTCTCCATAAACTGTTCGGGCGTCTTGATATCGGGCTGGCCGATATTCAAATGATAGATCTTTTTGCCCTGAGCTTTGGCCGCATCAGCATATGGCGACAGCTTTCTGATAGGTGAAGCAGTCAAACTTTGGATACGTGCTGAAAGTTTCATGTAAAATCCCCTCACTGCCAATAAATTTTTTATATCGGGTCTTTAAAGCCCGTGCTGATATTATAACATAAATACCTGACTGTTTTTAGCACTGACCTGAAAAAATGTAAAAAAAATCCTAAACGCTTCTAAAAGTTCCAAAAGTGTTCCAAAAAATACTTTTTGCCTTTTCTGCCGCAGGGTGGAGTGGGCGTTTGGTGCAGCTAATTGTCTCAAACCGCTATCTATGGTAAAATATACTGATAGAATATTGCAGATCGGGTGATTTTGTGCATTTAAAGTCTTTTTCGACTTATGGATTCAAATCCTTCGCAGATAAAATTGAATTAGCCTTTGGTTCAGGCATCACGGCCATCGTCGGCCCTAACGGCAGCGGTAAAAGCAACATCTCCGACGCCATTCGCTGGGTACTGGGCGAGCAAAGTGCCAAATACCTGCGCGGCAGCAAAATGGAGGACGTTATCTTCTCCGGCAGCGGCAAGCGCAGGCCTTTAGGCGTGGCCGAAGTAACGCTGGTTTTTGATAACAGCGACCACCGCCTCAGCCTCGACTTTGATGAAGTCAGCATTACCCGCCGGGTCTTCCGCAGCGGTGACAGCGAATACTCCATCAACAAAAAGAACTGCCGTTTAAAAGACATCCTCGACCTTTTGGCAGATACCGGTCTGGGACGCGGCTCTATGTCCATTATCGGGCAAAACAAGATCGACGAGATCTTAAACAGCCGCCCCGAAGAACGCCGTGCTTTGTTTGAAGAAGCAGCCGGCATCGCCAAATTCAGGATGCGTAAAAAAGAAGCCATGCGCCGGCTGGACGATACAGCAGCCAACCTGACCCGTATCAACGACATCAAAACCGAAGTCGAAGGCCAGGTCGAACCCCTGCGCCTTGCCGCCGAGCAAACACGCCAATTCAACCTGCTGGCTAAAGAGCTGCGCTCCTGCAAGCTCACCCAATTCGTGCATAAGATCGAAAACATCGAAAGCATCAGGCAAAAACTAAACTCGCAAGACAGCGAGCTGGAAAATAAAGTGCTGGAACGGGCAACGGCCGTCAGTGCGCAGGAAGCGGAAAGCAGCGCCCTGCAAATGGAACTTGACAAGCTTAGCGAAGCCTATAACCGTATCCAGGACGACATCAAAGAAAAAGAGACCGCCCTCGAAAAACTGCGCGGCCAGGAAGCCGTTTTGGCAGAACGTGTACGCCAAAGCGAAAAATCGGGCCTGCGGCTGGAAGAGCAAAGCAAAAAATTACAAGAGCAGATCGCGGCCCTGGACACCCAACTTAAAACAATGGCCCGCGACTACGACCGTCTGGAAGCGCAGCAAACTGCGGCGCAGCTGCTGGTAAGCAAGCTGACAGGGCAGCAGGCCGACAAAGAAGCCCGCATCAGCGAAGCCGAAACGCAGATGGAAAGCATGAAATCTGCCGCCTTCGACAATATGCGCACCATGGTCAACCTGCGCAACGACATCCGTGGCCTGGAGCAAGAGCAGGAGCAGCGGATGCGTAAACGCGAGCTGCTTAAAAAACAAATCGAAGCCGCCGAAGCCGCCGGAGAAGAACTGCAAAAACGCAACCGTGCCATGAGCGACGAGCAGACCGGTGTGGAAAACGCGCTGGAGCTTATCAAACGCGACGGGCAGGAAGTAAGCGCCAAAGCAGCAGCCGAAACCGAAGCGCTTAATAAAGTGCTGGCGCAGCACAAAGACTGCCACAACCGCATCACGGCGCTGGAAAGCCGCCTGAACCTGCTGCAAAATATGCAGAAAAGCTACGAAGGCTTTGGTTATGGCATCAAAACCGTCTTGCAGGCTCAAGAAGCTTGGCGCAGTGACGTTATCGGTGTCGCTGCCGAACTGATAGAAGTAAAACCCGAATACGTTGTCGCCATCGAGACCGCTTTAGGTGCGGCGGCGCAAAACCTCGTCATGGGCAGCTCGGCATCAGCCAAACAGGCCATTGCCTACCTTAAGCAGCGTCAGGCAGGTAGGGCTACCTTCCTGCCCCTCGATACCATCAAATACTACGAGCGCCGCAGCGAAGAAGCAGCCCTTGCCAAAATGCCCGGTATCCAGGGCTTCGCCGTCGATCTTATCGACTTCGACGCCAAACTTGCCCCCATCTTTAAATTTTTATTGGGACGAGTGCTGGTGGCCAGCGATATGGACGCCGCTTTAGCAGCCGCTAAAAAAAGCAACTTCCGTACCCGTGTCGTAACCCTGGCCGGTGACGTCGTCAACGCAGGCGGCTCGCTGACCGGCGGTAGCAGGCAGCAAAAAGAAGCCGGCTTCCTGTCGCGCGGCAAAGAAATCGACGAACAGGAACAAAAGGCAGGCCAGCTGCGCCACGAACTGCTGGGCTATCAAGAGCAGCTGGAAGAACACGAAAACACCCTGAAAATCTATAATACCAAACTGGCCGAACTGCGTCAGGATCTTCAACAAAAAGAGATCCGCAAAGCAGAGCTGGCAGTCGCATTGGAACGCCTGGGCGCCGAACAGCGTCAGGCCTCCGAAAGGCTGGAGCTTTTGCTGGACGACCGCAACCAGGCCTCGCAGGAATATATGGCCGCCCGCCAGCAGCTTACCGACCTGCGCCCGCAGCTTACCGAACTGGAAGCACAGGACGCACAGGGCAAAGAACTGCTGGACGGACTGCAAAAACAAACTGCTGCCGACCACAGCGCCCTCACCAGTATCCGCAGCCGTTTGCAGGATGCCCGGGTAGAGCTTGAGTCAACTGCCGCCCGCACTGCCATGATGGCCGAACGGATGCAGCAGCTGGACGCCGATATGGGCAGGACCCAGCAGGAACTGGCCGCCAACGACGACGAGCAAAAGCATCTGCTCGACATCATCGCTACCAGCAAAACCAGCAGCGAGCAGCTGGGCAGCCAAAGTACAGCCCTGCTGGCCGAACTGCAAACCATCGTCGGCGGCAAAGACGAATTTGGCGCCAAACGCCTCGCCATTACCGAAAAACAGGCAGTAGCAGGCGAGCGGCTGGACGCCCTCAAAAAAGAACTCACCGTTGCCGAAACCAAACGCAACCAGGCCGCTATGGAAATGGTGCGTCAAAACAGCGACTACGATCATGCCCTGGAACAACTGGCAACTGAATACCGCATCACCCTTGAAGAAGCTCGAGCCAGCGGCGACCTGCTGGACGAAAGCGACGTTTCCCTGCGCCGGCGCGAGCTGCGTCTGGAACGCGACATCGAAGCCCTTGGCCCGGTCAACCCCGCAGCCATCGAGCAATACGAAGCCGTCAGCGAACGCTACGAATTTTTGCAGCGTCAATATACCGACCTTTCCGAAGCCAAAGCCAATCTGGAAGCCGTCATCAGCGAGATCAACTCCGGCATGGCCAAACGCTTTAAAGAAGCCTTCGGCAAGATCAACGAATACTTCTCCGACTGCTATGTACGCCTGTTCGGTGGCGGTACTGCTGCCCTTAAGCTTACCGACCCCGACGACGTTTTAGGCAGCGGCATCGACATCGAAGTGCAGCCCCCGGGCAAAAAACTGCAAAGCCTGTTCCTCTTATCAGGCGGCGAGCGGGCGCTCACTGTTATCGCTTTGCTCTTTGCCCTGCTCAGCTATCAGCCTTCGCCCTTTTGCATCCTCGACGAGATCGACGCCGCACTGGATGAAGCCAACGTCGACCGCTTTGCCAAATTCCTGGCGGCCTACGCCGAAAGCACGCAGTTCATCGTCATCACACACCGCAAAGGCACTATGGAGGCCGCCCACGTATTGCACGGCGTCACCATGGAAGAATCCGGTGTTTCTAAAATGTTATCAGTCAAATTGAGCGAAAAGGAGTAAAGATATGGGATTTTTAGAAAAGCTCAAAGACGGACTCAGCAAGACCCGCCAAAACTTTACCGACCGCATCGAAGAGCTGGTAGGCCTCTCGGCTAAAGTCGACGAAGACTTTCTGGAAGAACTGGAAATGATCCTGCTCAGCGGCGACGTCGGCGTCAAAACTACCACAAAGCTTATCGACGCCGTGCGTCAGGCAGCTAAAAAGAAAGAGATCGAAAGCACCGAGCAGGTACTGCCGTTCCTCAAAAAATACATTGCCGATATGATGCAGGACGAAGGCCAGCGCACCCGTATCGGTGCCAAACCCACCATTATTCTGGTAGTCGGCGTCAACGGCGTCGGCAAAACCACCACCATCGGCAAACTGGCCAACTACTTCCACCTGTTCAAATACAAAGTAATGCTGGCCGCAGGCGACACCTTCCGCGCCGCCGCTGCCGAACAGCTACAGATCTGGGGCGAACGCGCAGGCTGCGAAGTTATCCGCCACGAAGAAGGCGCCGACCCGGCCGCCGTAGTCTTTGATGCCGTCAAAGCAGCTATGGCCCGCAACGTCGATATCCTCTTTATCGACACCGCCGGACGCCTGCATAACAAAACCAACCTGATGAACGAACTTGAAAAAGTCCACCGTATCATCAAACGCGAGATCCCCGACGCACCCCACGAAACATTTTTGGTGCTGGATGCCACCACCGGGCAAAACGCCATCAACCAGGCCAAAGTATTTATGGAAACAGCCAGCGTCACCGGCGTAGTGCTCACCAAGCTCGACGGCACAGCCAAAGGCGGTGTCGTTATCGCCATCAAAGAAGAACTGGGCCTGCCCGTCAAATGGATCGGCGTAGGCGAGGGCATCATGGACTTCCGCCCCTTTGAAGCTGATAAATTTGTTGACGCATTATTTGATGGTGACAAGTAAAAATGCTTGACAGCCTTCGCGATTTTCGATATAATACCAAAGTCGGGTAAAATATATAAAGATTTTGGTGGTCAAAATGCAGGAAAACAGCTTAGAGCAAAGGGTACGTTTAGGGCGTCTGTTCGATGTCTATGGCGGCCTGCTCACCGAAAAACAACAAAAATGTATGGAGCTGTACTTCTGCGACGACCTCTCACTGGCCGAAATAGCCGATGAACTCGAAGTATCAAGACAAGCAATACACGACCTTATCAAACGGGTAGAGCACACGCTGGAACGCTACGAAAGCAAACTGGCACTGCTGGCCCGTAATGACAACGATAAAAAACTGCTGGTGCAGGCAAACCGGCTGCTGGCCGAATGCCTTGCCCAAAATCAGGGCCCGGCAAAACTTCAACAAGTACGCCGCATCTTAGACGAGCTTAGCGGTGAAAGTAGGTAAAAATGGCTTTTGAAAATTTATCTGAACGACTGCAAAATGCTATAAAAATGTTCCGTGGCAGCGGCAAGATCACCGAAGAAGACCTTAAAGCGCCTATGCGCGAAGTGCGGATGGCGCTGCTTGAAGCCGACGTCAACTTCAAGGTCGTCAAAGACTTCGTTGCCAACATCAAAGAACGCGCGCTTGGCGAAACAGTCCAGCAAAACCTTAACCCCGGACAGCAGATCATCAAAATCGTCAACGACGAACTGACCCAGCTGTTAGGCGGCACCCAAAGCAAACTCACCGTAGCCTCCAAACCGCCCACAGTCATCATGCTGGTCGGCCTTCAGGGCGCAGGTAAAACCACTACTGCCGGCAAGCTGGGCAACCTGCTTCGCAAAAAAGGCAAAAAACCACTGCTGGTAGCAGGCGACGTCTACCGTCCCGCAGCTATCAAACAATTACAAGTGCTGGGCGAACAGCTCTCACTGCCGGTCTTTGCCCTTGGCGACCAGGTATCTCCGGTCGAGATCGCCCGTCAGGCAATGGATAAAGCCTTCTCACTGGCTTGCGACACCGTCATTATCGACACCGCTGGCCGCTTACATATCAATGAAGAACTGATGGACGAACTGCGCAACATCAAAGCTGCCGTCGACCCGCACGAAATACTGCTGGTAGTCGACGCAATGACAGGCCAGGACGCCGTCACCGTAGCCGAAAGCTTTAACGGCGAGCTTGGCATCGACGGTCTTATCGTCACCAAACTCGACGGCGACGCCAGAGGCGGCGCGGTACTCTCGGTCAAAGCAGTAACGGGCCGGCCGGTCAAATTTGTCGGTATGGGCGAAAAGCTTGACGCTTTAGAACCCTTCTATCCCGACCGCATGGCCTCCCGCATCCTGGGTATGGGCGACATCCTTTCGCTTATCGAAAAGATCCAGTCCACCACAGACCTGGCCAAAGCGCTGGAAATGGAAAAGAAACTGCGCAAAAACGAGTTCACCCTCGAGCAGTTCCTCGAACAAATGCAGCAGGTCAAAAAAATGGGCTCACTCGAAACCATTTTAGGCCTTATCCCCGGCATGGGCGGCATCAGCCAAAAGCTTAAAGAAGCCAACGTCGATGAAAAAGAATTCGACCGTGTCGAAGCCATCATCCGTTCCATGACCAAAAAAGAACGCCGTAACCCCGACATCATCAACGGCAGCCGCCGTAAACGTATCGCAGCAGGCTGCGGTATGCGCGTGCAGGACGTCAACAAGCTTCTCAAAAACTTTGAAGAAAGCAAAAAAATGATGAAAAAAATGCAGGGTATGTCCAAGTTTGCTTCAAAAGGCGGTTTAAAAATGCCTTTTATGAACAAATAAATTAAAATCAAAATTCGGTTGAAGGAGGTGAAACAGACATGGCAGTTAAAATCCGTTTAAAACGTATGGGCTCTAAAAAAGCTCCTTTTTACCGTATCGTTGTTGCTGACTCCCGCTCTCCGCGTGACGGCCGCATCATCGAAAGCATCGGTTACTATGATTCTACCGTACAACCCGCTATCGTAAAAATCGACGAAGAGAAAGCTCTCTGCTGGATGACTAACGGTGCACAACCTACTGATACTGTTAAAAACCTGTTCAGTAAAGACGGCATCATGAAAAAATATGCTGACTCTAAAGCAAAATAAGAAATGAGGCGTGATTTGCATGAAAGAATTGGTAGAAGTAATGGCCAAGTCTCTAGTTAGCAATCCGTCTGCAGTAGTCGTGGAGGAGGAAACCACCGGAACATCAACGGTGCTTCGCCTCCATGTGGCTCCTGAAGATATGGGTAAAGTTATTGGAAAACAGGGCCGTATTGCTAAAGCAATCAGAACTGTCATGAAAGCTGTTGCAACCCGCGAGAATGTAAAAGTAGTCGTAGAGATAGTCTAAGACTTATAAGGATGGTTTAAACTATGGATAAAATGTTTGTACGTGTTCCGGTTGCAGTCAAAGCAAAAGTAACAGAAGATCTCAAACTGAAAATTATTGGCGATGTCCAAAACACCATAAAACAAATAAATCTGGATATCGAGCATTTTGAATTCCAGGCTAAAAAAGCACTTGCCCAGGCTGCCAGCGACCTGAGCGTACTTCCGTCCCTGCGCGAGCAGATCGAGATGGAAAGAAACAAGATCAACGCCGCTAAAGCAGAAGCCGACGACAAACTCAAACGCGCTGAAGCTTTGGAACTGGGCGCCGAGATCGGCCACGGCACGCTTGAACGCACCGTAGAGATCGCTATCGGCACCGATATCGACGCACTCATGGGCGCCGAGATCCTCACCGAAGACGGCAAGATCATCGCTTTCCGCGAATAATATGGAAAAACAAGTCGTTATTGGCACAGTTATCGCTCCGCACGGTGTGCGGGGCGATATTCGCATTATGCCGCATACAGATCGTCCTGAACAATTTTTAAAACTTAAAACCCTGCTGCTTAGTGACGGTAGTTCGCTCAAGATCACCTCCGCCCGCTTTCATAAAAGCATGGTACTGATGAAGTGCCAGGGCGTAGACACCATGAACGACGCCGACCTGCTGCGCGGTAAAAAAGTTCTTATCAACAGTGAAGATCTGCCCAAGCTTGGCGAAGGCGAATACTATGTAGCCGACCTCATCGGCCTGCCCGTGCTGGACGTGGCAGGTACGCAGCTCGGCACCCTCAAAGACGTTATCAGCACCGGCAGCAACGACGTTTACGTCATCGCCGTGCCCGAAGGCAAAGACATCCTCGTCCCGGCCCTCAAAAAACACGTCAAAGAAATCAACGTACACGACCGCCGTATCCTGGTCGAACTACCTGAATGGACAGAGGCACCGTGAAATTTCTTTTTATCACCCTATTTCCTGAACAAATCGAACAAGCGGCAGGTCACAGCATCATCAAACGCGCAGTCGAAGCAGGACTTGTAGAAGTAAGCTGCATCAACCCGCGCGATTTTGCTGCCGACCGGCACCGTACCGTCGACGACACGCCCTTTGGCGGTGGCGCAGGTATGGTGCTTAAGCCCGAACCCATGGTAGCGGCTATCCGTGCAGCTAAAGCAAAGCTGCCCGCAGCACGCGTTATTGCCATGTGCCCCGGCGGCCGCACCCTCAGGCAAAGCATCGTCGAAGAATATGCCCATAGCAAGCAGGACCTTATCCTCGTCTGCGGGCACTACGAAGGCTTCGACGAACGCATCTTTGGCTGGGTCGACGAAAAACTCTCCATCGGCGACTATGTGCTCACCGGTGGCGAACTTCCCGCACTCATCGTTATGGACGCCGTCGCGCGCTTCATACCCGGCGTGCTGGGCAAAATGGCCAGCGCTGTCGAAGACTCCTTCAGCACCGGGCTGCTTGAATACCCACAGTACACACGCCCCGTCACCTTTGAAGGCCTTGAAGTGCCCGAAGTGCTGCGTAATGGCAACCATGCCCTTATCGACCGCTGGCGGCGCAAAGAAGCCCTCAAAGCCACCTGGCTTAGGCGTCCCGACCTGTTGGGCGAGCTTAATAAAACCGATGCCAAATTGCTGGCCGAGATCAAACAGGAACTAGAAGGTGCTGAAAATGGCTAACCTCTATTTGGGACTGGTACATTATCCCATCTACAACAAAAATATGCAGGTCATCGCCACCGCCGTCACCAACTTCGATATCCACGATATCTCGCGCACTGCCCGAACCTACGATGTCAAAAAATACTTTTTGATCCATCCGCTTCAGGTGCAGGCCGAAATCATCAACAAGATCACCGACTACTGGCAAAACGGCTACGGCAAAACCTATAACCCCGACCGGGGCAATGCCTTAGAGCGCGTCGCTCATACCACCAGCATCGCAGCGGCCATCCAGGCCATCACCCTGCTGGAAGGGCAGGCCCCCGCCACCATCACCACCGACGCCCGCACCTATCCCAACACAGTCACCTATGGCTTTGTGCGTGACCTGCTGCAAACAGGCGACAAGCCCATACTGCTGCTGTTTGGTACAGGCTACGGCATGGAGCAGGAAACCATGAACGGCTTCGACTATGTGTTAGAACCCATCTATGGCCCCAGCGACTACAACCACCTGTGCGTGCGCTCGGCCGCCGCCATCATTTTAGACCGTTTGGCAGGCGAAGCCTGGTGGCAAAAATAAATACCGAAATATAAAAAAAATAATTGCAACAAAGCCAACACTATGATATAATGGCATTTGTGTAAAACGGACGGTCCGCTGTGGTGTGTTCGCACATGAACGTCTATGATTCGAGGAGGAAATTATGAATATTATTGAAGTATTGGAACAAGAACAACTTCGTTCCGACATCCCTGACTTCCGTGCAGGCGACACCGTAAAAGTTTATGTAAAAGTAGTCGAAGGTACTCGCGAACGCGTACAGATGTACGAAGGCGTAGTAATAGCTCGCAGCGGTTCCGGCGTCCGCGAAATGTTCACCGTTCGTCGTATTTCCTACGGCGTAGGCGTTGAAAGAACTTTCCCGCTCCACAGCCCCCGCTTAGAGAGAATCGAAGTGGCTCGCCGTGGTATCGTTCGCAGAGCTAAACTCTACTATCTGCGTAACCTCACCGGTAAAGCTGCTCGTATCCGCGAACGCAGATAATCGGTCTCAAATTACAAATCGTAAATCAAAAGACCCTTTCAGTCTAACTGAAAGGGTCTTTTTGTGTTTTAGCCCAGATAACTTTTACCATAGTGGATAAAAACAGCGTTACCATATATGTAAGTAAAAATGCGCATCTTACTTAATCAATATTGAAAAGGGAGTGTTATTTATGCAGGCGATCGAAAAAAATACTGCGGAGAATACAAAATAGGCGAATTTTATGAAGGTACTGTCAAAACAAATAAAAAACCAATTCCTCTTACTGCGGTGATCTACATCATCAACGACAGAGAGAAAAACGAACTTGTTTTAGGTAACTATCTGGTTTGCGAAGGCGGTGAAACAGGAAGCAGTTTATTTGATACAGAACAGTTTAGTGAAAAATCCTTTTATAAGGTTTCTGCAAGCCGCATCAAAAGCGAGGCTTCTGACGAACCCTTAAATGTGGGCTTGAAAGTTAAGCTGCATTTTAGACGCAAAAATTATGCTGAGTTTCTGATCACTGAATTGAACGAGAAAAAATTGGATTGTTAAGAAGGAGTGATAGTAAATGAGCAAAGTTAATTTGGTTTTTATAGGTAACGGACAAGAAGAACATGAGCATCCAGGTACTGTATATGAAAATCAGCAGGCTGTTAAAGCGGTTGTCGATTTTGAGATAACGCATACAGAAGCAGGCCCTTATAAAATCAAGGGCATCATGTCTCACAGTATATATCATAACGACAGGCCGCATTATCGGCCAACCCCAAACTGGCTGTCAGTAGGATATTATGCAAAGAATATGCGGCTGGAATTTGCTGTTGATGGTGCCCAAGGCGACTGGCACGCTGTTGAGCCGGTAACGACAGTTGGTACGCACAGTGAGACAACTGGCACGCTGCTTGCTGGGACAGGCAGCGCCAGCAGCAGCGGTATGGTAAACTTTAATGGCAGCACAGCTTTTACCGCATCAGATGTACAGATCATCAGCCAAAATGCCTGTTTTTGCGGCCAAAATAAAGCTGTGTGGGATGTTCAGTTGCCGCATGTCGGGTTTTTAAGTCCTGCCAGGCCTGTAAACCCCAGACCGGCTTCTTATGGCGGTTTTAGTTTTGAATTTGAGGTAGGATTAAGCATAAGAAACAGAGAAGCCGCAGTAAATATTTTATGTACACCAAGCGTCATCTGGCTTTACGATTTTACCAGAGGCATAACGCACCATACTATCAAAGCCAACAGTTGGGTAAAAGACGGTACAGGTGCGGGAGCGTCTGAATTATCAATAGCATTGCCTTAATAAGTAAGCAATGTTGTAGTTGTCTAAATAAAAAAGCAGACATTCACGTTTAGTGAATGTCTGCTTTTATTTGCTTGATACTTAACGGTCCAAAAGCTGTCGTATTTTATCCAGCCCCTTCGCCCGGTGCTTGGTAACATTGCGCACCGTACAGCCCAGCCGCCGTGCAGCTTCTGCAGGCTTCAGATCCTGCACAAACAGCAGCTGTAAAACCTGCCGCTGTATGCCCGGCAGCTGCGCCAGCGCCTCGCCCAGCTCCAGCGAAAGCAAAAGCTGCGTCAAATCGTCCAACTGACCGGCGTTCAGCCCGCACTCGTCCAGCAGCGCCGCACCCTCCTCGCAGTCCGCATCCACAGCCGCCTCATGCTCCCAAATTTCGCCCTGCTTTTCCATAGCGTCAAACAGCGCAAAATGCACCTTGCAGCGGGCATAGCCCGGCCAATTTATAAAATCATCGTCGCCATATTTAAGCACCAGCTCAATAAAAGCCAGCACAGCTATTCCTTCCGCATCCCTGCCCAGCGACTTATAAAACATCTCGCGTCGGGCTTCGCTTTTTAAAAGCGGGCTAAAGTTTTCGCACAGCTGCAAAAGCGCCTGCTTATCGCCGCCCTGTGCGGCTGCTATCAACAATCTCAAATTATCGGGCTGCGCAGTGGCAGCCTCCTTCGCTCCAGTTTTTATACTCATCAGTTCTTTCGTTTTTTATGATAGCGGGCTATACTGTAAAACATCACGCGTGATGAAAAATAGTCTACTCCCGTATCAAAAAAATTAACACCCCATACAATCAGGTGTTCAGCATCCACCCTTTGCCACTAAAATAGTGGCGGGAGGGGATACCATGCAAAAATACATCGGCGCCCAAATCAAAAGCGCCCGTCAGCACAAAAAACTTACCCAAGAGCAAGTCGCCGAATCCATCGGGCTTTCGGCCAAACACTACGGCTGCATCGAGCGGGGCGAAGTAAGCACCACCGTCGCCGTCCTCACTCGTCTGGGGCAGGTGCTGGACTTTCAACTGCTTATAATCGTCGGCAATAGGTGTGAATAAAAAAAGACCCGGCCATAACTGCCGGGTCAAAAATAATTTTTCTTTAAATAAAAAGCGAATGTTTGTTTGTAAACTTGTATGCAAAGTGCTATACTATAGCCAGAGATAGTTTGATGAAGTCGGTTCCTCCTTCGCTATGAATGGAGGTGGATACTATGACGATGTTTGAAACATTATCGCTAATGATAGGTTTCGCAACGCTGGTAGTATTCATTATTTCACTAACGCATAAGCGCTAAAATGAAATAAGGCCACTTCGGTGGTGACCGAGCAGCCTTTCTTTCAGTGACTAAAAACAGGGGAGAGAGCTGACGATCTCACACATCAAGCTATCTCTTTGTGTATATTATACCTTATTTGTCAAGCAAATTCAAACAGCAGCCGTCCTGCATAGCAGGGTAGCTGCTGTTTTTTTATTGCCGTTAGCGTTTAGATTTAAGATTGCGTATTCTTTATCAAGCTTTTTTTAGAAAAAAGCTTGGCAAAAAATCTTCCGCGCGGTTGGAAATTTGGATTGCGCTTCAGTCGTTGCCCGCGCTCCGGAAAACTCGGCATCGTAGGGTGAAAAGCATTGAAGCACGCTATGCTTTGCATAGCGTATTGCCGATACCTCAAACAGGTTCTCCGCGTTCTTGCAACTCCTGTCGCTCATCTACCAAATGTTCCAAATGCGCTAAAACCATCCTGTACCGAACAAAGTATATTTTATCGCCATTTTTTGCAAATACCGCCTGTGATAAGGTTGACAATTCTATAGTTTGCAGCAAACAACCTAAAACCTTATGGGTTACTTATAAGTTACGCAAGCAGTAGAACGTAGGTCGCTAGGGCACATTGAGCACGATTTTGTTATGTGCGATGCGAATAAGGCGATAGCGCAGTGACTTGTCCGAAGCCTGCAAAGCAGGCAAGTTTCGCGGAGCCGCCGTTGAGCGAAGCTAAATAAAAATCTGCGACGTGCCGGCTTTTATTGCCTTTTTACCGCATTAGTCACAAGTGTAACGCCGTGACTAATGCAGAGGTAAAACGGACAGCGAAGGAGGCGATTGAATAATGAGCTTCTGTAGATTGGTTCGTTTCTTTTTCCGCCAAAAGAAATGAACAATAAAAACGGAAAATAAATTACACTGGAAAAGTTTGACAGTGCTAAAAACTTTCTTTGCGCAGCTTTCTTGGTAAGAAAGCTGCATATCAAATAGAAAAACAAAAAACTGGATTCATTCGCCCCAGTTTTTTAGTAGCCAGCGGCTTTGCCGCCCCATTTCTGTAGCAGCAAAAGCTGGGTACCACTTAGGGTATGGCGCCCTTTGCAATACCCCAGCGTCGAACAAAAGCCAATACAGGCCTAAAAAATTGCCCCGCTTTTGCGGGCATTTTTTAGGCCTGTATTGGCTTTAACAAAGTAGTGCGCAAATACAAAAAGCTGGCCCAGAAGGGAAAAGCAGCAGAAAATTAAAAAAATTTTAAAAATTTTTTCGCCCCTTGTCAAACGCCATAAAACAAGCCGCAGTGCCGCTTTCAGGCGGCTGCGCGGCGCCAATCGTATCGCGGCGAAATCCTAAAATTACACAAAACCCTTTAACACGTCTTGTGGGGGGTACAACGGTGCTATAATAACAGAAGATATAGCTATTATGAATAAATTTTATCTTGTGTTTCAAAAAATACAAACTTTCACTTTGTAAAAACAACAAATCAAACCATTTTACCATCGATAGCGAGGTGAACCATGTACGACGAAAGCAGTCTTAGCGGTGTGGGCGTCAACATCAAAATGTTCCGCACCCTCAACCACATCAGCCAAATGGAACTGGCTAAAGGTTTGGGCATCAGCCAAACCCATATGAGCAATATCGAAGGCGGCCGGGTGCTGGTAAACCTGCGCCTTTTGATGCGTATGGCCAACATCTTCCAGTGCAGGCAACCAAAAAAACAGTGCGGCAGCAAGGCGTTGCCCCGCAGGCTAAAAGCAAGCTTAACAACAGGGATAGGGAAAGCGAAAGGGAGATGGACAATGAGTAAAAGGGATATGCGGGCCAGGCGTTTGCTGGCAGCAGTATTATTAGCCATGAGCGTGCAGGTGTGGTATGCGGCCCCCGTGTGGGCAGCGCAGCCTGCTGCAACAACCACGTCAGCAAATGATGCAGCAGCTGCTGACGCAACTGATAAAACAGAAAATACAGATACAGATACCGAAGCCAATAACAGCGAAAATACCGATGCCAATGGCAGCGAAACTACTGAACAGGTAACTGTTGCCCCGCCTGCTGCCCGCACCTACAGCGCCGCCAGTAACGATGGCGGTATCAGCACGTATGGGACGGAAACTGGTAATAATACAATCTATGGCAATGGGGCTGACACTAGTGGAGAATTTGTCAGCGCTTTTGGTCATAAGGCTTATGCGATTGGAAATTACAGCAGTGCTTTTGGTTATTACACTCTTGCTGAGGGTGAGGTAAGCAGTGCTTTTGGTAATGAGGCCAGAGCTAAAGCATTAATGAGCAGTGCTTTTGGTACTAAGGCATATGCTGCTTTTGACTATAGCGTAGCTATTGGTGTCCAAAGTACTACTACTCTGAATGAACAGGTCAGCTTTGGTCATAAAAGTGGTGATTTAGATATTAACGACAATGCCTATAAGACTGACCTGTTCCGTAGTTTGGTGAATGTTAAAGACCTTGAACTGAATGACACGGGCGCTATTACCGGCGTAAAAAGCATCAACGGGGCGGATTTGAAAGTAGGGCCTGACTCTATGTCAGGTGATGGTGCTAAAAGCATGGCCTTCGGTGTAGGGGCAAACTATACCACTGCATCGAGTACAGATGCAAAACATGCAACGGCTTTTGGTTATAATGCAAGAGCAGGAGCAGATAGTAGCAGTGCTTTTGGTTATACTGCAAGGGCAACAGGCATAGCAAGCAGTGCTTTTGGCAATGCTGCACAGGCACTAGGCATGGGAAGCATTGCCTTTGGCACTGGTGCTAAGGCAATGGTTGATAATAGTATCGCCTTTGGTGGTGGTACAACGGCAGACGCCAGCTATAGCAGTGCTTTTGGCTATAATGCTAAGGCAACAAATGAGTATAGCTCGGCTATCGGTGCTAAAAGCTCAACATCGGCAGATTATCAAGTCAGCTTTGGCACTTGGAAAGTGACCGATGCAGAAACTGGCGCAGGCGAATGGAGCAATTTGCGCAGCCTTGACGGTATCAAAAATATCACCCTGCACACCGCAACAGATGGTACCGGCGGCGAATTGAACGGCGTTACCAGCATCAACGGTATAGGCATAGATGCCAGCCGCAACCTGACCAATGTCGGAACTATCAACGGTGTTGACCTGTCCAGCCTTGGCGGCAGCAGCGTTGACCTTACCGATATCACTACCACTATCGCCACTAAAGCCAGTGCAGCCGTTGGTGCGGCAACAACCTTCAGCGTAGATAACGCAACAGGCAATATCACCACGGCAGGCACTATCAATGGTGTGGGCATCACCAGCACTGATACAACAAAGGAAATCGACCTGGGCGGCACTTGGGAATGGGTTGAAAATGATGCTTACGTAAACGGCGGTGTCTACAGCGTTACTAACGAAGGTTCGCTAACAGGCATTACCTCTATCAATGGTATTACTTTTTTTGTCGATCCTTACGGCGAAGGAGGTCTAGGTATAGGTGAAAACGTAAATGGCTTTGGTTCTACTGGTATTGGCATCGGTCTTACCAACGATGGCATGTTTACGGCTGCTGTCGGCTACAATGGTACAGTAAGAGGTGATTATAACAGTGCTTTTGGTGCGGTCAGTGAAGTGAGCGGTAACACATATGGAACGGCAGTTGGTTATGAATCACAAATTTATAACTCTGAAAGAGGTACGGCAGTTGGCGCTAATTCTAGGGTTGGTGATTATCGTGACTCTTCAAAATATGCGAACTATGGCACTGCACTGGGTGGCCAGGCACAGGTCTACGCTGCAAACGGCACGGCACTGGGCGCTGCATCACACGTTCAAGCAGGGCACACTAACAGCGTAGCTATCGGTGTAGGCAGCACAACCACAGCTGAAAATCAGGTTAATTTTGGTTATTATAAGCTTAAAGATAATGGCAAAGCCGATGATACATCCGCCTACCAAAGCCGCGATTTGGCAGGTATCAAAAATATTGCAATGAGTGGCAAAATAACAGGCGTAGCTGACGGCACGGCAGATAGCGACGCTGTAAACTTTGGCCAGTTGAAGGGTAAAGCTGATGAAGCAACTACTTTGGGGGGGCTACGGTATTACCGATGCTTATACTAAAGCTGATGCTGACACCACTTTTGCCAAAGCAGACGCTATGAATACAGCGCTTGCAGGCAAAGCCGATAAAGCAACTACTTTGGCAGGCTACGGTATTACTGATGCCATAACGGAAGCAGAGGCTAAGACTGCTATTGAAACCGCAACGGTTGATATGGCAACGAAAACAAAGGTTGCAGAAGATATTGCAACTGCGACAAATGATATGGCTACCAAGACGCAGGTCGGTACTGATATTGCAACTGCAACAGCTGATATGGCGACCAAAACGCAGGTCGGTACTGATATTACAACTGCAAAAACTGAACTGACAAAGGCATTTGGTGAAGCGGATACGGCATTAAAAGGTGAGTTGAACACTGCAATTAGCGCTAAAGCCAATGCAGATGCCAGCGATTTGAGCGCTGAGAACCAAGGCAAGTGGAAAACTGCATTGGGTGTAAGCACATTGGAGGGTACGGTCAGTGGCCACACTACCAGCATCGGCAATTTAGAAAGTGCGGTCAATGATGCTACTAGCGGTTTAGCGGCAACTTATGCTAAGGCCGATGAAATTGATGCAGCTTATAAAGCGGCCGATAGTGCTTTAGCTGGCAGAGCAACTGCTTTGGAAACAGCTACTACAGGTATGAACTATGCCAGTGATATGACCACCTTCGCAGGCGGTGTGACGGCTAACAGCTTTACGGTTGGCACTACTGGTTTTGGCTTTAGTGCTTCTGGCGATATGACGGCTAAGACAGTGAACGGAGCAACTATCACTGCCAATAGCTTTAACGGTGTAACTGTTGAAAAAGTTGACGGTAAGTATAAATTCGGTGATATTGATGTTACCCAGCTTAATACCGATGTGGTGACAAATAAAACTGCTATTGCTGGTAAAGTATCACAAACTGATTTTGATGACATAGTAACTAAAGCTGACACAGGCTTGGTGGCTAAAACAGCTGCTTTGGAAACTACAGTCGGTGGGCACACTACCAGTATTGGTAAATTGGTGACTGCAACTACAGGGATGAGCTATGACGTTGATAGCACAATGACCACCTTTGCAGGCGGCGTAACTGCGGGCAGCTTTACAGTTGCGGGTACCAGCTATGGTATGAGCAGTGCAGGCGTTTTGAGTGCTGCCAGCGGCAGCATTGGCGGCGTATCTATCGCCAGTGGTGAAGTTGACGGCGTTGATGAAGTTTGTTGCTTACGAGCGTTTTGACCAGGGCGACCGCCTTACTTATTTGGGCAGCTACAGCAGAGAAAAAATGGTGCGCATCATTTATGGTTTCGATAAAAACAATAAAATGATCGAGTTTGTGTTTGCCCCGCTGGAAGTACAGGAGCAAAAATAAGCGTTAGATGGCTATAATAATAAAACCCCGGTGCAGCGCACCGGGGGTTATACTTGTTTAAGTTGTAAAAGGGCGTACTTATTTTGTATCGATTAGTTTGAGAGTGACACTGATTTTAGTTGTAACTTTTTGCCTTTAGTTGTTTTGGCTGCTGATTTTATAATATGTTGTAACAGTGCTGTTAATGTAAATTTTTTTCGACAAATGGGCTTTGGCGATTGACAAATGCGACAATGTTTGTTAACGTAGAAACGTGTTGTAAGCGTGTGAGTACACTTACGAAAAATCATAAACAGACCGCGGCGGAAGAAAAATCAGCTGCGTTGGAATAAGAGGGAGTATATCTATGAGCACTAAAAAATCTGGGACATCATGGCAGGATACTATGAGCGATTGGTTGGTTTCTATTATTGTGGCGGTGGCGCTGGCGTTTTGCATCCGCACTTTTATTGTTGAGCCTTATATGGTGGAAGGCACTTCTATGTACCCGACGCTGGAGAGCCACGAGCGCCTGATCGTCAGCAAGTATAAGTATTTCTTTACTGACCCGCAGAAGGGCGAGATCGTTGTGTTCCGCTATCCTAAAGACGAAAGCCGCGACTTTATCAAACGTGTTATCGCGACCGGCGGCGATACTATCGAGATGCGTGACGGCAAGGTTTTGGTCAACGGCAGTGTGATCGAGGAAAATTACATTTATAAGGACGACCCGAAGGGCCCGAATAAGTCTAATTACCGAAAATCCGTGGTGCCGCAGGGCCACATTTTCGTTTTGGGCGATAACCGCAATAATTCGGAAGACAGCCGTTTTGCCGATGTTGATTTTGTGCCGCTGAAATTGGTGAAGGGCGAGGCCGTGGTAGCTTTCTGGCCTGTTGACAGATGGCGGACGCTGCCTTGATAGGCCGCAGAGGAGATTATTATGGATTTTAAGATACAGTGGTTCCCCGGCCATATGACGAAGGCCAAGCGGATGATGGAAGAGCAGCTGAAGCTGGTGGATGTGGTAGTGGAGATGCTGGACGCGCGCATTCCACGTTCCAGCAGTAATCCGATGCTGATACAGATGCTGGGGCAGAAGCCGAAGATCGTGGCTTTGAACAAGACCGATATGGCTGACCCGGTCAAGACCGATAAATGGCTGGAAACTTTAAAAAACAGCGGCCTGCCTGTCTGCAAGGTTGATTGCAGCAGTGGCAAGGGCGTTAAGCAAATGATAGCGATGATCCAGCAGGTTGCTATGCCTGTGACTGAAAAATGGCTGAAAAGAGGCGTGCGCAATCGTGCTATCAGGGTTATGATCGTGGGCGTGCCGAATGTGGGCAAGTCGACTTTGATCAACCGTCTGGTTGGCAGGACGAAGGTTGTGGCTGCCGACAGGCCGGGCGTTACCCGCGGCCAGCAGTGGATAACCATTGCCAAGGGCCTGGAGCTTTTGGATACGCCGGGTGTTTTGTGGCCTAAGTTTGAAGACCCCGAGGTGGGCTTTTGCCTGGCTGTGACGGGCGCTATTAAAGAGGATGTTTATGACCGGGCTACTGCGGTCGAGATTTTGGTGGAACGGTTGATGAGCACTTATCCCCAGGATCTGCAAACGAAATATGGGATCGAGTTTGAGGCAGACACGCCTGTGCGTGACGTACTGGCGAAGATCGCTGTTGCGCGCGGCTGCTTGAAGGCCGGAGGCGTGCTTGATATTGCCAAGGTCATCCAGCTGGTGCTGCGTGACTTCCGTACCGGTAAGCTGGGACGTTTTACTTTGGATGAACCAAGCGAAAGTAATAATAATTAAGGCCGCAGGTATGCGGCCTTTTTGATTAGGGGTGGATATGATGAAGATCAGCGAGGCGAAGGAGCTTTTGGCAGGCGCGCCGACCGAGGCGCAGCTGGCAGTGCTGGCAGGGGACGAACGCAGTGGCGTACAGAAACTGGTTGCGGCCTACTATAAACGGCAGGAGAAGCTGCATTTGGAGCGTGAGCGTTTTGCAGCCATGCTGGACTATGAGCGTAAGTATTATGGGCAGGGCGCGCAGTATGTGGCGGGCATCGACGAAGCCGGCCGCGGGCCTTTGGCCGGACCGTTGGTGATTGCGGCGGTTATTTTGCCGCAGGAGGTATTCATCAGCGGGCTGAACGATTCCAAGCAGCTTTCGGCAGCCAAGCGCGAGCAACTTTACGACGAGGTGCTGGCTAAGGCGCTGGCGGTCTCGGTGAACGTGGTGAGTGTGGCCAATATCGATAGGTTGAATATTTATCAGGCTACCAAGCAGGGTATGACCGAGGTTTTGAAACATTTGGCGATCAAGCCGCAGGTGGCGCTGGTCGATGCGATGCCGATCATGTCGGCGGGTATCGAGACGGTATCGCTAATACACGGTGATGCTTTGAGCGCGTCCATTGCCGCTGCTTCCATCATCGCCAAGGTGACTCGTGACCGGATGATGGTGGAACTGGCCGAGCAGTACCCGCAGTATGGGCTGGCCGGTAACAAGGGCTATGGCAGCCGTGAGCATATGCAGGCTATCGCCGATTTTGGCGCTACCAAGTGGCACCGTCGCAGCTACGAGCCGATCAAAAGTATGCAGCTGCCGCCGGTGGCTGACGAAGGCGATAAGCTGTTTTCGCCGCTGGCAAGCAAGTGACAGAGGCCAGGCAAACGCTGGGGAAGAAGGGCGAGGATGCAGCCTGCGCTTATTTAGAGCGCCATGGTTACGCTGTCTGCCGCCGCAATTACCGCTGCCGCTACGGTGAGATAGATATTATCGCCGCTAAAGGTAGTGAACTGAGTTTTGTAGAAGTTAAAACACGCCGCAACCTGAACTTTGGGCTGCCCCGTCTGGCGGTAACATACGCCAAGCAGCAGAAGATCAGGAGTGCGGCGCTTTTTTATTTACAGCAGGAAAACAGGCATCAGCAGCAGATCAGTTTTGACGTTATCGAAATACTGGTGGAGGGCAATGTGGCAAAGTTACATCATTTACCGCACTGTTTTTAAAATTTGAGGAGGCGGTTTTATGTACGCTCAGGTTTATGGGGAAACTACTTGCGGTATCAACGGTGAGCAGATAATTGTGGAAGTGGATATTTCTAATGGTCTGCCCAGCTTTGATATAGTAGGGCTGCCGGATACGGCAGTGAAGGAGTCGCGGGAACGGGTGCGTGCTGCCCTTAAAAATTCGGGGTTGGTGTTTCCAATGACCCGCATCACAGTAAACCTGGCTCCGGCCGATTTGAAAAAGGATGGTTCGGGGCTTGATTTGCCAATAGCGGTGGGGATTTTAGTGAGCAGTGGTATTTTGACGCAGGAGCAGGCCCAGGGGATGATTTTTGTGGGCGAACTGGCGCTGGACGGCAGTATCCGCCAGGTGGCGGGCGTGCTGCCCATGCTGCTGCACGGCAGGGCCTTAGGGGTAGCTGCAATGGTGATACCTGAGGGTAACAGCGCCGAGGGCAGGCTGGTGGACGGCATCGAGGTGCTGACGCCAAAATCGCTGACGGAATTGGTAGAGCATTTGCGGGGTGAAAAGCCGCTGGCCTTTTTAGATAAGGAAGCGATTTTAGAGGCAGCAGCCAGTGTATATGATGTGGATTTTGCCGAGGTTCGAGGGCAGCAGGTAGTTAAACGTGCCCTGGAGATAGCGGCTGCCGGTGGGCATAATATTTTGATGGTTGGCTCGCCCGGCAGTGGCAAAACCATGCTGGCACGGCGTTTGCCTACTATTTTGCCGCCGCTGACAGAGGCCGAGGCGCTTGAGGTAACGAAGATCTACAGTATCGCAGGGTTATTGCAGCGGCAGGAAAAGGTGATGCTGGAGCGGCCCTTTCGCAGTCCGCACCATACAATTTCCTATAGTGCGCTGATTGGCGGCGGCAGTGTGCCGCGCCCTGGCGAAGTAACGCTTAGCCACCACGGGGTACTGTTTTTAGACGAGTTCCCCGAGTTTTCGCGCACGGCGCTGGAAGTGCTGCGCCAGCCGCTGGAGGATGGTTATGTGACTATCAGCCGCGTGCAGGCGTCGCTGACCTTTCCGGCTAATTTTATTATGTGTGCGGCGCAGAACCCTTGCCCCTGTGGTTATTTGGGTGATAAGACGAAGGAATGCTCGTGCAAGCAGTTCGAGATCGAACGCTATCACCGTAAGCTGTCGGGGCCGTTGCTGGACCGCATCGACTTACAGGTGTATGTGCCGAGGTTAGAATACAGCGACCTGCAAAGCAAGCAGGAGGGCGAAAGCTCGGACGTGATCAGGCAGCGGGTCATCAAAGCGCGTCAGCGCCAGTTGCAGCGACTGCAAGGCACCGATCTGTACTGCAATGCGCAGATGGGACGGCGCCAGCTGAACAAGCACTGCCAGATGGAAGCAGCGGCAGAAAAGCTGCTGGCCAAGTTTTTTACAGCGCTGGGACTTAGTGCCCGCAGCCACGACCGTATCATCAAAGTAGCGCGCACTATCGCCGATCTGGACGGCAGTGATATTATCACCGCCGCCCATCTGGCCGAAGCCGTGCAGCTGCGTACCAGCGTGAATGGGTAAGGGTAAACGATTATTTGCCAAATAAATAAGCGATTTCTGTAAAATAAAAAGCAGCCTTTTAAAAGGCTGCTTTTCGTCGTTTCATCGCTATAGCTTTTGGCTCGGTAGGTATCACGAATTCGTTTTTGAGCTAACTCGGGATTTTCTATTTCCGCAATACGGTCACTGCCAACTTGGGCCAGCCATAGTTTGAAAGGTTCAGCTTTTGGAGAGGGGATAGATTGAATAATACGCAGAATACCTTTGGTGTTAGCGGCTAATGTACGACGGTTCTTGCCGGTATCTGTAAGCATATTTACCTGGGGACAATTTGTCCCTATGTAGAATGCTAATTCTAAATCTCTCTTACGCATTTTTTTTAGATAGTCGGTTGGATTAGTGCTGTCTGTTAAAGCGCCAACTATGTCTACAACAGAAAAACACCACTGTTGCTCTTCCTTGTTCCATACAGAGCGAATTTGCTTGGATTGAAATAACTTAATGTTACTCATACTTTGTAGCTCCTTTAGAATTATCGTTAATTTAATTCTGATATTTTTACAGTTGCTGACTTAATAATTGTATCACAAAAAATTTCTAAATGGGCAGTGAAACACAAAGCTTGGCTAAAATTACTAGCCCATCGGCTTATTAGCGCAGATGAATTCGATAAGCTTTTGTTCGTCGCCGTAGATTTGCCGGCCACGTTTGGTGACGATACCGGAGTTGATGAACAGCGGCTTTTTTAGGGAGATGGGTACAATGGCGTCGCTGCCTGTTATGGCTTGCCGCATCAAAAAGGATGAGGCTATTTGATGAGTGATAAGGCTTTTTACCGTGTGTAATTGGGATGAATGCAGCAGCACCTTGGGGGCTATCAGCGCTTGCTGAAAATTTTGATGGATGAGGCGGTTGACAAAAAAGCCGCCGTTGAGCAGCACGAAGGGTTCGTCGGCGATGTCTTTCATTTCGACGAATTTTTTTTGCGCCAGCGGATGCTGGGGATAGGTACAGAAGCAGGCTTCGCTTTTAAACAGCTTGCGGTAGTGCAGGTTGGGCGAAAAGGTATCGTCGTAGTTGGTGATGGCAAGATCAAGCTCTTCGTTTTCAATCATGCGCAGAGAGTCGATGCCGCCCGCTTCAACTACTTCCAGTTCGATTTCGGGGTGCAGCTTTTTAAAGCCGCTAAAAAGCGTGGGTATAAGCTGCACGCCTATTTGCAGGGGTACGGCCAGCCGAATGAGGTTTTTGTTCTGCGCCATATCCTTGATATCACGGTCAAGCTGTTGTAAATTTGCCAGAATGGGAGTGATCTTGCTCAAAAGCAGGGTGCCGTCCTCGGTCAGAGAAAGCTTTTTGCCTTCGCGGCGAAACAGATTCAACCCGCTTTCTTTTTCCAGGTCGGACATGGCGATAGAAACGGTTGGCTGGGAAACGTGCAGACTGGCAGCGGCCTTGGTGATATTTTGCCACTTGCAGACTTCGTAAAAATAGCGCATTTGGGTGATCGTCATAAGCTGCCTCCTGCAATAAAACATTATATAATATTATTATAGCATTTATATATAGTCGAATACTATATTGATATTGAAAATATGTATTTTACTTTGCGGCCTTCGTGTTTGATAATAGAGGTAGTGGAAAAGGATTTTAAAGGTGATGTGAAAATTTACGGAGGTGGGCCAGATGAATATCGACCAAAAGTATTTTCCGGAGTTTAAGCAGCAATTTATTGATGTAGGTGATGGCATTAAGATCAACACTTTAGTTGGCGGCAGCGGCAAAGAGGCCGTTTTGCTTTTGCATGGTCACCCGGAGACACATTTGATCTGGCGTTTTCTGACGCCGGGGCTCACCGAGCGTTACACGGTAGTGCTTACTGATTTGCGCGGTTACGGTGACAGCAGCAAACCGGAGGGGTTGCCCGATCATGCTAATTATTCTAAGCGGGCTATGGGCGACGACCAGTTTGAGGTCATGCGTCAGCTGGGCTTCGACAAGTTCCACGGCGTAGGGCATGACCGTGGGGCCAGGGTGCTGCACCGTATGGTGATGGACAGACCTGAAAACCTGCTTAGCTGCACGATGATGGATATTTTACCGACTTATGATATGTATAAGGATACCTGTCAGGAATTTGCTACCAAGTATTGGCACTGGTTCTTTTATATCCAGGGCACGGGTTTCCCCGAAAGAGTGCTGGCGGCAGACCCTGAATATTTTGTTAACTATAATTTGAATTTAAAAATCGGCCCGGCGGCTAAAAGCCGTTTCCCGAAAGAAATATTAGACGAGTATGTACGTTGCCTGCGTGACCCGATGGCCTTTCACGGTATTTGCGAAGATTACCGCGCCAGTGCTACGATAGATATGGAACTGGACAAGGCTGACCGTGACCAGATCATTGAGGTGCCGATACTGGCTTTATGGGGCAAGGATGGCGTGGTTGGCAAGCTGTGGGACGTGATGAGCGGCTGGAATGAAAGAGCTGCTAACGTGGAAGGCTTTGGCGTGACCGAGTGCGGCCATTTTGTACCGGAAGAGCAGCCCGAGGTAGTTTTAGAGGCGATGCTGAAATTTATGGCGAAGTACCCGGCTTAAGGTGCGCAGTGACAATCAATTAACAGAAAGAAGTGTAGCTTATGCATGCTATTGAAAAATTGCTGGCAGAAAAAGCAGGAAAAGAGCAGGTCGTGACCGGCGAGATCGTGAACTGCGATGTTGATATTGCGGGCATCAACGATTTGTATTTGCAGACTGTACGGTCGTTTTATGAAATGGGCGGCGAGCAGGTGTTTGACGCCGATAAGATAGTGATGTTTTTTGACCATTATGCACCTTGCGCAACGATAACGCAGGCTGAAAACCATAAGCAGTTCCGCGAATTCTGCACTGAACAGGGTATAGAAAAGCTGATGGATATAGATCAGGGCGTCTGCCATCAGGTGCTGGCCGATAAGGGCCTGGTGCATCCGGGCGAGATCGTTGTGGTGACTGATTCCCACACGACTACTCACGGCGCTTTCGGCGCTTTTGGCACCGGTGTGGGGGCGACCGATCTGGCGACTATTATGATCACTGGCAAGCTGTGGTTTATGGTGCCGGAGATTTTTAAGATCGATCTGGTTGGTAAATTGCAGCCAGGAGTTTTTGCTAAGGATATCATTTTGCATATCATTGGCGACCTGGGAGCAGATTACGGTGTTTATAAGGCGGTGGAATTTGCTGGGCCTGTGGTACAGGAACTTAGCGTTTCGGAAAGAATGTGCATGTGCAATATGTCGACAGAGATGGGCTGCAAAACCAGCTACATCCAGCCGGACGCTGTGACAATGGAGTATCTGCGCAGCACGGTGACACGTCCTTACAAAATTTATGAAACTGACGCTGATTTTAAATATGCGGCAGAGCTGACCTATGATGTGAGCGGAATCAAGCCGCAGGTTGCGGCACCGTTCAGTGTCGATAATGTTTTTGACCTTGCCGAATATGCGGGCACGCCCATCAACGAGGCCTATTTAGGATCCTGCACTGGCGGCAGGCTGCCTGATCTGGCGGTGGCGGCACAGATATTGCGTGGCAGGCAGATACCGAAAACGACGCGGATGATAGTTGTGCCGGCGTCGAAAAAGGTGCTGGAGGACGCAATGGATCTGGGCTACATCAAGGCGTTGCTGACGGCAGGGGCTACTATAACCGCTCCTGGCTGTGCGGCTTGCCTGGGTGTGCATCAGGGTATGTTGGCCGGAGGCGAGGTTTGCATCAGTTCAACTAACCGCAATTTCCCCGGGCGGATGGGCCATGTGGACGGGAAGATATTTTTGGCTTCGCCGGCGGCAGTGGCGGCATCGGCATTGGAAGGCAGGATAGCCGACCCGGCTAAATATTTAGATGCGGCAGAGGGGCGGTGATGGATATGCAAACTTCAGTAAAGGGCAAAGCCTTTGTTTTTGGTAAAAATATCGACACCGACCAGATCTATCCGGGACGGTTTGTGGAATATACCGATGTTGAGGATATTAAAAAATATGCCATGTGCGGTGCTGATGCGGAGTTCGTCAAAAAGTTCCAGCCCGGTGATATCATCATTGCCGGTACTAATTTTGGCTGTGGGTCGTCGCGCGAGCATGCTGCCATAACCTTGAAGGCGGTAGGTGTAGGCGCGGTGCTGGCCGAGTCGTTTGGGCGCATCTTTTTTCGTAACGCCATCAATTTAGGCGTACCCGTTATCACCTGCAGCGAGATCAGCAAAATAGTGAGCGAGGGTGATGAGGTGGCGGTAGATATTGCCGGCGGCGTGATAACTAATTTGACTACCGGCGCAGTTGCTAAAGCCGTGCCCATGTCACCCTATATTATGAACATCCTGCAAAGCGGCGGCATCAAGCCGATGATCAAGGCCATGCAGGAAGCCAAGCGTGCCAAGGGTTGAGGTGCAGACGCTATAAAATTACAAAAGCACGATTATTCTGAATAATAATTCGTAATGTATACACACAACTTTGCATAAAATATGGTACAATAATAACTACTGTGTTAGACATGGTAGTTATTATTTGTTTTAAAGGGAAAGGATGACAACAGTATGCGTATCGTATTAACCATCGTTGGTAAAGACAAAGTCGGTATTATTGCTAAGGTAAGTAATATTCTCGCTGAGCATGGCGTAAATATCCTCAATATCAACCAAAATATCATGGAGGGCTTCTTCAACATGGTATTGATCGCTGATATGACTGGCGCTGCTGTTAAATTGCAGGATCTGAAGGATATCTTTACTGCTTTAGGTAATGAGATTGGCGTGGAGATCAGAGTACAAAGTGAAGAAATCTTTACGGCGATGCACCGTATCTAGGAGGCTCTCTAATGTTTAATATCAAAGATATCTTAGAAACCAACCAGATGATCACGCAGAACAATTTGGACGTGCGTACGATCACTATGGGTATCAGTCTGCGCGACTGCGGTCACCCTGATATAAAAGTAACGGCGCAAAAGGTGTACGATAAGATAACCAAAAAGGCTGAAAGGCTTGTTAAAGTGGGCGAAGAGCTGGAATTGGAATTGGGCGTACCCATTATCAATAAACGTATTTCCGTAACGCCTATATCCATGGTCGGCGAAAGCTGCGATACTAACGACTATGTGCCGCTGGCGAAAGCGTTGGATGCCGCTGGCAAGGCTGTTGGCGTTAATTTTATCGGCGGCTTTACGGCGCTGGTAGATAAAGGTTATACCAAAGGCGACAAAAATCTGATCACTTCTATCCCGGAAGCACTGGCTGTGACTGACATCGTTTGTTCTTCCGTCAGTGTTGGTTCGACTAAATGCGGTATCAATATGGACGCGGTGGCAGAAATGGGCCGCGTGATCAAAATGACGGCCGAGCGTACTGCCGACCGTGACGCTATCGGCTGCGCTAAACTTGTTATTTTTTGTAATGCCGTGCCGGATAACCCGTTTATGGCGGGCGCCTTCCACGGTGTTACCGAGCCGGAAACAGTTATCAATGTTGGCGTCAGCGGTCCGGGCGTAGTTAAACACGCTTTGGAAGCTGTTCGTGGACAGGATATCGGCGCTGTAGCCGAAACTATCAAAAAAACCGCGTTCAAGATCACCCGTGTGGGCCAGCTGGTAGCACAGGAAGCTGCCCGCAGGCTGGATACCCAGTTCGGTATCATCGACTTGTCGCTGGCACCGACTCCGGCCATCGGCGACAGCGTAGCGCATATTTTGGAAGAAATCGGTCTGGAAAGCTGCGGCTGCCCGGGTACTACGGCGACGCTGGCTATGCTCAACGATGCCGTTAAAAAAGGCGGCCTGATGGCGTCCAGCTATGTTGGCGGTTTGAGCGGCGCTTTTATCCCCGTCAGCGAAGACGCAGGAATGATTGCGGCTGTTGAATGCGGCAGCCTGACCTTGGAAAAATTGGAAGCCATGACCTGCGTTTGTTCCGTAGGCCTGGATATGATCGCTATCCCCGGTGATGTAACGGCTGAAACTATTTCGGCTATCATTGCTGACGAAGCGGCTATCGGCATGATCAACAATAAAACTACCGCTGTCCGTTTGATCCCTGTACCGGGTAAAGGCGTGGGCGAGCAGGTAGAATTTGGCGGTTTGCTGGGATACGCACCCATTATTGCTGTGAGCAAGTTTAAGGCTGACGCCTTTATTGCCCGCGGCGGACGCATACCCGCACCGGTAAGGAGCCTGACTAACTAATGCGTAAACAGCAGCGAGAGGCTATTTTAGCCTTGCTGGAGGAAAATTATAAAGGGATGGAAACTGCGCTCAATTATACGACGCCGTTCGAGCTTTTAGTAGCTGTCATCATGTCGGCGCAGTGCACCGACGAACGGGTCAATAAAATAACGGCGCGTATTTTTCCCAAGTATAATACGCCCGCCAAAATGGGCGCGTTGACGCAGGAACAGCTGGAAGAAGAGATCCGCGACTGCGGACTGTTCCGCTCTAAGGCTAAGAACCTGCTGGCGACTTGTAAGATGCTGGTGGAGGAGTATAACAGCGTTATCCCCGATACTATAGAAGAGCTGATGAAGCTGCCCGGCGCTGGCAAAAAAACGGCTAACGTGGTGGCGAGCATCGTTTACAATGTTCCTGCTATCGCTGTAGACACCCATGTTTTTAGAGTGTCGCACCGGTTGGGTTTGGCGAAGGGCGACGATCCTTTGGCAGTAGAAAAAGAACTGCAAAAAGCCATTCCTAAAGCTAAATGGAGCGCTGCCCATCACTGGCTTATCTGGCACGGACGCAAGGTGTGCAAGGCGCGCAAGCCCTTGTGCAGCGAGTGCGTACTGGTGGAGCTGTGCCCCTATAAGGAAAAGAATTTATAAAGATCAGACAAGCCTGTAGTGCGACTTGCACGCAGGCTTGTTGTATTTAAGGAGTTTGCGGTGCCGACAAAAGAACAGGTTTTAGAAAAATATTTTGGACATAGTAAGTTCAGGACTGGGCAGGCCGAACTGATCGAGCAGCTTTTGGCTGGGCACCCCGTCGTGGCAGTGATGCCGACAGGTGCTGGCAAGAGCCTGTGTTACCAGCTGCCGGCACTATTGCTGGAGGGTTTGACGCTGGTGGTTTCGCCACTGATCTCGCTGATGAAGGATCAGGTGCGCAGCCTGACAGAGCGTGGCATCGGCACTGTTTATTTAAGCAGCGATATGAGCAGGCAGGAGTACGGCGCTGCCCTTTACGCTATCCGCAATAACAGGTGTAAGCTGCTGTATGTGGCGCCTGAACGTTTGCAGAACGAACGCTTTCAGGCATTTACAGGTGAAATGAAGATAGCCCTGGTAGTTGTGGACGAGGCCCACTGCCTGGTGCGCTGGGGCGAGTCGTTCCGTCCTGCTTATGCAGGTATCCGTCCCTTTTTAGACAGTTTGCCCAGACAGCCTTTAGTAGCTGCTTTTACAGCGACGGCGACACCGGCTATTCGCCGTGAGATAGCGGTAAGCTTGGAGTTAGAGCAGCCTTTTGAGCTGGTGACAGGCTTTGACAGGCCCAACCTTACCTTTACTGTCGAACGGCCTGCAGTCAAGCAGCGATTTTTGCGCGAATGGGCGGCACAGCAGACTGGTTGTGGTATTATTTACTGCCCGACGCGTCGGTTGACAGAGGAAGTTTATAATTATCTTAAAGCGTGGGGGTATAGGGCTGGGCGTTATCATGCAGGGCTGACAGGTGAAGAGCGGCTGCACAACCAAAACGCCTTTAACAGGGATGAAGTGCAGTTCATGGTGGCGACCAATGCTTTTGGTATGGGCATCGATAAGCCGGATGTCCGTTTTGTGCTGCATTACAGCCTGCCCTTAGACGTAGAAAGCTATTATCAGGAAGCTGGCCGGGCTGGACGTGACGGCCTGCCGAGCCAATGCGTGCTGCTATTTGACAGGCGCGACGTCACCAGTATGCGGCAGTTGTTGGAGTATGGCTGCGAGCAGCGGGATGGTGACCGCGATGAAAAACGTCTGTGGCTGGAGCATGCTTATAATAGACTGCGTGAGATGGAAAATTATTGTTTTACCAAGGGCTGCCTGCGCAGTTATCTGCTTACTTACTTTGGACAGGCGGCAGGGTCAGGCTGTGGTAATTGTGGCAACTGCCGCCCTCAAAAAACAGTTTTTCGCAGTTGGCTATAGCTGCTTTTTGTGACAAGGCAGTGAACTTATCGTTGTGTGGGCAGGGAATAGTTTTTGGATGCAGAATATATAAATTAACATAATAAGTAGGGAGGGTCCTTTATGAAAATCACCTTCTTAGGTGCCACAAGGATGGTCACAGGCTCTTGTTATTTACTTGAAGTAGGCAATAAAAAAATGTTACTGGACTGCGGTATGTTCCAGGGTTCAAAAATGGTTACGGCCTTTAACGAAAAGGAATTTGTTTTTGCCCCTAACACTATCGACAGCGTAGTATTGACCCATGCCCATATCGATCACAGCGGGTTGATACCCAAGCTGGTGAAGCATGGTTATAAAGGCCCTGTGCATTGTACAAAAACTACTTTGGAGCTGTGCACGATCCTGCTGCCTGACAGCGCCCATATCCAGGAATCGGAAGCTGAGTTTGCCAACCGTAAAGGTATGCGTGCCGGTAAAAGGGTTGTAGAGCCGCTCTATACTGTGGATGATGCTTATAAAGCTTTGCAGCATTTCCGTACCCATGAGTTTGGCGAACCGGTCGAGGTGCTGCCGGGTGTACAGGTAAAATTTAAAGTTGCCGGGCATATTTTAGGGTCGGCGATAGTTGAAGTTTTGGTAAATGAGGACGGTAAAACGACCAAGCTGATCTTTACCGGCGATATTGGACAGCCTAATCAGCCGATCATTGAAGACCCGGATGAGATAGCTGGCGCTGATTTTATTATTACCGAATCGACTTATGGCAACCGTGTCCATAAGGCTTATGATAAAGAAGGCGAACTGGCCGAGATTATCAAAGAAACTGTGGCTAAAGGCGGCAACGTAGTTATTCCGGCTTTTGCCGTAGGGCGTACACAGGTACTGCTGTATTATTTCCAAAAACTACTGGCCGAGGGACGTATACCCGAAGTGCCGATCATTATTGATAGTCCCATGGCCAGTAAGGCTACTGCCATTACGTTGACCAACCCGCAGGAATATGATGAGGAAGCGCGGGCTTTGTACGAAATGCACGGTAAAAGGCTGCTTGCTATACCGCAGCTGCGTTTTACGGCGACGGCGCAGGAATCCCGGATGATCAATGAGATGCCCGGTTCCAAAATTATCGTTTCGGCCAGCGGTATGGCTGATGCCGGACGTATCCTGCACCATTTGAAGCATAACCTGTGGCAGGAAAACTGTTCTGTCATTATCGCCGGCTATCAGGCGGAAGGCAGTATGGGCCGCCGCCTGATCGAAGGTGCGAAGCAGGTCAAGATCATGGGCGAGGATATCAGGGTCAATGCTAAGATCTACAATATGAAGGGCTTTTCGGCCCATGCTGATAAAGAGCAGCTGCTGGAGTGGTATGGCAAGATGCCACAGGTGCCGAAAGCGTTTTTTGTGACCCACGGTGAGTTTGACGCGGCCAGCAATTTTGCCGATGAGCTGCAACGCCGTTTGGGGACTGCCGCTTATATCCCGCAGTATGGCGACAGTATTACCATCAGCGGCACTGAATGGCATGTCACTACTTCGCCGATCGTTACTACGGTCCCCGAAGTGGCCGAGCTCAGAGAGTATCTGCGCCAGACGGAAAGAATGTATTTGCAGTACCGCACCAAGATCGAACAGATCGTGGCCAGAGATGGCAGCAAGGCTGTCGGTATCCGCAAAAAGATGGAAAAAATCAAAAAATATGTGGATGATATGCTGTCATCCTTATAAAAGTTTGTGCAGAAAAAGGAGCTTTAAAAGTTATGAAATACCGTGATTTAGTTAAACGTTTAGCCGCAGGCGTGGCTTTGGGCATCGCCCTTACCTTACCGGTCGGTGCTGTCTGGACTGTGGTGCAGCCCCGGGCAGCGTATGCCGAGGATTATTCCAGCCTGCGTGGCAATATTATCGAAACAGCCTATCTTTTGGCAGGCACGCCCTTTAAAATGGGCGGCAGTTCCCCGTCGGAAGGCTTTGACGGTTCGGGCTATGTGCAATATGTTTTTGGTGAAAGCGGTATCGCACTGCCGCGTACTGTTGACGAGCAATATGACGTAGGCAAACGTATCAGCAAAGACGAACTGCTGCCGGGTGACCTGGTGTTTTACAGCACTGATGGCCCGGGTGCGACGTTCTGTGGCATTTACAGCGGTGAAGGTAAATTTATTTATGCCGGCACTAAAAATGGCGTTATCGAAGGCGAAGCCTTTGGCCCTTATTGGGACGAGCGGTTTTACGGTGCCAGAAGGATCCTCAACTGATAATACATAAATATTGTTCCAACGCTTAAAATACGGTTAAGGGCGGCTGCGTTTATTACGCAGCCGCATATTTTTTATATTAGCACCTAGTGCTATAAAAATAGTACGATTGTACACTGAAAAATGTTGATTTCAACTGTTTTTAAAAATATATTGACAAAACATTAAGGCGTTGTTATACTTATCTCAATGTTTCGACAAATCATCTAGTTACAGGTTATGACTGGGAATGGACAGTGGAATGCTTTCAGAAAGTCGGCGGTTGATGCAAGCCGATAAGCACAGAAATTAGCCCTCTCACCCAGGAACTCTTTTTCTGAGACGTTGTTTAGGAAAAAGCGCAATGGCTGCGTTAAAGGTCTTAGAGTATAATTTAGGGTGGTACCGCGTACTTACGCCCCTATCGGCTTTGCCGGTAGGGGCTTTTTATTTTGATTTGTGAAGCAGCAAGGGAGGGGAAACAATGAACAAGCAACGCAAACTATTGCGTGAACGGCTGCAAAAGCCCGAGATATTGGTTTTGCCGGGGGTTTATGACGCTTTGACTGCTAAGGTAGCGGCTGAAGTAGGCTTTGACGCTCTGGTCATGGGCGGCTACAGTATTGCGGCTTCCAGATTGGGTCAGCCGGATGTAGGTTATCTTTCGATGACGGAAATGGTGCAGGCCGTAAAATGTATCGTGGACGCTACCGGGTTACCGGTGTTTGCCGATGGCGATACCGGGTATGGTAACGCTTTAAGCGTGCGGCGCACGATGCAGGAATACGAAAAGGCAGGCGCAGCCGCAGTACTTTTTGAAGACCAGGTCTGGCCTAAACGCTGCGGCCATATGGCAGGCAAGCAGGTCATCGATGCGGGTGAGCATGCTAAAAAGATCACGGCGGCGCGTGATGCCAGAACAGATGAAGATTTTCTGCTGATCGCCAGGACTGACGCCAGAGCCGTGCACGGACTGGACGACGCTATCGAACGTGGCAAGCTGTATCTTGACAGCGGTGCCGAGGCTTTGTTTATCGAAGCTCCTCAGGATATCGGCGAGCTGGAGACCATCGCTCAAACTTTTCCTGATACGGTGCTGATCGCCAATATGATCGAAGGCGGCAGAACGCCTAACCTGACGGCGAAGGATTTAGAAAATATCGGCTTTAAAATAGTCTTTTGGCCCTGCAGCGCTTTATATGTCATTACGCAGGCATTTAAGGAAGCTATGACGGTGCTGCATGAAACAGGCACCACCAAAGGCTACGAAGAAAAAATGATGCATTTTACTGATTTTAACAGCTTTATTGGCCTGGATGGCTATATGGAACTGGAAAAACGCTATAAATAAAAATTTGATGAGGTGAAGAGTAATGAAAATGTCTCAAATGTTTAAAACCACACTGGCTGCCGCTATGGTTATGGCGCTGGCAGTAACAGCCGGCTGCGGCGGTGGCGACAAAAAAGCTGCCGGTGGCAGCGAAAAAGTCACTTTAAAGCTGGCTCATAATTTGCCGGCTGCACATCCGCTGGCACAGGGGATGGAGTCTTTTAACAAAAAACTTACGGAAAAATCCAAAGGCGCTATTACTTTGAACATTTACCCTTCCGGCCAGCTTTTTAACGATAAAAGCATGAACGATGCCATCATGTCGGGCGGCATCGATATGGGGCTCAACTCCACTGCCATGTGGTCAACGGTCATTCCGGCGATGGAAGTGTTTGACGTGCCGTTTTTGTTCCCCAGCTATGAAAAAGTCGATCAGGCTATCGACGGTGGTTTGGGAGAAAAACTGGGGGCAGAATTAAAGAAAAAAGGCGTGCGTCCCGTTATCTGGGCCGACTACGGCTTTGTACAGTTTGCCAACAGCAAAAAAGAGATCACTAAACCTGCCGATTTCGCAGGCTTGAAATTGCGCGGCTACGGCGAATTGCCGTCCGAAACTATCAAAGCTTTGGGCGCATCTCCCGCTACCATGGGTTCCAGCGAAGTTTATATGGCTATTCAGCGCGGCGTTGTTGACGGACAAACCTCCGGTACTACCGCTATGTATGACCGCAAAATGTTTGAAGTTACCAAATATCTTACTATCACCAATCACGCTTATCCTGAATTTATTTTGGCGATGAACGAAAAATCTTTCCAAAAACTTACTCCCGAACAGCAGAAGATAGTTACCGAAGCTGCTAACGAAGTGCGCGACGACCTGCGCAAAAACGCTAAAGCCGAAGATATGACTGCTTTAGAGCACCTGAAAGAAAAAGGCATGCAGGTTTATGTGGTTCCGGAAGCAGATTTGCCCGAATGGCAGGCTGCAACCAAACCGGTTTGGGATATTTTTGTTAAACACACCGGCGATCTCGGTAAAGAACTGATCGAGATCTGCACCAAGCAATAACGGAAGCAATTTTAAGGCTGCCGCTGAGCAAAGTGCCGGCGGCAGTTATTTTATAATGAATGTGAGGAGCAAGCCTTGAAAAGCGCGATCGAGATCTATGGAAAAATTTTAGACGCTGTGACAAAAATCGTTGCTGTCATTGCCGGTATTTTGATATTGATGCCTGCGCTGATGGTTTTTTACGAAGTTGTGATGCGTGGTCTGTTCAACGCCCCGACGGAATGGTCGATCGAGCTTTCGGTCTATTGCGTGCTGATTGCGGGCTTTTTGGGGATGTCGGTAACTTATGCCGCCGGTAAGCATATCCACGTGGATATAGTTGTAGGCAGCCTGTCGCCGCGCACCCGTTGTTTTATTGAAGTCTTTACTACTTGCGTAGGTATTTTTTTCTGCGCGGTTTTTGTTATGGAATCATTTGATATGGCGATTTTGTCGCTGGAGATGGATAACACTTCGCCCAGCACCCTGCGCACTCCGATGTGGATACCGCAGATGGCACTGCCTATAGGTATGGGGCTTTTGCTGCTGCAATTTGTCCGAACTTTACTGGTGGATATCGCAAAAATCAACACCGGTGATTTCAGTAAGGAGGTAAAGTAGGATGCTGCTTATCTTTACTGCTATTTTATTAGGTTTGTTGATTTTAGGCTTGCCGGTAGCTTTTTCGTTAGGCACGGCCGGGCTATTTGGTATGTTTGCCTTTATGGGCGGCGACTCTGCTTTAGCGCAGATACCGATTTTAGCCTATAAATCTCTGGACGATTTTGTTTTGACTGCTGTGCCCTTATACATTTTAATGAGCCAGATCCTGCTGACTGGTAAAGTTGGCAACGATCTGTTTGAACTGGGTAATAAATGGCTGCGGCATTTGCCGGGCGGCCTGGGTGTAGCGACGGTTTTTGCCTGCGCTGTCTTTGCCGCTATCACAGGTTCCTCTGTAGCTTGCGCTGTTACTATCGGCGCTATCGCCATTCCCGAAATGCTGTCGCGCGGTTACGACCGCACGCTGGTATTGGGCGCGGTGGCAGCCGGCGGTACATTGGGTATTTTGATACCACCATCGATACCCATGATCTTATACGGTGCTATCACCGGTGAATCCGTAGGACAGTTGTTTATGTCCGGTGTCGTTCCCGGAGTGATTTTGACGATGCTCTTTATCTGTGTCGTGGTTTACCGCTCGCGCAAGCTTCCCTTGCAGGAAGCCGCATCCTGGGACGAACGTATCCAAGCGCTGAAAAGCTCTTTCTGGGGACTGCTGCTGCCGGTGCTGGTTGTTGGCGGTATCTACACGGGGGCTTTCACTCCTACGGAAGCGGCCGCTATCGGTACGGTCTACAGCCTGTTCATTACCTTCGTTATCTACAGGACCTTAAAGCTGTCTGATATGCCCGAGATTTTGGTAGATACGGTAAAAACCACCTCGATGATTTTTGCCATTATGATCGGCGCGACATTGTTTGGCTTCGTGCTGACTATTTTGCAGGTGCCGCAGGCTTTGACAACGCTGGTTGCCGAAATGGAGACCAGCCGCTGGATCGTTTTTATAGCTATCAATATGCTGCTGTTGGTGTTGGGCTGTATTTTGGAATCCATTTCTATCATCTTCATCACGCTGCCGATCCTGTACCCGATCATTTTGAAACTTGGCTTCGACCCGATCTGGTTCAATGTTGTCATGCTTATCAACCTGGAACTGGCGCTGATTACGCCGCCGGTCGGCATGAATTTGTTCGTGTTGCAGGGCATTAGCCCAGACAGCAAGATGACCCAGATCATCAAAGGCGTTATACCGTTCGGGATCATTATGGCGCTGGAAATTTTGCTGCTCTGCTTCTTCCCCGAAATCGCTACATGGCTGCCGGGTATTGTAAAATAGAGGTTTTTATTGACAGGGCAGGTTAAAAAGAATATAATTAATTAGTCATAGTGGAGGATGCTTTTGACAAGCATCCTTCATTAAATTTTAGAGTAGTTATTAGGCCGCAGCTTTTTCTAGAAAGCACGGTTTGGTTTTACAGGCGGCCGGTCCGCCTGCTCAAAGAGAGAGGAAGATAGGAATTTATGTTAAGAAATGATTTACGAAATATTGCCATTATCGCCCACGTTGACCATGGTAAAACTACCCTTGTAGATGCGATGCTCAAGCAAAGCAACATTTTCCGTGCCAACGAGCATGTAGAAGAACGCGTTATGGACTCCAACGCGCTCGAACGTGAACGCGGTATTACCATTTTGGCTAAAAATACAGCAGTTATGCACAAAGGCACTAAAATCAACATTCTTGATACCCCGGGCCATGCCGATTTTGGCGGCGAGGTTGAACGCGTACTCACTATGGTCGACGGCGTACTGCTTTTAGTTGACGCTTATGAAGGCCCGATGCCGCAGACTAAATACGTTCTGCGCAAAGCGTTGGAGCAGCATTTGAAACCGATCGTAGTAATCAATAAAATCGACCGTCCTGACCAACGTGTCACCGAAGTTATCGACGAGGTCCTCGACCTCTTTATCGAACTGGGCGCCGATGATGATCAGCTGGAATTCCCCGTTGTTTTGACCTCTGCCCGCAACGGCATTGCCAAACTTACGATGGAAGAAGAAAGCGATAATCTGGAACCTTTGTTTAAAGTTATTCTGGAAAACATCCCCGGTCCTGACGTTGAAGTGGAAGAACCGCTGCAAATGCTGGTCAACACCTTGGACTATGATGATTATGTAGGCCGTATCGTTGTAGGCCGTATCGTTCGCGGTACTATCCACAACGGTGAGACCATTGCCCTGATGGATGACGAAGGAATTCGTAAAGCCAAGATCGGCCGCTTGTACACTTACGAAGGCCTGAAACGCGTTGAGACCAACGAAGCCGGAGCAGGCGACATTATCGCTCTGATCGGTTTGGCTGACGCTAATATCGGTGATACTATCGCTGACGCTGAAAATCCTGAAAAACTGCAGGGTATCAGCATCGACGAACCGACTCTGTCGATGATCTTCTCGATCAACAACAGTCCTTTTGCAGGCCGCGAAGGCGAATATGTAACCAGTCGCCATCTGCGTGACCGTTTGTTCAAAGAAGTTAAAACCAACGTTTCCATGCGTTTGGAAGAAACTGAAAGCCCGGACGCATTTGTTGTTGCAGGCCGCGGCGAATTGCATCTGTCCGTTCTGATCGAGACTATGCGCCGTGAAGGCTACGAGCTGCAGGTCGGCAAACCGAAAGTAATCATGCACCATGACGAGACCGGCACTTTGCAGGAACCTATGGAAGCATTGACTATCGACGTGCCTCAGGAATTTATGGGCGCCGTTATGGAAGGTCTGGGTCTGCGTAAAGCAGAGCTGACTAACATGACTGAAATGGCAGGCTATCTGCGTATGGAATTTTTGATCCCGGCCCGTGGCCTGATCGGTTTCCGTAACCAGTTCCTGACCGATACAAAAGGCAACGGCATCATGAACCATGTGTTCGCAGGCTATGCCGATTATAAAGGCGAGATCCCCGGCCGTACCCGCGGCAGCCTGGTAGCGTTTGAAACCGGTGAAACTACCGCTTATGGTATCAGCAATGCCCAGGAGCGCGGCATTATGTTCATCACTCCGACCGAGCAGATTTATGAAGGCCAGATCATTGGCGAAAATACTCGTGAAGATGACATGGACGTTAACCCCTGTAAGAAAAAACACGTCAGCAATATGCGTGCCAGTGGCAGTGACGACTCTATCCGTTTGATTCCGCCCAAAACTTTCTCCTTGGAGCAGTCTTTGGAGCATATCAACGACGACGAATTAGTTGAAGTTACCCCTAAAAGCATCCGTATGCGTAAAAGGATCCTCGATCGTGTTGAACGTGGACGTCAGCGTTCCCGTAATAAAGCATAATAATTTACAAAAAATATAAAATTTTTTCTGTAAAAGAAGGATTTTTGAAATTTATGTAGAAGTAAGCAGTTAACTTATCTGACCAAAAGGACGTTTGGAGGCGTAGAAGATGGATTTTAAAAATGCTGCACGTAAGCTTTGGCATAACGATGTAGAAGAAGATCAAGTTTATAGTGGTCCTTACTTAGTCAAAGGCGGACATATGGATATTTTGGTACGTTCTCCGCGTCAGTTCAGTGACGTGCGCGAGTACGCTGATTCTTTGATGAGCGGCGCGACCTTGATGGTATCCTTTGATGCTGTTGATGCTTCGATGAAAAATCGCATTTTTGACTATTTGAACGGCGTCAGCTATATCATTGGCGCGACTGTTTCCAAAGTAAGTGAAAATTTGCTGATGTATGCTCCCAATAATGTGGAAGTAGACAAAGAAGCAGTGAAGAAAAACTCTCGTTCCTGGTTGGGAAGATAATACGCACTTATTCATAAATAAAAAAAGCTCATTCCTTATGGAATGAGCTTTTTTTATGTTGAGTTATTGTTTGGCATCAGGGTCATAGTCTTCACCCAATTTTTTTATAAAACCGGCAAAGAGTTTTGGTTCGCCCAGGTCGTTATACTGCATACGTCCCCGGCAGCGTACCCAGATCCATTTGCCAGCTTTGTTCTGCGCCCGGTATTCAACATAGTGGCTGTTACTGCGTCCGTCCAAAATCTCCTGGTTAGAGGCCAGGAAAGCACTTTGGTCTTCTGGATGGACTTTAGCGCTCCAAATCGCGGCGGCATTTTTGATGTACTCGCCCGGCAGGTCAAATTCTTCGACCATGGCTTTTGGGTAGTGAAAAATATCACTTTCGACATCACAGACATACAGGTAATCGTCGGTACTGTCAACCAGTGCGTCATAAAGATATTGTGCCTGATAAGAAATAAGCGGCCTGCCCGCTGCTGTAGTGCTGCTTCCTGCTGGCGCATGTGGATATGGTAAGCACGTTTTTGTTCATACATTTTTTCATCGACGTGGTTTAAAATATCCTTCATTGTATATTCGCTTGTAGGCTTATATTCAAAAAGGCTGTAGGTAAATGATGGTTCATAAGGCAGGCCTTCTTTGCTGGCAGTGTTTTTAAGTTCCAGTAAAATTTTTTGCAAAACTTCTTTAACATTCTGTAGGGGATGCTCGGTAAAAATAATTATAAACTCGTCCCCGCTGAGACGGAAAAAGATATCGCTGCTGCCAAGATATGATTTAACGGTTTTGCAGATCCGAATGATAAGCTTGTCGCCTTCGCTGTGGCCATAAGTGTCATTGACAGGTTTGAGGGAATTGATATCAAACATACAAGTGATGAAAGACGAATTGTTGCTTTGTGAATCAGCGATCAGGTTCGCTAAAAGTTCTTTGCCGGCGCGGCGCGTGAGCGTGTTAGTTAACTCATCAAAGCAGGCGTCGTGGAAAAACTTTTTTGAATCGGTGATATCGACAGATTGTTGTAAATGTACCAGCGAGCCGTCGAACCAGGTGATAAGACTGTCAAAATTATCATAGACACGTCCTGTTTTAGAATTAACTTCTTCCCAATGGATGACCTTATTAGGAGTTGGGTCGCGCAACAATTTGGAAATAGGGCAGAAGGTGCAGCGCTGCGACATATTCTGTTGCAACAGCTTCCAGCAGATCTTGCCTTCCGGTGCTTCTAAGGCAAAGGAATCTTTCATAGTCTGGTTCATAAACAGGATTTTATTTGTATGGATATCGGTAATATAAATAAGATTGTTCATACCATTGATGATAGAGGTATAAACTTTCTGTTGCAGAGCAGTCTGTTCAAAAGCATTCTTTTTAGCAAAGTAAGCCCCAAAAATACTGGCCATGATATTAAGCTTGTTAAAATCAGCCTGCTGCCATTGCTGCAATTCTTTAACGGGTTCAATAGCGACGAAACCGTACAGATGCCCTTCAAATTGCAACGGATAGATCAAAACCGCTGTTACAGTGCCGCTGTAGCCGCTTTCTGCTAAAAGCTGGCTCAGCTCGTGGGGGTAAATAACAGGCTGTAATTTTAATTTTTTGGCGACCAGGTGGCTCTTGCGAGTTAAAAAAGCCTGCTGTGTGGAAGGCGTGTTATCGGGGTAATGAAAAGCCTCTGCAAGGTGGTGCTCGTTTTGCAGTCGAATAACGGAAATATGCTTTATAACCTCGGTCAAGCCCAGTATCTTTTCCAAACTGTCGATAGTACCGGAAAAAGGCTGATTCTCTGCTAAAAGCTGTTTTATCTGTTGCAAAGCTTCTTGTGCCGCAAATACTTTCGCGTTGCCGTCCATTTGTATCATTCCTGTTCTTTAGGATGTATTTTTATCATTATAACACTTTTATGTTTTAAATAAAATCCACAAACTAATTCAAAATATATAACAATGGCATAGAAAAAGCATATGAAATCCAAAAGATTAAGAACAAATAAAAAAGCCTGCTCGAATGAGCAGGCTTTAAGTGCTGTAGAGATTAGTCCATAGCATTGACTTTTTTTGCAAGTCTGGATTTTTTGCGGTTTGCAGCGTTCTTATGGATGATACCTTTGCGAGAAGCTTTATCAATCAAACCGGTTGCAGTCGCAAAAGTTGCTTGTGCTTCTTCTTGAGAGCCGGTCATGGTTACTGCAACTACTTTACGAGCAGCATTGCGGATAGCAGCCTTGATCGGAGCATTTTTGGCGCGACGTTCAGCGTCGGTTTTTACACTACGGATGGAAGATTTAATGTTCGGCAACGAATTCACCTCCTACAATTAAATACGTTTACTAAAGTATTCTACCACGAAGGAGTTAATTCTGCAAGGGATTTCTGCAAATTATTCCGCAAAATACTTTATTTGATGATTTTAGTCGCTATGCGGTCCGGCTTGATGTCAGACAGGGTACGTTTTTCAAGCGGTTTAGCCGGATAACCAAGCGCCATAGCCGAAACTGGTTTAAAGCCTTCGGGCAGTTCCAGGCTGGCGATGAACTGCGGGCTTTGGGGGATGCGGTTCAAAAGGGCCCAAAGGTAAACGGAGCCAAGTCCGATATCCGTTGCTGCCAGCTGCATATTTTCAAGGATGCAGCCTACGTCAGCAATATAAACCAGCTGACCGTCGGCTTTGGGTTTGGCTGATACAACGATCAGGGTCGGGGCGCCGTAAAATGGATTGTATTTGGGGTTGCCGAAGGCCTGGCCGCAATATTCAGCAAAGGCTTCTAAAATTTTGGGGTTTTGCACGACGGAAATATATAATTCGCTGTAAGCTCCATGGCCGACAGGGGAAGCCCAACCGGCAGCTAAAATAGTTTGCAGCTGAGAGTCGCTGATTTGTTCAGGTTTATAAACACGTGTCGAGCGGCGTGTTGCAATAGTAGTTAAAGTATCCATGGTAAAAATTCCTTTCTTAGTAATAATTCTTTTATCGTCTCTTATATTGTAACAGGTTAAAACGATGATTTGCTGTAAATTATTTGTGAAGTGCTCCTGAGTGCCACTTTATATACTTTCATAATTCTGCAAAGAAGAATCTGGGTACTGCCTGAAAAATAAATTTTGCCGCCGTAGTTAGTATTTGCTTAACTATGGCTAAAAATGATATAATACTCTGTACTGAATATACGGCGGCAACGTCGCCTTAGCAAGATTATATATTGAAGGAGAATATGATGGACCAGAAGAAGATCCGTAATTTTTCTATAATTGCCCATATCGACCATGGCAAATCTACGTTGGCCGACAGGCTGATAGAGCACACCGGCACATTAACGAAGCGGGAGATGGAGGAGCAGATCCTCGACTCGATGGACTTGGAGCGTGAACGGGGTATCACGATCAAGGCGCAGGCTGTGCGCAGCAGCTACAAGGCTAAAAACGGCGAGGAGTATATGCTCAATTTTATCGATACGCCGGGCCATGTGGATTTCACCTATGAGGTATCGCGCGCTTTGGCGGCCTGCGAAGGTGCTTTGCTGGTCATCGACGCCTCACAGGGTATCGAAGCACAGACTCTGGCTAACGTTTATCTGGCTTTGGATAATGATCTGGAGATCATCCCCGTTATCAATAAAGTGGATCTGCCCAGTGCCGACCCAGAACGTGTAAAGCATGAGATCGAAGAAGTCATCGGTATCGACGCGTCGGAAGCTGTTTTAACCAGCGCTAAGACTGGTCTGGGTATCGAAGATGTTTTGGAAGCTATCGTAGCGAAGGTTCCTGCTCCTACAGGCGACAGCACTGCTCCTTTGCAGGCGCTGGTGTTCGATTCCAAATTCGACGCTTATAAGGGCGTTGTGCTGTATGTGCGCGTTATCGACGGCTTTATCAAACGCGGGATGAAGATCAGAATGATGGCTACCAATGCAGAATTTGAAGTGACCGAAGTGGGCGTGTTCAAGCCTAACCTGGTCAATGTGGATTCACTTGAGGTTGGTCAGGTTGGCTTTTTTGCCGCTGCTATCAAAAATGTTAAAGATGCCCGTGTGGGTGATACTGTTACCGATGCCAATAATCCAGTTGCGTCAGCGCTGCCGGGCTATCGCAAAGCGACGCCGATGGTCTTCTGCGGTTTGTATCCTGTAGAAAATTCGGATTATGACAATTTGCGTGATGCTTTGGAGAAATTGCAGCTGAACGATGCTTCGCTGGTTTTTGAGCCTGAGACTTCCGTTGCTTTGGGTTTTGGCTTCCGCTGCGGCTTTTTGGGCCTGCTGCATATGGACGTTATCAAAGAACGCTTGGAGCGTGAATATAATCTGACGCTGATCACTACGGCGCCCAACGTTATTTATCAGGTGTTCCGTACTAACGGTGATGTGGAATTAGTCGATAACCCCTCTAACTTCCCCGATCCGACGGTCATCGAGCATGTTGAAGAGCCGTATGTCAATGCGACGATCATCGTACCGAAGGATTATGTAGGTGCGGTGATGGAACTGTCGCAGGAAAAACGCGGCGAATATGAGAATATGACGTATTTAGATGAAACCCGTGTTATGATCCATTATGCTTTGCCGCTCAGTGAGATCATTTACGATTATTTTGACCGTTTGAAATCAGTTACCCGTGGCTATGCGTCGCTGGATTACGAGCTGGCCGGCTACCGTACTTCCAGTCTGGTAAAGGTAGATATCCTTTTGAACGGCGATCCGGTGGATGCCCTGTCGGCGATCGTACACCGCGAAAAAGCTACGTCCCGCGGCCGTCAGCTGGTAGAAAAGCTGCGCAGCCTGATCCCACGTCAAATGTTTGAGATACCTGTACAGGCCACTATCGGCACCAAGGTCATTGCCCGTGAGAACGTAAGGGCGATGCGCAAAGACGTTTTGGCCAAGTGCTATGGCGGCGATATCAGCCGTAAGCGCAAGCTGCTGGAAAAACAAAAAGAAGGTAAAAAGCGCATGAAGCAGGTAGGCAGTGTTGAATTGCCGCAAGAGGCTTTTATGGCGATTTTGAAGATGGACTAAAATGCAAAAATGGGAACAAATCCAAGGGGTATATTTACATACCCCTTTTTGCTTGCAAAAATGTTTATATTGTGACTTTGCTTCCTATGCCGGTTTCAGCGAAGCGGATATGGCGGCTTATACAAAAGCTGTGTGCTGTGAGATAGAGCAGCGGGGGCAGAGCATGCCGGTTGCCGCCGACGCTACAGTTTATTTTGGCGGCGGCACCCCGTCGCTGCTGCCCGAAAAACTGCTGACGGAGCTGGTGAAAGTGCTGCATAAAAATGGCTTGTGGCGGCAGCCTGCCGAGGCGACTATCGAAGTCAATCCGGGTACTGCCGACAAACAGAAGCTACGCTTTTTTAAAGAGCTGGGCTTTGATCGTATCAGCTTTGGCGTGCAGAGCCTGAACGATAACGAACTGCGGGCGGTAGGCCGCATCCATACGGCAAGTGAGGCTCTTGAAGCGTTGGCTATGGCTCAGGACGCTGGTTTTGAACGCATCAGTGCCGACCTGATCTATGGCTTGCCGGGGCAGAACCTGGCAACATTGCAGCAGAGCCTAAAAATTTTGACGGGCGCAGGCTTGCAGCATTTGTCGGTGTATGGCCTGACTGTAGAAGAAGGCACGCCTTTGGCGCACTTATTAGATGAAGGTAAAATTGTTTTACCGGATGAGGATATGCAGTTGGCCATGTATGAGCTGGTACAGGAATATCTGCCATCACAGGGACTCAAGCGCTACGAAATATCCAACTATGCGATGGCAGGGCAGGAGTCCAGGCATAATCTTGTCTACTGGCACTATCTGCCGTATCTGTCTTTTGGAAGTGCGGCCTGCAGCTTTAACGGGCAGCAGCGCTTTACGGCAGTGCCTAACGTAGCTGAATATATTAAAAGCGTCGGCAGCGGTGTGGCAGCAGGTGTAGTAGAACGTCTTGATGCAGAGACGCAGCTGGCAGAATATTTGTTTATGGGATTGCGCACGTTTGAAGGCATAGATCTGCGGGAAGCGGAGCAGCGTTTTAAGTGTGACGTGATGTTAAAATTTGGTGCGGAATTAGCACGGTTCATAAAAGAAAAATTAGTCGCCTTAGACACTGATAAAAAACGGTTGAGGCTTACGGAGCAAGGGATGCGCTTCAGCAATGAAGTTTTTGAAATCTTTGTGAAGTAACAAAAATTTGTTGACAACTGTTAAGGTCAGTGCTATTCTAATATCAAGGTGTTAGCACTCTACAGTGGCGAGTGCTAACAACCGGGTTGGAGGTGGGATCATGTTAAACGAAAGAAAGAAAAAGATCCTGCAAATCATCATAGAAGACTACATTTCGTCGGCTGAGCCGGTCGGCTCGCGGACTATCGCCCGTAAGTATGACTTGGGGCTGAGTCCGGCAACTATCCGCAACGAGATGTCAGACCTTGAGCTTCTGGGCTATCTGGAACAGCCGCATACTTCGGCGGGACGTATTCCATCTGCTCAGGCTTATCGTTTTTATGTAGACTCCCTGATAGAACCGGGGATGTTGAATGACAACGATATGGCCCTGATCGACGGCTGGTATAACGAACGGCGCCGCAATATCGACGATATTTTCCAGTCCACAGCCAAGATTTTGTCGCGTATGACGCAGAATGTTTCCATGGTTTTGACCAATCAGCAGACTACGGCCAACTTTAGCTATTTAAAATTTTTGCCGCTCGACAGTAAGCACGCTATTTTATGTATCGTTGCCGACGACGGCAGTATCGACACTAATGTGATCGATATTCCTTTGGGAATGGTCGCGGAGGAAATGGATTATTTAGCAGGCAAGATGAGCAAACTGCTGGAAGACCGCACGCTCAGTGATATTTCAGTTGAGCTGCTGCAGAATGTCCATACCAATGTGGTCGAAGACAAGGTTATTTTTTCATCGCTGCTGCAGGCCGTGCGCAAAATGACGGGACGGCGGCAGGAGCAAAAGGTATTTCTAGGCGGCACCAAGCAGCTTTTGAATCAGCCTGAGTTCCGCGATGTTGAAAGAGTCAGGAACCTGCTTGGCATATTAGAAGAAGAAAAGGTTCTCAAAGATTTGCTGCAGGGCGGTGAGGATTCGGGCCTGAAGGTAACGATAGGCAGCGAAAACAAATTCACTGGTATCCAGGATTGCAGTATGGTTCAGGCTACTTACCGCCTGAATGGCGAGATCGTAGGTACGATGGCGGTACTGGGGCCGACCCGTATGGAGTATGGTAAGGTCATTTCCGTTATGGATTATCTGCATAAGTATCTGCGGACTATTTTAGATAAGTAAAAAGACTATAAGGAGGAAGTGTTTTGCAAACAGAAGATTTGAAAGAAAACACAAAGCAAACGACTGCCGAAGAAACACCTCAGCAGGAAACTCAAACGACTACCGCCGATGCGGGTAATGGAGCCCAGGAGGCTGCCGAAACAAAGAGTGAGGGAGCTGCTGCAGATAATACTCCTGAACAGGACGAGAAAGACGCTAAGATCGAAGAACTGCAGAACCGTGTTTTAAGGCTGCAGGCCGATTTTGATAATTTCAGACGCCGCAACACTTCCGAGCGCGAACAGCTGGCTACTTTTGTTACAGCTGACGTAGTTGGAAAATTTTTAAAGGTACTGGATAATTTTGAGCGTGCCGAAGCTGCCGTTCAAAAAGCCGATGATGCCGCAGGTATCGCCTCCGGTTTGGAAATGATCAGACGCCAGTTTGAACAAACCTTTAAAGAGCTGGGCGTGGAAGAGATCAAAGCCGATGGCGCTAAATTTGATCCTGAGCTTCATGAAGCGGTAATGCGGGGACAAAACCCTGATTTAGAAGACGATGCTGTGGAAATGGTATTTGAAAAAGGTTATAAGCTGCGTGACAAGGTCATCCGTCACAGCAAAGTTAAAGTTATCAGCAACGAATAGTTGCTAATATAAAAACATAAAAAACAAACATCTAAATCCGAGGAGGAATAAATCATGTCTAAAGTAATTGGTATTGACTTAGGTACTACTAACTCTGTAGTAGCAGTAATGGAAGGCGGCGAACCTACCGTTATCACTAATCAGGAGGGCAGCCGTCTGACCCCGTCCGTAGTTGGTTTTTCTAAAAATGGCGAGCGTCTTGTTGGCCAGCTGGCAAAACGCCAGGCTGTTTCCAACACCGACAGGACTATCAGCTCTATCAAACGTCATATGGGTACTGACTATAAAGTAACCATCGACGATAAAAAGTATTCTCCGGAAGAAATTTCCGCAATGATCCTGCAAAAACTGAAAGAAGACGCTGAAAAATATCTGGGTGAAACTGTTACTCAGGCAGTTATCACTGTTCCGGCTTATTTCTCTGACAGCCAACGTCAGGCAACCAAAGACGCAGGCCGTATCGCAGGCCTTGAAGTCCTGCGTATCATCAACGAGCCTACCGCAGCCTCCCTGGCTTATGGCATCGATAAAAGCGACGACCATACCGTTATGGTTTATGACCTTGGCGGCGGTACTTTTGACGTATCTATCCTTGACGTTGGCGACGGCGTATTTGAAGTAAAAGCTACTAACGGCGATACCCATTTGGGTGGCGACGACTTCGACCAGAAGATCGTTGACTGGATGGTTGCCGAGTTCAAGAAAAACGAAGGCATTGACCTGAGCAACGACCGTATGGCTATGCAGCGTTTGCGTGAAGCGGCTGAAAAAGCCAAAGTTGAATTGTCAGGCGTTTTGACTACTAACATCAATCTGCCGTTTATCACTGCCGGTGCCGAAGGCCCGAAACATTTGGATATGGACCTGACCCGCGCTAAATTTGATGAAATGACTGCCGACCTTGTTGAACGTACTATGGGGCCGACCCGCAAAGCCATGGCTGACGCTGGTATGTCCGCGGCTGACATCAACAAAGTTATCCTGGTAGGCGGTTCTTCCCGTATCCCGGCGGTACAGGAAGCCCTGAAAAAATTCATCGGCAAAGAACCTTACCGTGGTGTAAACCCTGACGAATGTGTTGCAGTTGGCGCAGCTATCCAAGCTGGCGTATTGGCAGGCGAAGTTAAAGACGTGCTCCTGCTCGACGTAACTCCGTTGTCCCTGGGCATCGAGACTTTGGGCGGCGTGTTCACTAAAATCATCGACCGCAACACTACTATCCCGACTTCCCGTAAACAGGTATTTTCTACCGCGGCTGATAATCAACCTTCAGTTGATATCCATGTTCTGCAAGGCGAACGTGAAATGGCTGCCGATAATAAAACTTTGGGCCGCTTTGAATTGGGCGGAATCCCGGCTGCTCCCCGTGGAGTACCGAAAATCGAAGTTGCTTTCGATATCGACGCTAACGGCATCGTTAACGTAAGCGCTAAAGACCTGGGTACCGGCAAAGAGCAAAAAATCACCATCACTTCTTCCGGCACTATGGATAAAGACGAGATTGACCGTTTGGTTAAAGAAGCTGAAGCTAACGCCGAAGCCGATAAAAAACGTAAAGAAGGCGTAGAAGTACGCAACAATGCCGACTCCCTGTGCTATCAAGCCGAAAAAACCATCAAAGATATGGAAGGCAAAGGCTCCGAGGAACTGATCGGTAAAGTACAAGCAGCCCTTGATACCTTAAAAGAGACTCTTAAAGGCGAAGACCTGGAAAAAATCAAAGCCGATACCGAAGCTTTGACTAAACCGCTCTATGAGCTTTCTGCAGAGCTTTACAAACAAACAGAAGCTGAAAAAGGTGCCGAAGGCGCTGAAGGCGGCGAAGGTGCAAAAAAAGCTGATGACGACGTTGTTGACGCCGAAGTGGTTGACGAAGACAAAAAATAATCAGCTTAGGATGGTGTAAACTTTGAGTAAAAAAGATTATTATGACGTGCTAGGCGTAGCCAAAACAGCTACGGCAGACGAAATCAAAAAAGCATATCGTAAAGTGGCGCGTCAGTATCATCCTGATGTGAACAAAGATAACCCGGAAGCTGCCGAGAAGTTTAAAGAGGCCTCTGAGGCTTACAGCGTACTTAGTGACGAGCAAAAGCGCGCCCAGTACGACCAGTTTGGCCATGCTGCCTTTGAAAACGGCGGCGCAGGTGCGGGCGGCTTTGGCGGCGGTGGCTTTGAAGGCTTCGGCGGTTTTGGCGGCGGAGGTATGGAAGATATTTTTGACATGTTCTTCGGCGGACAGGGACGCGGTGGCCGCAGCTCTAATGCGGGGCCGCAGCGTGGCGCAGATCTGCGCTTCGATTTGGAGATCACCTTTGAAGAAGCGGCATCTGGACTGGAACGCGAGATCAGCGTTTACCGCGACGAGCAATGCCCACATTGCCACGGTAACGGCGCCGAGCCTGGTTCTAAAGTAGAGACCTGCCCTGAATGTCACGGCAGCGGTGAGATCCGTTTCACCCAAAATACGATGTTCGGCCAGATGACTAATGTGCGTCCGTGTTCTAAATGTCACGGCGAAGGTAAAATCATCAGCGAGCCTTGTAAGGAATGCCGCGGACAGGGCACAGTTAAAAAGAACAAAAAGCTTAAAGTAAAGATCCCGGCCGGTGTGGACAACGGTTCCAGACTGCGTGTAGCCGGTGAGGGCGAAGCAGGTGCTAAAGGCGGTCCAAGCGGCGATTTGTACGTTTATCTGTATGTTAAACCGCATAAGTTCTTCGAGCGCGACGGTACTACCGTTTACTGCGAGATACCTATCAATATCGTGCAGGCTACTCTGGGCGCCGAGATCAAAGTACCGACACTGGACGGCCAGGTAGTTATGAAGGTTCCGGAAGGCACCCAGCCCGGCAAGGTACTGCGCCTGAAGGGCAAAGGTATCCCCAGTCTGCGTAACGGCACCCGTGGCGACCAGCTGGTACGCATCAAGGTGGTTGTGCCGCAGAAGCTAAGCGAAAAGCAAAAAGACGCTTTGCGTAAATTTGAAGAAATCAGCAAAGATAATATCAACCCCGAAGAAAAAGGCTTTTTGGATAAAATCAAAGATCTATTTAAATAAAAAACAATACCCTCAACATATAGTTGAGGGTATTGTTTTTTGCCCGGCCCTATGCGAATAGGGCCGGGCTTTTTATATTCAGTAGGGCAGGGGCTGGGAAGAGATAATGTAAATGTTGCCGCAGATGTGTGATGAAAATACAAGTAAGGGCAAGAAGTTTAATTAAATATAAAATAAAACGCGGTTATGTCTTGTGGGGGGGTACAACTATGGTACAATGATTATGAAGTTTTAGGGTATTTATTTAACAATAAGTAATTTTATAAAAATATAGACTATAGGTGAATTCGCTTGGAATATAATTCATTGTTCCGCAAAATAATTTTAATATTTGGTGATGTTATTTGTTTGTACTTGGCTACCAGTATAGCTATGGCCTTGGAACTTGGCGAAAATCAAACAGATAAGATCACTTTTCATTTAGAATTTTTACCTATTCTGGTCATCATGATGTTTTTCATGTTCAATGTCTATGGTCTTTTCAGTTTGATCAGAAAAAAGCTGGTAGATATTTTTCTGAACCTGCTGATGGCCGTAACCAATATTTATATCATGGCTATGGCGATGACATTTTTCTTTCGTCAGTTCGATTATTCGCGCCTTGTACTTATTTATTCTGCTATATTTTCATTCATATTTTTAGCATTATGGCAGTATATATGCCATCAGTGGGAATGGAAGCACTTTCCGCAGCAGACCGGGGTTTTGTTTGCTGATGGCGAAGAAGCAGCAAGGATCAAGTACAAATTGGCAAAAACCTATGGTCTGGAAAAGACACTACAGGTGACTTGCCCAGGTTGCAGCAATAACAACTGGCAGCAGCTGATAGACGCTAACTACTACGTGTTTATTGGCGCAGAGCTGCCGATAGCAGATAAAGAAAAGGTGCTGCGCTATGCACGCAGCACAAAAAAACAAATCTTTTTTGTACCGACACTGTATGAACTGGCTTGTAAGAACACAGGCTTTTTGCTGGTAGACGACATTCCCATGCAGCGTGTGTCACGCATGCTGCTGACAGCTGAGCAGCGGGCTTTAAAACGCAGCTTAGATGTAATGGTCTCAGGTGTAGCAATTATCCTGCTGGCGCCAATCATGCTGCTGACAGCAGTGTTTATCAAGCTGGATAGCAAAGGCCCAGCTATCTACTCGCAGGAACGCGTCGGTTTATACGGTAAAACGTTTTATGTGCATAAATTTCGTAGTATGCGCCAGGATGCCGAAGCAAAATGCGGGCCGGTACTGGCCGCAGAAGGCGATGCCAGGATCACTAAATTCGGACGTTTTATGCGGGCAACCAGGTTAGATGAACTTCCGCAGCTGTTCAATGTGCTGAAAGGCGAAATGAGTATCGTCGGCCCCAGGCCGGAACGCCCCTTCTTTGTAGAACAGTTCATTGCCCAAAGGCCAGAATATGCTTATCGGCATAACGTTAAGCCCGGCATTACAGGCCTAGCGCAAATAGCAGGCAAATACAATACCAGCGCTTACGACAAGCTGATCTACGACCTGCTGTATATACAAGACATCAGCATCAAAACAGACCTGATGATCATGCTACAGACATTTAAAGTTTTGATCACTAAAAGCAGTACCGAAGGAGTTAAAGAATAGTGAGATTTTCTGTTTTGATGTCAGTTTATTACAAAGAAAAACCGGAATATTTAAAACTGGCACTAGACAGCATAATCAACCAAACTTTGCCAGTTACTGAAATAGTATTGATTAAAGACGGCCCGCTAACTGCTGAATTAGACAAGGTTGTTGAACAGTATGCCATGGAATATATCGGATTATTCCGCATTTTTGCTTTAGAGCAAAACGTAGGCTTAGGAAAAGCATTATATTATGGTGTGCAGCAATGTAAATATGATTTGATAGCACGGATGGATACAGATGATATATCATTGCCAAATCGCTTTGAAATGCAGGTAAAAGAGTTTATTAAGAATAAAGAGCTGACATTATGTGGTGGCCAAATCGCAGAATTTGAGAACGATCCTGAAAAAATTACTGGTTATAGACAAGTACCTTTGACGCAAACGGAGATCTTTAAGTTTGCTAAAAAACGTAATCCTTTTAACCATATGACGGTAATGTTTAAGAAACAAGCTGTCTTAAATGTTGGTAATTATCAAGATATGCCGTATTTTGAAGATTACTGGCTGTGGGTACGGATATTGCAAAAAGGATATGCAGTCAAAAATATTGAGCAGGTTCTTGTGAAAGTCAGGGCTGGAGCCGATATGCTGGTCAGGCGTGGTGGTTGGAATTATGTAAAGGCGAGTTGTAAATTTCTTAGTGTATTACATAATGCAAATGTTACATGTTTACATGAATATTTGTTGATGTTGGTTATAAGGGGAAGTATTGCAATGCTGCCTTTTGGTTTAAAAAATACGTTGTATAGTAATGTTTTACGTATTTCAGGAGAAAAATATGATACCTAAAATAATACATTATTGCTGGTTTGGTGGCAAACCGTTACCAGATGAAGTCAAATATTATATATCTACTTGGCAAAAGTATTGCCCTGATTATGAAATAAAAGAGTGGAACGAAAGTAATTTTGATGTTAACCAGAATCAATATTGCAGGGAAGCATATGAGACGAAAAAATGGGCGTTTGTTAGTGATTACGCCAGATTAAAAATTTTATATGAGTATGGTGGTATTTATATGGATACTGATGTGGAAGTATGCAAACCATTAGACCACTTAGCAAGTTATGGTTTTTGGTCTGGATTTGAGTCGGAGAGTCAAATCCAGACAGGAATTATGGCTTCCTGTCGGGATAATGAATTATTAAAATACTTATTATCATACTATGACGATAAACATTTTAAGAGTGAAGATGGCAGTTATGATACTACTACTAATGTCACAACAATTACTAAAATGATAAAAGAGAAGTATGATATAAAATTGAATAATACATTTCAAATTTTTGGAGATAATAATGCCATGTTTCCCTTTGAATATTTTTGCGCTAAGGATTTATTAGATGGCAATATTAAGAAAACGCATAATACTTATACGATTCATCATTTTAGCGGTAGTTGGTTAAATGAATGGGGTATGGTCAAAAAAAACATTAAGATTTATTTAAGTAAATTCTTAGGGCGTCGTTTTGTAGAAATAATTTCAAAAACAAAAAATTGCTTAAAGTAGGAAGGGATACCGGAGAATAATGAAAAAAGTCGCTATTATGACATGGTGGCACTATAGTTAATTGGTTGATTATCAATTTCTATTTAATGTATATGCGTAAAGCGGTTTTGACGTTTCGTGATGCCAGTGGTTTGTATTGGAATGATCGTTACAAGCCATTAGCAGAAGCGGTTATCAATTTAGCTGCTTCTGTTTACCTTACTATCCATTATGGCGTTGTTGGCGTTATCTGGGGCGGAATCATTAGTACTTTGTTGACCTGTTTTTGGGTGGAACCATATGTTTTGTTTAGAAACGGTATTGATGTTAAGCTGAAAGATTACTTTAAGGATTATTTTAAATATGCCGCTGTAACCTTGTTGACAGCTGTTTTTAGCAAGTGGCTGTATAATAAGTTGTTTTGTGAAGTTACTATTATCAATTTTATTTTAGGTGTAATTTTGTGCTTGGTTATTTCTAATGCAGTGTGGATTTTGTTGTTTAGAAAGCGTGAAGAAATGGCTTATCTTCGTAATGTAGCAAGGGATAAGTTTGGTATGAGGTTTTTATAAAAACACGAGCACAAAAGGTTTTGTCTTGTGGGGGGGCACTTCTGTGTTATAATTTGGTTGAGTTATGAAGTATCAGGAAAGTGATTGCAAGTATTAAAAATAAAATGTCGGTTTTAAACAAAGCTTTTAACAAAGCAGAGCGGTTAGCAAAACCTTGCAGTGACTTGGTTTTGGCAGCCAGGCACTGAAACAGTGCATAGTAATTAACAAAGGCCTTGCAAAGGAAGTATAAAGCATTAACAAATCGTTTACACTTAATAAGAAAGATAAGAAGAATGAGAAGAAAAGAAGTTTATTTTAAAAATTTTCTTTTCCAAATTAGCAGCAAAGGAAGACGCATGATGTATATTAAACGCCATTTAGAAGCGACAATTGAAAAATTAAGCGGCTGCTTTAAGGTGCTGCTGGTGACCGGGCCGCGTCAGGTAGGCAAAACTACTTTGCTGCGCAAGCTGGCAGAGGGTAACCGTACTTATGTGACGATGGACGACATCAACGTGCGCAGTTTGGCGATGACGGAACCAGCGCTTTTTTTGCAGCGCTATAAGCCGCCGTTGTTGATCGACGAGATCCAAATGGCGCCCAAGCTGCTGCCTTACATTAAGATGTATGTGGACGAACAGGGTAACAACGGTGATTTTTGGCTGACTGGCTCTCATGCTTTTGATTTGATGGAAAATGCCACAGAAAGCCTGGCAGGACGGATGGGCATAGTCAATTTGTTGGGCTTTAGCCATGCTGAGCTGATGGGTCGCAGTGCGGGAGCGTTTACTCCAGAAGATAAGCAGCTGATGCAGCGGGCACAGGAGGCCGAAGTGCTGCCGATGAGCGACCTGTTCGAGTGGATTTGGCGTGGCAGCATGCCTGCCTTGAACAATGCTACTGAGCAGGACTGGAATTGCTATTATTCGTCCTATGTACAGACTTTTTTGCAGCGCGACGTGCGGGCGTTGACGCAGGTGAATGATGAATTGCAGTTTTACCGGTTTTTATGTGCTGCTGCCAGTTATACCGGCAGCATGGTCAATTATGCTGCGTTGGCAAAAGAGGCCGAGATAACGTCACCGACGGCAAAGCAAT
>UQWM01000007.1 GCA_900544795.1 uncultured Phascolarctobacterium sp. | reverse complement strand
GTCTGCGTTTCGCAATCCGCGAAGGCGGCCGTACAGTTGGCGCTGGCGTTGTTGCTTCGCTCAACGAATAGTCTTTAATTAGATCCCGAATGAGGGGCTAATAAAGCCCCTCATTTACTTATGTTTATTTGCATGGCCCTGCGATGATGTGAGAGGTTGCTTGCCTGCTAGACAGGGAGATTTTCACGGAGTATGTCCGTTCTTAGAAACTGGGCGAATTAGGAGGAAAAATTTTAATGTCAAAATCACAAAAAATCAGAATACGCCTTAAAGCGTATGACCACAAAGCACTTGATCAAAGTGCTGCAAAAATCGTAGAAACTGCGAAACGTACCGGTGCTCAAGTTTCCGGTCCCATTCCGCTTCCTACCGAAAAAAATATCTATACGATTCTGCGTTCCCCTCATGTTAACAAGGATTCTCGTGAACAATTCGAGATGCGTACCCACAAAAGACTTGTAGACATTTTGGAACCGACTGCGAAGACTGTTGATGCTTTGATGCGTCTTGACCTTCCTGCCGGCGTAGATATCGAGATTAAACTGTAAGGAGGAGGTGCAATAATGGCTAAAGGAATCTTAGGCAAGAAAATTGGTATGACCCAAATTTTTGAAGCTGACGGCAGACTTATCCCTGTTACTGTTGTAGAAGCAGGACCTTGCGTTGTCGTTCAAAATAAAACCGAAGAAACAGACGGTTATAATGCTGTTCAACTTGGTTTTGGTACATTGAGAGAAAAACATATGACCAGACCGATGAAAGGCCATTTTGACAAAGCCGGCGTAACTCCGGTTAAATTTGTCAAAGAATTGCGTTTGTCTGCTCCTTCTGAATATACAGTCGGCCAACAAATCACTGCTGACATTTTTGCTGCTGGAGAGCTGATTGATGCAACCGGTATTTCTCGCGGTAAAGGCTTTGCAGGCACTATTAAGCGCCACAATTTCGCTCGTGGTCCTATGAAGCACGGTTCCAAATCCCATCGTGAGCCCGGTTCCATGGGTCCTATGCATTCTGGTCCTGGCGGTAGAGTAATCAAAGGCAAAAAATTGCCTGGCCGTATGGGTAATGCACAAGTAACTGTTCAACGTTTGACTGTTGCTAAAGTTGATCTTGAACGTAATCTTATTTTGGTTAAAGGCTCCATCCCCGGCGCCGCTGGTTCTTTTGTAGTAATCAAAGAAACAGTAAAACCGACTAAATAAGATCTAAGCGAAAGAAAGGAGGATGCTTCTAATGCCGAAGTTATCAGTATATAACATCTCCGGTCAAGTTACCGGTGAAGAAATAGAATTGAATGATCTCGTGTTTGGCGTTGAGTTTAATGAAGCTGTTGTACATCAAGCAATTGTTATGCAACAAGCTGCTGAACGTCAAGGCACTTCTGCTACCAAAACCCGCGGTATGGTTCGCGGTGGCGGTCGCAAACCGTGGAGACAAAAAGGCACTGGCCGTGCTCGCAGCGGTTCTACCCGTTCTCCGATTTGGGTAGGCGGCGGTACCACTTTTGGTCCCCAACCTCGCAGTTATGCGAAAAAAATGCCTCGTAAAGCTCGTCGTCTGGCAATTCGTTGCGCATTGTCCGCAAAAGTTGCTGCCGGTGAACTTGTTATTGTCGAGGGCTTGAGCTTTGATGCTCCTAAAACTAAAAATGTTGTGACTTTGTTGTCTGCTTTTGATGCAGCTGGTAAAAAAGCCCTGCTCATCACTGACGGTGTTAACGAGAATGTTGAATTGTCTTCCCGCAACATCACGAAAGTGACTGCACTTTCCAACGGTTGCCTGAACTGTTTCGACCTGCTCCACAACAATAAAGTGTTCTTGGCAAAAGACGCTGTAGCTAAAATTGAGGAGGTGCTCGCATAATGGCTGCTAATCCTCGCGATATTTTACTTCGTCCGATCATTACTGAAAAAACTTCTGTAATGTTGCAAGACAACAAATATACTTTCCAAGTTCCTTTGACTGCTAACAAAGTGGAAATCCGCCAAGCGGTTGAACAAATTTTCAAAGTAAAAGTATTAAACGTAAATACTGTCCGCGTATTTGGCAAAACCAAACGCATGGGCAAACACATTGGCAAACGTTCCGATTATAAGAAAGCAATCGTGAAACTTGCTGAAGGCAATACGATTCCCCTTTTCGAAGGAATGTAATTTGACGTAATAAGGAGGCAAATTAAATGGCTATTAAAAGCTTTAATCCGTATTCTCCTTCGAGGCGCTTCATTACAGTGTCTACCTTCGAAGAGATTACAACTGATAAGCCTTACCGTCCGCTGGTAGAAAAACTGCAAAAACATGCAGGCCGTAATAACACTGGCAAAATGACTGTTCGTCATCAAGGCGGCGGTAACAAAAGACAATATCGTATCATCGATTTCAAACGCACTAAAGACGGTGTTCCGGCTCGCGTTGCTACTATCGAATACGATCCTAACCGTAACGCACGTATCGCCCTGGTAAATTATGCCGACGGTGAAAAACGTTACATCCTCGCTCCTTTGGACCTCAAAGTTGGCGATGTTATTGAAAGCGGTCCGGATGCTGATATCAAAATCGGTAACTGCCTGCCTTTCAAAAATATGCCGCTTGGTACTATGGTACACAATGTTGAGCTCAAAATCGGCAAAGGCGGTCAAATCGCCCGCGGCGCTGGTACTTCTGCTCAATTGATGGCTAAAGAAGGCGACTATGCTCTGCTGCGTCTCCCCTCTGGTGAGATCCGCAAAGTACACATCAACTGCCGTGCTACTATCGGTCAGGTTGGTAACATCGATGCTGAAAACATCTGCATCGGTAAAGCAGGCCGTTCTCGTTGGCTCGGCATTCGCCCGGCTAACCGTGGTGTCGTAATGAACCCGAACGACCATCCGCATGGCGGTGGCGAAGGTCACTCTCCTGTTGGTCGTAAACGTCCTGTTACTCCTTGGGGTAAATGTGCATTTGGTACTCGTACCCGCAAAGAGAAAAAAGCTTCTAGTAAATTAATCGTAAAACGTAGAACGAAATAATTAATAAGGATAGAGAAAGGAGGCTAACCTAGTGTCCAGATCAATCAAAAAAGGACCGTATGTCCATGCAAGTCTTCAAAAGAAGATCGAAGCTCTCAACGCTTCTAGCGATAAAAAAGTCGTAAAAACATGGTCTCGCAGCTCCACTATTCTTCCGGATTTCTTAGGCCATACTATTGCCGTACATGACGGACGTAAACATGTGCCTGTATTTATCACTGAAGATATGGTAGGCCACAAACTAGGAGAATTTGCTCCTACGCGTACTTACAAAGGCCATGCCGATAAGAGTACATCTTTAAGATAAGGGGAAAGGGGGCACAATAACATGGAAGCAAAAGCTATTGCAAGATATGTTCGCATCGCGCCGCGTAAACTGCGTATCGTGATTGATCTTATCCGCGGCAAAGCTGTGGGTGAAGCATTCGCGATCCTCAAACATACCCCTAAGGTTGGTTCTGAGGTTATCGAAAAAGTACTGCGCAGTGCAGTTGCAAACGCTGAACATAACAATGATATGAATGTGGATAATCTGATCGTATCTACCTGCTGTGTAGATCAGGGTCCGACCATGAAAAGAATCCATCCGCGTTCTCGTGGACAGGCGTTCAAAATCTTGAAACGTTCCAGCCACGTAACCGTTGCAGTTAAAGAAAAATAATATCCCGGAAGAAGGAGGGAAAAGATAGTGGGTCAAAAAGTTAATCCGCATGGTCTCCGCGTAGGTATTATCAAAGATTGGGATTCCAAATGGTATGCTGATAAAGACTATGAGAAATTCTTATTAGAAGATATTAAAATTCGCGAATTTATTAAAGAAAAACTGTTCTTGTCCGGTATCTCCAAAGTAGAAATCGAACGCGCCTCCAACAGAGCCCGCATTTCTATCCATACTGCTAAACCTGGTATGGTAATCGGTCGTCAAGGCAGCAACATTGAACTGTTGAAAAATGACTTGAAAAAAATGACCGCCAGCGTAATCGACATCAATATCGTTGAAGTAAAAATCCCGGATATGGACGCAACTTTGGTTGCAGAGAACATTGCTTCCCAGCTGGAACGCCGTATTGCTTTCCGTCGTGCTATGAAACAATGTGTTGGCCGTACCATGCGCATGGGCGCTAAAGGTATCAAAGTTCAAGTTGGCGGTCGTTTGGGCGGTGCTGAAATCGCTCGCAGCGAAAGCTATCGTGAAGGCAGCATTCCTCTGCACACTCTGCGTGCTAATATTGATTATGGCACAGCAGAAGCTCATACCACTTATGGCCGCATCGGCGTAAAGGTATGGATCTACAAAGGTGAAGTCCTTCCTGAAAGCAAAGAAGTAGCGAAAGCTGCTCCGGTTAAGGAGGCGTAAACTAATGTTATTACCAAAGAGAGTTAAACATCGTAAACAACATAGAGGCCGTATGACCGGTCGTGCAATGCGCGGTAACAAAATCGCTCATGGCGAGTATGGTTTGGTAGCGTTGGAGCCGGCATGGATCACCAACCGTCAAATCGAGGCAGCTCGTATCGCAATGACACGTTACATCAAACGTGGCGGTCAAGTATGGATTCAAATTTTCCCGGATAAACCGATCACTGCAAAACCTGCTGAAACTCGTATGGGTAGTGGTAAAGGTTCTCCTGAATATTGGGTAGCAGTAGTTAAACCCGGTCGCGTTATGTTCGAAATGAACGGAGTTAGCGAAGAGATCGCTAAAGAAGCTATGCGTCTTGCTAGCCACAAATTGCCGATCAAATGCAAATTTGTGACCCGCGCACAGCAAGAAGCCGAAGCTGCCGCACAAGAAAAGGGTGGTGAAGCTTAATGAAAACAACTGAAATTCGTGAATTTTCTGCTTCCGAGTTGGACAGCAAACTGGCTGGTTTGAAAGAAGAACTCTTCAACCTGCGTTTTCAAATGGCAACCGGACAATGTGAAAACCCGATGAAAATTCGTGAAGTTAAAAAGTCCATTGCCCGTATCAAAACCATTCAGCGTCAACGCGAATTAAATGCCTGAGTGTGTTTGAAGTATGAAGAAGGAGGAAACAGTCGTGACCGAAGAAAGAAACGCACGTGTTACCCGTATCGGTAAAGTAGTAAGCGACAAAATGCAAAAAACTGTTGTAGTTGCTATTGAGCGTTTTGTTCAGCATCCGCTTTACAAAAAAGGCGTAAAACATACTATCAAATTCAAAGCTCATGATGAAAATAACGAAGCGCATATTGGCGACGTAGTTCAAATTATGCAAACTCGTTCGCTTTCCAAAGATAAATGCTGGCGTGTTATTGAAATTTTAGAGCGTGCAAAATAAGAAATTGCCGATCGAATAAGTTGGCAAGGGAGGGAAAACCATGATACAACAACAAACCATTCTTAATGTTGGTGATAATACTGGCGCTAAGAAAGTTATGTGCATTCGCGTATTGGGCGGTTCTTACCGTAAATATGCTAACATTGGTGACATTATCGTATGCGCTGTTAAAGATGCATCACCCGGTGGCGTTGTAAAAAAAGGTGACGTAGTAAAAGCAGTTGTTGTTCGTTCCGCAAAGGGCGTTCGTCGTCCGGACGGTTCTTATATTCGTTTCGACGAAAATGCAGCAGTTGTAATTAAAGATGACAAAAGTCCGCGCGGCACCCGTATTTTCGGGCCTGTTGCTCGTGAACTTCGTGATAAAGATTTCATGAAAATCATTTCTCTGGCACCGGAAGTGCTGTAAGAAATCTGATAATGCACTATAAGGAGGTGTTCCTGAAATGACTGCAGCAATTAAAATGCATGTAAAAAAAGGCGATACCGTTTTGGTTTTGTCTGGTAAAGATAAAGGCAAAGAAGGCAAGATCATTGAAGCTTTGCCGAAAAAGGCCAAAGTAGTCGTTGAAGGCGTAAATAAAGTAAAGCGTCATACTAAACCGTCTCAGGCTAATCCCCAAGGCGGCATCATTACCAAAGAAGCTGCGATGGCTGCTTCCAAAGTAATGCTGGTATGCCCGGCTTGCAAAAAAGCGACTCGTATTAAAAAGACCGCAGTTTCTGGCAGCTTCGTAAGAACCTGCAAAAAATGCGGCGAAGTAATCGATAAATAAGATTCCGGGAAAGGAGGAAATTTTGAATGGCAAAAACAAGATTGCAAGAAAAGTATTTGTCCGAAGCTGTTAAAGGCATGATGGAGAAATTCAATTATAAAAATGTTATGGAAATTCCTAAAGTAGAAAAAGTTATCATTAACATGGGAGTTGGTGAAGCTGTTGCTAACAGCAAAGCTCTTGATTCTGCTGTTGCAGATCTGACTTTGATCGCTGGTCAAAGACCTGTTATCACCAAAGCTAAAAAATCCATTGCAGCTTTTAAATTGCGTCAAGGGATGCCGATCGGTACCAAAGTTACCCTGCGCGGCGAACGCATGTATTACTTCCTTGATAAATTGATGAATATTGCTCTTCCCCGCGTACGCGATTTTCGCGGCGTAAACCCCACCGCTTTCGACGGCCGTGGCAACTACGCATTGGGCATGAAAGAACAATTGATTTTCCCGGAAATTGAATATGACAAGATCGATAAAGTCCGTGGAATGGATATCATCATTGTTACTACCGCTAAGACAGACGAGGAAGCCAGAGAATTACTCAGACTCCTCGGAATGCCGTTCAGCGCATAAGTGAGGAGGGAATACCTTGGCTAAAAAAGCCCTGATTGAAAAATGGAAAAGTGAGCCGAAATTCGAAGTTCGCCGTTATAATCGCTGCAAGGTTTGCGGCAGACCACATGGCTATATGCGTAAATTCGGTCTCTGCCGTATCTGCTTCCGTGAATACAGCTACCAAGGCGCTATTCCGGGAGTAACCAAAGCTAGCTGGTAAACAGCAAATAGGAAGGAGGGTATTTAAGTATGGTAATGACTGACCCGATTGCCGATATGCTTACCCGTATTCGTAACGCAAACTCGGTTCATCACGATAAAGTTGAAATCCCCGGCTCCAAAATCAAAGTAGCTATTGCTGAGATTTTGAAAGCTGAAGGTTTCATTAAAGATTTCGAAGTACTTGCCGATAGCAAACAAAATGTTATCCGCGTCAGCCTGAAATACGGTGCCAACAAGGAAAAAGTTATTTCCGGTATCAAACGTATTTCTAAACCCGGCTTGAGAGTATACTCTCAAAATGATCAACTGCCCAGAGTCCTCGGTGGTCTCGGTATCGCAGTGATTTCCACTTCTCAAGGCCTGATGACCGATAAAGCTGCCCGTAAAGCTGGTCTCGGTGGAGAAGTGCTGGCATACGTCTGGTAATACTTGAAAGATAGGAGGTGCTCATAAGTGTCTAGAATTGGTAAACAACCAATTACTGTACCTGCAAACGTTACAGTTACTATTGAAAATAATCTGGTTACCGTTAAAGGGCCTAAAGGTGAATTATTTCGCCAAATCAATAAAGATATGCAACTGACTCTGGAAAACGGCGTACTTACTGTTGAACGTCCGAGCGATGAAAAAATTCACCGTTCCATGCACGGTTTGTCCCGTACTCTGATCAACAACATGGTTGTTGGTGTAACCACCGGTTTCAGTAAATCTTTGGAAATTGCCGGCGTTGGCTATCGTGCCGCTAAGCAAGGCAATAACATCAACTTTACTCTCGGGTTCTCTCATCCGGTAGTAAAAGAGCCGCCTGCAGGTATTACCTTCGAGGTTCCGGCTCCTAACAAAATCATCATCAGCGGCGCAGACAAAGAAAAAGTCGGCGCAGTTGCAGCTGAAATCCGCACTCTGCGTCCGCCTGAACCCTATAAAGGCAAAGGTATTCGTTATGAAGGCGAATACGTTCGTCGTAAAATGGGTAAAGCTGGCGCTAAAGGCAAGAAGTAATTTCTAAAAGAAGGGAGTGAAACTCTTGCTTAACAGAGTTGATAAAAATGAGAAACGTCAAAAACGTCATCTCCGTTCTCGTCAATATATTATCGGTACGGCAGAAAAACCTCGTTTAAATGTATATCGTTCCTTGTCCAACATTTATGCACAAGTGATTAACGATGTAACTGGTGAAACGATCGTTGCTGCCAGCACTGTTGAGAAAGACTTGAAAGCTAACTACGGCGGTAACACTGAAGCTGCTAAAGTAGTTGGTAAAGCTATCGCTGAAAAAGCTTTGGCTAAAGGAATTAAAGAAGTTGTATTTGATCGTGGCGGTTACCTGTACACCGGTCGTGTTGCTGCTCTTGCAGACGCGGCTCGTGAAGCTGGACTGCAATTCTAATAGAAGGAGGAATAAAAGTGGCGAATTTCGAAAAACAAGAAAGCGACTTAAAAGAGAAAGTCGTATTCATCAACCGCGTTGCAAAGGTTGTTAAAGGCGGACGTCGTTTCTCCTTCTCCGCACTCGTTGTAGTTGGTGACGAAAATGGTCATGTGGGCATGGGCCTTGGTAAAGCTGCCGAAGTTCCGGAAGCTATCCGCAAAGGCGTTGAAGATGCTAAAAAGAACTTGATTACAGTTCCTATGGTTGGCACTTCCATTCCTCATGAAATCATTGGTGTATTCGGCGCAGGCCGCGTATTCTTGAAACCGGCTTCAGAAGGTACCGGCGTTATCGCTGGTGGCCCTGTCCGTGCCGTACTTGAATTAGCAGGCGTACGTGATATCTTGACTAAATGTCAAGGTTCCAATAACCCTAACAATGTTGTTCGTGCAACTTTGGAAGGTCTGAAATCCCTGAAAAGTGCAGAGTCTGTTGCAGCTTTGCGCGGTAAAACCGTACAAGAATTACTTGGCTAAGGAGGTAGCATGATGGAACAAGTTAAAATCACGCTGACCCGTAGCTTGATCGGTTATCCGCAAGATCAACGCGCAACCGTAAAGGCTCTGGGCTTAGGAAAAATCAATTCTACTGTTGTTAAAAACGACACCCCGACTATTCGCGGTATGATTCACAAAGTTGAACATCTTGTGAAAGTTGAGAAGGTTGAAGCTTAAAACAAGGAGGTGTGCTACAGATGAATTTGCATGAATTATCTCCCGCTCCTGGATCTAAAAGAGCCTCCGTTCGCGTTGGCCGCGGTCTTGGTTCCGGACTTGGTAAAACATCTGGCAAAGGTCAAAAAGGACAAAAATCCCGTTCCGGCGGTGTAAAGCGTCCTGGTTTTGAAGGTGGTCAAAAGCCTTTGTATCTGCGTTTGCCTAAACGTGGATTCTATAATAGATTCGGCATGAGTTATGTCGAAATCAATGTTGGTAGTCTCAATTGCTTTGAAGACGGCACAGTTGTTGAACCCGTAATGCTGATCGAAAACGGTATGATTAAAAACATCCGTGACGGCGTCCGCATTCTCGGCAACGGCGAGCTTACTAAAAAACTCACAGTTCAAGCTATGGGTTTCAGTAAGTCTGCTGAAGAAAAAATTATTGCTGCCGGCGGAAAAGTAGAGGTGATCTAAGTGTTCGCAGCCCTCGCTAATATTTTTAGAATTACGGAACTCAGGCAAAAAGTTGTATTTACTCTCGCCATGTTCATCGTTTTTCGGGCTGGAACACATATCCCTGTTCCTGGCGTTAATGTGTCGATGATCGAGCAGCTTTTCCAAAGCGGTAATTTGTTTGGCCTGCTTGATATGTTCTCGGGCGGCGCCTTGAGCAAATTCTCAATTTTTGCTATGAGTATTACTCCATATATCAATGCATCCATTATCCTTCAATTATTGAAAGTCGTCGTTCCTACTTTGGAACAATGGTCTAAAGAAGGTGCGGAAGGCCAGAAAAAGGTTACTCAGTTGACTCGCGGCGGTACTGTGCTGCTTGGTTTTATCCAGGCCATCGGTATGGCTTACGGTTTGAGATCGGCAATCAATAACCCTGGGGTCATGTCGATCCTGATGATTGCGATCACCTTAACTGCTGGCACGGTATTTTTGATGTGGATCGGTGAACAGATTACTTCTAAAGGTATCGGCAACGGTATCTCACTGATCATCTTCGCTGGTATCGTTTCCAGACTTCCTGATGGACTGCATGTTATTTTCCAATATCTGCAAGCCGGCACGGTTAACATTCTGAACGTGATTTTGTTCGCGGTGATAGCTTTGGCGATGGTCGTATTTGTTGTAGCGATCTCCCAGGGTATTCGCAAAATCCCGGTTCAATATGCAAAACGTGTTGTTGGCCGTAAAATGTACGGTGGTCACACCAGCTACATTCCTTTAAAGGTCAACCAGGCAGGCGTAATCCCGATCATCTTTGCATCCTCCGTGCTGATGTTTCCGGTTACGATTGGCCAGTTTGTAGACATTCCTTGGGTAAAAACTGTTGCAGGCTGGTTTGCATGGGGTACACCTCTTCAAACTACCTTATATGTTTTGATGATTTTATTCTTTACTTACTTCTATACCGCTGTAAGCGTGAATATAGCTGAAATGTCGGATAATATCAAAAAATATGGCGGTTTTATTCCCGGACTGCGTCCTGGCAAACCGACAACTGATTACTTGGATAAAATCATGTCCAGAATCACGCTGGCTGGCGCGATCTTCCTTGCGTTGATTGCTCTGATGCCGAATGTTGTTGGTTGGATCACCGGTATAGAGGGTATCTATTTCGGTGGTACGGCCCTTTTGATCGTAGTCGGTGTTGCATTGGATACAATGAAACAGGTAGAGTCTTTGGTACTGATGCGTCATTACCAGGGCTTTATGAAATAGGAGGAGGATTAGAATGTATATTCTTTTAATGGGACCTCCGGGTGCTGGTAAAGGCACTCAAGCAGAAAAACTCATTGCTGAATACAAAATTCCGCATATCTCCACTGGCGATATGTTCCGTGCCGCTGTAAAGCAAGGCACAGAATTAGGTAAAGAAGCAAAAAGATACATGGACGCCGGCGGTCTCGTACCCGACGTCGTAACCATCGGCATCGTTCGCGAAGGATTATCCAAACCCGAATGTGCTAATGGTTTTATCTTGGATGGATTTCCGAGAACCGAAGAGCAGGCAGTCGCCCTCGACGGGATCTTAACTGATCTGGGCATTGATTTGACCGGTGTAGTTAATATCGTAGTTCCTGACGCTGAGCTTGTAGGCAGGGTTACCGGCAGACGTATCTGCAAGGCCTGTGGCGCTACTTATCATGTAGAATACAATCCCAGTAAAGTGGAAGGTATGTGCGATAAATGCGGCGGCGCGTTGTATCAACGTGACGACGATAAAGAAGAAACTGTTAAAAATCGTTTGCATGCATATCACTCGCAAACGGAACCGTTGATCGAGTACTATAAAAAACAAGGCGTATATCATGAAATCGATGGCCTGCAGGAAATCGGCAAGGTTTACGCTGATGTTAAAGCTAGTCTCGGGGCGCTGAAGTAAGGAGGTAAAACGCTGTGTCCAAACAAGACGTCATTGAAGTTGAAGGCACAATCTTAGAATCCCTACCGAACGCCATGTTCCAGGTAAAATTGGAAAACGGTCATGTGATTCTGGCACACATATCCGGTAAGATACGTATGAACTTCATCAAAATTTTGCCTGGCGATAGGGTTACCGTCGAGCTTACTCCGTACGATCTCAATCGTGGAAGAATTACTTATCGGTTCAAATAACCAAAGACAGGCAAGAGGAGGTTTAAAATATGAAAGTCAGACCGTCTGTTAAACCAATATGTGAGAAATGCAAAGTCATTAAACGCAAAGGCCATGTAATGGTAATTTGCGAAAACCCGAAACATAAACAAAAACAAGGCTAAGAAGGAGGTGCAGCGTTAATGGCACGTATTGCTGGTGTCGATTTACCTAGAGACAAGCGTATTGAATACGCACTGCCGTATATTTTTGGCGTCGGTCTTACCTTGTCTCGTGAGATCCTGAGCAAAACCGGTATCAATCCTGATACCCGTGTTCGCGATCTGACAGAGGAAGAAGTTGCAAAACTTCGTGAAACTATCGATGGTGATTATAAAGTAGAAGGTGACCTCCGTCGTGAGGAATCTCTCAATATAAAACGCCTGATTGAAATTGGCAGCTATCGCGGCCGCAGACATCGTATGGGCTTACCCGTTCGCGGTCAAAATACCAAAAACAATGCTCGTACTCGCAAAGGTCCGAAGCGTACAATTTCAGGTAAGAAAAAATAATCAGTGAGGGAGGGATAAACGAGTGGCTGGTAAAAAAGTTGTTCGCAATAAAAAGAAAGTAAGTAAAAATATCGAAAGTGGCGTAGCACATATTCGTTCCACTTTCAACAATACTATCGTTACGATTGCAGATACTAAAGGCAACGTACTCAGCTGGGCATCTGCTGGTGGCTTAGGCTTCCGCGGTTCCCGCAAAAGCACTCCGTTTGCTGCGCAAATGGCTGCTGAAGAAGCAACCAAAGCTGCAATGGAACATGGCTTGAAACAAGTCGAAGTATTCGTTAAAGGCCCTGGTTCTGGTCGTGAAGCAGCTATTCGTGCTCTGCAGGCTGCAGGTCTCGAAGTTAACTCCATTAAAGACGTTACTCCGATTCCTCACAACGGCTGCCGTCCGCCGAAACGTAGAAGAGTTTAATTTATTGGAGGTGTACCCGCTAAATGGCAAGATATACTGAGGCTGTATGCCGTCAATGTCGTCGTGAAGGCGCAAAATTGTTCCTTAAAGGTGACAGATGCTACAGCGACAAATGCGCTTTTGCTGTTCGTGCCTATGCTCCTGGTCAGCATGGTCAAGCACGCAAAAAAGTATCTGAATACGGTATTCAGTTACGCGAAAAACAAAAAGCACGCCGTATTTACGGTATCTTAGAACGTCAATTCCATAATACTTTCGTTAAAGCCGAAAAACAAAAAGGTATTACAGGTGAAAACCTGCTCGTTCTTCTGGAAAGAAGAATGGACAATGTAGTTTACCGTCTTGGCCTGGCTGATAGCCGTAGCCAAGCTCGTCAATTGGTAACTCATGGTCATATCTCTGTTAATGGCAAACGTCTTGATATCGCATCCGCTTTGGTTAAAACCGGCGACGTTATCAGCGTTATGGAAAACAGCCGTGGTAAAGAATACTTCAAAGGTATGGCTGAAACCCTGGCTGCTAAAACCACTCCTGCTTGGCTCGTTCTCGATGCACAAGGCTTGGGCGGTAAAGTAGATCGTTTCCCGACCCGTGAGGAAATCGATGTTCCTATCGAAGAACATCTCATCGTTGAGTTGTACTCTAAATAATTAGATGAACATCTGCCACCCAACATTTGGCGTATTGTGGTAATACGCACGAGAAGGAGGCTTTCCGCATGATCGAAATAGAAAAACCCCAAATGGTCACCGCTGAAATCAGTGATGATGGCCGTTATGGCAAATTTGTATGGGAACCGTTGGAAAGAGGTTATGGTATCACTCTTGGCAATAGCCTTCGCAGAGTTTTACTCTCTTCCTTACCCGGCGCCGCAGTTACCGCTGTCAAAATTGATGGCGTCCTGCATGAATTCTCTACAATTCCAGGCGTGAGAGAAGATGTTGCGGATATTATCCTCAACATCAAGGCTCTCTGCCTTAAAGTAAGCAGTGACGAGCCGAAAACTTTACGTATCGAATGCAGCGGAGAGCAGGAAGTTACCGCAGCAGACATCCTTGTTGATGCCGACGTAGAGATTTTGAACCCTGAACTGCATATTGCTACCTTGGATAAAGATGCTAAACTCGACATGGAGATTTGCATCGACAAGGGGCTGGGCTATGTTCCTGCTGACAAGAACAAACGCCCGGATCAACCGATTGGTATGATTCCTGTGGATTCCATTTATTCTCCGATTACGAGAGTAAAATTTGGTGTTACCGATACTCGTGTTGGTAATGTTACCAATTATGACAAGCTGACTTTAGAAGTTTGGACCGACGGTAGCGTTGAGCCTGACGAAGCAATCAGCATGGCATCCAGTATCATGATTGATTACCTGAAGTTGTTCCAAACCGGTACCGCTGCTTCCAGCAGCATGGTCACCGTAGTTGGCAGCACTGAGACCGTTTTGGTCGAAGAACCTGTCCAAGCCGGTCCTGGCTCCGTTTCTATCGACGACCTTGATTTGTCCGTACGCTCTAACAACTGTTTGAGACGCGCAGGCATCAACACTGTTGATGAACTGGTACAGAAAACCGAAGAAGACATGATGAAAGTACGTAACTTAGGTCGTAAATCCCTCGATGAGGTTAAGAAAAAATTAGCCGATTTGGGACTGGCTTTACGCAATAGTGACGAAGAATAAGAAGGGGGTCGGAAACGAATGGCATACAGAAAACTGGGCCGTAATTCCAGCAACCGTAAAGCTTTGTTTCGCAGCATTTTGAGCTCCTTCATCAAACACGAGAGAATTGAAACTACTGTGACTAAAGCTAAGGAAGTTAGCAGCCATGTAGCCAAATTGATTACTTTGGCAAAACAAGGCGACTTGCATGCCCGTCGTCAAGTTCTTGCAGTTCTCGTCGATGAAGAAGCTACTAGAAAGCTTTTTGATGAAATCGCTCCGAAATATGCAGAAAGACAAGGCGGCTTTACTCGTATTTATCGAGTAGGTCCTCGTCGCGGTGACGCTGCTGAAATGGCAATTATCGAGCTTGTTTAATAATAAGCATAAAAAACCAGGAACTTTTGTTCCTGGTTTTTTTATTATTGTTATCGGCCTATTCGCAAAGGGACACAGTTAATTCACAAGTGGCATTAGCTATGTAGTGTAAAAAAGTTGTATAATAATTATATGAAAAGAATATATTAAGACTTGAGGGATTAACTATGCGAGTAAATGAAGAAAATCCACTTGGAAGTGAGAATATAGTCGGCTTACTGCACGACTTTGCCCTGCCAAGCATTATAGCTATGCTGGTAGGCGCGCTCTATAACATCGTGGATCAGTTTTTTATCGGCCGCAGCGTCGGTATGTACGGCAATGCGGCTACCAATGTCGCTTTGCCATTGACTACGGTCTGTACGGCTTTGGGGCTGCTTTTTGGCGTTGGTGGAGCGTCTAATTTTAATCTTAAAATGGGCGCCGGCAAACGCGAGGAAGCTGCTACATATATTGGCAATGCCATAAGCTTATTAGTTGGCAGCGGTGTGATTTTAGCTATCGTTTCTTTGATTTTTTTAAAGCCCCTGATGGTTGCTTTTGGGGCGACGGATATCGTTCTAAAATATGCGTTGATTTTTTCAAGCATTAACTGTCTCGGTTTTCCTTTTTTGATTTTGGCATCTGGTGGCAGCACCTTGGTTCGTGCTGATGGTAGTCCTAAGTATTCTATGGCCTGTATGCTTACCGGCGCTTTGATCAATCTGATTCTTAACCCGCTCTTTGTCTTTGTCATGGGCTGGGGTATAGCCGGTTCGGCTTCGGCGACGGTTATTGGACAGGTCATTTCTGGACTGATGGTGGCAGGATATTTACGAAAATTTAAAACCGTGGCGCTGGCTAAAAGTGATTTGGTCCTTACGTGGGGTAGAACGAAGATGATCTCGGCCTTAGGCGCTGCCAGCTGTTTTAATCAGTTCGCAATCATGGTGGTGCAGATAGCGCTGAATAATACGCTGACTCACTATGGCGCTGATTCTGTCTATGGCAGTGAGATTCCGCTGGCCTGTGCGGGTATTATTACTAAGGTCAATATGATTTATTTTTCTATCGTTATTGGCTTGTCACAGGGCCTGCAGCCGATTGCCAGCTTTAACTATGGGGCCAAAAAGTACGGACGTGTTATCGAAGTCTATAAGCTGACCCTGGTCATAGGTACGGTGGCATCAATTATTGCTTTTGCTTGTTTCCAGCTGTTCCCAAGGCAGATCATCGGCTTTTTTGGGGAAGGTTCGGAGGCCTATTATCAGTTCGCTGAAGAATATTTCCACATCTTCTTGTTCTGTACCTTTTTGTATGCTATCCAGCCGATTTCTTCTAATTTCTTTACTGCGATTGGCAAAGCTACCAAAGGTATTATCCTTTCCTTAACACGGCAGATCATCTTTTTACTGCCGTTGATCGTGATCTTACCTTTGTTCTATGGAATCAACGGCGTTATGTACGCCGGTATGACGGCTGATTTTGCGGCGGCAGTGCTAGCCATGTATATGGGTTGGCACGAAATACGCCATATGCGCAGCTTGATGCAGGCTGAGAAGGAGCAAGAAAATAGCTCGGCTTAAGTAAGGGCTAGCATCTTAAATGCTTGCTATGTATTTTGCGAGCTGATACTATCTGTACAGTGGTATGGTCGATAATCAGAAAAAGATTTATATTAGGAGGTTTTTATGTGAAGAAGGATGAATTGAAAATAAAAATGTATTCATTTACATTGGATTGCATAGACCCTTATGCACTAGCAAAATTCTATGCGGAGTTGCTGAAGTGGGAGATACCGTTTTATGACGAGAACTGGGCCTGCGTAGGAGCGCCGGAAACGGCGCAGGGCGGCTATCCTGGAATAATCTTTCAGCGTAATCCGGAGTATAAACCACCTGTGTGGCCTGAGCAAGCCGGAACGCAGCAGCAAATGGCACATTTGGATTTTGCCGTTAATAATTTGGAAGCAGCAGTTGAATATGCACTGGGCTGTGGAGCAACAATGGCAAATAAACAATTTTCTGATGCCTGGCGTGTAATGCTTGACCCGTCTGGACATCCTTTTTGTTTATGCCAGTTGCCGGCAATTTTTGCAAGCAACAATTTTGCACTGCTATAGAATGGTGTGACCTTTTTGTAAATAATGTTTTTGCCCATACGGATAACGTCAATGTCGGGTTTTTGCCTAGTTTACTGGAAGCAGGCTATTTGCATATTATGTATCGATGGATAAATCTATAAGGAAATTTAGCATTAGGACCCGGTTTGATCCGGGTCTTATTTTTTGTAAAGTTAACCAAGTGTGCCGGAATCGGTTGACGTACCTGGACTGGAATAATATAATATAAAGGTACTGAATCAAGCGGAGGTTTGCCATGCAAACTATAATTGAAGTAAAAAATTTAACACATGTTTATACAGACAGTGAAAATAAAGAAATACATGCTCTGGATGGTATCGATCTTGAGATCAAACATGGCGAATTTGTTGCTGTTATTGGTGCTAATGGCAGTGGCAAAAGTACTTTGGCGCGCCATTTTAACGCATTGCAGCGTCCCAGTGCCGGTGTTTGCCTCGTAGAAGGTCTGGACACGACAGTCGAAGAAAATCTTTGGGATATTCGCCAGCATGTAGGTATGGTTTTCCAAAACCCTGATAATCAGATCGTCGCTGCTATCGTAGAAGAGGATGTGGCTTTTGGCCCGGAAAATATCGGTGTGCCGACGGCTGAGATCAGGCCCAGGGTAGAGGCTGCTTTAGCAGCGGTGGGTATGAGTGACTATGCTAAGCACGCACCGCATCTGCTTTCGGGTGGGCAAAAGCAACGTGTGGCAATTGCCGGCGTTTTGGCCTTAGAACCTAAATGTATCGTTTTAGATGAGCCGACGGCTATGCTTGATCCGCAGGGCCGGAAAGAGATTGTTACTACGGTCAGGAAACTAAACAGCACTAAAGGAATTACTGTGGTTTATATAACCCATTACATGGAAGAAGCCTTGCTGGCAGATCGCATCATCGTTATGGGTGAGGGTAAGATCAGAATGCAGGGCACGCCCCGGGAAGTGTTCAGCCATGTGCGTGAGCTATATACGCTGGGACTGGAGACTCCACTGGCTGCAAAAGTCGCTGCCGACCTGCGTCAGGCAGGCCTCAAGCTGCAGCAGGGTATCATTACGAATGAGGAGTTGGCTGAAAGCATATGCCGATAACATTAGAAAACGTTGAATTTACATATATGGCTAAAACTCCCTATGAGCGGCAGGCGCTGAAGGGCGTGTCGCTGACTGTGGATAAGGGTGAGTTTGTCGCCGTCATCGGACATACCGGCAGCGGTAAATCTACTTTGGTGCAGCATCTGAACGGACTATTAAAGCCGTCGGCGGGCAAAGTAACTATCGACGGGCTGGATATCAGCGGCAAGGGCGCTGCTGTAAAAAAGGCTAAACATCAGGTGGGTATGGTTTTCCAATACCCGGAGCACCAGATTTTTGCTGAAACAGTTTTTGAAGATATTGCCTTTGGTCCTCGTAATAAAGGGATGCAAGAAGAAGACGTTGCCAAGCATGTCAAAGATGCTATGAAATTTGTTGGGCTTGATTATGACACCTTTGCCTCCCGTTCACCATTTCAGCTTTCAGGCGGGCAAATGCGCCGTGTGGCTATTGCCGGCGTTATCGCTATGAATCCGGATTACCTGATTTTGGACGAGCCTTCTGCCGGACTTGACCCGCGTTCGCGCGAAGCTGTATTTGCCGAGATCATGGCTTTGTATAAAAAACGCCAAATGGCAGTTATTTTGGTTACTCACAGCATGGAAGAAGCGGCTCGTTACAGCAACAGGTTACTGGTAATTGCTGGCGGCAAAATAATTTTAGACGGTAAACCTGCTGATATTTATCAGCAGCATAAAGACGAACTTTTGGCGGTAAGCATGGACGTGCCGCAGCTTTTTAAACTCAGCGATGAACTGCGCAAGCGTGGTATGGCTATCGAGCAGGATACCATGACGGTAGAAGCTCTGGAAGCGCAGATCAAAACGGCAAAGGGGTTGAAATAGATGCTGACTGATATTGCGCTGGGACAATATTACCCGGGAAATTCTTTGATCCATAAATTAGACCCAAGAACGAAAATTTTAGTAACATTGTTTTTTATCATAGCTATCTTTCTGGCAGCGGGTGCAGTGTCTTATGGCATTTTGTGGGGCTTTGTGCTGTTGATAATTTTATTGTCACGCCTACCCTTGATGCTGGTCTTAAAATCGGTCAAGCCCTTATGGATCATTATTGTTTTGACGATGGCGATCCATATGTTTACCGGTCAGGGAGAAAACGTGATTTTTTCGTGGAAGTTTTTAAAAGTGACACAGGAAGGCCTGGAAATGGGCCTGAAAATGTCGATGCGCCTGATCTTATTATTGATGATATCTTCAATATTGACTTTTACCACGTCACCGATAGTTTTGACAGATGGTATTGAGGCATTGCTGCGACCATTTAAACGCTTTGGCGTACCAGCACACGAGCTGGCGATGATGATGACGATTGCCTTGCGGTTCATACCGACGCTACTGGAAGAAACAGACAGGATCATGAAGGCACAGACAGCTCGTGGCGCCGATTTTTCCAGCGGCAACCTGATGCAGCGCGCTAAGAACATGCTGCCGCTCTTGATACCGCTCTTTATCAGCGCATTCAGACGTGCCGATGACTTGGCAATAGCCATGGAAGCACGCTGTTACCGCGGTGGTGAAGGCCGCACCAGGATGCACGAACTGGTCTACTACAGCCGTGATTACGCAGCACTGACTACGGTAGTAGTGCTGATTGGCGTGATGGCGGTTATTCGTTGGGGGAACGCGTTATGCGTACTCTAAAGCTGACTTTTGCTTATGACGGCACTAATTATCATGGCTTTCAACGGCAAACCAACGCAGTGACTGTACAGCAGATCATAGAAGAAAAGCTGGCAGCCCTCTGTGGTGAGCCAGTGACTGTTGCTGGTTCCGGACGTACTGATACAGGTGTGCATGCCAAAGGTCAGGTAGTATCGCTGGTGACTAACGGCACGATACCGGCTGGTAATCTGGTCAGGGCGTGCGCAGGAGTGCTGCCCGAGGATATTGTCCTGTGGCAGGCCGAAGAGGCTCAGGAGGGCTTTCACGCCCGTTACAGCGCCTGCTGGAAACGCTATTGCTATCTGGTTTTGCCAAAACCTTATAATGATCCCTTTTTGCGCAATTATACCTGGCAACTGCGGGATCAGTTAAATGTGGCGGTGATGAACGCAGCTGCGGCGATGCTGGTAGGAACCCACGATTTCTCGTTTTTTCGTTCAGCCGGCAGTGTGCAGAGCTCGCCGGTAAAGACTATTTATAAGGCGGAATGGCAAATGCTGGCAGATGGTGAATTGCTGTTTACTATCGAAGGCAACGGATTTTTATACCATATGGTGCGCAACATCGTCTGGAACCTGGTGGAAGTTGGACGCGGTAAAAAAAGCGTTGACTGCTTAGCGGCAGAGTTTGTTAAAGGTGAGCGTGATTTTAGAATGGTGCCTGCACCTGCACAGGGGTTGTATCTTGATTATGTTGGTTATGCGCAGCACTCTGCGTCTAACGCGAAAAAAGTTTAAAAATAATATGCTTTTTACTTGACAAAAAATGTCAAGATGGTTACAATATACATACGTGATTTTACGCCTATCTCCACTAGCCCCGGAGAGAAACGATAAAATTACATCGAACAGGAAATACTTTAGGGAGGGACATAAGGATGAAATCTTTTATGGCTAATCCGTCCAATATCGAACGCAAATGGTTCGTTGTTGACGCAGCTGATAAAACTCTTGGCCGCATGGCAGCCGAAGTTGCAAAAATCCTTCGTGGTAAACACAAACCGACATTTACCCCGCATATGGATACTGGAGATCATGTAATCATTGTTAATGCTGACAAAGTAGTTTTGACCGGTAAAAAACTGGTTCAAAAAGTCTACTTCCGTCATTCCGGTTATCTTGGTGGCGACAGCTACACTAAAGCTGGCGACATGCTTGCTAAGAACCCGGCTAGAATGGTAGAACTCGCAGTTAAAGGCATGATTCCTAAAAATCGCCTTGGCAGCCAGATCTACACTAAACTGCACGTATATGCTGGTCCTGAACACCCGCATGCAGCTCAAAAACCTGAAGCTTTAGAAATCAACGTAAGATAATCCGGAGGAGGAAACGTAAATGGCATTAGTTACTTATAGTGCGACCGGTCGTCGCAAATCTTCAGTTGCTCGCGTTCGCCTGGTTCCGGGTGAAGGTAAAATCGTTATTAATGGCCGTGAGTTGACCAATTATTTTGGTCTTAAAACTTTGGAGCTCATCGTTAACCAACCGCTCGAAATCACCGAAACCAAAGGCAAATACGACGTGCTCGTAAATGTTGTTGGCGGCGGTATTTCCGGTCAAGCTGGCGCAATCCGTCATGGCATTTCTCGTGCTTTGCTTGATGTTGACGCTGAATATCGTCCTGCTTTGAAAAAAGCTGGCTTCCTGACTCGCGATCCGCGCGAAAAAGAACGTCGTAAATACGGTCTGAAAAAAGCGCGTAAAGCAAGCCAATTCTCGAAACGTTAAAAACACGCAAACCAAGACCCGCATAAACACTGTGTTTATGCGGGTCTTTTATTTTTTTGTGTCCACGAAACCCCATTGATTTTAGCTTACATGTAACGTAAATGTAACACGCATGTAACGCACATGTAACAAAATGCTCGGGTTGTCGTTCTTGCTCTTGCTCAGCGACGAAAACAAAACCCTGTCAGCTTAGCTGACAGGGTTTTGTTGCTTACGTTATTCATCGTCATCTTCCGTTACCGGAGTTACGGTAACGATAATTTCCAAAACACGGTGCAGGTTGGTTTTATTAACGACGACGTGCAGGTTACGGTAATCAAAGCAATCGCCCTTTTGGGGGATCTCGCCTAAGGTTTCTACTACCCAGCCGCTGATAGGCTGATTTTCCAGGTCATAACGGTTAAAATCCAGCTGCATATACTCAAAAAGTTCGTGCAGACTGGCGTTACGCGAACCTGCATTGCAGGAAACGAGGTATTTGTATTCGCCGATCTTGTGGAAAACAGAAACTTCGTTGTCATGCTCGTCCCAAATCTCGCCGACCAATTCTTCGACGATGTCTTCAATACTGACCAGCCCGGCGACACCGCCGTAGCTGTCGATAACGATCGCCATCTGGACTTTGGTGCGCTGCAGTGTTCGCAGTACCAGCGAAATCTTTGTAGAGCGGTGGACATAAGCAATATCTTTAATGATGGTACTCAAATTGAATTTACGGTCTTTAAGATAGGCGTCGTAAAAATCTTTAGAGTGTACTATGCCAATGATATGGTCCAGGTCTTCACTGTAGATGGGCAGGCGCGAGAAGCCATGCGAAGCAAAGGTACGCAGGATCTCGGCATTGCTGACTTCAATGTCACAGGCAACGATATCGACACGCGGGGTTAGAATTTCTTTGACCCGTATATCGTTAAACTCGATAGCCGATTTGATCAGATCGCTTTCCTGCTTGTTGATAAAGCCTTCGTTTTCAACTTCGTCGACCATAACCTTGAGCTCGTCTTCAGTCATGCCGCCGGAAGTGTTTTTGGAACCAATCAACTTGTTGAGTGCTTCTTTTAACTGTAAAAACAGTACGTTGAGTGGCGCAAAAATAACCATTAAGAAATTCAGGTAAGGGTAACACCACATGGAAAAACTTTCAGGTCGGTCTTTAGCAAAGCTTTTGGGTGATATCTCACCGAATATCAAAACCAGGATCGTCATTACTGCGGTGGAAACAGTAAGTCCGGCTGAACCGAAAAACTTAGTGAACACGACGGTCGCAATTGATGCGGCGCCGATATTGACGATGTTGTTACCGATAAGAATGGTGGAAAGGGCATTGTCAAAATTATCCAGCATCTGCAGGACCTTGGCGGCACGTTTGTCGCCATCTTTGGCAATGTTTTTTAACCTGATGCGGTTGCATGAGGAAAGCGCTGTTTCTGATGCCGAGAAAAAAGCCGAGAGGAACAGCAGAAAAACTAATATCAGGATATAAAAATGCATACTACTGTCAGAATCTGTCATAAATTTACGCCTTTCGATTGGTTTATGTAATTATTATAAAGAAGAAGCCGCCGTAGGTCAATATATTTTCACTTGACAAGTACCTGGGTAGTAGGTATAATAACTTTTAACAATTCAAAAATTTTCACCTCAAAGACTGTGAAGGGAATAAGATAAAACTGGCAAGCCTCAGAGAGTCGACGGTCGGTGCAAGTCGATGGCAGAAGTTTTATGGATAGCTCATTCCGGAGTTGCCTGCTTGATATGTAGAGCGGGACGTGTGGCGACGTTAGGAGCCTGGGCCTTGTTGGAGGCTGATCGAGGGCTGCTGGGCAGCTGAATTAGGGTGGTACCGCGTGGAATGTTTCCTCGCCCCTATGTTACATCGTAGGGAGCGGGGATTTTTTTATTGCCGCTCCAAAAAGTCAGGCAAGATGCCGGTAAAACAGATTGGAGGCAAATATTCATGAAACAAGCAAACAAACAGTATATTCCTTTTCAACCTATCCAATGGCCGAACCGTCAGTGGCCTAATAAGACTATCAGCCAGGCGCCGATTTGGTGCAGCGTTGACCTGCGTGATGGCAATCAGGCTTTAGTGACGCCGATGCAGCTGGAAGAAAAGCTGCTGATGTTCAAAACGTTGGTGGACATTGGTTTTAAAGAGATCGAAGTCGGGTTTCCTTCGGCTTCTGATACAGAATATGAGATCCTGCGGACTCTGATCGAGGGCAACCATATCCCTGACGACGTGACGATCCAGGTGTTGGTACAGGCTCGCCCCGAGCTGATCAAAAAGACTTTTGAAGCAGTTAAGGGTGCTAAGAATGTAATCGTGCATTTTTACAATTCTACCTCCACTTTACAGCGCAAGGTGGTGTTTAAAGAAGAGATGCCCGGCATTGTGAAGATCGCCGTGGAAGGCGCCAAGCTTATTCGTCAGCTGACGGAGGAAGAGGTTGCCAGCAGCGGTATGAATATCCGCTATGAATATTCTCCGGAAAGTTTTACCGGTACGGAAATAGATTTTTCCATCGAGATCTGCGAGGCCGTTATGGAAACCATGGGTGCTTCAAAAGCAAATCCTATCATCTTGAATTTGCCGTCGACGGTAGAGATGGCGACGCCCAATACCTACGCCGACCAGATTGAATATTTCTGCACGAAGATGAAAAACAGGGATGCTGCTATCATTAGTATCCACCCGCATAATGACCGTGGTACAGGCGTAGCTGCTGCTGAGCTGGCTTTGCTGGCGGGGGCTGACCGTATCGAAGGCACTTTGTTCGGTAATGGTGAACGTACCGGTAATCTGGATATCGTGACCGTAGCCTTAAATATGTATACTCAGGGCGTTGACCCGGAATTGGATTTCTCCAATATCCTGACTATCAAAAAAATCTACGAAGCCTGCACTAAGATGAAGGTGCCCGAGCGTCAGCCCTATGCTGGTGAACTGGCTTTCACCGCTTTCTCCGGTTCTCATCAGGACGCTATCCGCAAAGGCTACGAATATATGTCAGATACGGAAACGGCTTATTGGGAGGTTCCTTATCTGCCCATTAACCCGGCAGACCTGAACCGTGAATACGAGCCTGTTATCCGCATCAACAGCCAGTCTGGTAAAGGCGGCGCGGCTTTTGTGCTGCAGCATGCTGTTGGCTACCGTCTGCCGAAAGAGATGCATCCTGAATTCGGTAATATCGTGAAAGCTGCATCTGACGCCTTTGGCGATGAGTTGAAAGAAGAGCAGATCGTTGATTTGTTCAACAGGGAATATGTGGAATTTGACGGTAAGTACAAGCTGGCTTCACACCGTTTCATGGAGCAGCGCGATTTGGACGGTACTACTCATACCCGTTTCGAAGGGCGCATCAATGTGAGCGGCGAAATGCTGAACGTGGTCGGCGTCGGTAACGGCCCTATCGATTCTTTCTTCCAGGCGCTGGAAGGTATCGGCGTCAAGGGCTACGAATTTGTTAATTACCACGAGCATGCAATCTCCCGTGGCTCCGATGCGAAAGGCATCTGTTATATCGAACTGAAGATACCCAATAACGGGCATATCTTCGGCGTCGGTATCGACAGCAATATCAATGTGGCAGCACTTTTGGGCATCCTTTGCGCTATCAACAGGGCTGAACGGTAACCAACTTTTAGACCGCTCCCATTTTGGGGGCGGTTTTTATTTATGTTTTGCTCAGGTTAGGGATGATATTGCTGCAACATTTTCATTTGTTTAAAAATATGATAAAATAAAGATGAATATAACAGAGCGTTAAAAACTGATGAAATTGGGCGGGGATTATGGGAAGCTGGTATAGGTTTTATAAAAAATATTTTATGGAGCGCTGCGCTGCTTTCAGCGGCCGTATTAGCAGGCAGGAATATTTGTGTCGCCAGACGCTTTTGCTGCTGTCGGTACTATGTCCGGGCTTAATTTTGTTTTTTGCGGTGCTGCCGGGCAAAGGTGCGATGCTGGAAGAGTTTTTGACTTTATGGAGTTATTATTTTGCCTGGTGCTGCATCATTCTTTTAGTCCTTGCTTATATAACGGTAAGCATTTCGCTGATGGTACGCCGCCTGCATGACCTTGATCGTTCGGGCTGGCTACTGCTGACGCTGCTGGTGCCGGTAGTAAATGCTTTAGTTTTGCTGTGGCTATCCTGCGCTAAGGGTACGAGCGGTAACCAATACGGTGCTGCTACAACGGTGGCGAATAAGGATGTTTTTTGGGATGCTGCTGAGAACTGCCGCAGGCCGCTGCAAAAGATCTACGGGTATCTAAAGGGAGACTTTTTAAAGGATTATTTTACATTGAGCGGCCGACTGACTTGCCGGGAATATTTCTTTTTGTTTATGGCGCCCTTGGTAATTTGGGGCATCATTAAATTGAGCGGACAGTTGCTCTATCTGCTGCTTTTATGGCTGCCTGGGATCAGTGCGCTGACCGTCTATTTGGCGCAGGCAGGGAATATCATCAATTTGGTGATGAATCTTTTGATTTTGCTGCTGCTGTTTACTGTCGATGTTCGCAGGTCGCATGATCACGGAACAGGCTGGTATTATTCGTTGTTTGCGCTGATTCCGTTCGTTAATTTTATTTATATGGTCAGGCAGTTTTGCCTGACTGGTGAAGAGCGTGATAATAAGTATGGCCGGATTCGTACTTATACGGATGCAACAGGCGCGCTTTACAATGATGATTATTAAAAACTAAGGCCCTGCTTTTTGTAAGCAGGGCCTTAGTTTTTATGGGGGTATTTAAGTGAACTTAAACTGTCTTATAGTTCAGGAGGCCGCTGTGCTGCGCTGCTTTGTAAAGAAACACTGCTAAAATAGCTGATGGTATGGCGCTGACGGCCATGGAAACAGCACAGTTGATAGCCGAAAGATAAGCTATCTGATGAGGCACACCCAGGATAAAAGCTTTGAAGCTGTAACGGATCAGCGGTTCGGTAATGACGTTGACCACGCAGCCAAAAACAGCTGCTGCAATGATGATGCGGTTGGCTTTGGCTTCATCGGCACTGGCCAGGTCAAAAATTTTGTGGGCGACAAAAGCAACAGCTAGACCAATCAGGAATTTAGACAGGAAGGTCGGCGGCGCTGAGGTCGTATAGCCGGCTAAAATATCGGCTAAAGACAGGCCGATAGCGCCGGTAAGGGCACCGTATTTAGCCCCCAGCACCAGGGCCGATAAAATGATAAACGCATGGCCGATGTAAATTTTCCCGGTCATACCGCCGCCCATAGGAATTTCAATTCTTAAATAAGTGAAGCAGACAAAAGCTAAAGCGGCAAACATACCTGCCAGCGTCAGCTTGGTAATATTATCATTACGCATAAAAAACACCTTCTTTATTAAATCTACAAGATACAGTATAGACCAGAACTGTGATCTTTAAAATGGACAGAAGTGAAAAGATAAAACAGGACAGTTGTAAAAACTGGCTAAATAGTGCTGAAACAAGAATAATTCACAAAGGTTTTGCAAGCAAGGATATATGAATGACACTTCATATGTTATAATAGGATATAGAAGCAGGATAAAGGACTGCTTGCTACTGACTTTTTGCTTAGTGACTGCGGTTGACAAAGCCGGGTATGGTTGCTAAGATTGAGTTAGATAGTCACAATGGTGAGCTTTTGCTAACCTTGATTTTGCCGCCTTAAAGTTATTGGCTGGCAGCGTTGTTATTAAATTCCGAAACGGAGGCATAGATAATGGAAAAAACAAGTATGTATATTTTTGGTATGTCGTGCGCAGGTTGTGTTGCTAGTGTAAAAATGGCATTGGAGGATATACCGGGCGTAAAAAACGCGGCAGTAGACCTGGAGCAATGCATGGCAGTTGTAGAATATGAAGCCCCGGCTACGGTGGAGCAATTGGAAAGTGCGGTCAAAGAGGCCGGTTTCACTGTTGAAAAATAAAGCTTATGAAAACAGTAACGATTAAAATAGCCGGAATGCACTGCGCCGCCTGTTCTAACGGCGTAGAGCGTTCCTTAAAAAAAGTGGCCGGAGTCGACAGGACTGATGTAAATTTGGCCAGCCAATCGGCATTGGTTCGATATGACGAAAACCAAGCGACGCTGGAGCAGCTGGAAGAGGCTGTTACCAGAATGAGCTTTTCGGTAGTGCATGATGCGCCGGGCGAAGAATCTACACCGGAGCAGCGTGCTGAGAAGGATGCCTTGGATTTGAAGAAGCGGCTGAAAGTGGCGGCATTCTTTTTCGTGCCTCTGCTGTATTTGGCAATGGCGCCAATGGTGCCGGGCAAGTTTTTGCCGGTGCCGATCGACCCGGATACGATGGGCGATGTGTACGCCTTTGTGCAGCTGCTTTTGACGCTGCCTATTTTGTACGCCGGAGGGCCTTTCTTTAAAAATGGCATCATCAGTTTAAAAAATGGTGTGCCGTCGATGGATACCCTGGTGGCAATGGGTACTGGCGCTGCTTTTGTTTACAGCAGCTATTCTACCTATGAAGTGCTGGCAAAAATCAATCCTCACGCCGTGCATAATCTTTACTTCGAGTCGGCAGGCGCGATATTGACCTTTGTGCTGTGCGGCAAGTTTTTAGAGCTACGGGCCAAAGGCGAGGCCGGACATGCTATCAGCAGCCTGCTGAATTTGGCACCTAAAACGGGCTTCATCTGGAAAGACGGCGAGGAAGTAGAGATCCCCCGTGAAGCTATTTTGGCCGGAGATATCGTGATCGTGCATCCAGGCAATCAGGTGCCGGTGGACGGCGTTGTCACGGAAGGCCATGCCAGTATCGACGAGTCGATGCTGACTGGCGAAAGTATGCCCGTGGGCAAGACCGTTGGCGAGAATGTTTTTGCGGCAACCGTTGTTACTGATGGTTACCTGCGTTTTAAGGCCGAGAAAGTCGGCAAAGATACTATGCTGTCACAGATCATGCAAATGGTGGAATCGGCACAGGGCTCCAAAGCTCCTATTGCCAAAACTGCCGACAAGATAGCAGCGATTTTTGTGCCAGTGGTGTTGGTTATCGCTTTGGTAGCCGGATTGAGCTGGTGGTTTGCCGGCGCTGGCAGCAAATTTGCTTTGCAGGTTTTTGTAGCCGTGCTGGTTATTGCCTGCCCCTGTGCTTTAGGCTTGGCAACACCGGCGGCGATCATGGTCGCTGTTGGTAAAGGCGCCGAAAAAGGCGTGCTGTTTAAAAACGCTGAAGCTTTAGAAACCGCTCATAACGTGACGATGGCTGTTTTTGATAAAACAGGTACCATCACTAAGGGCAAACCCATCGTGACCGACGTTATCGGCTGGAATGGCGCTAAAGAAGATGCTATAACTCGGCTGGCGGCTGCTATTGAGCAGGGCTCGGCCCATCCGCTGGCTGTGGCCATCAAAGAACGGGCTGCGGGCATGGACTTGCCTACCTGTACTGACTTTAGAACCACTGTGGGCGGCGGTATTGCGGCTCGCTGCGAAAATACCAATGTTCGCCTGGGTAATCTGGCTTTCGTTAAGCCGGTGGCGGCTATCCCTCCCAATGCTGTCGAGATCGGCGAGCAGTTGTCGGCTGTTGGCAAGACTATCGTTTATTTAACGATCGGCCGTAATTTGTGCGGCATCTTCGCTATCGCCGATACTTTGAAAGAAGAAACATTGGAGGCGATGCAGAAGCTGCATGATTTGCATATCCGTACTGTCATTTTGACAGGCGACAATAAACGGGCTGCGGCTTATATAGCTGAGAAGGCTGGCGTAGACGAGGTGGTAGCCGAGCTGCTGCCGGGCCATAAAGCAGAGCTTATCAAAAGCTTCCAGCAGGGCGGCGAGGTAGTTGCGATGATTGGCGACGGCATCAACGATGCTCCCGCTTTGGCGCAGGCTGACTTGGGTATTGCCGTCGGCGGCGGTACTGACGTGGCCATAGAATCGGCGCAGGTAGTTCTGGTCAACGGTGATATTCGTAACATCAGTACGACTTTGCGTTTGAGTAAAGCCACGATCCGCAATGTCAAAGAAAACCTCTTTTGGGCTTTTGGCTATAATATTATCGGCATCCCGGTAGCGGCCGGTGTGCTGCATATTTTTGGCGGGCCTTTGCTGGACCCGATGATAGCCGCGGCGGCCATGTCGCTCAGCTCCGTATCGGTAGTAAGCAATGCCTTGCGTCTGAAACGGTTCAAATGACACAATAAACGTGAAATATTGTAAATTGAATATTGTTGCAGTAAAACTATAACAGAAGCTGCTTGCTTCAAGACAGATTACTGCAGGAGCTATGAAGCCCCACTTACAAATGTAAGTGGGGCTTTTCTTTTTTTATTATGGCAACAGTAGCGGATTGAAGGTTGCCCACCACGGCAGTAAAACTTCTTCAATCAACGAATTTCTGGCAGCCGTGCGGCCAAAAGTAGCTATCATCAGCAGTGGTAACGGCAATAAATATAATCACCCCAGTCCCGAGGTCGTGCGCAGGCTGAATGATTTACAGGCGGATGTGTTCAATACAGCGGTTTGTGGTGATGTAATCATTAAAAGCAATGGCAAGACCTGCGATATTACCGTAGAAAAATTTTACGACGAGCAGCAGATGAAGGCTGCCTGAAAGGAGCGGTAGAGAATGAGAACAATAACTTTGCAGGAAGCGGCACAGCTGGCGGCAACTGCCAGAGGCCGGATCAACAGGATTTATCTGCACTGGACGGCCGGGCATTATGCCACTACTTATGACGACTATCATTTGAATATTACAGGTGATGGTGAATTGCACGCAAGTTGCGATGATTTGACAGACTATAAAGAGCATACCTGGCATCGTAACGGCGGCGCTATCGGCATCAGTATCTGTTGCTGCTGTGAAGCGGTGGCCTATGCCGATGGCAGTGTCGATTTTGGCAGCGAACCGCCTACACAGCAACAAATAGAAACGCTGGCACGGTTAGTAGGCGTTTTGTGCAAAGAATTAGAGCTGCCTGTTAATGATAATTATGTAATGACCCATGCAGAAGCAGCCGATTTGGACGATTATGGACCCAGTTCGACCTTTGAAAGATGGGATCTGTGGAAACTGGATGATGACGAGGGTGAGCTGTGTGACGGCGGTGAATTGATCAGGAGTAAGGCCAGGACTTATCAGCAAGGCTAAAAGAAAAGCAGTAACGCCTGTTGTAGTGGCGTTACTGCTTTTTGTGTGTTTACACAGTTGGTTATTCAGGCAGCAGCTGCGTCAAAAGTTCGATGCTCGAACCATCGGTAAAAACTATACTGCTGAGTGAAGCCTGCCAGTTGACTTGGCTAAAGTCGCTGTTCATCACTTTAGCGTCGTCAGTCAAAAACGGGTTCAATTCCCAGTTAAACTGGTACGTCGCGCTTTGTTGCGGCGCTAAGGTCCTGTTACTGGCAAAGCTGCCAATGTAAAAAAGTTCATTGTCGGCAGTGTAAAGTTCCAGCAGGCCAGTAAAATACTGTAATTCTTTATTGGTCGTGTTGGTTAGCTGCAAATCAGCTTCCAGTAAGCGGATTACACCTGAATAAGCAGCCGAAGCCACTGAAAGTTTTTGGGGTTTGATGGTTACAGCGGCGGCAATCTCTTTTTTTAGAGGTTCGTTAATCTGGGCCAGTTTGTTTTGCAGGGCCTGGTCGCGTTCACTGATCAAAGCCTGTAAGTCGTCGATCTTCATTAAACGCCAGCTGCCGTCAGTAAGCTGCTGCATAGCAAGTTTAACGAAAAAGTGCTTGTTAAGGCTGCTGTCAAATACTTTGATTACCACAGTAGCGTCAGTGCCTTCTTTTTGCACACTTTCGACGCCTTGGTACTGCATAGAATTGACGCCAGTCTTATTTTTTAGGCTGTTGACTATATCAGTGCCGTTGTTTTGCAGTACTGGTGAATCGGCATCGCTGGGGTCAGCTTCGTCCATAGTTCCGTTGTCCACATAATTTTTGGTTTGGTCGATCAATATCGGCACAGCAATGCCTTTGATGTTTTGTACCAGCGCCGCTAGAATAGGGCTGCTCATCCGCTTGCTGCCAAAAGAGGCGGCAACAACATCGTCGTAGGCATTACCGTAGAGTGATTCCATATCGACGTGCTTTTCAAAAGCAGCAAAGTCGTGCTTTTGCACCGCAGTGCCAATAAAGCCTAAGGTGTACTGCGGCGTTTTTACCCAGTAGGTAAAATACCATACCAGCAGTGCTGTTATCGCTACGGCAGCAACCAGCAGCAAATATTTTAATTTCTTTGTTTGCATACAATAATCCCCTCAAAATGCTAAATTTATCATAATGCCTATTATACTACGACTGGGGCAGGATGCAACTTTTTTAGGCAACAATATAAATAAAATTTGTTTTAAAACTTAACAAGGCAATAAAAAAGCTCAGGCGTTGGGAAATCATCTTTCTAGGCCTGAGCTTTTTTACGGTTGTACGCTTTGGAATTTATGGGGTGTTTGGTTATAATTTTGCAATAAGTTAAGTGATACTTAATTTATTCGTAAAATAATGATATAATATTTATATAAATTATTTGAGGGGTGAAAATGTATAAGATAGTTGATTCCAATAAAAATATCTACAAATTATATGAATATCAAAAAGAAAATGAATTTGAAAAAATTATAGTTGAAAACAATGAAATTATTTTCGGTGACCAAGGTATTTATTTTGATTTGAAAAAGAAAATTGGAATATCTAAAAAAGGTGCCGCTATTCCTGATGGATATTATCTTGATCTTACTTTTCATCGTGATCCACAGTTATATTTTATAGAGGTAGAGTTAAATAACCATGATTTGTATGGTCATATAGGGGAACAGATATTGCGTTTTTCTATTTGCTCTGAAACTGATAAACATAAGATAAAAACTATATTACTTAAGAATATCGTAAGTGATATTAATAAGAAAAAACTTTAGACAAATATTTTGCTGAAGCTAAATTCAATAATATTAATGAATTGTTGGATGAGGTGATTTTTGAAAAAGAGATTGCGGCTATTGTGGTTATTAATGAAGCTACTGCTGAACTTGATATGGTTTTATCTAAATTAACTATATCAACAGAAGTTATAGAAGTACAAACCTATGTAAATGGGAATGAAAAATTACACAGAGTAACGCCTTTTAGAGATGATATAAATATTGATTTAGGACAGAATGTAGATGCAGATGAATTGGATACAATAGTTGTTCCTGCGCGTGAAGATGGGTTTAAAACAGAATTTATTGACAATGAACGTTGGTATGCAATCAGAATTTCTAGTCTGATGCTTGATAAGATAAAATATATTGCAGTTTATCAGGTTGCGCCGATATCTGCAATTACTTATATAGCAGAAGTTGAGAAAATAGAGAAATATCGTGATACAAATAAATATATGGTCGTTTTTAAAACTGGAACTGTTAAAAAAATTGAAAAAATAATTTTGGGAGAGAAACGGCAAGGGCCCCAAGCTCCAAGATATACTTCGTATAAAAAAATATTTAAAGCAAAGAAGCTAAGTGATTTGTGGAATTGATTTAATTACATAAATATTATGTTGTAAAATAAAAAGCCCGGGCATTGGAAATAATCTTTCCATGCCTGAGCTTTTTACTTATGTGAAGTGGTTGTTATAGCTATATCAACTGGCGTTACGTTTCTTTCTTTGCACAAAATATTTTGCCAAACGGTAGGCAAGGGTGCGATATTGGGTGGTTAGATAGACGCCGCTGATGATGAGTGCGCCGCCGATTGCCTGCGCCGCCAGGAATTGCTCGTTTAAAAAGACGACGCCGCAGAGGATACCGACCAGCGGCATCAGGTTCATAAAGACTGCTGCCTGGCTGGAGCCTACGATGCCAGTGCCCTGATTCCAAAAAATCATGGCCAGCAGCCCGCCCATAAAGATGACGAATAAATATGATACGATCGCCAGCGGTGAAAGCATTGCCGGCAGGTCGAAATGGCCTAAATAAACAGCTACGGCTGCCGTTGTCAGCGAGCCTAACAGCCCCGACCAGGCAACAATGGCCAGCGGTGAAACGTTGTCGATGATGCGCACGACGATGATGGAGTACAGCGCCCAGGCCACCTGGCTGGTAAAAAACAGGACGTCGCCGATGTTAAAGTCGAGCGCTAAAATAGCAGTCAGCGAGCCACGGCTCAAAAGGTACAGCGCGCCGCACAGGCTGCTGCAGATGCCCAGCCATTGCAGGCGGTGCAGTCGTTCGTGGATCAGCACAAAGCTGAGCAGCGCCGTAACGATGGGCGTGAGCGTGGCAATGATGGTAAAGTTGGTTACGGTAGAATATTTGAGCCCGGTGAACTGGGTGACATTGTTGATGCAGACGCCGAGGATGCCCATGACAAACAGTGCCAGCCAGGTTTTGCGGGGCGGCACTAAGGGCTCGCCGTGGTATTTGAGCATAGCAAACAGCGTCAGGGCCACAACTGTGTAGCGAATGCTGACCATGGGTATGGGCGACATTTCCCTGACGACGAACTTGGCGAACATGGGCTGGATGCCCCAAATGACGCAAGTCGTTATAAGCAGTGCCGGTGCGGTGATGTTGTTGAGTTGCATAGCGTTCCTTTTAATAAATTATTTACGGTACAGCAGTAGTGTTAGTTTTTTGTGGTTGCGTTATTTATGGTTTCTGCGTTTGACAAGATATTTGGACAGTTTATAAGCGAGAAGATGATATTGGGTAGTTAGATAGACGCCCAGGATGATAAGTGCGCCGCCAACTGCTTCGGAGGTATAGAACCTTTCATCAAGAAAGGCAATGCCGCAGATGATGCCTACCAGTGGCATCAGGTTCATAAAAACAGCTGCCTGACTGGGGCCGATAACGCGAATGCCCTTATTCCAGAAAATCATACCAACAAGGCTGCCGATAAAAATGACGTAAAAATAAGAACCCCAGGCCAGTGGCGAAAGATCGACAGGCAGAGCAAATTGCCCTATTGCCATACTGTAAGCTGCCGTAGTCAACGAGCCCAAAAGACCAGCCCAAGCGACGGCGCTGTAAGCTGATACATATTTACTGACTTGCGTTACAAGAATGGTATAAAAGGCCCAGGCTACCATGCTGATGCAGAACAAAATATCGCCGAAGTTAAAATTCAGATTGACGATCGTAGCCAGTGAGCCCTTACTTATTAGGTAAACGGCACCAATGATACTGGCGCTGATACCAAGCCATTGGATTTTATGCAGCCGTTCGTGGAGCAGCAGCAGACTGAGTAACGCGGTGACTGCGGGCGTTAGTGAGGCGATAATAGTAAGATTGGCCACTGTAGAATATTGCAGGCCAGTAAATTGCGCAACATTATTACCGCCAACGCTGAGAACGCCCATTAAAAACAGCGGTAACCATGCTTTGCGAGGCGGCAGCAGCTTTTCACCGCTGTAAGCCAGTGTTGCCAGCAGGATCACGCCCACTGTAAAATAGCGGATGGCGACTAAGGGAATTGGGTCGAACTCACGAACAACAAAAGTTACAAACATCGGCTGCGCGCCCCAAATGATGCAGGCCGCTAAAACCATCAGAGTTGCTGCGGAAATATTTTTTTGCATGGGGAACCCTTCTTCGCTGTTTATTTGACCAGCTGCGGCATAAAATTCTGCGTATCGCAACTGACAAGCTTATAGGTAATGCCTTTGCGGATCCCTTCAAAAACAAGGCCTGCGTCGCTGCCGTGGATATGCCCGAAAACGCAGTAACGAACCCCGTAGCTTTCCAGTAGTTCGGCAAAGATAGATGCGTTGCCTGCGTCGTAAAGTGGTGGATAGTGCAGTGCGGCGATGATATCGTCGTAGCCTGCCTGCTTAGCCGCAGCCAGCGAGGCTTCCAGACGCATTCCTTCGCGGCGGTAGATGGCAGCGTCATCGTTCGTAAAGCTTTCGGACGAGGGCAACAGCCAGCCACGGCTGCCGCAGATAGCGGTGTCGCCGCAGGTATAAAAATTGTTTTGTAAAAAGCTGAATTTGTTTTCTGTGGCTTGCTGCATTTTTTTCAAGGAAGTCCACCAATAGTCGTGGTTGCCGCGCAGAATGATTTTGCGCCCCGGCAGCATGGCGATCCAGTTCAGGTCGGTCAGGGCGGCTTGTAAGTCCATGGCCCACGAGGTGTCGCCGCAGATGATGACTGTATCGTCGTCCGTAACCAGCTGCTGCCAGTTGGCGGCGACTTTGGCGGCGTGGCCCTGCCAGTGCTCGCCGAAGATTTCCATAGGTTTGGACGGTGGATTGCCGGAAAGATGCAGGTCGCCGATAGCGTAAATGTTCATAGGTTATACTCCGCTTACTGTAATTATCGTTAAGCTTATGTTAGCGTATTTGGAAGGTGATTGCAAGGTTTTGCCTGTGCATAATGGTGCAGAGGGGCAACATTAGTAAAATTGCAGAGAACATTGCCTGAAAAAAGCCGATTGTATTTAATGCCTGGTGTCAGGTTCTTAACGCCACTTGGAGTTTTTAAATAACACATAATCAACAGCAGAGAAAAGACTTGTAACTCCGCCGATTTGTGATATAATGAATAAAGCATTTGCAGAATGAACAAATTCAGTGAAGCGGAGTAGTAACCAGGCGTCCCCGGTGCAGAAAGTTGACGGCAGCTGCGAGTCAATACGGGAGCAGGGCGAACTCGCCGCTGAGAAGCCGCGTCAAAAGCGCGGACGCGTCGCCAGCGTTACAGGTTTCGAGTGGCCGAAGTTTTTTCGGCAATCAGGGTGGTACCGCGAAAGCTATTTCGTCCCTGGCCTAACAGCCGGGGACTTTTTTATTTGTTGTCTTACGGCGGCAATTAAACTTTTAGGAGGTTATGTTAAGAATGATCGAAGAAAAATATGCTCCCCATGCCATAGAAACTAAATGGCAAAAATATTGGGAAGATAACAAAACTTTTAAGACTGACATTGATGCCAGCAAACCCAAATCCTATGTGCTGGAAATGTTCCCCTATCCTTCGGGCAACCTGCATATGGGCCATGTCCGCAACTATTCCATCGGCGACGTGGTGGCCCGTTTCCGTACCATGAACGGCTTTAACGTGCTGCATCCGATGGGCTGGGACTCCTTTGGTATGCCGGCCGAGAATGCCGCGATCAAACATGGCATCCACCCGGCGAAATGGACGATGGAAAACATCGCCAATATGACCCGTCAGCAAAAAGAGCTGGGCCTGTCTTATGATTGGGATCGTGAAGTTGCTACCTGTAAGGAAGATTATTACAAATGGACTCAATGGTTCTTTGAATTGTTTTATAAACGCGGCCTGGCTGTAAAGAAAAAATCCGCCGTTAACTGGTGCAACGAATGTAACACCGTTTTGGCTAACGAGCAGGTTATCGACGGCAAATGCTGGCGCTGTGACCATGAAGTGATCAAAAAAGACCTGGAGCAATGGTTCTTTAAAATCACCGATTATGCGGAAGAGCTGCTGGACGATTTGAAACTTTTAAATGGCTGGCCCGAACGGGTTAAAACCATGCAGAAAAACTGGATCGGCCGCAGCGAAGGGTTGGAATTCAGCCTTGACGTGCCTTGCATCGACGCCAAGCTGCCTGTTTATACTACCCGCCCGGATACGGCTTATGGCATCACTTTCGTAGTGCTGGCTGCCGAGCATCCCATGGTTGAAAAGCTGTGCGAAGGCAATCCCAAGGCTGACGAGATCAGGGCTTTCTGCGCCCGTGTTCGCAATCAGTCCGACCTGGAGCGCACCTCCGGCGAGTCTGAAAAAGAAGGTATCTTTACCGGCAAATATGCCATCAACCCGTTCAACGGCCGTCAGGTCGAGATCTGGGTCACTAACTATGTTTTATATGATTACGGCACCGGCGCCGTTATGGGCGTGCCTACAGGCGACCAACGCGACTGGATGTTTGCCGATAAATACGGTCTGGATAAGATCGTAGTCGTTACCCCGAAAGACCAGGAATTACAGGTCGAAGAAATGACTAAGGCCTACGAGGAAAAAGAAGGCGTACTGGTCAACTCCGCCCAGTTCAGCGGCATGGAAATGCACGAGGCTATAAAAGCCATTATGGACTATGCAGAAGAGCAGGGCTTTGGCTCACGCCATGTCAACTACCGTCTGCGTGATTGGCTCATCAGCCGTCAGCGCTATTGGGGTGCACCGATCCCTATCGTTTACTGCCCCGACTGCGGCGAAGTTTTGGTACCGGAAGCAGAATTGCCGGTACGTTTGCCGGAGGATGTGAAGTTCGATTCCGTTAACTTGTCACCGTTGGCTACCAGCGACAGCTTCGTTAACTGTACCTGTCCGCAGTGCGGCAAGCCTGCCCGCCGCGAGACCGATACCATGGACACCTTCCTGTGTTCTTCCTGGTATTATCTGCGTTATACCGACCCGAAAAACGACGCTGCCCCCTTTAGCAAAGAAGCTGTAGATTACTGGGCTCCGGTCGACCAATATATCGGCGGGATCGAACATGCGATCCTGCATTTGCTGTATTCTCGTTTCTTTATGAAGGTACTGCGCGACGCAGGACTTGTTAAATATGACGAGCCCTTCAGCAACCTGCTTACGCAGGGCATGGTTATTAAAGACGGCGCTAAAATGAGTAAATCTTTGGGCAACGTTGTTTCGCCGGAAGAGATCATTACTAAATACGGCGCCGATACGGCACGTCTGTTCATTATGTTTGCCGCTCCGCCTGAAAGAGAACTGGAGTGGAGCGATCAGGGCGTAGAAGGCTCCTTCCGTTTCATCAACCGTGTTTGGCGTATCGTTAGCCACTTCCAGGGCCAGCTGGCACAAAAGGTTACCAGCTATGATACCGCCACGCTGGATGAAGCCGATAAAGAGCTTCGCCGCGTGCTGCACAGCACTATTAAAAAGGTTACCGACGATATTGAGCAGCGCTTCAATTTCAATACCGCTATCAGCGCCATGATGGAATTGGTCAACGCTTTGTATGTTTACAAAGAAGCACAAAAAAATTACAATGCCGGCCTGGTTTATGAGACTGTTTCCGCTTTGATACGCCTGTTGGCTCCCTTCGTGCCCCATGTTACCGACGAATTGTGGCATGGCGTTATCGACGAAAACAGCAGTGTTCATGCTCAAAGCTGGCCGCAGGCTGATGAGGAAGCCATGAAGGTGGACAATGTAGAGATCGTGCTGCAAATCAACGGCAAGGTCAAAGGCCGCCTGGTAGTTCCTGCCGAAGCCGGTAAGGAAGAACTGGAAAAAATGGCTTTGGCCGATGCTAATATCGCCGCTATGGTCGATACGAGCAAAATCGTAAAAATCGTCTGTGTACCTGGACGTTTGGTCAACATCGTTGCCAAACCTTGACGGGTGGACAAAATTAAATAGCAGGATCAGCGAGATCACATTATAAAGACGCTATGGCAGAGTTCCTAAGGTATAACGAATTTATTGTTGACCTTAGGGGCTCTGTTTTTTTGCGTTCCAAAGGGGATAGTTTGATGCAGCAGCGATTGCGTGGGAAGGTGGCGGCACTGGGAGCCGCCGTAGTTTTATGTGCAGGAGGAAGTTTGCTGGGATCGGCGCCGCCTGAAACCAGCCAGCCGGCAGCAGCTATACCGGCCGGGGTAAGTGCAGTGCAGACCCAAGGCGTGCAGGTATATGTAAGCGGCGCGGTGGCTAAACCGGGCTTGTACCAGGTGCCCGCAGGCAGCAGGGCCACGGCGGCCATTGCCGCTGCCGGAGGTATGACGCCGGAGGCTAACCGGGATAAGGTGAATTTAGCTAAGTTGTTGAAGGACGGGATGCAGGTCAATGTGCCGCGTCTTAGTGGCAAAGCGCTGCGGGAGCAGGGTGTAGCTGGTAGTAGTAACGGTGCTGGCGTTGTCGGCACAGGCAGTAACAGCGTGGTCAGTCCGGTAGCAGCAATGTCTGGCAACAGGCCGTCAGCAGCTAAAACTATGGGCAAGGTGCACCTGAATACGGCATCGGCAGCAGAGCTGACAGCTTTGCCCGGCGTGGGTACAGTAACGGCGCAGCGCATTGTGGAATATCGTGATACACATAGCTTTGGCAGTGTAGACGAGATTATGCAGGTAAAAGGCATCGGCAAAGCTAAATTTGCCAAAATGCAGCCTTATTTGGAGCTGTGATGCGGGGTGAACTGGAGAAGCTGCTGTTGGGGGCTGCGCTGGCCTTTGTGCTGGGGTGCCATTTGGGCTTAGGTAAGGTGCTGCCTTTATGGCTGGCAGGTGCTTTGGCGGCGCTGCTGTTAGTTTTGTTGGTGGTCGCTTATCGGCGGCAGGCGGATGTAAAAATTATGGCAGCCGTGGGAGCGGGCCTGTTTTTTGGCTGTGGCGCTGTAGTTGGCGGTGGTGCTGTACGCCAACCACAGCTTGCCATATCAGCTTGCACCGGTCAGGAGGCAATGGTCTACGGCACGGTGGAAGCAGGCAGCGTTAAAACAAAAGAGCAGGGTACCAGTTTTGTGCTTAACTGCACTGCCATGCAGCTGGGAGGCAGTGGGCAAAATACAACCCCGGGGGTTGTATCGGAACTGCCCGCAACAGCTGTAAGCAAAGCGGACAAAGCAAGCAGAACCGCCGTTGCCGGTAAGGTACGGGTGTTTGTTAAAAATATAACGGTTGGTGAGAAAATAAGTGGTCAGGTGGCTGTGCAGGGCATGCTTAAACCGTTGACTGATTTTGCTAATCCGGGTAGTTGGGACGGAGCGCTGTGGAACGAACTGCATGGCGTGCAGGGACGCATGACGGTAAGCGGCAGCCAGCTGCAACTATATGGCGGCAGTTTGAGCCTGGGTGAACGCATCGCCGCTGTAAGCAGCTTTTTACGCCGCCAGCTGCAAGCTGCTGTATCGGGACAGGCCGGAGCAGTTTTGGCAGGTGTGACTTTGGGCGGTTACGACGGCATCGACGACCAGACCCGCATAGATTTTGCCAATCTTGGCTTGGCACATTTGCTGGCCGTATCGGGCACGCACATCGCATTGCTCACCGGCTTTCTGCTGTTGCTGCTGCGCAGGCGCACGCCTTATGCATTGGTTATTGTAGTCAGTATTTTGCTGTTTTATGCGGCGTTGTGCGGCTTCAAACCACCGGTGCTGCGTGCTTTAATAATGTCGCTGGCTTTTTTGCTGGCAGGGGAAGGCGATCGTTTGCCCCAACGCAGTAATATTTTCTGCGGGGTGATTTTGCTGCTGCTTTGTTATGAACCGCGCTGGTTATGGGACGCAGGTTTTCAGCTTTCCTTTGCCACGACGGCGGGATTGCTTTATCTGTATCCTGCCATCAGCGGTTATTGCACGCGGTTTTTACCGGTTGGCGTGGGCGAAGTGCTGGCGGTAGCCTTAACGGCGCAGCTGGCAGCGCTGCCATTTTTAGTGCACTATTTTCATCAGCTGTCGCTAGTGGGCCTGGTGGCCAATTTGCTGTTGGTGCCGCTTTTAGAGGGTGCTATGCTGCTGACTTTGGCAGGCTTGGCCTTGCTGCCTCTGTGGGGCGCAGGTCAGCTGTGTTTAATGGTGGCAGGATGGCTTATGGCACCACTTTTGCATGTTATCCATTTTGCCGCAGGCTGGAGCTGGGCTACAATTACTGTTGGTAGCTGGCCATGGTTGTGCAGTGCCATTTATTATTTATTGCTGGTGCTCCTTTTTAACAGCAGTAGCTGGGACGATTTTACAACTAAAGAACGCCGCCTGCTGGTTGGACTCTGCTGTGCGGCACTGCTGGGTGTAGGCGGTTACGAAAAACTGCGGCCACAGCCGTTGACCGTGCATTTTATCGATGTGGGCCAGGGCGACGCAGCCCTTGTTATCACGCCAAAGCGGCAAACACTGCTGGTAGATTGCGGTGGCCTGCGCGGCGATTACGATACGGGCAGCCGTATCATTTTGCCCTATCTGCGCTATTTGGGTATCCGCAGCCTTGATTTGCTGCTGTTGAGCCACGGCCATCACGACCACGCCGGTGGTGCTGCGGCAGTAGCCAAAAGCCTGCCTATAAAGACAATCATTCTGCCACAGGAACAACCATCGTTAGATGTAGCCAGTCTGCTGCAAAATACCGGGGCAAAAATAGTATATGCCGCTGCTGGCGACAGTTATTACCTGGGCAATACTATGGTGCAGGTAGTCAGTGCGCCCTTTAATAACGTCGGCACCGACGCCAACGAAAGCTCGCTGATCGTGCGTGTGGCAGGCGCAGACGGCAGCATCGTTTTTACAGGCGACGCTACGGAAGAGGAAGAACTGCTGGCGACAAGTCAGATGCAACAGGCGCAGGTCTTAAAGGTCAGCCACCACGGCAGCAACAATTCTTCCTGTACGCCTTTTCTGACGGCAGTCAGTCCACAGGTGGCGGTCATCTCCGTCGGTGCCGGCAATGGCTACGGGCATCCAGGCGGCGAAACCCTGCACAGGCTTGCTGCCAGCGGGGCAAATGTCTGGCGCACCGACTTGTCCGGCGCTCTTAAAATCACTTTTGACGCAGGACGGGTAAAATGTTATAGTTATCGGTATCAAAAAGAATTTTTTTAGCAGCGGCGAGGCAGCAGCAATACAATAATAGAATTTACTAAAACAGCCTGTCGTTGCTATAATATAAGTATAATGATAGTGGTAGTTGCAGAAAGAGGTGCCGTTATGTTTGAATCGCGCTGCGGCGTTAGCTGCAACAGCTGCACACGGAAAGGGCAGGTTGGATGCAAAGGCTGCCTTAATATGGCAAAGCCTTTTTGGGGTGGCGACTGTGGTGTTAAAAGCTGCTGTGAAAGCAAAAAGCTTGATCACTGTGGTGAGTGTGACTTATTCCCTTGCGCTATGCTTGCTACGATGGGGGTAGAAGAAGGCTTCGACCCGGCACCAAAAATAGCGCGCTGCCGTAAGTGGGCGCAGAAATAAACATAGAGGAATTTTTAGCAATAGCTTTACACGGTAGTGTTTGATGGAGGCGGTTTTTTATGAAGCTAGGTATCATCAGATGTATGCAAACGGAAGATTATTGCCCCGGTACGGCCGATTTTAAAGCTGTGCGCGAAAAAACAGGCGCATTTGCCGCTGTGACTGAAGAAATAGAGATCATTGGCTTTTGCAGCTGCGGTGGTTGCCCCGGTAAAAAAGCTGTTTTGCGGGCTCGTGAGCTGGTCAAACGCGGTGCCGATGCGATAGCTTTTGCATCATGCATCCATAAGGGTACCCCTATTGGTTACCCCTGTCCCTTTGCCAAAAGGATGCAGCAGCTGGTAGCACAGGATCAGGGCGATGGCATCACCTATTTTGATTACACCCATTAAACGATAAGCAACGATTTTAAGGAGTATATACATGGAGATAACGGCAGAAAAAATTATGCAGCAGCTGCACAAGGGAGAACAGGTCGCAAGCGTGATCGCAGTTTTCGGCGAAGAAGGCTATTACAAGGATAAAATAGCCGCTGCTTTGCCGCAGGCTGTTTTTGGCGACGCTGCGCAGGAAGACAGGGAAGTCACTGTTTTTGAGCGTGACACCGATTTAAAAGAGCTGTCTGCCGTTATCAATACCTATCCCTTTTTTTCGGGCCGCAGCCTGGTAGTGCTGAAGGACGAAAAACTGTGGGGCGGTAAGGACGCCGGTGAAAAACGCAAGCAGCAGCAGGAAGAACTGGCTGTGCTGCTGGCTGATGTACCGGACCACTGTCAGGTGCTGGTATTAGGCGAAAAAATAGACAAACGCAGCAAGCTGTATAAAAGCCTGCTCAAAACGGCGGCCATGGTGGAGTGCAAGCCGGTCAAAGCTTACCAGCTGAAGCCCTGGCTCGACGAACAGGCTGCCGTACGTGGTTGCCGCTTCGATTACGAGGCTTCGCAGACGATCATGGAATACCTGTCGGTGACCGATAACGCGCCGCTGCTGCTTTTAGAGCAGGAAATAGAGAAGCTGGCCGTCTATGCCGGTCAGCGCAAGATTTGGACGCAAAACGACGTGGAACAGGTTTTTGCCGCTCTGCCCGAAGTATCGCGTTTCGCTCTTTTAAACGCTATCGCCGAAAAACGGCTGGGGCAGGCCTTGCAGCTGTTGGGCGAAGAGCGTAAGCACGGCAATACAGTACTGGCACTGTGCGGACTGATCTCTTTTCAGGTACGCCGTTTAGGCAGGGTCAAAGAGCTGCTGGAAGGACGAGCGTCCCAAGCTGAGATCGCCTCGGAATTAAAAGCCGCACCCTTTGCCATAAAAAAAATGATCGAGCAAAGCCGCCGCTTTCAACTGGGCGAACTGGAACGGGCGTTGCTGGAGCTGTCGCAGCTTAACATCGAAGTGCGTTATGGTGGCAGGCAGTTTGAAAAGCTGGAAGAAATAATCATCAAGCTTTTGAGCGATTGACCTGAAGTACAGTGCATATTTTGCAAAAATATGCTAAAGTTTGTTTTTAACACTGGACAAAATTTACTGACCTTTGCTATAATGGAGACATCAGATCAATGGGGATCTTTCTATTTTGTTGTCAAAATCAGAAAGGTCCTTTTTATATTTTGTTTGCAGTATAGGGAAAGGAGCGCGGCTAAGAGCCGCATGTGACTATTATGATGAACAGAGAAATGCTGTACTACATTACCCCGGAGCAACAAAAGCCCGAAGTCTTGAAAAGCTTATTGGAGGCTCATCCCGAGATTAAATTCGTCTCTTTTATGGGCGTGGACTTTGCTGGCAACGACACTGACGAAAAAGTGCCCATCAGCTTATTTATTGAAGATATGCCCGACTTCCTCGAAGGTATGGCAGCCCAAACCGACGGTTCTTCCGTTGTGCTGACCGGCATCGCCACCCTCAACAACGCCCGTGTAGATATGAAAGTCGATAAAAACGTAAACTGGTACGTTGACTATAACTACGAGCACTTTGATGCAGCTACCGGCAAAATGGTGGGTACCTTGCGTATCCCCTGCTTTTTGATCCACAACGAGATCTTCGTAGACTCTCGTTCCATTCTGCAAAACAGCTTGGACTATGTGGAAGCGCAGCTGCTGGAGCTATTCAAAAAACATCCGCAGATCGCAGGTTTGGAGCATATCGACCTGTCTCAAATCGAAAAACTGGTTTTCACCTGTGCTACCGAGCTGGAATTCTGGGTCAAATCTCCCCGTGAAGATGCTCCTATCGATGCGCTTTCCTCGTCGCAGATGATGCAGGAACAATACTGGCAGCGTACCCGCGGCAACGTGCGTACCGCTTTAGAGCAAACAATCGAAATGATGGAAGCCTACGGCCTGGAGCCGGAAATGGGCCATAAAGAATGTGGCGGCGTCCGTGGTCAGATCGACGGTGCCGGACACATGACTCACGTTATGGAACAGCTGGAAGTAGACTGGAAGTTCAGCGTCGGACTGCAAACTGCCGATAACGAACTTTTGGCACGCATCATCGTGAAAGAGGTATTTCGCATGAACGGTCTGGAAGTATCCTTCCAGGCTAAACCGATCCCCGGCGTAGCAGGCAGCGGCGAGCATACCCATGTTGGTATTGCCGCTAAAATGAAAAACGGTAAAATCGTCAACCTGTTCACCCCCGGCGATATGACGGAAGATTTTCTCTCGGCTATCGGCTATGGTTCTATGATGGGCCTGCTGAAAAACTACGAGGTCATCAATCCCTTCATTTCTGCAACTATCGACTCCTTAAACCGTCTTAAACCCGGTTTCGAGGCTCCTGTCTGCATCGTTACCTCTTTGGGTATCAGTCCGCAGGTCCCTTCTCGTAACCGTACTATTTTGGCAGGCCTGATCCGCGACATCGGCAGCCCGCTGGCGACTCGCATCGAAATGCGTTCGCCCAACCCTTACACCAATACCTATATCGCCATTGCTGCTTTCTACCTGGCTATGTGGGACGGTATCAAAGCCTGCGTAGAATCTGGTAAAAACCTGAAAGAGTTGGAAGCAGAACTGTCTAAAAAGGCAGGCGAAGAAGGCTTCTATTTGGAAACAGACCGACAGTACCGCAGTGAAGAAGACGTATTTGAAGACTTTACCGAAGCAGAGCGCAGCCACCTGTTTGGCAAACCGCCTGCAACCGTATGGGAAAATATGTGCGGCTTCACTAAATATCCCGAAAAGAAAGCTGCCCTGACTAACGGAAACATCCTGCGCGCAGAATTTATTGATTCCTTTGCTAAAGGTGCGCTGATTCGTTGGCAGACCGAACTGCTGAACAGGATGATCCCCGAATTCCATGCCGAGATCGCAGCGATGAAATGCCTGCACGACACCGGCTTCTATAACAAATGCGACGACGAGCTGTGGGAAAAGATCGCGGCCCTGCGTGTAACGCTGGCTAAAGATTCCACTGAAACTCCCTGCATTTTCACTATGATCCGTGAAGCCTTTGCCCGCAATGATTTTGACTCTGCCTCCAAGCTGAAGCTGGAAATGGTCAAAACAATGGAAGTTCTGCGCAGCAGCTACCACGACTATAAACAAAATATCATCGACTGATAATATTTAAAATTTCTGGACCCGCCTGCTGCTTAGCATGGCGGGTCTGCTATTTTTCACAAAATGTTTACTTGACTGGAGTTAAGGCAAGGTCTATATAATTTAAACAAAGAGCAAGATACTTAGATGGATAGATGACTTAATTGAGGGAGAGAAGCAGATGAAATGGAGCAAAGGTTTTTCTAAAACAGTCCTGTTGGCGCTGATGCTTATCATAGTTGGCGCAGGTATGTTTTTTTACCAGCGCAGCTATTGCGAGGCCGAGCAGCCTGCACGCTACGAGCCCTTGCAGCTGCGGCAGGTGATAAACACCGACAGCGGCACGTCGCGCACGGTGATGTGGCAAACCGAAAAGGCTGAAAGTGGCGCCTGGCTGGAATACCGCCTGCGGGTAGATGCCGAACAAGCGCCAGACAGCGCAGTTCAGAAAATAGCGGCGCAGGCTACGGACTTTCAGACTGATGCCGGCAGGATATACCAGCAAAGCGTGACTGTGACCGGACTGGAGCCGGGTAAAACTTATGAATACCGAGTTGGCAGCGGCAAAGAATTTTCTAAATGGGAAACGTTTAAAACAGACGGAGGCGGTGCTTTTACGGCCTTGATTTTTGGCGATTCGCAGAGCCTTGATTATAACGAGTGGCGTAAAACGGCGGCCTATGCCTACAGCCACGACCCGGCCGCTACCTTTTTTATCAATATGGGCGATCTGGTCGATAACGGTGAGCAATACAGCCAGTGGCGCAGCTGGTTCCGCGGCGCTGCCAGCCTGCTGCCTCAGATCCCTGTGGCGCCCATCAGCGGCAACCACGAAAATTATTCCCTGCAATGGAAGCCCTATAACGGAGAACTGTACCTAAACCTGTTCGACCTGCCTGACAACGGGCCGGAAGGACTTAAAGGGCAGGCCTACAGCTATGATTACGGCAATGTGCATTTCGCCGTTGTCGATACCCAACTGGAAGAATTGGCCCAATGGCAGCCCGACCTGATCGAACTTCAGGTAAAATGGCTGGAGCAAGATTTGGCTGCCAGCACTAAAAAATGGAAGGTGGTGCTGGTACACCGTAACCTGTTCCGTTATCAGGACGGCAGACCTAACAGCCTGGGACTGGCTTTGATGCCAGTTATTGACCGCAATGATGTGGATGTGATCTTTTCGGCCCACAACCACACTTATGGGCGTTCGGCGCCCTTTAAAAATGGCAGCGTGTCAGCGCAGGGAGCTATCTATATCTCTACTGGCCGCAGCGGCGACAAAACCTGGGCCGGGTCGCGGTCCAAGCCGCAGGAAGTGGCCTTTGACGGCGTGCTCGAGCAGCCCAACTACCTTAAGCTGACCGCCGACAACAACAAACTCACCGTCACCAGCCTGCGTCAAAACGGCGGCCTTATCGACACTGTGACGCTGACGAAATGACAAGCTCCTGATTTTATGTTAAAATAATACTATTAACAAAACAATGAATGGAGTGACATCATGGCTAAAGACAGTTCTTTTGACGTTGTATCGCAAGTCGATATGCAGGAAATGGACAATGCGGTCAATCAAACGAAAAAGGAGATCGCTCAGCGTTATGATTTCCGTGGCAGTGATGCCAGCATCGAATTAGATGAAAAAGGCCTTAAACTGGCAGCCGAGGACGAATATAAGCTGGGTGCTATCGTTGATATGCTGCGTGCCAGAATGGCTAAGCGCGATATCCCGCTGCGCTGTTTGGAACTGGGCAAAATAGAGCCTGCTTCTAAAGGCACCGTGCGCCAGACCATCACCATCCTGCAAGGTATTCCCAAAGAAAAAGCCAAAGCGATCGTAGCCGCTATCAAAGCGTCTAAACTGAAAGTTACTGCACAAATGCAGGATGATCAGGTTCGTGTAGCCGGCGCAAAAAAAGACGATCTGCAGGAAGTTATCCAACTCCTTAAAGCGGGCGACTTCGGTGTCGATCTGCAATTTATCAATATGCGCTAAAAGTACAATTCAAATACTTCTCACTTAGGTGGGAAGTATTTTTTTATTTTATTGTTTTTGTGAGAGTTTCCTTATATAATAAAAACAATCCATATTGCAAACTTTGCAATAAATCTGGTTACAAGGAGCTGATTTGTTGAATTGGAGAAAGAGGTAAAGAGATTAAAGCTGCATGGTTTCAACAATCTTACTAAAAGCCTGAGCTTTAACATGTATGACATTTGCTACACTAAGACGGTAGCAGACAGGGAGGCCTACCTGCAATATATCGACGAGCAGTACAACGCCGACCGTCTTACGGAAATACTGACAAATGTTTCCAACATTATCGGAGCCAACATTTTAAACATCGCCAAGCAGGACTACGAGCCGCAGGGCGCCAGTGTCACCATTCTCATAGCCGAAGGCTGTTTGAATCATGGCGACGCTGAAGATAAAAGTTCCGCTCCGGGACCTTTACCGGAAACAGTTTTGGCCCATCTCGATAAAAGCCACATTACGGTGCATACCTATCCGGAATACAATCCTATCGGTGGCATCAGCACCTTTCGGGCCGATATCGACGTATCTACCTGTGGTGAGATCTCACCGCTGAAAGCACTTAACTACTTGATCCACAGTTTCGATACTGACATTATGACGATCGATTACCGTGTGCGTGGTTTTACACGAGATATCACAGGTCACAAACTGTTTATAGACCATAATATCACTTCAATTCAAGATTATATCCCAGAGTTGGTCAAAGAACATTACCAGATGATAGACGTGAATGTTTATCAGGAAAATATTTTTCATACCAAATGCAAAATCAAAGACTTTGATTTGGACAATTATCTGTTCGGGTTTAGCAAAGACCAGCTGCATCCCGGCGAAGTAAAACGCATCGAAGCAAAACTGCGTCACGAAATGGACGAGATATTCTATGGCAAAAATATGGATCGTATCAACCTTTAAGGAGGAGTAAGAAATGCTGGATTTATGGTTTTCTGAGTTTCATGCTCCCGACGCCAAACTTTCAATTTTGGTTAAAGAGCAATTATACAGCGAGCAAACGCCGTTTCAAAAAATAGATTTTTTTGATTCTGAATCATTCGGTAAATTTTTCACCCTGGATGGGCTGATTATGATAACCGAAAAAGATGAATTTATTTATCACGAAATGATCACCAATGTACCGATGGCAGTTAACCCCGATATCAAAAAGGTGCTGATCATTGGCGGCGGTGACGGAGGTACGGCTCGTGAGATCTGCCGTTTTAAAACGGTGGAACAGGTCGATATGGTCGAAATAGATGAAATGGTCGTGCGTCTGTGTCAAAAATATTTTCCGCAGACAGCCTGTGCCCTGGATAACGATCCCCGCATCAATTTGATTTTTGGCGACGGGTTGAAATTTGTGCAGGAAGCTCCTGCCGGAGCTTATGACCTGATCCTTGTAGATTCTACAGACCCTATCGGACCCGGTGAAGGGCTGTTTACCACAGAATTTTATAAAAATTGCTACAGGGCGCTGAATGAGCAGGGTATATTGATCAATCAGCATGAATCGCCTTATTACAAGGCATATGCCCACGAGATGCGCCGTGCCCACAAAAAACTGGCGGCGGCTTTCCCCATAGCGACAGTTTATCAATTTTATATGCCCACATATTCTTCCGGGCACTGGCTGTTTGGTTTTGCATCGAAAGGCCTTGACCCTGTTAAAGATGCCAATTTTGAACGCTGGGCAGAATTTGGCCTGCAAAATCGTTACTATAACCCCGGAGTGCACATTGGCGCCTTTGCGTTGCCCAACTATGTGCAGGACGAACTGAAAAAAGAAGAGTAAACACAGTCTTGCTGAAAAAACGCTGCCCCAAGCTACGCTGTTTTTGGGCGAAAATTTAAAATACGCTATAACATTAAACTTAACACCAACTGCTTGCAGTTGGTGTTTTTCGTTGTTTAAAAGTAAGACAAGTGCCAAAGGAAGGGCAAGGACGCATAAAGTTTGATTCATTTTTAACCAATTGGTCTTGCGGGGGGGTACAGATGTGCTAAAATATGTTCAACAAAAGAATATGTTCTAAAGCATCAAAAACATCGAAAAACCAAATGGTGATACAAGGATGTATTTAAAATAATTAAATAATAGCAATAAAAGCAAAGCGAAAAGGGGTGGATGCTTACGTAAAATTTGATTTTTACTTTAGACCACAGGAAGATGGATTTACAAAAAATAAGGAAAGAAGTTGATGAGTATGTCGAAAAAAGCAAGTAGACAGAAGGATTTGACAAAGAAGGTTTTATGTTCATTGTTGGCGGCAGGGGTGCTGAGCGTCGGCTTGCCGATGGGCGAAGCGCTGGCGGCGGAGTTTATTGGTCAAACTGTTGAGAACCAGCAACATTCAGGTTGGGGTAACCTTCAACGTGAAGATTTAACGATCAGTGGTAGTACATATCAACATAACACGAATGAAGATGCTGATGGTCCTGCTGGTGGTGCTTTATCAACCTATAGTGCCAGTAAACAGCTTACTGTAACTATCAGTGATTCAACTTTTGCTTTTAATAAAGCAGTAACAACATCTGAGAAACAAGATATTGGTAGTGGGGCTCTAGGTGGGGCCATGGTTATTAAAGGTTCAAAACTGACATTGACTGATGTAGATTTCCATAACAATACCGTAGAAACTTCTACAGGCAAGGCCTTTGCGGCAGGCGGTGCTATTTATCTTGATGCTACTATAAATGGAAGTAATAAGTTCCCGACAGAAGCAAAAATTATCGCTACTAAAAATATTACTTATGCCGGTAATGACGTAGTGGGTAATGGCGCTGATGTATGGTATGCTAATACTTATGGTGCCTTGGCCCAATCCAGCGGCGGTTTTATGTTCTTGGACAGAAATGCTTCTGCTGAATTTTCTGTGGCCGATGGAGCAACCCTGACTATTGGCAATGCTGATGCTACTGGCAATATGGATTCTATTGCTAGTGCTATTCCTTTAAATATTACAGACGGCAACAAGTATGCTGAATTAAGTAAAACCGGCGTTGGAACTTTAACCATCAACAGCGATCTTAATAAATATTATGGTACTCTAAATGTTGCAGATGGCACGATGAATGTCAATAAAGACTGGACTGTTAAAAATACAGTTACTGTTAATGGCGGCATTTTAAATATAGCGGATGTTACGTTAGATAAGATACCCCAAACAATAACAGCGATTGCTCCTAATGGAACTGAAGAAGAATATACACTTGCTAATCCTGCTACAGGCGAAATCATAGTAGATGGCGGCACTGTAAACGCTAACAATATCGACGCTACCAACGGCAGCGTTACTTTGAAAAAAGGTGCGTTGAATGTCGAAGAAACTTATACCGGCGACATTTTGGCTACGGATGGAACCTCGAACGTTACGGCTGCAACTCTTACTGGTAATTTATTGGCTAAAAATGGTGGTCAACTCACAGTAGATCTGGGTACTGGCACTTTAACTGCTAATGGTACAGGCGATAAAAATCAAGATTTTTCCAGAGGTATCAGAGCTATAGTCGATCAGAAGGGAGATCGTTCAGCAGCTACTATTAAAATCCAAGCGGGTAATGTTAATGCTACATCGGAAAAAGTTTCGGCAATCCAGGCGGCCATTACTTGGGTAGGTGATGGAGAAAGCATTAGCTCCGCCTTAGCACCTGTTATTGATATTACAACTGACAATTTAACTGCACGTTCTGAGAAAGAAGCGGCTGTTACAGGTCAGGATGGTAATGTGCTGATTAAGGCAACCAATAAGGTAACGCTGACTACCGGTGCCGATTCTACTATGGGAGTAGTCTATGCCCGTAATCATTCAAATGATAAAGCAATGGGTATCGTGTCGATTGAAGCCAAGACAATTGAAATTTTGGCAGAAAACGCTGATGCTAAAGCTATTTCCGGTAATACCAGAGGCGAAGTAAATGTTAAAGCAAGTGAAGCTGTTACTATTAAAGGCAGCATCGCCAGCTATAATAAAGATATGCAAAATAATACTTCCGGAATAACAATCGACGTGTCAGGCGCTAAGGTTACAGCATCCGGTAAAGAAATCAATGCTGCTGATGACAGTGCGGTTACTATCACAGGCGGGAAAGGATCCAGCTTAGAGTATGTAGATATTATTGCGGCCGCGCAGGATAAAGAGAACAAGTCTACCCAAGGCGGTAAAATCAATATCGATTTTGCCGACGGAGGCAGCATAGCAGGTAAAATTACTGCTCAAAATGAAGGAGAGATCAATGTAGGCGGCACCATAACTTTTGACAGCAGCAAAACAAGCTTTACTACTTCTACTAATGGTATTATTAACCTGACCAGCGGCATTATGGACGGCTCGCTGAATATTGCCGATGGCAGCAACGTCAACCTTACCGGCGCTACATTTAAAGCGGCAGACCTTGCTACCGCTCTTACAGGTGCAGGTACTTTGACACTTAAAGGCAACGGTATTTTGGAAACTGTAGCTGGGCAGGTATTCACTGTCGACGATACCAAACTGACTGCAAATGATTTAACAAATAATGCAGTTAATGAGAATGCCAAAGACAAGGTAGTTTTCGACAGCGGTACTTTAAAGTTGACTGACGCTGAATATACTTTGGATTATGTTACGTCTGCAAGCGGCGCTTTAAAAACTGCCGACAGTAAAACCAATATCCTTATGAGCGGCAAACTGGTCGAAGGCGGCGAGGTCAAAGATGAGATCAGCATCGATCAGGCTGCTGGTCTTGGCGATGATATTTTGCTGGACGAAGTTGTAGTAAGAGACGACAGCAAAAATATTTTGATTGGGACGACTCTTAATCATGGTGACGGTGAGAGTACTACAGCAGGCAGCGTGACTATCGATAAAGATTCTAAAACTGTAGCTAATGGCTTCAGTGCTGCGCAGCTTGATTTGGGTGCAGAGTCTACCGGCGTAGTGCTGACCAACAATGAAACATTGAATTTGGGCGGCAGCAAAGGCGGCGACTTGGTAACTGTGGGTGGTACAACTACTGATGATGGCGTCAAACTGGTCATCGGCACAGAAAGTGCTATCGGTACAGCTACAGAAACGGCCGGTACGCTCAATATTGGTGCTTTTACCGCACCGCAGACTGATAATAAGCTGACCGGCAGCATCACTGTTAATGACAGTAGTACAGTAAATGTTGTTAATGGCAATTTGGAAGTTACTAAAGGTGTAACGCTTGCAGGCGGTACTGTAAACGTAGGCAACGGCGTATTAACGTCGGATGTTACCGTTACTACGGGCGCTTCTACTTTGACCGGCGCGGCACAGGTAGGTACTTTAACTGCGGCAGCCGGTGCGACTTTAAATCTGGGCGCTGAAGATCAGGCAGCCAAAGTAGCTGTAGCGAATCTGGCGCTCAATGGCGGCACTTTGTTCCTCGATCCGATCTGGAAAGACGGCGCTACTCAGGATCAGGGCACAGAAGTAACTGTTGCCGATGATGATGTAGACGGCAAGCTCATCGTTGGTCAAAACTCAACTTTGTCTTTGGGGACTGACGATAAAGGCAAAGCACGTGAAGTTTTTGCTAAATCCGGTCTGACCTGGAATGACAGTGATACTTTGGCAGCAGTTTATGTGGCTTCACCTATAACCTTAAAAGCTACCGGTGGCACCGAAGGCGGCTTGTATGTTGACCCCACTGCTGTTAGCGGTACTAGCGTAAACGATAACTCGGTTACCTTCAATAACGGGTCTGTTTTGATGGTAGATGGCACTGCCGTTACGGGAACAGCTGCTATCAGCGGCGTGACCGGTGGTGTTACGGTTGGTGACGAGGCCAAACTTTACATCGACGGTGCGAAAAAAGGTGAGGAATATAAGATTTTAGCTGGCACCAGTTTGAATACTGGCACTGTTTGGCAAGATGAGAATATCATCTCCGATAACAAACTGCTGAAATTTACAGGTGATGCAACAACAGACAATAACGCATTTGACGTTACTGCTGCACTGCAAAAGGTCAACCAAGTCTTTAACGATCAAGTTGTTATCGGCAATGTCGTCGATGCTTCTTTGGCTGGCGATAAAGCAGATGCTGCACAAAACTTCTTCAACAACGCAGTCAGCAGCAAATACAATGCTACCGACGCCGACGCAGTCAATGCTCTCAACAGCGTTGCCAACATGGGCGAGCTGGCAGGCGTTAGCCGTGGTACCTACAGCATAAGCAATATCATGACCGATGCCGTCAGCAAACATTTGTCGCTGGCTAACCATGCGGAAGCCGATAAGGACATTTGGGCTCATTACATCCACAGCAAAGAAGAAGTCCGCGATATGGAAATGGGCGGCATGAGCGGCAGCTACGATATGAAATATAACGGTATCGTAGTCGGCGGCGACTTCTATAACAAAGGCAAAGCAACTGCCGGTGTGGCTTTAAGCTATGCTAAAGGTGACGTAGACAGCATCGGTAACAGCGTAACTACTAAAAACGATGCCGAATACTACGGCCTGAGCCTGTATGGCCGCATCAACAACGGCGATAGCAGCGTGCTGGGCGATATCAGCTATCTGCATGGCAAAAACGATATTACTCAAAACAACAGCGGCACTAAAATCACCGCTTCGCCGAAGTCTGATGCTTTCAGCATGGGCGTGAAAGCCGAAAAAGCTTACGATATGGGCGCAGGTAAACTGGTGCCGTACGCAGGCTTGCGTTATCTGCACCTTGGCGTAGGCGACTACAGCAACAGCCTGGGCATGCACTACAATGCTGACGACCAGAATATGTGGCTGCTGCCGGTTGGCGTAACTTACAGCTACGAAACTAAAGCAGGCGACTGGACTATCCGTCCGTTAGTAGAAGCCGGTTATGTTTGGACAGCGGGCGACCGTGATACTAAACAAACTGTCAGCCTGAACGGCGCCAGCGATGGGTTTGGCTTTAATGTAGCAGACAGCGGTAGCTTTGTTGGCCGGTTCGCACTGGAAGCAGAAAAAGCTAATATTGCTTTCGGACTGGGCTATGAATACCAAAAAGGCGACAGCGTTAAAGCAAACCGCCTGATGGCTAATGTAAGATTTAGCTTCTAAAACAAATAAGTTTAAAGGTTCACTTTTATAATCGTATCCCTTGCAGCAGTTCGCCGTTTATGGCGGGCTGCTGTTTTTTGCCTTTTTGCTTTGTAAATTACTTCGCTTTACAAACTTTACATTGATTTAACAAAAACGTGCTAATGGATTTTACTTTGCTGGGATATGCTATAGCCATAGTCAAAAAACTAAAAACAAATCATAAATTTATGGAGGCTTATAGTGATGAAAATGGACAAAAAAGTAGCAGGTATTTTATTGGCAGCAATGAGCACGATGATTTTTACCGGATGTGGCAGCAGTGAAACCGAGAAGAAGGCTGATGCTCCGGCAGCAGGCAGCAAGATCGTTGTTATCTCTCGTGAGGACGGCAGTGGTACCCGTGGCGCGTTCATAGAGTTGTTCGGTATCGAAAAGAAAGATGCTAACGGTAAAAAAATCGACCACACTACCGATAACGCAGCGATCACCAATAACACTTCCGTTATGATGACCACTGTGGCAGGTAACAAAGATGCTATCGGTTATATTTCCCTCGGTTCTTTGAACGACACCGTTAAAGCTTTGAAGATAGACGGTGCCGATGCCAGCGCGGCTAATGTAAAAAGCGGCGCTTACAAGATTGCCCGTCCTTTCAACATCTGTACTAAAGATGGCTTAAGTGAAGTGGCGCAAGATTTTGTTACCTTCATCATGTCGAAAGAAGGTCAGGAAGTTGTTACTAAAGCAGGCTGCATCGGCGACAGCCAGGCCGCTGCTTATAAAGGCACTAAGCCGGCAGGCAAAGTAGTTGTAGCAGGTTCCTCTTCCGTAACTCCGGCTATGGAAAAACTTAAAGAAGCATATTTGAAAATCAACCCGGCAGCTAACATCGAGATCCAGACCAGCGACTCTACTACCGGCGTTAAATCAGCTCTTAGCGGTATCTGCGACATCGGTATGGCTTCACGCGAGCTGAAACAGAGCGAGCTTGACCAGGGGCTGAAAGCAACTGTTATCGCTACCGACGGCATTGCGGTTATCGTTAACAAAGATAACAAAGTCAGCGATTTGAAAAAAGAGCAGGTTGAAGCTATCTTCACCGGCAAAACTACCGAATGGAACAAACTGTAATTTAAAGCAAATAACGCAAACTTAACGGCTGCCTTTCGGGGCAGCCGCCTGTATAATGTGAGGGAGTATGGAGAAGCGTAAAGAAGAAATAATGAAGTTTGTTTTTCTGCTGGCGGCCTGCGTGTCTATAGCATTGGTGGCGATGATCTGCCTGTTTTTGTTCGCTAACGGCTTGCCGACTATTGGTAAAATCGGCGCCGCAGATTTTTTCTTTGGTGAAAGATGGCGTCCGGCTAATGATTTGTATGGGATTTTGCCGATGATTTTGGGCAGCCTGTATGTAACGCTGGGGGCGATCGCTGTAGGCGTGCCGGTGGGTATTTTGACGGCGATCTTTATGGCGCGCTTTTGCCCGGATAAGATATATAATGTACTGAAACCGGCGGTAGAGCTTTTGGCCGGTATCCCTTCGGTAGTTTACGGTTTTTTTGGATTGGTGGTCATGGTGCCGCTGATACGCGAGCATGTGGGCGGTACGGGTAGCAGTATGCTGACGGCTTCGCTGCTGTTGGGCATGATGATTTTGCCGACGCTGATAAGCGTGGCCGAGGCCGCTTTGCGGGCTGTGCCCAACAGCTATTATGAGGGCGCTTTGGCTTTAGGCGCAGGGCATGTGCGCAGCGTCTTTTTTACCATCGTGCCGGCGGCTAAGTCGGGCATTATGGCGGCGGTCATTTTGGGTATGGGACGCGCCGTAGGTGAAACCATGGCGGTGATCATGGTAGCGGGCAATCAGGCCCGGATGCCGGCAGGGCTTTTGGAGGGCGTGCGCACGATGACGACTAATATCGTTATCGAGATGGGATACGCCGCCGACCTGCACCGTGATGCTTTGATAGCGACGGCAGTAGTATTGTTTGTGTTCATTTTGATCATCAATCTGACGTTCTCGTACTTGAAAGGGAAGGTGGTGCAGCAATGACGGATTTTAAAGCTCAGCTGAACCGTAAGCTGCATGAATGCGGCCGCGATCCGTTGTCGCTGTTTTTGCTGGGCTGCGTGATAGCTGCGGCGCTGACTACTTTTTTGGTACTGAGTTTTTTATTAGGCTATATTTTGTGGCAGGGGCTGCCCAATATCGAGGCCAGCCTGTTTGCCCTGCATTATAATTCCGAAAACGTGTCACTGTTTCCGGCGTTGGTGGATACGGTGCTGATGGTGCTGCTGGCTTTGGCTATCGCCACACCGCTGGGTATTTTTGCCGCCGTTTACCTGGTTGAGTATGCCAGCCGGGGCAATAAGCTGGTAGGTGTAGTGCGGGTCACTGCCGATACTTTGGCCGGTATTCCTTCGATCGTGTATGGCTTGTTCGGCATGTTGTTTTTCGTCACCTATTTAAAATGGGGCTACTCGCTTTTGGCCGGTGCCTGTACCGTTGCGATCATGATTTTACCCCTCATCATGCGCACGACAGAAGAGGCACTGAAGGCTATTCCGGATAGTTTCCGTGAAGGCAGCTACGGGCTGGGTGCAGGCAAGCTGCGCACGGTTTTTGCCGTAGTCCTGCCTTCGGCGGTCCCCGGTATTTTGGCGGGCATTATCCTTGCTATTGGCAGGATAGTTGGCGAAACGGCAGCGCTTATCTATACATCGGGCACGGTGGCGGCGCTCCCTGACGGGGTATTGTCATCGGGCCGTACTTTGGCGGTGCATATGTATGTACTGGCCAGCGAGGGCCTTTATATGAAGCAGGCTTATGCGACGGCTGTGATCCTGGTAGTGATCGTTATCGCGATCAATGCTTTGTCGGGCCGTTTGGCTAAACAACTGATGAAGGGAAAATAAGATGGACACAAAAATAGCTATCGAAACTTTAGATCTATACTACAGCGAGTTCCAGGCGCTGAAAAATATCAATATGCAGATCCCGGAAAAGGAGATCACGGCATTTATCGGCCCTTCGGGCTGTGGTAAATCGACGCTGCTGAAATCTTTGAACAGGATGAATGATTTGATCGAAGGATGCCGCATCACTGGCAAGGTGCTGCTTGATAACGATGATATTTATGCCAACGACGATGTTAATCTGCTGCGCAAGCGGGTTGGCATGGTGTTCCAAAAGCCTAACCCGTTCCCCATGAGCGTGTATGACAATATTGCTTTTGGGCCCCGTACCCACGGCGTCAAGGGCAAGGCCAAGCTGGATGATATGGTAGAAGAGGCGCTGCGCAAGGCGGCTATCTGGGACGAAGTCAAAGACCGTCTTGATAAAAGCGCTTTAGGATTTTCGGGCGGCCAGCAGCAAAGGCTGTGTATCGCCCGCGCTTTGGCCGTGCAGCCTGAGGTACTGCTGATGGACGAGCCGACTTCGGCGCTTGACCCGATATCGACCTTGAAGATAGAGGATCTGGCGTTAGAGCTGAAACAGAATTACACCATCGTCATCGTTACGCATAATATGCAGCAGGCGGTGCGTATTTCCGATAAAACGGCCTTCTTCCTTTTAGGCGAGGTTGTAGAGTTCAATGATACTGATACTTTGTTCTCGAATCCGCATGAGCAAAAGACCGAGGATTATATTACAGGGAGGTTTGGCTGATGGTACGGAGCAGATTTGCGGCTCAGATGGAGCTGCTGAATACGGAACTGATAGTTATGGGAACCTTATGCGAGAATGCGTTGGAGCATGTGACGCAGGCTTTGCAGGAAGATAACGATGCTTTAAACAGAGAAATTGTAATTTTAGGCAAGCGCACAGAGGAAAAAGAGCGGGAAGTGGAGAATATTTGTATCAACCTGCTTTTAAAACAGCAGCCTGTTGCTTCCGACCTGCGGCAGATATCTGCGGCGCTGAAAATGATTACCGACCTGAGCCGTATCGGCGAGCAGGCGGGCAATGTTGCCGAGATACTGGGCAAGGCGGAATTTGGCAGGGACTACGACACTACGCTTTTACAGCAGATGGCGGTAGCGGCCAAAAAGATGGTCAGTACCAGTCTGGATGCTTTTGTGAAAGGTGACCTGCGCCTGGCGCAGCAGGTAGAACGCGACGACGACGTAGTGGACGAGTTGTTCAGCAAAGCAAAAAAAGAATTGATCCAAATCATACGCAGCACGCAGGATAGCGGTGAGCAGGCTATTGATTACCTGATGATCGCCAAATATTTTGAGAAGATCGGCGATCATGCCGTAAATATTTCCCAGTGGGTGCTGTTTATGATTACCGGAGCACATGAGGAGGATACTGTGCATGATCTTTTGCGTGGAGGACGATCCTAATATTCGCGAACTGGAAGTTTATACCCTGCAATCAGTCGGCTTTAAGGCTTTAGGCGTCGGCAGCGGCGAAGAGCTGTTTAAAGCGCTGGTATGTGCCAAGCCGACGCTGATACTTTTGGATATCATGCTGCCCGGCGACGACGGCATTACCCTGCTGAAGAACCTGCGCAATGATAAACGCACGGCACAGGTGCCGGTGATCATGGCGACGGCCAAGGGTTCGGAGTTCGATAAGGTACGCGGGCTGGATAACGGCGCCGACGATTATATCGCCAAGCCCTTTGGGATGATGGAGATGGTATCGCGGGTGAAAGCCGTACTGCGCCGCTATAAACAGGACGACAAGCAGGGCAGGCTGGTTGCCGGAGAGCTAGTGATGGAGATAGGTAAGCATCGTGTTACCGTCAGCGGGCAGGAAGTTGTTTTGACTTTTAAGGAATTTGAACTTTTACATAAGCTTTTGGAGCGGCCTGGGCAGGTGTTTACCCGTGAGCAGCTGCTGACGGATATCTGGGGCTATGATTTTGCCGGTGAGACCCGTACCGTAGACGTGCATGTGCGTACGCTGCGCGCGAAGCTGGGGCAGGCAGGCGTGCTGGTGGAAACAGTGCGGGGCGTAGGCTACCGTATAGGAGCAGGATATGAGAAATAAAATTTTCAAGGGCCTGTTATTTTTGGCGACGGCGGCAGTTGTCGCAGCGTCGGTGCTGATCGCTGTCATCATGTATCAGGGTTCGATGACGACGATGCAGCGTGACCTGAGGCAGGAAGCGACTTATATCAAAATGGGGCTGGAGCAGGGCGAAAGCAGCTATTTACAGGCACTGTCGTCCGAAAGCAGCAAGCTGACCAGGGTCACCCTGATCGCTCCTGACGGTAAGGTGCTGTATGATAATTATGTAGCTGCCGAAAAAATGCTGAACCATAAAGACAGGGAAGAGGTGCAGGAGGCTTTGACCGGCGGCGCAGGACTGGCCGACCGTATGAGCGATACCCTGTCGGAAAAAACCGTCTACTATGCTTTGCGATTGGAAAACGGTAATGTGCTGCGTGTAGCGCGTACGGAAGCTTCTGTTTTTAGCACGGTAGCTGGCAATATCCCTTATATGATAGGCGTGGTGCTGTTGGTAGCCTTAGTAGCGATGGTTTTGGCACGCCGCATCACCGATAAGATGGTGCTGCCTTTAAACGAGGTCGATCTTGAGCATCCTTTGGAAAACGATACTTACGACGAACTGGCGCCGTTTTTGACCCGTATTTCCCAGCAGCAGAAGCTGGTAACGGAAGGCCTGCGCCAGCTGCGGCAGAAACAAAGTGAAATGACAGCTATCACCCAGAATATGAATGAAGGGATGATACTGCTTAACGATAGGCAAAATATTTTGTCCATTAACGACAGCGCTGCTAAATTATTTGCCATTCAGGGTGAGGAAGCCCTGGGCAAAAATATTTTGACGCTGGAACGTGGACAGGAAGTACAAGAACTGCTGCAAAAGGTTGCCGACAGCGGCAGTGGTGAAAAGCTATACCAGAAGGATGGACGCTATTACCAGCTGTGCGGCAGCAGCGTTGGCGGTAAGGGCAGCGTACTTTTGATTTTTGACGTGACTGAAAAAATGGCTGCGGAAACGCTGCGGCGCGAGTTTTCGGCCAATGTTTCCCATGAGCTTAAAACTCCTTTGCAGTCTATTCTGGGTTATGCCGAGATCATGAAGAACGGCCTGGTACAGGAAGGCGACAAACAGCGCTTCATGGAAAAAATCTACAGCGAGGCCGGCCATCTGATAACGTTGATCGACAACATTATGAAGCTGTCGCGTTTAGATGAAGCGGCTGGCAGCGCCAATAATATTGAAAGCGTGGAGCTGAAAAAACTGCTGGAAGCAACGGCTTTGCGTCTGCAAAGCCAGGCGGAAAAGAAAAACGTCACTATCAGTATCAGTGGTTGTGAAGCGGAGGTCGAAGGTGTGCCTTCGATTTTGTGCGAAGTAGCATATAACCTGCTTGATAACGGTATCAAATACAACCGTGAAGGCGGCAGTGTTGAAGTTAATGTGGCTGTAGCGCCCGGCGAGGCGGTGCTGACCTTCAGTGATACGGGCTGCGGTATCAGCATGGCCGACAGGGAGCGGGTTTTTGAACGCTTTTACCGGGTCGATAAAAGCCATTTTAAAGAAACCGGCGGTACAGGTTTAGGCCTGTCCATCGTCAAGCATGGGGTGATGTTCCATAAAGGACACATCGAACTTGACAGTGAGCTGGAAAAAGGCACTACTATCAAGATAGTTTTACCCCGCAAATAATAATAAAATACGCCGCCCATCAGAGTTTCATCTGGTGGGCGGCGTATTTCATTATGAAAAAGCTTATATTTTTATACAATAAAAAATTATTGATTGATAATAAAAGGTAATTTTGATAGAATAGAAATAAAAAATTAAACATTAATTATAATAGGATGAGTGTGTCTGGCAGACATAACGCAATCTTTAATGGAGAATTAACGATCATGGAAATAACATTAAAAAAATGCCTGAAAAGCGGCTGGTTGTGGCTGGCGTTGCTGTTAGTGCTTGTAAGTGCGCAATGTTTTGCTGTCGAACCGTTCAAGTCAAAAAGAGTGATCAAGGTAGCGTTTCCGCAGGCCTATCCTATTTCTGTCACTTATCCGGATGGGAGCCGTGACGGCGTTGTTTTTGACTGGCTGATGGAAATTGCCAAATATACGGGCTGGGAATATGAGTTTGTTACCGACGAGTTGAGCCCGCTTTTTGACGCCATGTATGCGGGTGAAGTCGATATTATGGGCGGCATGCTTAAAACACCATCGGCACATATATTGGACAACTGCTATTTTCCTGATTATATTGCCGGTCATAATAAATCATTATTGTTTTTTGCTAAAGATGATAAGGAGATCCAAAGCTTTGACTTAAGGACTTTGAATGATAAATCCATCGGTGTTTTTCGCCGTGCTGAAAGTAAAATCAGACGGCTGCAGAATATTTTGGATTTTTATGGCATAAGGCCAAGCGCGATATTTATAAATTGCTGTAGTGCCGGCGTTAGCAAAAAAGCGCACTTGTCTGCTGCAAGGGCTATGCAGCTTAAAAAAACAAAAGTTGCGCTCAAACATCCGCCGCAAAAATAAACAAGCTGCATGCAGGTAAACTGCTGCTGTGTGGCTTGTGCCGACAAAATACCTAACCAGAAGATGATAGTCAGAGGGTTACTTAAAGTGAGCAGGGCGGCAGCAGTAAAGCTATCAGAAAGTGGTGCGATTTTGTCAGTTGCCGCTAGCTGCGTCATTGTAAAGATGGAGGAGAAAGTTTGCAGGGCAAAGAGCAGCAGGACAAGGGCACCCAAATAGCGCAGCCCTGTTTGCAGCTGCTGCTTTTGGTTCAGCCATGTGCCGACGCCGAGTAAAGCCAGTATAATATAACCGGCATCGACTAAGGTCACAGCCAGCACGGCTGCCAGTGCGTCAGCTATTCCCCGGGCAATAGCTGTTTGCAGTACAAATAGAAATATCGGGCCGACAGAAAGCTGTAAAAGTAAGCCTAAACGCAGCCCTTTAGCAAAAGCTGTCAGCAATGTAGTTCTTCCTTCAAGGTAGCCAGCGTAATGAAAGTACTGGAACTGGAAACGCCGCTGATTTGTTTGAGTGAGTGCGACAAAAATGTTTCCAGCTCTGCTGTATCACGAACGCTGACTTTGAGCAGATAGTCGTAAGTGCCTGCTAAATGGTGACATTCAAGCACGCAGTCGTAAGCCGTTATTTGCTGACGGAATGCCGTAATATGTTTCGTTTTATCAATGTTGACACAGATAAAGGCTAAAAGACTTTGGCCGATCTTTTTACGGTCTAATTTAACAGTGTATTTCTGGATGGTGCGGCTTTGTTCCAGCTTGCGTATCCGTTCGGCAACCGCTGGTATAGATAAGTTTACCCTTTTGCTGATTTCTGAAGCTGTCGCACGTCCGTTTTCTTTCAGGCAATTTAAAATAGCAGTATCGATAGTGTCCATAAAAACCTCCTTACAAGCATCATACATTAAAGCTTTATTTAAAGTAAATGCTTTTGAAAATAACGATAAAAATTTAAGTATAAGTCTATTATAGTTAAAAATATACCGTCAGACAGCAGAGCGTCTAACGGTATATTTATTATTTTTTATCTTTTTTCAAATCTACTTCGATTTCAAACAACCTGTCCCAGGGGAAGGTGATATCAAAGTTGCTTTTTTCGGTGAAGGTATAGCGTCCTGCCAGTTCGCGGCAGATGTCCTGAGCCAGTTCACGGGCAGGTTTTTGGTAAGGACCCAGCAGATAAATGGCGGCTGTTTGATTTTTGCTGTCGAGAAAAGCCGTAGCATTGCGCCGGGCGTTCGCTTGATAGTACCAATCGTCGATGATGCGGATCTGCATCAGTTTTTTTGCGTCCTGCTTTTGCATCTGCGGTGCTAAAACACCCTGGCAGATGGCGAAGCCAACAGTGTTATCGGCGGTGTTCCAGCCGTTGTAGGCTGTCAGACGTTCTATTTGGCCAGCCTTGGCCAGTTCGTTCATAAAACCGTTGTCGGCGCCGTTTGAGTAGGCTACGTCGGCTAAGGAAACAAGATTACCGTTATCCAGCAGCTGCTTGAGCTGACCGATGTATTTACGGTTTTGCGGTGAAGAAAAGAATTGGTTGGAAGGCGCGGTCGAATCCATCATCACTCCGTCATAAGGCGTATTCAGTGCCAGTACTATATCGGCGTTGGCGGCGCTGGTTGCGGTGCGTCCGTCGATGGCCAGTATCTGCTGCGGTACCGATTGGCCCAAGGTCATATCGGAATACTGCGGCAAAGTCCTGGGACCCCAGCCTTCGGCGTAAAAAGTGTACACGCGGGGATTATAGCGGTTCAGCTCGTTGCCGGCTCGGGTCAAAAGCAGCAGCCCCAATTGATCGACACCAGGCACGATCTGGAAAGTGCGTTGGGTCAGGTCGTAGGTTTCCTGCGTCAGCTTGCGTGCTTCCATATGCGTGTGCGAAAGCGGTGCATTGTCATCTTTGCCGATGGCGAGGAAGTGGAACCTGTTTTTGCGTGTCATATCGGTCAGCATACTGTTGATATGCAGGTTTTTCTGCCGTCGATCCAGCCAGTCCTGCAGGGCGTCAGCTGGCAGGTTTGTTTCCAAAGTCTTTTTGGTCAGGGCGTTTTTTAAATTCAGCCCAATCAGGTCATCTGAATCGCAAAGCTCAGAATAGCGGAAGATGGCAGGGCCGATTTTGCTGTAATAGGGCGGCTCGACGGCACCGAAACTGGCCCGTGGCGTGCGCATCAGGGTAGAAAAGGCGTAAAGGCGCACGGGGGATTGGTCGCGGAGTGTTTCCAGCCGCTTGAGCCGTTCCTCTAAAACGGCCTGTGGTTCGTGGTGGGTGCGTGATGCGACTAGCCCGCCGTAGATCAGGCTGTCCGTCGAGATAACGGCGGCATCTGCCTGTGGAGCACGTTTGACAAGCCATTTCCACAGCTCGTCGGGATTGCCGTTTCTGTTATATGACGCCAGATATTTATCTGGAGGTACAAGCACATTATAGCCGGCTGCTTCCATGGTCTTAACCACGTAGGAAGAACAGACCGGGCGGTTATCCATTGGCAAAAACAGCATGGTTTCCCGCTGCTTTTCTGCTGCCTGCACCGAAGGAAGCGGTAACAGCATCAGGCCTGCCAGCAGGATTTTTCCTAAGCTATTGTTCAAGAACTTCATCCGAACATCTCCTATAGTTATCAACATCTTTTATATAATTATAAGGGAAGGCTGTGGATTTTGCTACAATAATTTTACAAAAATGGGTTATTGACAACGATTATTGTTAAGACTATAATAAAGAATAATCATATAAACAATCGGTTATGCGAAGGACGAGGCTAACGTAAATTTCCTTTAGAGAGAAGCGCCATGGCTGCAAGCGCTTTGGAAAGACGTTGGACCTGACCACCTTCAAACCACGCTGCGGAACCTGCTATGGCAGTTAGTATGTGGCGTCGTCTGCCGGCGTTAACGGTACCGAGTGGACTTGCACTTTTGCAGGTCAATTAGGGTGGAACCGCGGTCAACTCCGTCCCTTTCCAGGGATTGGAGTTTATTTATTTTTAGGAGGCTAGTAAAATGGCAAATGTTAAAGTAACCTTAAAAGATGGCAGTGTAAAAGAAGTAGCAGCCGGCTCGACCTTGCTGGACGTCGCTAAAAGTTTGTCGCAAAAGCTTGGCAAACAGGCACTTTTGGCAGTAGTAGACGGTAAAAATAAAGATTTGACAGATACCCTGGAACAGGATGCGGCAGTGGAATTTGTCGTTCCCGAAAGCGAAGAAGGCCTGCATGCTATCCGCCATACGGCAGCGCATGTGATGGCTCAGGCTATCCAGCATCTGTTCCCGGGCACCAAATTCGCTATCGGCCCGGCTATCGCTAACGGTTTTTATTATGACCTGGACAGCGAGCATGTTTTTGTTCCCGAAGATTTGGTAGCTATCGAAAAAGAAATGGCGAAGATCGTTAAAGCCAATATCCCACTGGAACGCAGTGAGCTGCCCCGCAGCGAAGCGCTGGCTAAATTTGCCGCGCAGGATGAAAAATATAAAGTCGAGCTGATCAACGATCTGCCTGAAGACGCTGTTATCAGCACTTATACTCAAGGCGATTTTACCGACCTGTGCGCAGGCCCGCACTGCCCTTCAACTGGCAGGGTAAAAGCCTTTAAACTGCAAAGTATTGCCGGCGCTTATTGGCGTGGCGATGAAAAAAATAAAATGCTGCAGCGCATTTACGGTACCGCCTTTGCCAGCAAAGAAGAGCTGGACGCTTATCTGCACATGCTGGAAGAAGCTGCCAGACGCGATCACCGTAAGCTGGGCAAAGAGTTGGATCTGTTCAGCATCATGGAAGAAGGGCCTGGTTTCCCATTCTTCCATCCGAATGGCATGGTCATCCGCAACGAGCTGATCAACTACTGGCGCGAAGTGCACAGACGTTACGGATATCAGGAAATCAAAACGCCGATGATCCTGTCGCGCAAGCTGTGGGAGACCTCCGGTCACTGGGATCACTACCGCGAAAATATGTATGTTACTGAAATCGATGGCGAAGATTACGCTATCAAACCGATGAACTGCCCCGGCGGTATGCTGGTTTATAAAACCCATCCGCATAGCTATCGTGAGCTGCCTATCCGTGCCGGCGAGCTTGGCTTAGTGCATCGCCACGAATTGTCCGGCGCACTGCACGGCCTGTTCCGTGTCCGCTGCTTCACTCAGGACGATGCGCATATCTTTATGATGCCCAGCCAGATCAGGGAAGAGATCCAAAACGTTATCCGTCTGTTTGATGAAGTTTACGCTACCTTTGGCCTGAAATACCATGCCGAGCTGTCGACCCGTCCGGAAGATTCCATGGGCGACGCCGAGACCTGGGAAACCACTACCAACGCTTTGAGGAGCGCTATGGAAGATTTTGGCTTGGAATATGTGGTCAACGAAGGCGACGGCGCTTTCTACGGCCCGAAGATCGACTTCCATTTGACCGACTCCATCGGCCGTACCTGGCAGTGCGGTACTATTCAACTGGATATGCTGCTGCCTGAGAAATTTGAACTTACCTATACCGGTGAAGACGGCATGAAACACCGCCCGGTCATGATCCACCGTGTTGTTTACGGCTCGATCGAACGCTTTATTGGTATCCTTATTGAAAACTATGCAGGTGCTTTCCCGGCTTGGCTGGCTCCTTGTCAGGTGCGTGTGCTGCCGATTACCGATAAGCATTACGATTATGCTAAAAAATTGAGTGACGAAATGTTCAAACTGGGTCTGCGCGTACATCTTGATGACCGTAACGAAAAAATCGGTTACAAGATCCGTGAAGCACAGATGCAAAAAGTACCGTACATGCTGGTTATCGGCGATAAAGAAGTCGAAGAAGGCACTGTCGCAGTCCGCCGCCGCGGAGAAGGCGATATTGGCGCTATGGCACAGGGCGACTTTGTGGCAATGCTGCAAAAAGAAGTTGCTGAAAAACAATAATCAATGATCAAGGCCATGCTCTTTGGGGCATGGCCTTTTTTATGTATGGGCAGCAGCAAAATTTTTAACGAGAGGCGATAGAAATAAATAATTATTATTGAAATGCTGTTTGAAATGTGCTATAATAAGTACAATTAAAAAGCAGCTTGGAAGCTGTCAAGGAGGGTCTTATTTATGAACAAAAAGGTATTCAAATCATTTAACGAACAAGTACAGGCTGAGTTATATTCTGCTTATATGTATCTGGCCATGAGCCTGGATATGGAAGCAAAAAATTATAAAGGTATGGCTAAGTGGCTGTATCTGCAATACGAAGAAGAACGTGAACACGCGCTGCGCTTTGTAAAATTTATGCAGGACTGCGGCGTGCAGCCCCAGCTTTTGCAGATCGATATGCCGGCGGCTGACTACGGTACACCGCTGACGCTGTTCAAAAAAGTGCTGGAACACGAGAAATATGTTACTTCCCGCATTTATGACATGTATGAAGTGGCTTTAAAAGAAAAAGACTATGCGGCCCAAAGCTGCCTGAAATGGTTTATCGACGAGCAGGTAGAAGAGGAAGCTAATGCTTCCGAGATCGTCGATAAGTTGGAAATGATCGGCGACAACGTAGCTGGACTGTTCTATTTGGATGGCCAGTTGGGTGCCAGAAAAGATTAAGAGAATATTTGTTGACATAAGTTCAGCAATATGGTATCATATCTGAGTAACAAAGCAGAAGCCGCTCGCTTCTCACCTTGCAGCAAAGCTCGACAAGGTTGGATATGATTTTTACGCGGGCAGTATCTACTGCTCGCGTTTTTTATTTACTTTTGGAGGTGAATGGTTATTAGCAAAGAAAACTTGCGTATCAACGATGAGATTCGGGCACGGGAAGTGCGCCTTACTGCCGATGACGGCGAACAGCTGGGTATAATGTCCAGTCGCGATGCTTTAGCGCTGGCACAGGAAAAACAACTTGACTTGGTGGAGATCGCACCTAATGCGAAGCCTCCGGTGTGCCGGATTATGGATTACGGCAAGTATCGTTACGAGCAGCAAAAAAGAGATAAAGAAGCTCGTAAAAAGCAAAAGACCTTTGATATCAAAGAAGTCAAATTGCGCCCCGGCATCGAGGATCATGACTATACCGTCAAATTCAAAAATGCAGTGCGGTTCCTGGAAGACGGCGACAAAGTAAAAGTCACCATCATGTTCCGCGGCCGCGAATTATCGCACCCTGAACTTGGCGAAGTATTGCTTAAAAGAATGGCAGAAGAGTTGAAAGACACTGTTGTTATTGAGCGTGCACCCAAATTAGAAGGCAGAAACATGATTATGATTGTTGCGCCTAAAGCTACCAAATAAGGAGGACTTGACAATGCCTAAAATGAAAACCCGCAGAGCTGCTGCTAAACGTTTTAAAAAGACTGGTACCGGTGAATTTAAACGTGCTAAAGCTTTCAAAAGCCATATTCTGGAACATAAATCTCCTTCCCGCAAGAGAAACTTGCGTAAGGCTGCACTTGTTCACAAAACTGATCATGAACGCGTAGCAAAAATGCTGCCGTACGCATAATAGATTAAGGGAGGCTGACTATAATGGCAAGAATTAAAGTGGGCGTTACTGCTCATCGTCGTCATAAAAAAATCTTAAAACTGGCTAAAGGCTATCGCGGTTCCAAACATTTGCTTTTCAAAAAAGCTAATGAGACCGTAATGAAAGCTCTGAGCTATGCTCGTCGCGACCGTCGCGCTAAAAAACGTGACTTCCGTCGTCTCTGGATCGCTCGTATCAACGCTGCTACCCGTGCTAACGGCATGAGCTACAGCCGTTTCATGAACGGTCTGACTAAAGCTGGTATCGAAATGAACCGTAAGGTTTTGGCTGATATGGCGATTTATGATGCAGCTGCTTTCACCAAATTGGTAGAAGCTGCTAAAGCTGCTCTGTAAGCTATATTTTTACAGAAAATTGAACACGCTTGTCGCTGTGGCGGCAATAAAAAAACTGTGTAAGCCTTACGGCTTACACAGTTTTTGTTTTACAAGGTATAAAATTGCTTACTATGGTGAAAAAATCAAGCTCAATCCTGGTCAATTAAAGCCTGAATTCATGCAGGACTTAATGAGTAAAAACTTATTTCCGCCGGATGATTATTTCCTCAAATCAATTGCGGAATCGCAGGGCTTGAGGTATACTATAGGTAAACAAGGGTATGCTAGGTTTTTAAGTGATAGCGGTAGAACACTGTATCCGAGAAACAACGGATTTAGTGGTACGCCAATTACAGAAACCCTGAAAAAGGGTAGCCTAATTGTTGATCGTTATGGTGGCAGCAGAGGAAGCTTTGTAAGCCCGGTAGGTACGCCATTTGCTGAACGTGCTCTGCCTAAAGAAGCACAAAATAAGTCAGTTCATGTTTATCGTATAAATAAAGATTTGCCGGATGTTTTAAGCGGTAGAACGGCTGCTTGGTTTGAGCAACCAGGTGGAGGTTGGCAATATAAATTGCCAGGAAGAGTAATGGATTTGACAGAGTATTTGGAGGAGGTTTAATCATGACAATTAAAGAGTTAGAAAGAATTTTAATTAATGAAAAAGTTGATTCTGATTATTATTCGTTGTCCGATTTAACCTTCATAAAGGCAACTGAAGGTTTTCTTATCCGTAAGGCGGATAATGGGAAATGGAAGCTTGTTTTTGAAGAACGAGGTGTGCAAGAGGTTGACGGTACATATAATAATCAGCATGATGTTTGTGTAGCATTTTTAAAAGCAATGTCGCATGATGATAAACAACTTGAAAAATATATTCCTAAAATAGCATAAATAAAATAATTAAGCAGTAACTTACCGTTTCCAGTTTAACTGGGAGCGGTTTTTTATTGCCCAAAACTGGTATTAAGGCGAGAGGCCTTTAATATAAAAAATAACAGGGACAGGAGCCCTATGCACAGGAGGCATAAAAATGGATTTAAAAGACGTATATGCAAAACTTGAAGGCATTGAGGGCGGTGCGGATTTAATCACCGCGATCAAAGCAGAGGTGCAAAAAATCAACGGGGAGGCGGCCAAAAGTCGAACCGAGGGCAAAGCCTTCGCCGAAAAAGCTGAAGCAGTTACTAAAAAAATGACTAAGGTTTTATCGGCGCTGGAGCTTGAGGACGGGGACGATTTGGAGGAAAAAGTCAGTGCGGTTAAGTCTACACTTGACGGTCTCAAATCAAAAGGCGGCAAACCGGATGAGGTTTTGCTAAAGTTTGGCAAGATGGAAAAAGAAGTCAAATCCTTGCAGGAAAAGCTGCAAGCAGCTACCGCGTCACAGGAGGCCGAGAGGGCTAAAAGAATGCTAACCTTAAAGCAAAGTCTGGCGATTGACGCACTGACCAAAGGCAATGCAGCTAATCCCAAAGAGATGGCAAGGTTAATCCTTGATAACATTGGCGGCGATGATGACAGTGCTTTGACCTATAAAAACGGCGATAAAGAAATGTCTATCGAAGATGGAGCTGCCGAGTGGCTTAAAGCAAATCCGTGGGCAGTCAAGGTTGATCCCAAGGGCGGCGGTGGCTCTGGCGGGGCTGGTGGCAAGGGCGATGCATTTATGGATGGATTCGCGAGCGAGCTCGCAACAAAACAAAACTAAAACAATGAGGAGTGTTAAATAATGGCAATTAATTTCGCAGAAAAATACAGTAACGCCGTAGATGAGGCGTTTTCTTTACTTTCGGTAACCGACAGAGCAGTAAACAATGACTTCGATTTTACCGGGGCTAAAACAGTTAAGGTATACGATATGCCGACTGCGCCCATGGGGGACTATACCACATCTGGCGCTAATCGTTATGGCACGCCGTCGGAGCTCCAAGACGATGTGCAGGAGTTGACGCTGTCTAGAATTAGATCCTTTACTTTTACACTGGATAAAATTAACAGTGTCGATACTCCCGAGGGCGTTCGTGATGCTGGTAAAGCTTTGGCGCGTCAGCTTTCTCAAGTGGTTATCCCGGAGATTGATATTTATCGCTTGGCAGCTATGGGCGCAGGCGCAGGAGCAAATAAAACTTTGGCCATTACGAAGGATAATGCTTATGAGACGTTTTTGGACGCACAAAACGCATTGCGCGAGGCTAAAGCCCCTATCCCTAACCGTATTGCATATGTATCTCCGAATTTTTACAAATGCATCAAATTGGACGACGCATTTATTAAAGCCAGTGACCTTGCGCAAACCACTTTGTTTAACGGTCAAGTCGGTGCGATTGACGGAGTTGCGATTATCCCTGTTCCGACGTCTTATATGCCCGAAAATGCAGAGTTTTTGCTGACTCACGCAGTAGCGACCACGTCTCCGATTAAACTAGCAGAATACAAAATCCATATTGACCCGCCTGGTATCGCCGGAGCACTGGTTGAGGGCTTGGTATACTACGATGCATTCGTGCTCAAAAATAAAAAAGGCGCAATCTATTTGCACACCAGCGCATAAGGAGGATCACCATGGAATTAAAAAGAGGCACAAGGGTTGTGTTTTTAACGCAGGAGGCTCAAATCGCAGCTTATAAAAGAGCTGGATTTGTGGAAGTCGAGGCAGCGCCCAAAAAGGCAAAGCCTGAACCCAAAAAGGCCAAACCGGCCGAAAAGGTAGAGCCTGCAGCCGAATCTAAATGAGGATAGAGGCCCGCGGACTACAAACTATCATCAGCAAATTCGGGCAAATGCCAGCTATGCTAAGGGATGAGCTGGAGATAGCGGTGAAAATATCGGTTAGAGATATCCGAGAGAGGGCAGCAAGCGAACACGATTGGGTGAGCCGTACCGGGACGACCGAGCGCGAAGGCGCAAGGTTGTCTATCGACGGTTTAACTGGCATCGTAGAGCTTGCTACGCCCAACGCCATTGGGCTGCATCAAGGCAGATCCGCTCACGTTATACGGCCACGCAATAAGATGATTTTGCGGTTGGTAGGCTTATTTTTGTTGCCGTCAAAAATTCGTCAAAAAACAAGCTGAAACAGGGGCGAAAACAACAAAATTGTTTGTGGCGAAAATTTGAATAAAGCTATATGCAATGCGCTTGAATGATAATTTACAGAAAAATATAGCTAAGTCTGCGATTTAGTAAGCAAGTAAAATTGACAATTATAAAGCTCTAAGGGTAAACTTGATTTAGAACGTTTTAATAAAAAATTTACGACGATGGCCGGGATGGTGAAAAAAGTTGTTGTTTTTGATCAATTTATTGCATAAGTGGTTAAAGCTGCTCAACCGCAATCTGACCGGTAGTCAGATTGTAGCTTTTACCTTTGCGATGCTTATTTTCTGCGGCTCGCTGCTTTTGATGCTACCGATATCCAGCGCTGACGGCAGTAGCCTGCGTTTTATCGACGCACTGTTTACGGCTACCTCGACTTCATGCGTTACCGGGCTGGTAGTAGTCGATACGGGAACATATTTTTCCTGGTTCGGCAAGCTGGTGATGATCATTTTGATCCAGATAGGCGGACTTGGCATCATGACCTTGACTACACTGCTTAGTGTCGCTATCGGCAAACGCATCAACCTACGTGAGCGGCTTTTTATCCAGGAATCGCTCAACTTGAACGAGCCTTCTGGTGTGGTGCGGCTGGCGCTAAACGTTGTTAAATATGCGCTGGGTATAGAATTTTTTTTTGGTACGATCTTGGCCTGGCATTTTTATTACGGCCTTGATATGGGGCTTAGAGGCATCTTATGGGGCTATTGGCACGCTATTTCCGCCTTTTGTAACGCCGGCTTCGACTTGTTTGGCGATTACGCCAGTTTGACCGGTCATTATAATGATGTGACGTTGAACCTGTGCATTATGGCGCTGATAACTATCGGTGGTCTTGGTTTTACAGTGCTGGATGATTTGCGCCGTAACCGTAAATGGAAGAAGCTGACTCTGCACAGTAAAATAGTGCTGACCGCCAGCTTTATTTTGACCTTTGGTGGTACGCTGGCGATTTTGGGCTTGGAATATACAAACCCGGCTACGCTGGCCGCTATGCCCAACGAACTTGATAAATGGATGGCGGCTGCTTTTCAATCGGTCACCTGCCGCACGGCAGGGTTTGATACCATCAACCTAACCGATATGCGGGCCAGCTCTTTGTTTTTTATGATTTTGCTGATGGGTATTGGCGCCTCGCCTACATCTACCGGCGGCGGTATGAAAACCACCACGGTGCTGGTGCTGCTGGTCGCCACCTGGGGACTGCTGCACGGCAGGCGCGATACGGTACTTTTTAACCGTCGCGTTGCTTCCGATACTGTCAATAAAGCGTATATAGTTTTCTCGTTATGCCTGATTTGGATGCTGGGAGCTTATTTCCTTCTGCTTATCTGTGATGGCGGACTGCACCGTGCGGATTATGTTTTATTTGAAGTAGTTTCGGCATTTGCCACAGTGGGGCTTGGTATAGGTATCACACCCGACTGGAACGACTGGGGCAAGCTGGTGCTTATTTTGACTATGTACGCCGGCAGGATCGGCGTTTTGACCTTTGTTTTATCCTTCCTGCATCAGAAAGAGGATAAAGTAAGATATCCTTCAGAAAATATTATGATTGGTTAAAGGCGGTAACGATATGAAGAAAAAACAACGTGAAAAACAATATGCTGTGTTTGGGCTGGGGCGCTTCGGCACCAGCGTAGCACTGACTTTGAACGGACTGGGTTACCAGGTGCTGGGCGTGGATACCGACGAGGATAACGTGCAAAACCTGGCTCACGAGCTGACTCATGTAGTTACGGCTGACGCTGCCGACGAGCGCACCCTGCGTTCTTTAGGCGTGCAGAATTTTGACGTGGCGGTAGTGGCTATCGGCGACTTGGAAGCCAACATGCTGACTACGCTGCTTTTAAAGGAAATGGGTGTGCCGGTAGTCGTGGTCAAGGCTATCAACGCAGTCCACGGCAAAATGCTCAGCAAGATCGGCGCTGATAAGATCGTTTTTTCGGAGCGTGATATGGGCCAGCGCGTAGCCCATAACCTTATTTCCAACAGTATCGTCGATTATATCGAATTGTCCGATACCATCAGCCTGATGAGTATTACTGTACCGCCCAGCCTGGCCGGCAAAAACCTGATCCAATCCAACCTGCGCAATCGCTATAACGTCAACGTCGTAGCTATCAAGCACGCTGGTAAAACTCAGGTCAATCCCGACCCGAAAATCATTTTGAATCTTGGTGACGAAATGATCATCATTGGCGAGCACAACAATATCAAGGCACTGGAGGAAGTGGTTTGATGAAAGAACTGACCAGTGTCAATAACCCTGTTGTTAAAGACGCCGCCGACTTAAAACAGAAAAAAAACCGTGCCGAACAGAACGCTTTTTTAGTAGAAGGGTTGCGCTCGGTGGAAGAGGCTGTCAGCTACGGTACTGTGCGGCAGCTTTTTGTGCTGGCGGCTGCTAAAACGCCTGATGAAGCAAGAATGCAGGCGATAGTAGGGCAGGCCGCAGCAGCCGGGGCCGATTTGTATAGCGTCAGCGAACAGGTAATGAAAAAGATCGCCGATACGGAAACGCCGCAGGCGCTGACGGCAGTAGTGACTAAACAAACCAGTTCCTTAGACGAACTAACAGCTTTAGGTGGAACCATATTGGTATTAGACCGCATTGGTGATCCGGGCAATTTGGGCACCATGATTCGCACTGCCGATGCTGCCGGCGTTAGCGGTGTTGTACTGCTGTCAGGCTGCACTGATGTTTTTGCCCCTAAAGCTGTGCGCTCCACCATGGGCTCGCTGCTGCATATCCCTGTAGCTGAAGGCGTCAGCGAAGACGACTTTATCATCTGGGCAGAGGGCAGCGGCTACCAGCTTTTGGCTACCTGTCTGGAAGGGGCGGGCAATTTGTATCAGACCGACTTGCAGGGCAGGGTTGCCGTCGTTATCGGCAGCGAAGCCTCAGGTGTTTCGGATAGCTTGCTTGCCGCAGCCGCAAAAAAAGTTTTTATACCTATGGAAGGCCGCGCCGAATCGCTCAATGCTGCCGTGGCAGCCGGAGTGGTGCTGTTTGAATGTCTGCGTCAGCGGGTTGCAGGCAATGGCAAGTTGTGATAAAATAAATATCGTTAATTGAATACGCCCCATTTTATCAACCACTATGACCGAGAGAGTACGCCCACAGTGCGATACAGAGAGCAAGGCCACGGCTGTAAGCCTTGCGACACACTAAAGCGGAAGTTCACTCGTGAGTGTTTGCGCTGAAGGCTTTGGCTGCGTAGGCGCAACGTCAGTCGCGTTAAGACACAAGAGTACAAATTAGGGTGGTACCGCGGAAGCATAACTTTCGCCCCTTACCGGGGGCGGAAGTTTTATTTTTTTGTAGGAGGAAGATCATGAAAGAACAATTGCAGGCACTTCAAGAACAAGCGCTGGTAGAACTAAAAACAGTGGATAGCCTTGATGCCCTCAAAGATCTGCGCGTCAAATACCTGGGCAAAAAAGGCCCGATGACCGAGATCCTGCGCGGCATGGGTTCCGTGCCGGCCGAAGAACGGCCGAAAATAGGCCAGATCGTCAACGAAGTAAAAAGCATTTTGGAAGAAGCCATCAACGCTGCGACCGGCGTTTTAGAGACCGCAGCCTTAAAAAGCAAGCTGGCTAACGAAAAGGTTGATATCACCCTGCCCGGACGCACCCACAGCTGCGGCCATCTGCACCCGGTAACGCTGACCATGCGTGAGATCAAAAAAATCTTTATGCGCATGGGTTTTGACGTTATGGAAGGCCCCGAGATCGAAAGCGATTACTACAACTTTGAAGCTTTGAACCTGCCGCAGGACCATCCGGCCCGCGATATGCAGGATACCTTTTATATTACCGAAAAATTTTTGCTGCGTACCCAGACTTCACCGGTACAGGCCCGCGCCATGCAGGCCTGCGAGCCTAACACGCCGATCCGTATGATAGCACCGGGCACTGTGTACCGCAACGATTATGACGCTACCCATTCGCCTATGTTCCATCAGGTCGAAGGCCTGGTGTTGGGCGAAAACATCAGCCTGGCTGATTTAAAAGGCACCCTGGAGACCTTGTGTAAGGAGCTGTTCGGCAGCAGCGTCGAGATTCGTTTGCGCCCCAGCTATTTCCCTTTCACCGAACCCAGTGCTGAGGTAGACATTTCCTGTGTCATCTGCGGCGGCAAGGGCTGCCGGGTCTGCAAAAATTCCGGCTGGCTCGAGATATTAGGCTCTGGTATGGTGCATCCCAACGTGCTGCGTATGAGCGGCTACGACCCGGATAAGATCAACGGCTATGCCTTTGGTATGGGCGTCGAGCGTATCGCCATGCTGAAATATGGTATCGACGACCTGCGTTTATTCTTTGAAAATGACCTGCGGTTCATCCGCCAGTTCAAATAAGGAGGAAGCTTATGTTAGCATCTATTAACTGGTTAAAACAATATGTTGATATTAATGTCACTCCTGAAGAGTTGGCTGAAAAACTGACCCGTGTAGGTTTGGAAGTAGAAAGCGTTAATTATTTGGGGGCAGGCCTGGAGGGCGTTGTCACCGGCAAAGTTACCCAAATCGAGCGTCACCCCAATTCTGATCATTTGTGGATCTGCCAGATGGATTACGGCAGCGGCGAGATTGTACAAATTTTGACCGGCGCGCAAAACGTCAGCCAAAACGATATCGTTCCTGTAGCCGTAGTAGGCTCGCAGCTGCCCAGTGGCATGAAGCTGAAAAAAGCTAAAATGCGCGGTCTTGATTCCTTCGGTATGCTATGCAGTGCCGAAGAACTGGGCATCGATGCCAAGCTGCTGCTGCCCGAACAGCGTAGCGGAATTTTCATCCTACCGCAGGCTACCCCTGTGGGCGTGGATATCAAACAAATTTTAGGACTGGACGACGTGGTACTGGACATCGACCTGACTGCTAATCGTGGCGACTGTACCAATATTTTGGGTTTGGCCCGTGAGGCTGCCGCTGTACTGGGTACCCAGCTTAAGCTGCCCGATATGAGCGTAGCAGAAGACGCCGGCGGCAATGCTGCTGACATGGCCAGCATCGACGTGCAGGCAGCTGACCTGTGCAGCCGTTTTGCTGTCCGTGTACTTAAAAATATCAAGATCGGCCAATCACCCGACTGGATGCAGAAGCATCTGCGTGCCTGCGGTATGCGCCCTATCAGCAACGTAGTTGACGTGACTAACTATGTGATGCTGGAATTAGGCCAGCCCATGCACGCCTACGACTATGATAAAGTTGGCGGCCACACCCTGATCGTGCGCCGTGCCAAGGCAGGCGAAAAGCTGGTTACCTTAGACAGCCAGGAACGCACCCTTGATCCCAGCATGATAACGATTGCCGACCCCGATCACGCAGTGGGCCTGGGCGGTGTTATGGGTGGCTTGGAGACGGAAGTGACTGACGCTACCGTTAATGTTATGCTGGAAGCGGCCACCTTCAACGGCCCGTCTATCCGTCGAACCTCTAAAGCTTTGGGCTTGCGCAGCGAGGCTTCCGGTCGTTTTGAGCGTGGCGTTGATACGGTGCTCACCCACAACGCCCTCAACCGTGCCGCACACCTGCTGGAACAAATGGGAGCCTGTGAAACTGTCAGCGGCATCGTGGAAGCCTATCCGATCGAAGTAAAGCCTGCGGTAGTTAAAGTTGATCCTGCCGCCATCAATACCCGCATCGGCGTCGAGATCGCCACTGTGGAAATGATCGACATCCTGCAAAAGCTGCAATTCGGCGTTAAGCAGGAGGGCGAGTGCCTTGTAGTCACCGCTCCCAGCTGGCGTTACGACGTGACCTGCGACGCTGACATCAGCGAAGAGATCGCCCGTATGCACTCTTATGATAAGATCGAATCACATATGCCGTCGCTGCCGCTGGTACAGGGCCGTCAGGACGTTATCGAAGACGTGCGCGACTGGGTGGAAGACTATCTGGCTTCCATCGGCCTGAGCGAGGTTATGACCTACAGCTTTATCCACCCCAACTCTTTCGATAAGCTGGAGCTGTCGGCTGATGATAGCCGCCGCATCGGTATCGAAGTGATGAATCCCATCAGCGACGAGTTCAAAGTGATGCGCACTACCATGGTACCCAGCATTTTAAATACCGTTTCCTACAATCTGGCCCATCAAATAGACAGCGTCAAGATTTTTGAGGTAGGTCGTACTTATCTGCCGAAAGCCTTGCCGCTTACCGACTTCCCTGTCGAAAAACGCGTACTTTGTGCTGCTATGAGCGGCAAACGCAATCCGCTGAACTGGACGGAAGCCAAAGAGAACGTCGACTTCTATGATATGAAGGGCGTCGTGGAAGGCTTGCTGGCTGATTTGCAGGTCACTGATTATCAGTTGGTGCTGGCGACTCAGCCGTACCTGCATCCGGGTAAAAGTTGCGCTATCCAGTATCAGGGCCAGCTGATCGGCTATTTTGGCGAAGTGCATCCCACTGTTGCAGCCAATTTTGAGCTTAGCAGCGATACCTATGTTTTAGAGTTGGCTATCGAGCCTTTGGTAGCTGACGCTGTAAAAGTTCCTAAATACAAACATCTGCCCAAATTCCCCGGCACCTCGCGAGACATCGCCGTGGTTGTGCCGCTGGAAGTAAGCATGAGCGAATTGGAAGGGGTCATTCGCACCAATGCGGGAGAACTGCTGACAGACGTTAAAGTGTTTGACGTTTATACAGGCAAACAGGTCGCCGCAGGCTGCAAATCTATGGCCTTCAACCTTACCTTCCAGGCCGGTGACCGCACCCTCACCGATACCGAGATCGACGCCGTCATCAAAAATGTGGTCGATAAGGTAGGCGCTGAATATCAGGCTAAATTGAGAGACTAAAAGTAAATCTTCATTTTACGGGCAACCGATCCTTGCTGGTGTAAGGGTCGGTTGCTTTTGTTTTCTTTTGAATTTAAGTTTGTTGTTGTTCATTTCTTTTGGCAGTGCAGTATTTACTTTTATGTTGTTCTTATTAAGCTTTTTTTAGAAAAGGCTGTATTATACAGCTTTCTTCGGGAAGAAAGCTGCGCAAAGAAGCTTGCGCACGGTGACGATTCCTGTTTAGCTTTGTTCGCTGTCCGGCTTCTCGGGCAACTCGGCATCAAGTGGAAAATTAAATTAGCAGCTGTTGGCTGCGCCCCCAGCTGCCTTGCCGATACCTCAAACATACCCTTCAGCGCTTACAGCTCTCGTCGCATACAACGGAATAGATCACAATGTGCGCTTTTTCCTGTGAGTAGTACGTTGCCTTGCTGTAGTTGGTGAGCAGCTAATTTGTTAACTCTGTTTCGTTGCTGCATTTTATTCAGCAAAGTATTATACGATACCTAGGGAAACCTGGGGCTACTTATAACTGGCGTAAGCAGTAGAACATGGGTCGCTAGGGCACATTGAGCACGATTTTGTTATGTGCGATGCGAATAAGGCGAAAGCGCAGTGACCTGTCCGAAGCCTGCGCAGCAGGCAAGTTTCGCGGAGCCGTCGTTGAGCGAAGCAAAATAAAAATCTGCGACGTGCCGGCTTTTCTTTGGTTCGTTTCTTTTGCCGCCAAAAGAAATGAACAATAAAAAACGAAAAATAAACATATATAATACAAACCAAAATAAAAACGCAAAACCCCAAAAAGCCCACTCCCACCCTTTTTCGTAAGTAAATAAAATATTATTTTACTACGCCTGTCCGGGTTTAAGGTGTATAATGGAAGTGTACGAAAGAAGGTGCAAGCTATGAAGATCATCGACGCGCATATGCATTATTACGATATAGATAAGTTTTACGAAGTGGCGGCTAACGCCGGCCACCAGAATACTGCTGCCTGCTGGCAGCGCATCTGTGAGGAGAACGGCATCGTTTTTGCCGTAGCCATGGGTAATTCGGAGGACGCTCCCGTCCGTTTTGGCGGCAGTACGCCCCGGCTGATAAACCTGAGCGGTCCCTTTGACTGTGAGCATTATAACCAGCCTGCCAACATGGGTTATTGTTTGGGCGTTAAAAGCGAAGACATTACTTTAGCTAACGCCGAAAAAACGGCGCAGGAATTTGAATATTATATGAGCGACCCTCATTGTCTGGGCATCAAGTTCTATCCGGGTTACCGGCCGGTTTACATTTACGATGAGAGGCATTACCCGCTGTTTGAGTTGGCTAAGCAGTATAATGTGCCGGTGGCGGTACATACGGGCGATACGGCAACACCTGCGGCCAAGCTGCGCTACGGGCATCCACTGACGGTGGACGAAGTGGCTGCCGATTTCCCCGAGGTGCAGTTTGTTATCTGCCACTGCGGTAATCCATGGCTTTTGGACGCGACGGAAGTGGCGACGAAGAATGATAATGTGGCGATCGACCTTTCGGGGCTTTTGGAAGGGATACCGGGTCCGCATTTTTACAGGCAGAACCGGGGCTATTTTGATTACCTGGGTATGTGGTTGCGTTACATGAACCGTTGGGACAAGCTGATGTACGGTAGTGACTGGCCCTTGATCAATATTCCTGATTATATCGCGATCATGCGGCAGCTGATACCGGAAGAGCAGCATGAAGCCTTTTTCTATGGCAATGCTTTGCGAGTTTACAGCCGTATTCAAAAAATTTTATAAAACCAACAAAATCCTATCCACGATTGCGGATGGGATTTTGTTAGATTAACGCAGATTTTACAAGGGCACAGTATAATTTAGCAGTGCTAAATTATGGTAAATATGGTATAATATATACGTTTTTTTATAAGTTTTTTAAGCGTTGAATGAGAGGTAGATGGGGATGGAATTATTATATATAGCACTCGCGGCTTATAGTGTTGGTATAGGTTCGATACTGCTGCCTAAAAAGCTGGAGCTGGCGGCTCATTATTGCGCTACGCTGGCTGCCATAGTGGGCAGTGGTGTTTTGCTGCAGCAGGCGTTGGTCTATTTGCTGCATGGCAGCGTAGTAGCGCTGAGCGGCAGCGTGGGCTTTTTTACCTATAATGCCGACCGCTGGAGCGCGGTGTTTTTATTGATAATAGGGTTGGCGGGAACCTTGACCAGTATTTATGCCTGGGGCTATGCTAAGGGGTACCTGGGTAAGCGGCTGCGTCTTCTGGGTAGCCTGTGGAATGGCTTTTTGCTGACGATGGTGCTGGTATTGATCGCCGCCGATGTGTTCAGTTTTTTGCTGGCCTGGGAATTGATGGCTGTGGTAAGCTTTTTGCTGGTGAACCACGAGGCAGAAAAGAAAGCGACTCACAATGCGGCTTACCAGTATTTGGTTATGACCCATATCGGTACTGCGGCGATCATGATCGCCTTTTTGCTGGTTGGCAGTCAGACCGGTGCTTTAGATTTCGCTTCTATGAGTAAAGCGCAGCTGAGCGATACTATGCGTAATGCGGCTTTTTTGACGGCCTTTGCGGGCTTTGCTTTAAAATCAGGCTTGCTGCCGCTGCATGTGTGGCTGCCTAATGCCCATCCGGCGGCGCCCAGCCATGTTTCGGCTTTAATGAGCGGTGTGATGCTGAAGATAGCTGTTTATGGCTTTGGCCGCTTCGTCTTCCAGTTCCTTGGTACTGTGGAGTTCTGGTGGGGCGCGCTGGTGCTGGTGGTAGGTTTGCTGTCGGCTGTTTTGGGTGCGTTGTATGCCCAGATGGAAAAGGATATGAAGCGGGTACTGGCATATTCTTCGGTAGAGAATATGGGCCTTATTTTCGGGGCGATAGGTTGCGGCATGGTGCTTCTGACGACTCCGAGGCACGACTATGCGCTGATTGGTTTTTTAGCGGCGGTGGTGCATTCTTTAAATCATTCGGTAATGAAATCGCTGCTCTTTATGTCGGCAGGTTCGGTACTGCACGCTACAGGCAGCAAGGATATAGAAAAAATGGGCGGTTTGGCGAAGCTGATGCCGTGGACGGCGGGCTTTACCCTCATCGGTTCGATGGGGCTGGCCGCTTTGCCGCTGACTGGCGGTTTTGTGGGTGAGTGGCTGATGCTGCAAAGCTTTCTGACCTTGGTCAACAGCAGTGAGGCGCAGGGACTGCGTCTTTTAGGGGCTGTGGCTTTAGTTTTGGTTGGACTGGCCAGCGCTTTGGCGGTGGGATGCTTTGTACGCCTGTATGGCGTGGTATTTTTAGGGCGCGCCCGCAGCAAAGTGGTTGAGTACGCACATGAGGCCGATTGGTCGATGCGTTTAGGCATGGGCCTGGCTGCGGTGCTGGTTGTGGTGCTGGGCGTTGTGCCCGGGCCGGTAGTGGCACTGTTGCAGCCGGCAGTGCAAAGCCAGCAGGCTTTGTGGCGTAGCTTTTCCGACGTGCAGAAGCTGTGGTGGTTCGGCAGTGGCAGTTATGCCGCTTATGCACCGCTGCTGCTAGTGGCCGTGTTTGCAGTAGTACTGCTGCTGGTAGCTTTGGCTGTCTGTGGCGGTAAGGTTTTTGTACGCCGTGATGTTACCTGGAACTGTGGTACTTATCCTACGGCGCGGCAGCAGTATTCGGCGACAGGCTTTTCCAAACCTTTGCGCCGTGCTTTCGACTTTTTGCTTAAACCGCAGCGCACCGCTACTTATTTGAAAAAAGATCATTCCTATTTTGGCCGTCAGGTTGAGTACAAGCTGACGATACCTGACCAGTTTACGGAAAAATTATATGTTCCCGTCCAGCATTATATGGTTTGGTCGGCTTCTTTCCTGCGCCGCATTCAGCAGGGCAGTGTGCGTTTATACGTTAGCTATGTGATGATAGCCATGCTGCTGGTATTGATTTGGGGGGCGATGTGATGGCAATGTTTATTTACGACCTGGGCTGGCTGCTGGCACAGGCGGCGCTGCTTTTGCTATGCGCCCCTTTGGTAGCTGGCATCATTAAAAAAATCAAAGCGCTGCTGCAAAACCGTATTGGCTCCAGTATTTTTCAAGAATACTTTGACCTGTATAAATGGTGGCAGAAGCCGACGGTGCTGACGCCCTATACGAGCCTGATCTTTATTATCGCGCCTCTGGTTTATTTTGCCAGCGTAGTGGTTGCGGCGTCGATGCTGCCCAACTTCTTCGGTGCTGAGCTTAGCTTCGGCGACGTGTTTGTGTTTATCGGAGTTTTGGCGCTGGGACGCTTTTTTATGGCATTGTCGTCGCTGGATACTGCTACCGCTTTTGGCGGTATGGGCGGATCCCGCGAGATCTATATTTCGGTGTTGGTGGAGCCGGTGGTGCTTTTGGCAGTGCTGGTGAACGCTTTACGCAGCGGCAGTACTACTTTGGCAGGGATGGCGCTTGATTATCATACGGTGTATTTGAGCGTAGCCAGCGTGCTGACCTGTATCGCCTTTTTTTGCCTGCTGCTGGCCGAAAACGGGCGTATCCCGGTAGATAACCCGGATACACATCTGGAGCTGACGATGATCCACGAATGTATGCTGCTGGAGTATTCCGGTCGCCTGCTTGCTGTTATCCATTGGGCCAGTATGCTGAAAATGCTGGTGTTTTTAGTGTTGTTTGCGCTGCTGTACCTGCCGCTGGCCTGGCCGTTAGTGCTGAAGGTGCTGCTGGCTGCTGCGGCTGTGAGCGTGGTAGAAACGCTGAATAATAAAATACGTTTGTTCAAAGTACGCGTGTATCTGGCTGCGGCTGGCATTTTGTTGCTGCTGGCTGTTGTGGCGCAGTAAGGAGGGGTATGATGAATTTTTTAGTGATCGTCTTATTGTTTGTTATCTTTTTGCAGACCAGGATCATGGACTTGCGCCGGGCCATCATCTGCCTCGGCGTCCAGTCGGCTATCATTGCGCTGGCCTGCTTTATTACAGGCATCGCCCACGGTGAAGGCATGCATATTTACGCGCCGGGGCTGCTGACTATCGTTGTCAAAGTCATTATTATCCCTTATGCCATGCTGCGGCTGGTAGACAAGCTGACCAACGAACGCGAAATAGTTTCGGATATCAATGTCAATTATTCTACTGCCGCTACGGCGTTTTTTCTGGTGCTTAGCTATCTGATCGTTGATAAAATGCTGCCGGGCGTAGTGGGTCGCGATATTTTAGCCATGTCTATCGTCATGATATTGACGGGACTGACCCTGATCGTGATGCGCAGCCGTGCCATTATGCAGATGGTGGGGCTGATAACTATGGAAAACGGTATCTATCTTTTGGGTATGGCCATGACCGAAGGTTTGCCGCTGGTAATCGAAATGGGCATTTTTTTGGACGTGCTGATAGCTGTGATGGTACTCGTTATCCTGACCAGCCGTTTGCGTTTATCGTTTATGACGACGGACACCAACGTGCTGAGAAAGCTGAAGGGGTGACGGGATGCTGGAACTGATCTATATCCTTTTCGCCCTGCCGCCGGTGTTTGCGGTTTTGACTGTAAGCGGCGTTTTGGGCAGCGGCAACGTGCTGCACTGGCTGAACCGTTTGACGGCGACGGCCGCAGGCGGTGTAGTGGTGCTGTTGGCGCAGCGTTTTACACCGGGGCAGCCCTTTAACAGCGAATATGTTTATTTGGACGCCCTCAGCTTTTGGGTTTTACTGATCGTTACTACTTTATATGTGGCGGCAGCGTGGGCTTCCAAATCCTATTTACTGCACGAACGCAACCGCGAGTATCTGAGCCGTTCACCTGAGCGGCTGGGGCGTTATTATGCCTTGTTCCAGATGTTTGCCTGGACGATGTTTTTAGTTTTGGTTGTTAAAAACTTAGGCCTGATGTGGGTCGCTATCGAAGCGACGACGCTGGTTTCGGCTTTTTTAGTAGCATTTAAGTTTAACCGGGGCGCTTTGGAAGCCACTTGGAAATATGTTATGGTTTGTACTGTCGGTATTTGTCTGGCCCTTTTGGGCACCATGATCCTATACTACGCGCAGATCTCGGCTTTAGGCGCAGAAAAGGCATTGAGCTGGCTGTGGCTGACCGAGCACGCTGCCATGCTCAATCCATCCTTAACTAAGCTGGCCTTTTTGTTCATCTTTATCGGTTACGGCACCAAGATCGGTATGGCGCCTATGCACACCTGGCTGCCCGACGCTTATGCGGAAGCACCGTCGCTGACCAGCGGCCTGCTTTCGGGGGCACTGTGTACCTGCGCCATTTATGTGCTGCTGCGCAATATCATCGTGGTGATGCCCACAGTGGGGGTTGATTTTATCAGTACCCTGTGCCTGAGCTTTGCTGCCTTGACGATAGCCATAGCTGTGCCCTTTGTAGTGGTGCAGCGCGACGTCAAGCGGATGCTGGCCTATTCTTCGATGGAGAACATCGGCCTTATGATCGCCGGTATCGGCGTGTTCAGCCAGATATCCATTGGTGCGACGCTGGTGCATATGTTCAACCACGCGCTGATCAAGTTTGTGCTGTTTTATATCGCCGGCACCATCGTGCAGGAATACCAGACGAAAAATATGATGCGTATCCACGGCATGATCGGCGATGTACCGCATACGGCCACTTTCTGGCTGCTGGGCATCATCGGTATTTTAGGTATGCCGCCGCTGGGTTTGTTTTTTAGTAAATTTTACATTCTATACAGCCTGTTTTTAAGCGGGCATTATCTGCTGGGCTGCATTATCATCGTGCTGCTGGCAGGCATCCTGATCGGTATTTTGTACCATGCCATGCGGATGCTGTGCGACAAGGCTAAACGCAAGCCGGTGGGCGACCTGCTGGACTGCGTGGACACGCCTATTATGGCGGTGCTATTGCTGGGCAGTATCGTTATCGGCGCAGGCATCAGTCAAATACCGTACCTTGAAGACCTGCTGGCGCAGGCGGTACGGATAGTGGGAGGCGGTCAATTTTGATGAAGGTCAAACCTGAAGGGCTGCGGGGAGCGGCCAATATTTACTCCCACGGGGGCAGGCATCCGCTGACGGCCATGTTTGGTGCCGATGAAACCAGGTTGGGCGGTGGTTATGCTATTTACTGCCTGTTTGAAAATAAAGAAAAGCACGATATCGACGTGCTGAAAGCGGAATTTGACGCTGGCAGCGACCTGCATTATGCGGCGTTGACGCCGGTGCTGCCTGCGGCGGCCTGGTACGAGCGCGAGCTGCACGATATGTTTGGCTTTGTGCCGGAAGGGCACCCTGACCTGCGGCCGTTGGTGCTGCACGAAACTTATCCCGAAGGCTTCTACCCGCTGCGTAAAAACGTGGCCGTCGATGCCGATGTGCATGGTGAGCGTGCCTGTGAAATGGCGGTATCCCACGGCGAAGGACTGTTTGAAGTGCCGGTAGGGCCTATCCATGCGGGCATCATCGAACCGGGTCATTTTCGGTTCAGCCAGGCAGGCGAAGCCATTTTGCAGTTGGACGCCAAGCTGTTTTTTACCCATCGTGGTATCGAAAAGGCTGTGGAGGGAAAAACGCCCGCAGAAGCACTGCTTCTGGTAGAACGCATCTGCGGCGCCTGTTCGGTGGCTAATACCCTGTCCTACTGCCAGGCGTTGGAAAAGCTCGCGGATAAGCCTGTGCCTCGTCGGGCCTGGCTCATTCGCACCGTAGCTGCTGAAATGGAACGTTTATACAACCATGTGGGCGATACGGGCAATATGTGTGCTGGTGTGGGCTTTTCGCCCATCATCAGTATGGGCAGCCGGTTAAAAGAAGTATTGATGCGCTGCAACGAAGCGATCAGCGGCAACCGTTTCCTGCGTGGGCTGGTGATCCCAGGCGGCGTAAAATACGACCTGACTCCGGAGCTTTGCGCTACGATAACTGAGACTTTAGCCAAAGTCGAAAGCGAATATAATGACATCGAGCATATAATCGCCGAACAGGGCGGTTTTTTGAACCGTGCTAAAACTACAGGAATCATCCGTAAAAGCACAGCTGTGGACCTGGCTCTTGTCGGTGTAGGCGCCAGAGCCTCTGACGTGGCCTGTGACTGTCGCAAAGACCTGCCCTATGGCTTATATGGCGAGCTGCCCTTTAACGTGGTAACAAAGACTGACGGCGACGTGTACGCCCGTTTGCAGGTACGCATGGGCGAAGTGGCCGAATCAATGAAGCTTATTAGAAAGACTTTGGAGCTGCTGGCGAAGGATACTTCGCCGCTGGCTGCTGTGGATCTTACTTATACGACGCTGACCGGTAGCTGGGGCATAAGCGAATCGGCTCGGGGCAGCGATTTGCACTGGCTGATGCTGGACGAGGCTGGTTGTATCGAAAGATTATTCGTCCGCTCGGCTTCGTATCCCAACTGGCCTGCCCTGACCATTGCGGTGCAGGGCGACATTATTCCCGATTTTCCGCTGATCAATAAAAGCTTTGAGCTGTGCTATGCCTGCTTGGACCGCTAGGGAGGAACGACGATGCTGAAATTATTAGAGGGCATTTTTGCCAATAGGATAACGACAGAAGACGTAACTACCAGCGGCGCAGTGCGTCTGCGGGGACAGCTGGCCTGTAATCAAAGCTGCGCTGCCTGCGGCAGGTGCGCCCAGGTGTGCCCGGTAGGCGCTATGCAGCTGCAAAATGGCAAGCCATGCATCGACTACAAGCGCTGTTTGTTTTGCGGTAAGTGCGTGGAGGCCTGTACTGAGGGTGCGTTAGCACATACCAGCGAAGACGCTTTGCCAGAGATATTGACCGAGGCTCAGACCGTCGTAATGCGTGAGATACACGCCAAGCTGGGTCGCTCGCTGCATGTACGCCACTTGGATGCCGGCAGCTGCAACGCCTGTGATTTTGAAATGGCCGCTTTAAGCAATCCGTTGTACGACCTGCACCGTTTTGGCATTGCCTTTGTGGCTTCACCCCGCCATGCCGATATGGTGATGGTGACGGGCGTAGTGACCCGTAATTTGGAGCAGGCGGTGCGCATGACTTACGAGGCTATGGAAGGTCCTAAACTGGTGATGGCCTGCGGCGCCTGTGCTGCCGGTGGAGAAACCTACGGAGCTACCTATGCGGTAGTGGGCGCGCTGGATAAAGTTCTGCCGGTAGATATAGCTGTTCCCGGCTGTCCGCCCCGTCCGGCGGCGATGCTGGTAGCTTTGGCTGCCGCTGCCGACCTGCTGAAGGAACGTCTGTAAAAAAATATTGTGTTTCACTGCTAATAATGGTAATATTGAGAAAATAAGACGAAAGGAGTGCGCCCATGATTATTTATCGCTCCGCTACTTTTGACGATGTAGAGAAGCTGCACAAACTGCTCAATGATTATGCCACAGAAGGCTTGATGCTGCCCCGTTCGCGTAATTCCATTTATGAAAACCTGCGCGATTATGTGGTGGCCGTTGAGAACAATCATGTGGTTGGCTGCGGCGCACTGCACTTTGTTTGGGACCGTCTGGCCGAGATCCGTTCGCTGGCAGTCGACCCGGAACGCAAGACCCAGGGCATTGGCCGCAAAATGGTAGAACTGCTGGAAGCCGACGGCCTTGAGCGCGGCGTAAAAATGTTCTTTACCCTCACTTATCAGCCAGGATTTTTCGCTAAATGCGATTATATCGAAACGGCTAAGGAAAAGCTGCCGCAAAAAGTCTGGAAGGAATGTGTCTATTGTCCGCAGTATCCGTACTGCAACGAATTGGCCTTTGTTAAGACTACCGTTGATTACGAACCCGGCGACATAATGTTTTAAAACACTGCCTGTGGACGCAGTGCTGATAATTTGATAGTTTGCAGGACGATGATGTCGCGATGGTTTGCCGTCGCGGCATTTTTTATAACGGCGGCTGCCGAATAAAAAATATTTGCCAGTGTACACTGACAAGGAGGAAAATATGGAACAAGCAAAGTTTAAGTGGGTGCTGCGCGAGCGCAGTCAGGAAAAACCGGCCCGGCTGGCAGAGTTTAGCGAGCAGCAGGCGCGTAAAGTGCAGCGTTTTCACAGCAGCTTTAAAGAATACCGGCCCACGCCTTTAACGGAATTGTCACAGCTGGCGCGAGATCTGGGCATCAAAAACCTGTTTGTTAAAGACGAAGCCTACCGTTTCGGTCTGAACGCCTTCAAGGTACTGGGCGGCAGCTTTGCTATCGGTAGTTATATTGCGCAGCAGCTGGGTGAGGATATCGACGCTTTGCCCTATGTGCGGCTGATCTCTGACGATGTGCGCAGCCGTTTGGGTGCGAAAACCTTTATTACTACTACCGACGGCAACCATGGCCGTGGTGTGGCCTGGACGGCGAACCGTTTGCGTCAGCAGGCCGTGGTCTATATGCCGCAGGGCTCGGCGGCAGAACGGCTGGAAAATATCCGCGCCGAAGGTGCCAGGGCCGAACTGACCGAGATGAATTACGACGATACAGTGCGCTATACCAGCGAGCTGGCGCAGCAAAACGGCTGGGTCATTGTGCAGGATACTGCTTGGGAAGGTTATACGGAAATACCACTGTGGATCATGCAAGGCTATATGACGATGGCGCTGGAAGCTTATGAGCAGCTGCAGGTCAAGCCTACCCATATCTTTTTGCAGGCTGGGGTGGGTTCTCTTGCCGGAGCGGTGCAGGGCTTTTTTGCCAGCGTTTACGGTGACAGCTGCCCGCTGACAGTTATCGTAGAGCCGGAGAAGGCCGATTGTTTGTACAGAACGGCGGCCGCTGATGACGGCCAGCTGCATAACGTGGCCGGTAAGCTGGATACGATCATGGCAGGCTTGGCCTGCGGCGAACCCAACAGTATTGCTTGGGAAATACTTGGCTCTTGCAGCGACGGTTTCGTCAGCTGTCCCGATCATACGGCAGCGCAGGGCATGCGTATTTTAGGCAATCCGCTGGCCGGTGATATGAAGGTCGTCGCCGGGGAAAGCGGCGCCGCTACCGTAGGACTGGTGGCCGAAGCCCTGCGCGACGAGCGCTTAAGTGATTTGAAACAGGTCTTGCAGCTGGACGAAAACTCGGTGGTGCTGTGCTTCAATACGGAAGGCGACACCGACAAAGCCAATTATCGCCGTATCGTCTGGGACGGAGCCTACGGTAGGGAATAGGATAGATAGAATAATAAACTGGAATATGATTTTAAAAACTGGCGCCTGACGGCGTCAGTTTTTGTTGTTTAAAGCCATAATATTCATTGAACGTAATAGAGAGCAGGAGATAAACAGGCAATGTCGAAATTACTAAATATTAAGAATGTTTTATGCGGAGGCTGAAAATATGAAATATATTGCGCATAGAGATGAAGCGGGCCGGGAACAACCGCTGCTGGGGCATTTGCAAGGGACCTCAGCAATATGCGAATGCTTTGCTGCGGTATTCCAAGCAGGGAAGTGGGGCGAAATTGCTGGTTTATATCATGATATAGGCAAGTATTCTGACGGTTTTCTCAAAAGGATCAATGAAAATGGCAGCAAGGTAGATCATTCTACTGCCGGTGCTATTGAAGTCAGAAATAAATATCAAGGCATTTCTCTGCCGTTGGCTTTTTGCATAGCCGGGCATCACGGAGGTTTGCCCAATTTGGGAACGCAAATAGCTGTGGCTGGCGATGGTACATTAAATGGCAGGTTAAAGAAGGAACTGCAAGATGCCTTGGATTATCGGGCTTATGTAAACGAGGTCACAATGGACTTGCAGCCGCCTGAGATGCCTGTACGGAATGTGTTTAAGGATCAATTTTATTCGGGTGCTTTTTTTATACGAATGCTTTTTTCCTGTTTGGTCGACGCCGATTTTTTAGATACAGAAGCCTTTTGTGCTGCGGATAAAGCAGAAAACCGCGGCAGGTTTGCAGATATACCTGAACTGACTGACCTGTTGCTGCAATATCTTGCCGGGTTCAAACCTGGTGGCTCGCCCATCAACAGCAAAAGGCAGCAGATTTTGCAGGAATGTAAGCAGCAGGCAGAAAGTGCACCGGGACTGTTTTCACTAACCGTGCCCACAGGTGGTGGAAAAACACTTTCGTCTTTGGCTTTTGCGTTGCTGCATGCTAAAAAGTATGGACAGAAACGGGTCATCTATGTTATTCCTTATACATCTATCATCGAACAGACGGCGGATACTTTTAGAAACGTCCTGGGTAAGAATAATGTTATTGAGCATCATATGAATGTTGATTATGATGGCAGTAATGACGAAGATATTATTGACCAGAAGTATAAATTGGCTACTGAAAATTGGGATGCGCCGGTGATCGTTACGACAAACGTACAATTTTTTGAGTCGTTATACGGTAATAAAACCAGCAAATGCCGCAAACTGCATAATATCGCTAACAGTGTGGTGGTGTTTGATGAAGCGCAGATGCTGCCTAATGATTATTTGCTACCGTGTGTGCGGGCGATTGCGGAGCTGGTGCAATATTATAAAGTGACTGCTGTCTTATGTACTGCTACTCAGCCCAGCCTTAATAAAATCTTCCCGAAGCAGCTGGTGATCAAAGAAATCTGTTTTGATGTCCAGGATTTATATGATTTTTTTAAACGGGTGGAGTTTAAAGAGCTTACTTTGCCGGATGAAGTGGCGTTGGCCGCTAAACTCAATCAACATGACCAGGTTCTCTGCATTACTAATTCCAAAAAAGAGGCACAAATTATTTTCGATCAGTTAAAGGGAGAAGCAGGCGTAAGCGTGTTCCATTTATCTACGTTTATGTGCCCGGTACACAGGCGTGAGGTTCTGAAAAAAATACGCAGCTGTTTGTTGAACGGCAAGACGTGTAAAGTTGTTACAACAAGCCTGATCGAAGCAGGGGTGGATGTGGATTTTCCGGTGGTGTATCGCGAACTGGCGGGTTTGGATAGTATTATTCAGGCGGCAGGCCGATGTAATCGGGAAGGTAAAAATACACTGGAAAACAGTAAGGTTTTTATTTACAGCCTAACAGAGCCCGCTTATGGCAAGATACCTGCTTTTGTGCGACAGCAAGTGGAGATCACCAAAGCGATACTTAAGGATCATCAGGACGTGGCTTCGGTATCGGCTATCAAAGATTATTTTGACCGGCTGCATTTTTTTAAGGGGCACAATTTAGATGCGGAAGCAATACTGGATAAAAGCAATTCCGGACAGTTCCCGTTTCGAGAGATAGCTGAAAAGTTTGTGCTGATCAAAGAAGATACACGCACAGTTTTCATTCCGCTTGATGCAGCTAGCGAAAATATAGCAGCGTTGCTGCGCGATGGCATTCGCACCAGAGAGTTGCTGCGTCAAATGGCGCAGTATGCGGTGCAGGTATATGAATATCAATATCAAAAGATGCTGGCTTTAGGGAAACTGGAATGTGTGGATACCAATATTTGCATTTTGCTGGATCGGGAAATATATGATGCTGATAAAGGCTTACTTTTAAATATGGAGGAAGGGCAAAGCATTTTTTGTTAAAAATATAATTGAAATGAAGGTGATAAAATGTCGGTGAAAGTAGAAGTTTGGGGAGAGTATGGTTTGTTTACAAGGGCTGAAATGAAAGTTGAGCGTGTGACCTATGATCTGATTACACCCTCCGCTGCCCGCGGCATATTGGAAAGTATTTTCTGGCATCCAGGACTTTCATGGAAGATAGATAAGATCTACGTTTTGAGTCCGATAGAATTTACCAATATCAGACGTAACGAGGTCAAGTCCAAAGCAAGCGGCAGTAAAGCCAGGACAGTGATGAATGGCGGCAAAGCCGAACTGTTCATCAATACCAAAGATGATATCCAGCAGCGAGCTGCTGTTGTTTTACGCAAGCCCCACTATGTGATCGAGGCCCATTTTGATTTGAACGAAAATGCCAATAGCAGTGATAATGCGGGAAAATTTCAGGACATCATCAAACGCCGCCTTAAAAAAGGCCAATGCTATCATAATCCGTACTTGGGTTGCCGTGAGTTTCCGGCAAAGTTTAGATTATACGAATTTGAAACCGTACCAACGGCTTATGCGAATGTAGAGAAGGACCTGGGGTATATGCTGTATGATATGGATTACAGCGATTTGAATGATATTAAACCCATGTTTTTTAGGGCTGTTTTGAAAAATGGCGTTTTGGACTTGACGCAGAGTGAGGTGCATAAATGATTTTACAAGCATTGGTTGATCATTATGAAGCCTTAGTGACCCAGGGGAAAATCGCCCAGCCGGGTTGGATAACAGCTAAAATAGCTTATGCGCTGAACATTGATGCAGAAGGTGCCTTGCTGGGCGTGCTGCCTTTAAAGGAAACAAAAACAGTTGGCAAAAAGACAAAGGAAATACCGCAGGAACTGGTTGTGCCGGAAGGCCTTAAAAGAAGTTCCGGCGTAGCGCCGCAGTTTTTGTGGGATAATGCCAGTTATTTTTTTGGTGTAGATGCCAAAAACGACCCGGTGCGGGCAAAAAAATGTTTTGAGGCAGCCAAGAAGCGGCATTTAGAACTACTGGAAAATGCTCAGGGTGAGTTTGCCACGGCCATTAAAAAGTATTTCCTTAACTGGAATGTTGATAAAGCCGCTGACAATGAATGTATCAAAAGCTATGAGGATATTTTAACAGCGGCTAACCTGGTGTTTGTTTTAAACGGAACAATGCCGTACGCTCAGGATGATCCTGAAATCAAAGCTATGTGGAACAGCTATTATGCCAGTAAAGCTGGTGGCAAGCAAGAACAGTGTTTGGTAACCGGCAAAACTGCTCCTGTTGCGGTGCTGCATCCGGCGATCAAAGGCGTAAGAGGCGGCCAACCGGCAGGGACTTCGCTGGTTGCCTTTAATGCACCGGCCTATGAATCATATGGGCACGAGCAGGGACTGAATGCCCCGGTAAGTGAATACGCTGCTTTTGCATATGGAGCGGCACTTAACTATTTGCTGGCTAATGATCAAAATCATATGGTGTTCGGCGATACAACCTTTGTGTATTGGGCCGAAGTTGCGGATAATATTTTTGCCGGGATGTTTGGTACATATTTTTCGGAAAATGTAGTAGAAGAAAACACACTGAACGATCTTTTTAGCAAACTTAGCAAGGGAGAACCTGTTGCTGTAGGGGGCTTGCCGCTGGAGCCGCAAAACAAGTTTTATATTTTGGCACTGTCACCTAATGCGGCCAGGTTATCGGTCAGGTTCTTTTTACAAAGCTCTATTGGTAAGATCGCTAATAATCTTGTCCAGCATCACGAAGATTTAAATATCACTAAACCCGTGTATGAAAAATATAACACGATCCCTTTATGGAAATTGCTGCAGGAAACAGCTAATAAAAATGCCAAAGAAAAAATGGCGACACCATTATTAACAGGAGCGGTTTTTAAAGCAATACTCAATGGTGGCAAATATCCGCAGGCTTTGCTGCAGAATATAATTTTGCGAGTGAAGGCCGATCGGGATAATAAAGAAAAAGGTATCAAAAAAGTAGGTTGGATCAAAGCGGCTATCTTAAAAGCCTGCCTGCTGCGCAATTATAATAATAAGGAGGTAACAACAGTGGCACTTAATGAAGAAAGCAACAACAAGGCCTATGTTTTGGGAAGATTATTTGCGGTGCTGGAGGATTTACAGCAAAATGCAAATAACGGTATTGTAGCTACAATCAAAGACCGGTACTTTAACGCGGCTTGTGCTACGCCAGCAGCAATGTTTCCTATTTTAATGAAATTGGCTGGCGCGCATTTAAAAAAAGCTAAATACAAAACAACGTTTGAAAAGCGGATAGGTATACTATACGACAAAATAACAATGGAAAATGACCCTATTCCCAATAGATTGAGTTTAGAGGAACAAGGTGTTTTTATTTTAGGTTACTACCATCAGGTACAGGACCGTTACGTAAAAAAGGAGGAGAAGCAAAATGACTAACAGCATTAAAAACAGGTATGAATTTACGATTTTATTCGATGTAGAAAACGGCAACCCCAACGGTGACCCGGATGCAGGCAATATGCCACGTGTAGACCCGGAAACAGGCTATGGTATCGTTACAGATGTTTGTTTAAAAAGAAAAATCAGGAATTATGTTGAAACTGTATGTGAAGATAAAACAGGTTATAGAATTTATGTTAAAGAGGGTGTGCCTTTAAATAGAAGCGATAAAGAAGCCTTTACTAATCTTGGCGTTGAAGAAAACAATATCAAAGAAAAGAAAAAATCCGACCCGGAGCTGGATATCAAGATCCGCGATTTTATGTGCGCTAATTTCTTTGACATCAGGACCTTTGGCGCTGTTTTAACGACCTTTGTCAAAGCTTCGCTCAACTGCGGGCAGGTGCGTGGCCCGGTTCAACTAGGCTTTGCCAGAAGCATCGACCCAATCAGCACCCAGGAAGTAACTATTACCAGGGTTGCCATCACTAAAGAGAGTGACGCCGAGGAAAAGACCAGCGAAATGGGCAGGAAGTATGTTGTTCCCTACGCGCTTTATAGAGTCGATGGCTATATTTCTGCCAATCTGGCCCGCAAAGCCACAGGGTTTTCGGATGATGATCTGCAATTGTTCTGGCAGGCTGTGATCAATATGTTTGAACACGACCATTCTGCTGCTCGTGGTAATATGGCTGTGCGTGAACTGATCGTCTTTAAACATGCTTCGGAATTGGGCAATGCACCCGCCTATAAACTTTTTGAGCGTATTGTCGTTGAGCGTAAAGCAGACGTGATCGCTGCCCGCAATTACAAAGATTATGAAGTGAAAGTTGATGTTGCCGGTTTACCGGAAGGAGTTTCCTGCGATAGAATGATATGAAAGAGTATAGCGAAGACGAATTTTTACTTCTGTCAGGTATCCAGCATTTTTGCTTTTGCCGCAGGCAATGGGCCTTGATCCATATAGAGCAGCAGTGGCAGGAGAACTTGCAGACGACAGAAGGTAATATCGTCCACAAGCATTGCCATGATGAAAACCTATATGAAAAGCGTAAGGATCTGATCATAACCCGCGGGATGAAAGTTTTTTCGCGTAAGCTTGGAGTTATCGGCGCATGTGATGTTGTAGAACTGCACAGAAGCACCGACGGTGCTGTCATAGCCGGGCAGACTGGATTATGGCAGCCTTGCCCAGTAGAATATAAGAAAGGCAAGCGCAAAAGCATCAATGCAGACAGGTTACAGCTTTGCTGCCAGGCAATGTGTTTAGAAGAAATGTTTTTAACACCGATCTCAGTAGGTTATTTGTTTTATGCCGAAACTCATCGTCGGGAAGAAGTAGCTTTTACCGATATGATGAAAAATCAAGTTGTTGAAATGCTTAGAGAAATGCACGGTTTATTTACGAAGGGCTATACGCCAAAAAGTAAGCCCAAAGCAGGTTGTAGCTCCTGCTCACTTAAAGAAATTTGTTTGCCGAAGCTCTGTGATCAAATTTCGGTGAGCAGTTATTATGAAAGATTTTTAGGTGAATAGCCATGAAACATTTGCTGAACACATTATTTGTACTTACTGAAGATGCTTATTTGAGTTTGGAAAATGAAAATGTAGTCGTGTCAGTTGGGGACAAAGTTTTAGGCAGGATGCCGCTGCATACTTTAGAGCAAATTTTATATTTTGGTTACAAAGGTGCCAGCCCGGCCTTGATGGGCAAGTGCGTTGAACTGGGTATTGGACTAAGCTTTTTTAAGGTCAATGGTTATTTTTTGGCTAAAGTAGATGGACGTCAAAAAGGGAATGTGCTGTTACGCAAGGCCCAGTACCGGATATCAGATGATGAAAGCAGCAGTAATTTGGCTGCCAGAAATTTTATTGTGGGTAAATTATTCAATGCGCGCAGTGTGTTAGAACGTGCCAAAAGAGACCATCCTCTCAGCATCGATGTAACTAAGGTGATTGAGGTAAGTAAAGCTTTAAAAATTTTGTTGAATAATGCTAAAAATGCGCCAAATTTAGATGTTTTAAGGGGTATTGAAGGTGATGCGGCCAGTAGATATTTCAGGGCCTTCAATGAACTGATTCTGCAAAATAAAACCGTATTTACTTTTTCCGTACGTAGTAAACGGCCGCCGCTCGATCCCATCAATGCCTTACTGTCATTTGTTTATAGCTTATTGGCCAATGACTGTGCATCAGCGCTGGAAGGAGTTGGCTTAGATTCTTACGTTGGATTTCTGCATCGAGATAGGCCTGGGCGTAAGTCGCTGGCGTTGGATTTAATGGAGGAATTTCGATCGATTTATGCGGATAGGTTTGTATTGACTTTGATAAATACCAAGATGATCAAACCTAAAGACTTTGAAAAACAGGAAAATGGCGCTGTATTTTTAAGTAAAAATGCTAGAAAGGTTATTTTGTCAGAATGGCAGAATAAGAAAAAAGATGTTATAACTCACCCGTTCCTTAACGAAAAGATGCCATGGGGATTAGTGCCGCATGTACAAGCACTATTATTAGCAAGGTGTATACGAGGTGATTTGGATGAATATCCGGTCTTTTTGTGGAAGTGATAAATGATGCTGGTATTGGTAACTTATGATGTTAATACGATGGATACAGCAGGTAGGAAACGATTGACAGCAATTGCAAAATTGTGTGTAAGATATGGTCAGCGAGTACAGAACTCAGTTTTTGAGTGTTTGTTGGAACCATATCAATTGAAAGAATTGCAAAATCAAATAGTCGAAAAGATGGATATGGAAAAAGATAGCGTCAGATTTTATAAGCTTGGGCAAAATTATCGTACCAAAATAGAACATTATGGCGCTAAAGATTCGTACGATCCAGAAGGGGTATTGGTTTTGTAGTGCGAACCTGTATCAAACATAAAGTTGTAGATAGTTTCGCACTGCCCTTAGAATAAAAGTTAAAAGTTATTTTGCTTGAAAAGAATAGGAAAAGTGATATAAAAATATCAGTTCGCGAAAAAGTGGCTTTGGGCATAGAGCATAGCTGCTTTTCCTTTCAGGCAGTCGCACTCCACAGGAGTGCGTGGATAGAAATATAGGTCTGCTCGGCGAGATTTAAGTTATTAGCCTTGTCGCACTCCACAGGAGTGCGTGGATAGAAATCGTCGGCATGAGTGATATCGGTTCTACCATGAAGTCGCACTCCACAGGAGTGCGTGGATAGAAATTCGGCTGTGGTGAATACGGTGAGCTGCATGGTCGTCGTCGCACTCCACAGGAGTGCGTGGATAGAAATAATTTGGAGATGCAACGCTCCCCGGTGACTACAGGTCGCACTCCACAGGAGTGCGTGGATAGAAATTCGTC
>UQWM01000006.1 GCA_900544795.1 uncultured Phascolarctobacterium sp. | reverse complement strand
GAGTAATCGATGGTTTTTCCTTTTTTTACTTTTGCGAACTTAATTGTACTCTATCCCTCTAAAAGTATTTGTTTTGTTTCCTAATTTTATTATAACATATAATTTTATTTTTATTAGTATAAAATTATTACAAATCTGAATTTTAATATCTAAAATACTATGCCCAGTATGTGTTTATGCCATAATGTTCTCCAACAACTTGAAGCCAAATGAAAAATCCCGCTAACGTTAATCGTTAGCGGGATTTTTATTAAACGTCTAGTACTCCTAAAATCATATTATTGATAAACATATCATAAGGCATATATGTTTTACCACTAGAATCAGTGACAAAAGCGAGCATAATTTGTCTGTGTTCACCATCACTAGTATTGGTATCAGATTCTACACCATAAGAAGAATTGCTATAATTATATCTAGTTTTCGTTACTGCTATATAGTAATAACCTTTAGGAGGTTCGGGAATAGCTGCAATAAACCCTTTTTCTTTCATATTTTGGAATAGATTAGCACCATCTGTTTTAGGATTACCTATAAGTGCCACAGTGTTGCCTGCCGCTAAATAACCTTCGACAGCACCTTGTAGGATGCGCATATCGGCAGCAGCCTTGGCAGACCTTGCTTGAGCCTGCGAATCAAGAAAGTAGGGAATAGCAAGTCCAGCTAAAATACCGAGTATTGCAATTACCACTACTAATTCAACTAATGTAAAACCTTTTTTATTTTTAAACATAATAACTACTTCCTTAAGTTTGTAGTTTAAAAACCCGACTGAACATCCAGTCGGGTTTTATTGTTAAAGTTTAATTTTTAATGGTTAGGGGGTGGTTGTAACAGCTAAAAGTTGATCTATGGTTTTTGCACCATATACAGCTCTACCGACATTAGCACCAGTCCCTAATCCATATTCAGTAGCTGTAGGAGTAATAGTTATTTCGCTGCCGTTAGAAGCAGTAACTTTTGCAGTACCAGTAGGAGGCGTAGGCCATGCTGCTAACAGTTTAAATGTAGTAGGATTAACAGTACCATCTGCGGCATCTGTTGTTATTTGTGCAATAGTTGTGGGTAAATTACCAGTTTTGGCATTGTAAATCATAATCGCGCTGTCAATAGTACGCATATCAGCTACGATCCTCGCGCCACGGGCAGTTGCAGTAGCGTCCATAAATCTCGGAATCGCCAAGCCTGCTAAAATACCGAGGATAGCAATGACTACTACTAACTCGATTAAGGTAAAACCTTTTCTGTTTTTAATAAAATTTTTCATTGGAGTTCATCCCTTCTTTATTACAACGGTCAATATTGCCGTTGTTATATTTATATTTTAATAATAACTCTTTTTTGAACTTTTATCAAGTATTTTTATATAAAAGTGAATATTTTGTTTATAAACTACCTACTTTTGTAACTATTTCAAACATAGGCAATAGCAAAGCTATAGCCAGCGTACCGATAACGACACCTAAAATAACTATTAAGATCGGGTCCATAATCGTTTGCAGGCGGCTTATGATATCATCTACCTCAGCACCGTAGAAATCGGCTACCTTGTCGAGCATGGTATCAAGCGAGCCGGTTTCTTCGCCGATATTGACCAGGCTGATAACGATGGGTGGAAACATACCGCTGGCTTCCATCGGGTCGGCCAAAGTGCGGCCACGCCGTAGACTGCCGCGGGCCAGGTTAAGTACACGTTCGGCCTGCAAGCTGCCTGTCGCCTTACTGACGATAGTCATAGCGTTTAGGATAGGCACACCACTGCGTGAGAGGCTGGCAAAGGTGCGGGCAAAACGGGTGATGATGATTTTGTTATATAGATCGCCGAAAACAGGGATCTTTAAATAAACGCCATCACGCCATAAGCGGAACTTTTCTTTGGTGCCTGCCCATTTGTACAGCAAAAACAGGCCTGCCAAACCAGCCAGCACCAGATACCAGTAGTGCCCCAAAAAGTTGCTGATGCTGATAACTACCTGGGTTACAAACGGCAGCTCGATTTTAAGCTGCTCGAAAAGGCCCACAAAGACCGGCATAACGAACATCATGATGATAGCGACAACGATAGCGGCGACGGATAAAACGATGGCCGGGTAGATCATTGCCGATTTGAATTTGGCATTCATACGGTAGTCTTTTTCAAACTGCGCTGCCAAACGGTCCATAACGATTTCTAAAATACCGCCTGCCTCACCCGCTGCGAGCATATTGATCATCAGCTCGGGAAAGACTTTGGGAAACTCGCCCAGGGATACCGAAAGGGCTTTACCTTCGCGCACGCTGGTGGTTACCTGCCCTAAAATGGTGCGCATACGCTCTTTGGCCGATTGCTGTGTAAGTATCTCGAGCCCGGTTAGAAGCGGTACGCCTGCGCCCAGCAGGGTAGCAAACTGGCGGGCAAAGATGGAAATATCATAAAGGTTGATGCCTTCTTCAAAAAGCGTGCCCGAAAGCAAACCTTTCTTTTTGGGCACTTCGATATGCGCCACATACATTTCCTGCTTACGGATAAAGGCAGCTACGGCGGCCTCGTTAGGGGCGTTGACCGTGCCATAGACTACGGTGCCGTCGCGTTTGCGGGCTTTATATTTAAATTGCTCCAAACTGCGTTCCCTCCTTCAGCCTTATAGCCCGTGCAAGTAGCGTTCAAATGTCAGCGGGTCGTAGCAGCGTTCTTCGGCTACGTTACGTTCTATTTTGTTCTGCCGCACCAGCTGCGCCAAGTAAGCGTCCATACACACCATACCGAATTTGGAACCGGTTTGGATATAGGAAGATATTTGATGGGTTTTACCTTCACGAATCAGGTTACGCAGTGCCGGTGTGGCAACTAATATCTCGAAAGCAGCCAGACGCCCGGTCTGCTCGCGGTTCATCAAAAGCTGCTGGGCGACGATGCCCTGCAAATTACCGGCCAACTGGATGCGGATCTGCTGCTGCTGGTGTTCGGGGAACACATCGATGATGCGGTTGACTGTCGATGCCGCATCCTGCGTATGCAGCGTTGCTAAAACAAGGTGTCCTGTTTCGGCGGCTGTAATAGCTGTGGCTATAGTTTCGGTGTCGCGCATCTCGCCTACTAAAATTACGTCAGGGTCTTCACGCAGCGCCGCCCGCAGTCCGTTGGCAAAGCTTTTGGTATCACTGCCTACTTCGCGCTGGTTGACGATGCTGTTAAGATGGGTGTGCTTGTATTCTATCGGGTCTTCCAGGGTAATGATGTGGTCTTTACGGTGTTTGTTGATTTTGTTGATAACGGCGGCCAGCGTTGTCGATTTGCCGCTGCCTGTCGGCCCTGTTACCAGCACCAGTCCACGCGGCAGCATGGAAAGATCGCTGATGACGTCGGGCAGGCGCAAATCCTCAAAACTGGGGATATTATTAGAAATAAGACGCAGCGCCGCAGCCACGCAGTTACTTTGTTTAAAGACATTGACACGAAAGCGGCACATATCTTCTATTTCGTAGGAAAAATCGGCCTCGCCGTTGTCTAAAAACTGAGTACGGCGGCGGTCATCCATCAATTCCATCGCTATATTATAGGTATCCTCACGGCGCAGCAAATCGCTGCCGACTTGGCGCAGCACGCCGTTGACCCTGAACATAGGCGGCAGCCCCACCGTGATATGGATATCGGAAGCGTTAGCCTCGTAAGCGGCACGCATTAGCTCTTTGATCACTTTGTCATCTCCTTAGGCATACGCTACGCGCAGCAGTTCTGAAGCAGTAGTTTCGCCTTCCAATACTTTGCGGATGCCGTCTTCCTTCATAGAGGTGACGCCATAAGCACGCCCGGCAGTAAAAATATCAGTATCCGGGGCATTTTTCAAAATCAGGTCTTTCATTTCGGCAACGATGGGCAGCACTTCGTGGATAGCCATCCGTCCAGCGTAGCCGGTAAAATTGCATTTACCGCAGCCTGCGCCACGATACACCTTCACGTCTTCGTCGAGGGCCACGCCCATATACGCCCGCTCGGCTGCATCGGGGCTATATGCCTCTTTGCAGTGAGGGCAGATGCGGCGCACCAACCGCTGTGCGACAACGCCGCGCAAGGCCGATGCTACCAAAAATGGCTCGACGCCCATATCGATAAGGCGTGTGATCGCACCGGCAGCATCGTTAGTGTGCAGTGTACTGAAAACCAAATGGCCTGTCAGGGCCGCATGGATACTGATGCGAGCAGTTTCGACGTCGCGGATCTCGCCGACCATGATGATGTTAGGATCCTGACGCAGGATGCTGCGCAGGCCGTTAGCGAAGGTAAGCCCAGCCTTATTGTTGACGGCCACCTGATTGACGCCATCGATGCGGTACTCGACCGGATCTTCGACGGTAATGATATTTTTAGTAGGACTGTTGATATTAGTAAGCGTCGAATACAGCGTGGTCGATTTACCGCTGCCTGTTGGGCCGGTAACCAGCACGATGCCGTAGGACGAACTGAACAGATCTTTATACAAATCCATATTCTTCGCCGTAAAAGCCAGGTCGTGGATGTCGATAGAAGCGGCGCTTTTATCGAGGATACGCATAACGACCTTCTCGCCTAAAATCGTCGGCAAGGTAGAAATACGCAGGTCGATCTCGCGTCCCCCCTGCTCGATATTGATACGTCCATCCTGCGGCAGACGTTTTTCGGCAATATCCATATCGGCCATGATCTTGATACGCGAAATAATGGCGCTGTGGCTGTTTTTAGGCAGGGTAACAGCATTACGCAACACACCGTCCACACGAAAACGAACACGGGTCGCATCTTCCTGCGGTTCGATGTGAATATCGCTGGCTTTGTCGCGCACAGCCTGTTCAATGACCGAGTTGACGATCTTGATGATCGGTGCATCGTCGCTGCTGTCTTCTACCCGGCGAATGACCGGGGCGAAGGAATCTTCCTTAAGCTTATTCAGGCTGCCGCCCACACGGCCGCTGACGCCGTAGAAATTATTGATAGCATTGATGATGTCCTGCTGCTCCGATAACACGATCGAGATATCGCAGCCGCTGACCATACGCACGTCATCGATAGCATAGAAGTTGGTGGGGTCGTTCATGGCGATAGTCAGGCGGGTACCGTCTTTTTTCAGCGGCACCAGCGTATAGCGTTCGGCCAGAAAGATCGGCACGGCGGCAATGGCTTCCGGCATGATCTCAATATCGCTGAGAAACATATATGGTATGGCAAGCTGTTTTTCTAAGGTTTTGAGCATTTTCCGCTCAGTTAAAAAGCCCAGGCTGATCAGCGTCTCGCCCAGCCTTTTGCCATTAGTTTTCTGCTCAGCTAAGGCATGGTCCAACTGGGTTTGCGTTATTTCGCCTGAGGTTAGAAGTATCTCGCCTAAGCGTCTTTTTTGAGTTACCACGTTCTTCTCCTCCGTTTGCCAATCTACTGGTAAACAAGTTAGTTTAATTACTTTATCGTTTCCAAAACAAATAATATGCCTATTTTATTTTATAATTTATTATACTACGCCGTGTATACTAAAACAAACTTATTTTAATGGAAATAATAAGAATATTTATTTGTTTTTCATCATCTTGTGGTATAATATTGGTATTAAGAATTTATAATTACCAGTTTAAGTTATAGGGAGGAATCATTATGCGGAAACAGCACAAAAAAAACGATCGTTTGTCATGGGTCATTCTGGCAGCGTTCCTTGTTTTGAGCACATCGCATTTTATGTGCCGCTTTGATGCGAGCAGCTATATAGAAGGCATGTTTAAAAAGGCCTGGGCCGAGCAGACTACTACTGCCGTACAGGTGCAGCCATCTGCGTCAGTTATGCCCAATGAGGATGCGCTGGCACCGGCAGTTAAAATGCAGACTATCGCCCGCAATCCCTTTATGGCACCGGCAGCCCTGCAAAGCAGACCCGGCGTACGTCCCAGAACTACCGGCGGCGCTGTGCAGTATGCAGGCCAGCCAGTTTTGCGCGGCATCGTTAATAACGGCGTTAAGCAATTAGCAATCATCGAATACAACAACACCAGCAATTATTATAAAGATGGCCAAAGCTTTGGCGATTACACTGTTGCCGCTATCGGCACCAGCTCTGTTGAGCTTAGCCATCCGCAGACTCCGCTTCATCTGACCCTAGGGAGGAATAACTGATGCACTTTTGGAAAAAGCAGCTGCGACGTACAGCCCTGGCCGCACTTTTCGCTTTTAGCAGCACTACCGCTGCCCTGGCCGCACCTAACGTTACCTTGAATGTACACGACGGCGAAGTACGCGACGTTTTGACAGCTATTTCAGCGCTTTCAGACGCCAGCATCGTTACTGATGAATCGGTCAAGGGCAAGATCACTATTGCTTTAGACAATGTTCCGTTCGATACCGCCATCAAGCTTATCACCAGCGCCAAGGGCCTTGCTTACCGCATGGTCGATGGCGTTATTCTTGTTTCCACACAGGAGAACCTGAATAAATTTAACGGCAACGTCAATGTTTTTAAATTGAATTATGCCAGAGCCGAAGATGTTAAAACGGCTTTGAACGATATTTTGGAAAGCGACAAAAAAATCAGTATCGACCCTATCACCAACTCCATCCTGTTTACCGGCAGCAGCACAGACGAAGACCGTGTTCGTTCGGCTATCAAGGCGATGGACGTCGCTACCAAGCAGATCACCCTGGAAGCCAAGATCATTGCTATCAACAAAGAGGACAGCAAGAACCTGGGCATCAACTGGAACTGGGATAAAATACCCCAAAATAGCGACGACAGCAGCAACAGCAATAACGATGATGATGAAGATTTCGGCGGCGTGATCCATTTTGGCGCCAGCTATGAGTTCCGCTTCAACGCTACGCTCAATGCTTTGTTCGCCAACGGCAAAGCCAAAATCTTGGCTACTCCGCGCATCATCACTGTTCCCGGCAAGGAAGCCAGCATCTTTATCGGCGACCACATCCCTGTTTTGACCGAGAAGATCGAAAACGGCGTTACCGTCAACACTACTGAATATGTAGATGCCGGTATCAAATTGACTTACACCCCGGTAGTCAGCGAGGACGATATGATAACCTCTGCCGTACATACCGAGGTCAGCACTGCGGCGCTCGTTTCCGAGATCCGCAATTATAAGATCACCAGCCGTACTGCCGACACCTATGTGCGGATGCGCAACGGTGAGACCCTTGTCATCGGCGGCCTGATCAATGAGGAAGAACAGAAAAACATTCAAAAAATCCCATTCCTCTCCAATATCCCGATTTTAGGCGAGCTGTTTAAAAACCGCAGCACCACTAAAAACAAAGTCGAAGTTATGATGATCCTGACCCCACATATCACCGAAGCCGGTGTTTCGCCCGCTATCTATGATACCCAGTCTTTAGAAAATGAATTTAAGGATTTTGATGATAACAAATTCCTGAAGGATCTTAAAAAGTCTGAACGTAGGCAGGCTGAAGCCAAGATCCGGGCCCAGCAAAAAGAACTGGATAAAGAGATGCAGGAGCTGCAAAAAGAATTTGGCAGCGACGAAAAAGCGCCGCAGCAAGGTTTGATGCGTTCTCGCGTCAACAAGATACTGCACGAAGAAAAATAAAAAACTAAGAGCTATCACAATAAATGTGATAGCTCTTTTTGTATGCCTTAAAAGCCTTAACAGAGGCTTTTTATACACTGTGTTTTTATAAAATTATATCTCCTTATACTTGGCAGCGATAGCAGTAAACTTCCCTACCTCGGTTGCTATATCGTCAGCAGCCAAAATACCGCTGATGATAGCAGCACCTTGAGCGCCTGTTTGCAGTACCTGCTCGAAGTTACCACAGTTTACCCCGCCGATACCGACGATGGGCACTGTAACAGCCTGCCTGATAGCCTGCAAGCCTGCCAGCCCTAAATAGCCGGCGTCGTTTTTAGTGGTAGTGCCAAATACAGCCCCGCAGCCCAAGTAATCGGCGCCGTCTGCAATAGCCTGTTTCGCTTCTGCCGCATTGTGCGCCGAAGCGCCGATAACTGCCTGCTTGCCTAAGATTTTGCGCGCCACGGTCACCGGCAGGTCGCTTTGCCCCAGATGTACTCCATCGGCCTGCACGGCCTGGGCGATGTCTAATCTGTCGTTGATCAGCAGCGGCACCTTATAAGCAGCGCAAAGCTTTTTCAGCAACAGCGCCCGCTCAAACATAGTGTGGCTATCTGCGTCTTTATCACGGTATTGCAGCAGCGTTACGCCGCCTTGCAGCGCCGCTTCGATACATTCCGCAAAATCACGGCCATGTAAAAAACCCGCATCCGTCACTAAATAAACACTGTAATCTATCTTCTGCATATTTTTCATCTCACTGTTTCCGTTCCGGGTCTAAATGCAGTACGTCCCATTTGCTGGTAACATGGTACACACCATCGAATAATCGAGTTTTAAACATCCCCGGCCCGTCTTTGGTTTCCATAAAACCGGCGGCTAGTTCGGCCGCCTGCCCCATAATAACTACTCCCAACGCAGCCGCTGCCAGCGGTTCTTTAGTGACAGCCGCGCAGCAAGCGCACAGCGTCGTCGTCATGCAGCCAGCACCAGTGATCTGCGTCAGTAGCTGGTGGCCGCCTGTCAGCACTAACGCCTTCTTGCCGCTGCTAATATAATCAGTAGCTCCGGTAACGGCAAACACGCAGCCATAGCGTTCGGCGCCTTCTTTTGCAACCCGCAGCCCGTCAGTTACACTGCCGTCTGCGTCTACACCCTTGCCCTCGGCTTTTTGCTCCAAGAGAGCCAAGCACTCGCTGTAATTACCACGCACTATAGTCACCAGTCCTGCGGTCAGTAGCTTTAAGGCAAACTCCAGCCGCAGCTGCGACGACATCACTCCTACTGGATCCAGCACTACTGGTATAGCTTTGGTTTGCGCCGCTTCAGCTGCCAGCAGCATCGCCTGTATTTTCGCTTTATTTATGGTGCCCAAATTCAGTACCAGCGCATCGGCCTTTGCCGTTATGGCAGCAACCTCTTCAGCTGCATCGGCCATTACCGGCGAAGCCCCGGCACATAAAGCGATATTGGCGCAATCTCCGGCCGTAACATAATTAGTCAGGTGATGGATAACAGGTTTCTTCTCTCGCATAGCGCCCACTATCAGGGCAAATTGACCTTTGAGAGCTAAACTCATTTTAACCAGCCTGCCTTTCTGTATAAATCAACAAAGTGATGGGTCGGCCCACAGCCGCTGCCGATAGGCAGGCTGTATTCGATAGCTTTGGTAACATAGGCCTTAGAAGCAGCTACGGCTTCTTTGATGCTCATGCCCTGCGCCAGATTGGCAGCCAGTGAGCTGGACAGCGTGCAGCCTGTACCGTGGGTATTTTGCGTATCGATACGCTCGCCTGTAAACCAAAGCTCTTCCTTGCCGTCAAACAACAAATCATCGGCACTGCCATTCAAATGGCCACCTTTAACTAAAACTGCTTTGGCACCTAGCTCTAAAATACGCTCGGCCACCGGGCACATCTGCTCTTTCGTAGTTGCCTTCATCCCGCTGATAACCTCTGCCTCAGGCAAATTTGGGGTCACCAAAGTCGCCAGCGGCAGCAGCTCTTTAACTAAAGTTGCACAGGCTTCCGGCGCCAGAAGCGGATAACCGCTTTTGGAGATCATGACCGGATCCAGCACTACTAAGCGCGGCTGGTAATGGCGCAGCCTGCCTGCAATAGTTTTAATTATTTCAGGGTGCGATACCATACCTATTTTTACCGCATCAACGCGAATGTCGTCAAACACGGCATTGATCTGCGCTTCGATGACAGCGGCATCAATATCCTGCACCATCGTCACGCCCTGTGTATTTTGCGCCGTTACCGCAGTAATAACGCTCATACCAAAGGTGCCGTGGGCGGCAAAGGTCTTTAAATCGGCCTGGATACCGGCACCGCCGCTGGAATCGCTGCCTGCTATAGTCAATAAATGTTTCATCTTTACTCCTATCTGCTGCCAGTATCAGTAAGCCCAATCCGGCATAAGCGAAACGGGCACGGGCCTAAGATAAGCGCCATGCCCGTTCAAATTTAGATTTTAGAGGACGCTTTTCACTTTAGCGACCAGGTTTTCAACAGTAAAGCCATATTTTTCCATCATCACATCGCCAGGTGCCGAAGCGCCAAAACGGTTGATACCTAAAACATTATCTTCACTGCCGGTGTAACGGCTCCAGCCCAAAGTAACGCCAGCTTCAACAGCAATCTTCGGCAAGGCAGCAGGTAAAACAGCGGCTTTGTATTCCGCGCTTTGCATTTCAAACGCATCCCAGCTGGGCATAGAAACCACACTGACAGCAGTGCCTTCCTTAGCCAGCACAGCCTGTGCTTCCAGTGCTAAATGCACTTCGCTGCCGGTAGCGATAATAACCGCTTTAGCTTCGCCCTGACCGGGATCCAGCACATAAGCGCCTTTATAGGCATTGTCGTGTACAATGGTTTCGTAAGCATGCAATACCGGCAATTTTTGGCGGCTCAGCAGCAAAGCAGTAGGCTTGTGCATGTTCATGCAGGCCATTTGCCAGGCAGTAGCCGTTTCCAAAGCATCCGCCGGACGGAACACCGACAGGCCCGGGATCATTCTCAGGCTCATAGTCTGTTCTACAGGCTGATGTGTCGGGCCATCTTCGCCCAAAGCGATGCTGTCGTGAGTCATAACAAAGATGGAACGCAAGCCCATCAAAGCTGCCATACGAATAGCAGGGCGCATAAAGTCTGCAAATACCAGGAAGGTAGCACCAAAGGGGGTGAAGCCGCCGTGCAGCGCCATGCCATTAACGACCTTACCCATAGCGTGCTCGCGCACACCAAAGTGGATGTTGCGGCCGGTACGTTCTTCTTTAGAGAAGTAGCCCACATTCTTCATCACGGTTTTATTAGAAGGGCCTAAGTCAGCACTGCCACCAACAAGGTTAGGCAACTGCATAGCCAGTTTTTGCAAAATATCGCCGGAAGCTTCGCGGGTAGCGGTTTTAGCTACATCCTTAAAGATAGCTTCCAGATCGTGCAGGTTCACCAAAGCGTTACCGTTGATGCGGTCTTCCAGTTCGGTGCCCAATTCGGGGTAAACAACTTTATAATCAGCCAGCAAAGCTTCCCAGGCTTTTTGGTCGTCTTCACAGTCTTCGATTTTATTTTTAAAATGCTGGCTTACAGTCAAAGGAACATAGAAGGGTTGACCAACGGGCCAGCCTGCTTTTTCCTTAGTCAGCGCCAAAGCTTCAGCACCCAAAGGCTCGCCATGACAGGAAGCATTATCCTGTTTCGGGCTGCCGTAACCAATGTGGGTACGAACGATGATCAAGCTGGGATGCTCTGTATCTGCCTGCGCTTCTTTAACAGCGGCTTCCATAGCTTCTATGTCTTCGGAATCGGCTACACGCAGCACCTGCCAGCCATAAGCTTTAAAGCGTGCTTCTACGTCTTCGGTGAAAGCGATATCGGTAGAACCTTCGATAGTGATTTTATTATCGTCGTAGAGGTAGATCAGTTTGCCCAAGCCTAAAGTGCCAGCCAAAGAAGCAGCTTCGCTGGCTACGCCTTCCATAAGGTCGCCGTCAGAAGTCAACCCATAGGTATAGTGATCAACAACATTAAATTCCGGTTTATTGTACTTGGCAGACAGCATCGCTTCGGCGACGGCAAAGCCTACGCCCATAGCGAAGCCATGGCCCAGCGGTCCGGTCGAAGCATCTACACCGACAGTGTGACCGTATTCAGGATGCCCCGGAGTTTTACTGCCCCATTGACGGAAGTTTTTCAGTTCTTCCATCGGCAAATCAAAACCTGCTACATGCAGCATGGCATACAGCAAGGCGCTGCCGTGTCCAGGCGACAAAACGAAACGGTCGCGGTTGAACCAGTTCGGGTCTTTCGGATTATAGTGCATAAAACGGTCCCACAAAGTATACATCAACGGCGCCGTTCCCAAAGGGAAACCGGGATGACCCGATTTAGCCTTTTCTACCTGGTCAGCCGCCAAAAAGCGTAAAGTATTAACAGATGCATGATCAATAGCCTGCATTTACTGAACCCTCCCAATAACTAATAGTAATATCTTAATTATAGCATAAAAAAAGCGGTTTGCCACTAAAACAAACCGCTTTTCTCATTAGTTTTGTAATAAGAGTATCAAGTTATTGAGCTTCTTTAGCTTCGGCAATGATTTTTTCGGCCAGTTTCATAGGTACATCTTCATAATGGTCAAACTTCATTTCAAAGGTGCCCAAGCCTTGAGTCAATGCACGCAGATCAACTGCATATTCGGAAATCTCGGCATAAGGAACCTGCGCTTTAACGCAGCCCATACCGTCTTCCAAGCTCTGCATACCCAAAATGCGTCCGCGTTTCGAGTTCAAATCACCAATAACGTCGCCCATCATAGACTCGGCGCAGTAAACGTCGAGGTTATAAACAGGCTCCATCAAAACAGGTTTAGCCTGCTCCATAGCTTTTTTAAACGCCATATTCGAAGCAATCTTAAATGCCATTTCCGAAGAATCGACCGTGTGATAAGAACCATCGAGCAAAGTGATGCGGATATCGACTACCGGATACCCAGCCAAAATGCCGTGTTCCATAGATTCACGCATACCCTTCTCAACTGCCGGGATGTATTGACGCGGTACAGAACCGCCGAAAACCTTATCAACAAATTCAAAACCTTCTCCTGGCGGCAGGGATTCCATTTTCACTACAACGTGACCATACTGGCCGTGTCCGCCGGATTGTTTTTTATGCTTGCCTTCAACTTCCGCAGTGCCGCGGATAGTTTCTCTGTATTCTACGATAGGCGAGCGCAAATCAGCTTCAACGCCGAATTTACGTTTCATCCGTTCCATAATGATCTCGATATGCTGATCGCCCATACCACTGACCAGAGTTTCCTTCGTAACAGTGTTCTTCGTAACAATGATCGTCGGATCCTCGTCCATCAAACGGTTCAAAGCAGTGGCGATTTTCTCTTCTTCGCCTTTCTTTTTAGCGTAGATGGCACGAGTATACATCGGCAGCGGGAATGCGATAGGCGCGAACAGCACCGGTGAGTTTTTATCACTGAGGGTGTCGCCTGTAGATGTAAATTGCAGCTTAGTCGTAACGCCGATATCACCGGCAACGACTTCTTTCATGGGGATCTGGGTTTTACCGCGCATCGTAAAAATACCACCAACACGTTCTTCTTTTTCGCGACTGGCATTATAAACCATACTGTCGCTCTTGATCGAGCCCGAGAATACTCTAAAGAAGCTCAAACGGCCTACAAACGGGTCGGAAGTAGTTTTGAAAACCAAAGCAGCCATCGGCGCGTTGGCGTCGCGAATCTCTTCTTCCTCGGTTTCGGGACCAGTAACGACAAAGTCATTTAAGATCGCCGGATAAGTAAAGTCAATTATCGCATTCATTACACGGCCCATGCCAATATCTTTATATGCGCTTCCGCAAAGGACAGGGAAAATAATCGCTTGACGGATGCCTTTGATCAGGCAGTCCATAATTTCCTCGTCGCTGATGGTTTCGCCTTCCAGATAACGCATCATGCAATCGTCGTCAGCTTCAACAGCAGCCTCAACCATTTTTGCATGCGCTTCTTTGGCGTAATCCAGCATATCTTCGGGAATGTCCATTTCGATGGAATCGTTGCCGTTAGCTTTATAAGCCTTCATTTTGTAGAGGTCGATAACGCCGCAGAAATCAGCTTCCTTGCCAAGTGGTAATTGCAGCGGCAGTACACGTTTACCGATCTTCGCACGCAGATTGTCAAGAATACTGTCAAAATCAGCATTCTCTCTATCCATCTTGTTAACGAAAATAATACGCGGTAAATGTGCTTCTTCAGCCAGCTTCCAGCATTGTTCAGTGCCAACCTGCACGCCCGAAGTAGCGCATACAACGATCAAAGCGCTGTCAACGGCGCGGAAAGCGCCTTTAACTTCGGCAACAAAGTCAGCAAAACCGGGAGTATCGATAAAATTGATTTTTGAATCACGCCATTCAACTGGTGCTAAAGTCGCATTGACAGATACGCCGCGTTTGATTTCTTCCGGCTCATAGTCAGTGGTGGTAGCCCCGTCTTCTACTTTGCACATTCTGGTGATCGCACCCGAGCGATACAGCAAGGCTTCGGTAACCGACGTCGTTCCAGCCCCACCGTGACCCACAATGGCCACGTTTCTGATCCTATCTCCAGTATACTCTTTCATGATTATTCCCCCTTGTCCTACAAAATTTTGATGCTATTACAATTCGCTGACAGCGGGGGCTTTTCCTGCATTTTGACTGAAATTTAAGAATTTACTGTTTTTAAAACTATAAAGTGTAACGCAAGTAACAATAAGCAGTTTTTTATCTTTCTGCATCTAAAATACTCTGCCCTGTCAATATCAGTCAGCTTTTCCCAAGCAGGCTTCACAAAACAAAAACGCAGGCACCAGGCCTGCGTTTTACTGACAAATAGAGTTTTATTTCAGCAGCTCCAGTAAACACAGAGCGCTTAAGGTTTTAGAATCGTAAATGGCGCCTTCCAGCACCATTTGCTTTACCTGCTGCGGCGTTAGGGCCACTACGTCGATAAATTCATCTTCGTCCGTATGCTGGGCGTGCTTTTCCAAACCGCGCGCCGCATAAAGATGGATCACCTCGTCGGTAAAGCCCGGCGTAGTAACGATAGAGGTCAGCTTCTGCCATTCCCTGGCGCTGTAGCCTGTTTCTTCCGACAGCTCGCGCTTGGCGCAAACATCAGGGTCCTCGTCCGGGTCCAGCTTGCCTGCGGGGATCTCGTACAGTACTGTTCCCAACGGGTAACGGTACTGCTTAACAAAAACCATACTGCCATCGTCTAAAACAGGCACCACGGCCACCGCTCCCGGATGATGGATCAGCTCGCGGGTAGTTTCCCTGCCGTTAGGCAAGGTCACGGTGTCGATATTTACTTTCAGAAGCCGTCCTGCAAAAGCGACCTTGCTACTGATAAAGGTTTCGTCCAAATTTCTTTGATGAAATTTTTTCATGTGCTTCACCTGGCCTGTTTGTATTTGACTGCCGCCGCTAAAAGTTCTTTGGCATTAGCATAGGCTACTTCACTGACATTGTCGCCTACTGTCATCCGCATCAATTCCCGAATACGTCCTTCTGCGTCCAGCGTCGCCAGCCCTGTCGAAGTACGTCCGTCAGCGCTTTCTTTGTGGATCAGGATATGACGGTCGGCGAAGGAAGCTATCTGCGGTAAGTGGGTGATGCACAGCACCTGCCCTACTGTGGCGATAACTGCTATTTTTTCGGCCATCTTCTGTGCCGTTACGCCGCCAACACCGGTATCTATCTCGTCAAAAACCATTGTCGGTACGCCACTAGCGTTAAGCAGCACGGTTTTGATAGCCAGCGCCACACGCGACAGTTCCCCGCCGGAAGCCACTTTTAAAAGCGGCCTGATCGTCTCGCCCAGATTTGCGGTAAACAGGAAGGTCAACTCATCTTTACCTGTTTTGCCAAAAGCTTCTTTAGCAGTCACGGAAATTTCAAACTTGCCTTCCGGCATCGCCAGATCATGGATATGTTCCGTAACCTTAGATGCCAGTTCCGCAGCGTATTTACAGCGCAGCTTTGTAAGCTGCTGCGCCTGCTGTTCCAGCTCATTTTTTTGCTGTGCTAAAAGCTGTTTAGTTTTAGCGATATTAGCTTCCAGCTGCGTCAATTCGTCAGCCTGCTGCTGCGCCTGCTGCAAATATGCGGTAATAGCTTCGTAGCTGTCGCCGTATTTTTTTTGCAGACGATACCACAGATCCAAACGGCTTTCTACCGTGGCAGCCCGCTGTCCGTCGTATTCTTCGCCGCTCAAATAATCGCTCAGTTCGCGGCGGCATTCATCTAAAGTAATCCAGCTGCTTTCCAGGCTTTCGCAGGCACCGCCTAAGCGTTCATCGTAGCGCAGCACTGCTGTCAGCTGATCTTTGGCAGCCGCCAGGTTTTCCAAAATGCCCCTGTCAGTATCAAGCAGATCGTGGGCTCCGCTGACAGCCGCCATTATCTTGCCACTGTTTTGCAGACGTTTAGCTTCTTCCTGTAAGGTTTCCAGCTCGCCTGCTTCCAAAGCAGCATCGGTAATCTCTTTGATCTCCCAGTCCAAACGGTCTAAAATACGTTCCCGTTCGCTGCCGGTATTCTCCAGCTGTGTCAGCTTTGCCTGCGTCGCCAGATAGGCATTATACAGCTCCTGATAAGCCCTGCGCACAGGCGCTATATCGTCCCGACCGTATAAATCCACCAGCGACAAGGGCGCATCAGCCTTTAAAAGGGCCTGATTTTCGTGCTGGCCGTGGATATCGACCAAGGCCTCGCTGAAGCTTTTGAGTACTGCCAAAGGCACCTGCACGCCGTTAACTGTAGCCTGGCTTTTGCCATTGGCTAAAATACGCCGTCTCAAAAACAACTCGTCCTCTTCGTCGATACCCTGCTCTGCCAGCAGGGCTTTCACCGTGGTCAGCCTGCTGATATCAAAAACTGCCTGCACCCAAAAGGAATCGGCCCCACTGCGGATATAATCCACTGAAGCCCGATTGCCAAGCACGACACCAAAAGCATCGATCAGAATAGACTTACCCGCGCCCGTCTCACCTGTAAAGATGTTAAACCCGGGCGCAAAATCTATTTTCGCATCTTCAATTAAAGCAAAATTATGCACATGCAAAGATTGCAGCATCTTTCAACGACCTCGTCTTATCAGCGGTTATTAAAGCGTTCCATAAAGGTCACGGTATTATCTTTAGAATCCACCGCAACAAAAATAGTATCGTCGCCGGCAACTGTTCCCAGCACCTCCGGCCATTTCATATAATCAATAGCATAAGCTACGGATTGAGCTGTTCCGGGCAGACTGCGGACAACAACCAGATTTTCGGAAGCACGCATACCAATAATGGAATCCTGAAAAGTACGTTCCAGACGGCCTGGGTTCAGCAGCATATTATGTTCTTTTGGAAAAGCATAATGGTAGTTGCCTTCAGCATCCGGCACTTTGATCAGCATCAGTTCTTTAATGTCGCGCGAAACGGTAGCCTGAGTTACCTCGATACCGTCGCGGCGAAGAGCAGACGCTAATTCTTCCTGAGTTTCGATTTTATTGTGTTCGATGATTTCTTTGATCTTGCCGTGTCTAATACCTTTCACATCTCTCACCTCATATCTGTATTTGTAAACTTGGGTATTTTAAAGCCGTTCCGTATTGCGGATCAGCTTTTCCTGCCATGTTTCGTAATAATTGCGCCCATTCAGGCGGATAAAGCTTACCTTGTCGTGGCTTTTACCGATGCGCACTGTGTCGTTTTCCGCTATCGCCGTCACGATCTCACCATCTGCCGAAAGCAGCAGTTCTTCGTATGGCGGCACTGCGTTCAATTCAATAATACTATCCATCGGTATCAAGAGCGGCCTTGTATACAGCGCATGGGCGCAAATAGGCGTAATGATCGTCACATCAAGGCTGGGATGTACCAGCGGCCCGCCAGCCGATAAAGAATAGGCTGTAGAACCTGTGGCTGTCGCCATAATGATGCCGTCGGCCGCATAATTGCCGGATTGTTTGCCGTTGACACGCAAGCTAAGGTGTGCCAGCTTGGAAAAATGGCCTTTGGCCACTACCATATCATTTAAAGCGTGGGCGTCGATCAACACCTTGCCTTCGCGCCAGAGGCAGGCTTGCAGCTGACTGCGTTCTTCCAGCTCATATTCACCAGCCAGCAGCTTTGCTAAAGCTTCCGGAAGTTCCTTGAGTTCGATCTCGGCTAAAAATCCCAGCTTGCCAAAATTGACGCCGAACACAGGTATCCTGAGCGGTGATAAAAATCTTGTCATCTGCAGCAGCGTACCGTCGCCGCCTAAGGAAACAGCCATATCCATCTGCTTGAGGCTGGTCCTGTCACAGACATCGTAGCTGGGTCTATCAGCATAGTCCAGCTTCTGCGGCAGCACCGCTTCGATACCGGCTTTGTCGCACAGTTCCAGCACCTTCGGCAGGCTGTTTTTGACGTTTTCTTTTTGCATATTGGGAAAAATGCCCAATTTTAATTTTTTCATAGCGACCTCGCTGTTTTTACTCTTGGGTCTGCGGTTTATCCAAATCACCGTGTGACTTGGATACAAGCTCGTCGATCATGGCTTCGCTGACGGCGTCATCGCTACCCATCGTTAAATGCAGCAGATATTCGATGTTGCCTTCCGGCCCTTTGATCGGAGAAAAATCAAGCCCGGCAATGCCAAAGCCTTCTTCTTTAGCAAACGCTACCACTTTTTTAATAACGTCGGCGTGTACCTTCGGATCGCGAACAACGCCTTTTTTACCAACGTTCTCTTTACCCGCTTCAAACTGCGGTTTGACCAGGGCTATTACAAAGCCTGTCGGTTTCAGAAGCTTGTGTACCGCCGGAAGCACCTTATCCAGCGAGATGAAGGCCACATCGATAGTTGCGGCATCCACCAACTCACCCAGGCTATCCGCTTCCAGATACCGCACATTGGTGCGTTCCATATTCACTACCCGTTCATCGCTACGCAGCTTCCAGGCCAGCTGGCCGTAGCCAACGTCCACAGCATAAACCTTTACCGCGCCGTTTTGCAGGGCGCAGTCCGAAAAGCCGCCGGTAGAAGCTCCGATATCGGCAATGACCTTACCCTCCACACTGATAGGGAATATTTGCAGTGCTTTTTCAAGCTTTAAGCCACCGCGACTCACATATTTCAGTTTTTCGCCCAGCAGACGTATCACTGCGTCTTCGGGAACCTGCGTACCCGGTTTATCTATTTTCTGTTCATTGACCAGCACCTGGCCTGCCATGATCGAGGCTTGCGCCCGGGCGCGGCTTTCAAAAAGTCCGCGGGCAGTCAGCAGTGCGTCTAACCGTTCTTTTTTCACTTAGTTTCTCCGGCACCTTTCACCAAAGCAGTAATTTTTGCGATAATACTGTCTAAATCCAAACCTATATCACGGAACAGATATTTTTTATCGCCGTGAGGCACAAATTCGTCAGGGATACCCAAATTCAAAACCTGAGTGGTTTGCAGTAAGCCTTTGTTATTGAGCAGCTCTAAAACTGCCGAACCAACACCACCGGCCACAACGCCTTCTTCCAGCGTCACCAGCTTGCTGTACTTTTTGGCTGCCTGCACCAGCAATTCTTCATCAAGTGGTTTAGCAAAGCGCAGATTGATGACCCCCGCCTTGATACCCTGCTCTGCCAAAACATCAGCTGCCTGCAAGGCCACAGCCACCATACTGCCGATAGCCAGCAGGCAAACACCTTCGCCTTCGCGTAGCACCTCGCCTTTGCCGATAGACAGCTGCTGTAATGCTTCGCTGCAATCAACACCGACACCGCTGCCACGAGGGTAACGGATCGTGATCGGCCCATCGAAGCTTAGGGCCGTATTCAGCATATGTCGCAGCTCGTTTTCGTCCTTCGGAGCCATAATGGTCATTTGCGGCATCGAGCGTAGATAAGCGTAATCGAAAACACCGTGATGGGTGTAACCATCGTCACCGACGATACCGGCCCTATCAAGGCACAGCGTTACCGGCAGGTTCTGCATACAGATATCGTGTAAAACCGAATCATACGCCCTTTGCAGGAAGGTAGAATATACCGCCACTACTGGCTTCAAGCCTTCGGCAGCCATACCTGCTGCCGCCGTCACAGCGTGCTGCTCGGCAATGCCAACATCAAAAAACCGCTGAGGGTACTGTTCGGCGAATTTATTAAGTCCGGTGCCGTCAGGCATCGCCGCCGTTATCGCCACGATCTTCTCATTTTCTGCTGCCAGCTCGGTCAAAGTCTTACCAAACATTTCCGTATAAGCTATCGGCGCATCAGGGTCAGAAATCTTTTTACCTGTCGCGATCTCAAACGGGCCTGTGCCGTGAAATTTATTGGGGCTGGTTTCGGCAGGCTCGTAGCCTTTTCCTTTTTTTGTTATAACATGCACCAGCACCGGGCCATTGACATGCTTGGCCGCTTCTAATACTTCCAGCAGCTTGTTTAGATCATGTCCGTCGATAGGCCCCAGATATTTGAAGCCTAATTCTTCAAAAACAGAGCTGGGCACCATCAAATATTTAACACTGCCCTTTAACCGTTCAATAGCGCTCAAAACATCGCTGCCGAAGTCCAGGCCTTTCAGCCAACCTTCTACGTCACGCTTGATTTTATTGTAGGTTTCGCCCGTGCGCAGATCGCACAGATACTGCGACATGGCGCCAACATTTTTGGAGATGGACATTTCGTTGTCATTTAAAATAACGATCATTTTTTTATGCAGGTCCCCGGCGTTGTTTAAGGCTTCAAAAGCCATACCACCAGTCATAGACCCGTCGCCGATAACGGCAATGACATTGTTGTCTTCGCCCTTCAAATCGCGCGCCACAGCCATACCCAAGGCCGCCGAAATCGACGTACTGGAGTGTCCGGTGCCAAAAGCATCGTGTTCACTTTCCTTACGCTTAGGGAACCCCGACATGCCATGATATTGACGCAGGGTCGGAAAAAGCTCCTTCCGTCCCGTCAATATCTTATGAATGTAGGATTGATGACCTACGTCCCAGATGATTTTATCTTTTGGCGTAGTAAACACTTTGTGCAAAGCCAAAGTAAGTTCTACCACACCCAAATTAGGCGCCAAATGACCGCCGTTTTTAGAAACGACGTCGATGATCAGCTGTCTGATCTCGCCTGCTAAAAGCTTTATTTCTTCCAACGTCAGCATTTTCAGATCTGCGGAAGAATTTATTTTTTGCAATAATTGCTCATTCTGCATGCGGCAATCCGCCTTTCTTCACAATAACAAGTAACTTAGCTTTTACGCCCGCACATCATTTTAGTAATCTCACGCAGCGCGTCGGCATTTTCCCCGAATATTTCCAGGCAGTTCAGCGCTTCGTCTACTGTTTTTTGAGCCAGCGCTTTCGCGCCTTCCAAAGTATATAAGGTCACATAAGTGGATTTATGCTTCTTTTCATCGCTATGGGCAGCCTTGCCCATTTGCTCAGCATCGCCTTCCACGTCCAGAATATCGTCAGTGATCTGGAAAGCCAGCCCTAAGAGATCGGCAAACTTGGTCAAAGCCAGCAGTTCTTCATTGGTAGCGCCAGCCAGGCGGGCACCGCTGCGTACTGCGGCAATAAATAATGCTCCTGTTTTGCCTGCGTGCAATTTGCGCAGTTCCTCTTCGCTGATCTGTTTATCTTCGGAATCAAGGTCGATCACCTGACCGCCCACCATACCGAAGTTACCTGCACACATTGCTACCTCGCGTACGGTTTCGACCAAAACCTCAGCCGGTGCGTTTTTCTGCTCCAGCATCACTTCAAAGGCCAAGGTCAAAAGCGCGTCGCCAGCTAAAAGTGCCATTGCCTCGCCGTAAACCTTGTGGTTTGTCAAACGTCCGCGGCGGTACTCATCATCATCCATACAGGGCAAATCGTCGTGGATCAGCGAATAGGTATGGATCATTTCCAAACCGCAGGCCACCGGCAAAAAGTTGTAGCCGCTGACACCCAAAGCATCGGCTGTAGCCATCAGAATGATTGGGCGGATACGTTTGCCGCCTGCCAAAAGGCTGTAGGCCATCGCTTCATCGACGCGTGAAATGCCTTTTTTCTCTAAACGCTTTTCTAAAAAAGCATTAACTAAATTTTGCCTGTCTTCGTAATACTTTTTAAAATCCATTTCAATCCTCCAGATCTGCGAATGCTTCCAGTTCATATTCGTCATCGTCGTCACCAGTGACCACGATTTTTTCTACTTCCTGCTGCACGGTGTTAAGCTTGGTCATACAAACCTTGCTCAAAGCCACGCCCTGCTGAAAGGCAGCTAAGGCTTCTTCCAGAGGCAGCTCGCCGCTTTCCAGCAGCTGTACCTGCTGCTCCAGCTCGGCCAGTGCTTCTTCAAACTTTATGTTTTTGGCGATTTTTTTCATCGTCATTCTTCTTCACGCCTTTCTACCTGTTGCACTACCGATACCACATCGCCGTCGGCGACCTGCGTTCTGATCTCGTCGCCCCAGCGTACATCTTCGATACTGCGCAGGGCTTTGCCTGCTTCCGTTTTCGTTATGGAATAGCCTCTAGCCAGCACCGTCAGCGGTGACAAGGCATCCAGCTGCGCCGCCAGAAGGCTGAATTTGTGCTGCCTTTGCTGCAAAATACTTTCCATCCTGCTTTGCAGCTGGCGCAATGCCATATCGGTACGCTGCTGCAAAGGCTGCTGCCAGCGTTCCGGTTTTGTTAAGGCCCACGAACCCTGCAACCGCTGCAGCTTATGCTGAGCCTGTTCCAGCTGGTGCAGCACTACACGCTGTCCCCGTGCCGTCAGCTCTTCTACATAACGCAGATAAGCATCAGCATCGGCAACTACCAATTCCGCAGCCTGTGACGGCGTCGCCGCCCGGCGGTCGGCAGCAAAATCTGCCAGCGTAAAATCGGTTTCATGCCCTACCGCTGCTACCACAGGTATTTCAGAAGCAGCAATGGCCCGCACTACAGGCTCTTCATTAAAAGCCCACAAATCTTCTATAGATCCGCCGCCTCGGCCTACTATCAGCACATCGGCTAAGCGGTTTTTATTCATAAATTTGATCGCCCGCACTATCTCGGCAGCCGAACCATCACCCTGCACTTTTACAGGGAACAGCAGCAGCTTGATGCCACGATTGCGCCGACGGGAAACGGTGATCATATCGCGCACCGCTGCGCCGGAAGGCGAGGTTATGATACCGACCGTTTTGGGATTCAGCGGCAGCTCACGCTTGCGCTCACTGTCAAACAGCCCTTCTTCAGTCAGTTTTTTCTTTAACTGTTCATAAGTCAGCATCAGATCGCCTGCGCCCAAAGGCAGCATCAGATCGGTATAAAGCTGGTAAACGCCATCGCGTTCATACACGCCCACACGGCCGATAGCAATGACCGTATCGCCGTTTTGCGGTTCAAAACGCAGGCTGCGCGCCTGATTGCGGAACATAACTGCTTTCATTACTCCGCCCGCATCCTTCAGGGTAAAATAACAATGCCCCGAAGCATAACGCTTAAAATTAGATATTTCGCCCTGGATCTGGATATTGGCGAAAGTTCGATTGCCCTCCAGCAGGCTTTTAATCATTAAATTTAGTTCACTTACGGAATAAATCGCTTCATTCATGGCTTCCTTCTCCCTGACGGCGTGCATAAGCAGCACATCCGGCAGCATTATCGGGACTGAACCGGCTTTCCGGTATCCAGACCTTGATCCTGCGTTTAGCAAGCTTTTCTATCATATGGCTGCGGATGTAGGCGTTAGATGCCACACCTCCGACCAGTAGTACGTCGAAAACTTCTTTTTGCGCCGCCACATTGCGGATCATCCTGACAAAGGTTTCTGCCAGGGCATATTGTACGCCCGCAGCTAAAGCAGCAGGCTCCGCACCAGCTTCCAACTTACGCAGCGCCGCTGTCGCAGGGCCCGACAAACTGACGTCACCTTGACGTACAGATACCGGCAATTCGACGAGTCCCTGTGCCGTAGCTGCTAACTGCTCTACAGCTGGCCCGGCCGGAAACGGTAACCCCATGGCTACACCTATCCTGTCGATAAACTGACCTGCGTGCAAATCTTTACTGCCGCCAACCTGCGTCAGCTCATAAGTGCCGTCCGCACGTTTAGCCGCCAGCAGTAAATCTGTCGTGCCACCGGAAGCGTGCAAAAGCAGAAAACGGTCGGTATCAGGCCCCTGCGCTGACCATAAGCCGGCTTCCAAATGATTTTCCTGATGGCTGATCTGCCACAAAGGAATTTCGCTTACAGCCGCTAAAGAGCGCGCCAGACCTAAACCAACCAAAAATGCAGGCATATACGAATCTTCCAAGGGCCGCGGACGCGCCGAAACACCGATACCGATAATTTCAAAAGAACTGCTGCAAGCTTCTTCCATCAGCTCGGGCAGATTGCGGGTATGCTGAAAAACCATTTCCGACTGCTGCAGACCTCTGCATCCTGCTTTAACCTGTAAAATCCGGCGGGCCTCGCCTGCCAGACTGCCTGCCCTGTCGAGCAAAGCGACCGAAGTCGTATAGCAGCTGGTATCGATGCCCAGGTAAACCTCTTTTTTACACATCACTGCGAACCATTTTACCTAAAACTCCGTTGATAAAACGCGGAGTATCATCAGTTCCATAAATTTTTGCTATTTCTACAGCTTCATTGATCGCCACATTTGGCACCAATTTATCCTCTGCAAAAAACATCTCATAGACGGCAATCCGCAAAATATTACGGTCAACTGCCGGCATCCGATCCAAACTCCAGTCGATAGCGAATTCGCCGATTTTAGCGTCGATAGCCTCGTTGTTTGCCAAAACGCCGTTTAAAACATCCTGAGCGTAAGCTCTGGCTTTTTCCGCACTTTTATCAGCTCTTTCTTCTATAGCGGCGTTTAAAGCGTTTGCGCCCTCGCCCTCCGAAAAATCTATTTGAAACAAGCTTTGTAAAACCAATTCCCTTGCAATCCTGCGAATCATAGTAGCCCTCTCTCGTTTAAAAATTATTTATGATAGCCGGGAGGCAACAGCCTGTCCAGCCATTCCATTAAATCTTCTTTTTTATCAAGCTTATTACCTAAAAAGAAACCTGCGGTGATACAGATCAAAAGAAAGATCGTCTGCAAAAAGCCCAGGATCAGAAACATAGCTCCGACCAACAAACCGAATAAAGAACCCAGCAGACGTCCGCGATAATTTTTCCAAAGATCACTAAAAATTTCGTTAAACATGACGTCGCCCTCCTTAGCCCTTAGCCTTGATCTGTTTAAAGAACAGGTCTATATCTTTGATTTCCATGCCCAAAACCTTTTTGATGGTATCGCGCACGTTGTATTTTATCTCATCCGTAGTTTCCGGAATATTTATACCGGGTTCAATGGAAGAATTGATGCGGACACTGATATGTTCCTCGTCCATCTTCGCTTCGACTTTGACCGCGTACACGCCGTAAACTTCTTTGGCGATTTCGGCGATATAATCTTCAATAGCGCTTTTACCTACTGATACCTTACCGGAATCACCAGTGCTGATCGTCAGCGAAGTCATACCTGTTGCACCGATACCGGCGATAAGCAGGCGGATACTGACAAGTAAAATGATGATACCGCCGACAGCGTATTCCCAATTGCCCGGAATTGTGGCAAAGAAAGTAGTGATAGCAGTCTGACCGATAACGCCCAAGCTGCAAAGCACTACCAAAACGGCCACCACTGCCATCAAAAATGTGTATAAAGTTAAGATTATCCTATCAGGTATTCCCAAAACAACTCACTCCTCACTAAAGAAAATTTCATGGCCAGCGTCCATTTTTTCCAGGCTCTCTTCCAGTTCGCTCTTCGGACGGCGTGCCACGCCTTGTATATGTACATCGACAAACTTCACTTCATAGCCGGTCATATTTTCGATCGCTTCTTTTACTTTTTCCTGTATTTCCAATGCTATTTCAGGGATACAGGAGCCATATTCTACATTCACATAAACTGCCGCCGTCACTACATGTCCGTCAACGGTTATCCTTACGCCTTTAGCAAAACTTTTTTTACCTAAAAGCTCGTTCAGGCCTTCGGCAAAACCGCCGCTCATGCCGATAACGCCATTGACCTCCTGCGCGGCAAGTCCGGCCACGATACTGATGACTTCGTCAGCGACCTTAACATTTCCTATTTCGTCGGGCATCTGTTCTTCTCTTGCTGCATCAGCTTCGATTTTATTCTCTTCCCGATCATTTTCTTCCTGCATCACAGCTTCCTGTACCTGCTGCTGCTTTAGCTCTCTATCTTCGATATCTAATTTCAATGCTATGCCACCTCCCGTCTGTGCGGCAATAGGATATACTTACCCTATTTTGCTTTTAATTATACCATACCTGCTGCGTGAATACTATGTATAAATGCATAAAAAAACAGCAGCGAAAACAAATTTCGCCGCTGTCAGTATAAGCTATTTTTAATTATGCACGTTCGATATAATCACCGGTTCTGGTGTCGATGCGCAAAACATCGCCCTCGTTGATGAACAGAGGAACTTTGACCACATAGCCGGTCTCCATTTTAGCAGGTTTGCTGCCTCCGGTAGCGGTATCACCACGGATGCCGGGGTCGGTTTCAACTACTTTCAGCTCAACAGTGTTCGGCAGGTCAACGCCAAGGATACGGGTTTCGTAAACCATGATCTTAACATCCATATTCTCTTTCAAGAAGTTCAACGCGTCGCCCAATTGTTCTTTAGTCAATTCAGTCTGCTCGTAGTTTTCGTTGTCCATAAATACATATTGTCCGTCAGATTCATACAAATATTGCATTTCGCGGCGGTCAACGCGTGCTTTAGGCAAACGCTCACCAGCGTTGAAAGTACGTTCAACAACGGAACCGGTGCACATGTTGCGCATTTTAGCGCGTACAAAAGCTGCACCCTTACCAGGTTTTACATGTTGGAATTCAACAACCTGCCAAGCGTCGCCGTCGATAGTAACAGTCACATTAGTTTTAAATTCATTAGTAGAAATCATAAATAGTCCTCCTATATAAAAAATTAAACAATTTCCATCAGCTGTTTTTTAACACCGGTCAGCACTTTTGCGCCTTCGTCGGTCAACACAACCGTGTCTTCTATACGTACACCGCCCTTACCGGGGATGTAAATACCAGGCTCAACAGTAAATGTCATACCGGGCTGCAAAACAACATTCTGGCCGCGTTTATTGATATTCGGCATTTCGTGAATCTCGAGGCCGATACCATGTCCCAGTCCATGCACATAGTTTTCGCCATAGCCGCGGGAAGTAATATAATCCCTGACAATAGCGTCAAGCTCTGCGCCGGTAATGCCGGGCTTCGCGTTTTTCAGACCACGCCATTGGGCTTCCTCAACAATGGTATAAATCTCTTTATGCCACGAGTTGGCCATCCCCAAGACAACGGTACGGGTCATGTCAGAATGATAGCCGTCATAAACGGCACCGAAATCAAAAGTAATAAAATCGCCGATCTCCACTTCTTTATCAGAAGCTATGCCATGCGGCAAGGCCGACCTTTCGCCCGAAGCTACGATAGTTTCAAAGGCGAGTTTTTCTGCTCCCAGGCTGCGCATATAATACTCAAGGCGTCCAGCCAGTGTCTTTTCAGTCATTCCGGGCTGCAATTCGTCCAGCAAACGCAGATACGCCTCATCAGCGATTTTCACTGCGCGCCACATCAATTCCAGCTCGCGTTTATCTTTGACCATCCTAATATATTTCAGATCGATGACCTGCAGCTCTTTGCCCTCCAAAAGTCCTTGCAAAGTGTTGAAGTCATTATAGCTGAAATAATCGCCGTCAAAACCTACTTTTTTTGCATCCTGTGCCAATTCAACCACAGTCTGCCAAATGTTTTCCGCATATTCTACGATATGGCAGCATTTGGCTTCCGCCCTTGCCTGATACAAGTATCTGCCATCGGTAACAAGGACAGCCCGACGGTCATCGGCATAAAGGATGCTCGAATCACCTCTGAAGCCGGTCAAATAGCGAATTGTATTAACGTCTTTAATAATGACGCAATCCAAATGTTCTTTTTCCAGAAAATCAAAGATTTTACCGATACGCGGCATAATCCTTACCTCACTTCTATTAAAATAATACGATACCCAGATATTTTATCATACTTTTGACAATTTGCCTATAAAGCTTCGTTAAAACTTTCAAGAATTTCTACCGAAAACGGCATATTCTCAATAATTTCTAAAACATCACTATATGTATCGGGCGTACCACGCAAAAGAATGATGCCCTCCTGATGGTCGATGGTGCTGACTAAAGCCAGATGCTCGTAGCCTTCCATGATCCAATTTACATCTGCAATACGCTCAGGCGCCACCTTCGCGTAGATGGTACTTCGGTCTTCTAACATATTACCTTCCTCCGCAGCAGCGAATCGGGCAGCAAAGCCTTATCGCTGACGATTGAAAATTTTTGCTGGGCATGCGGCGCGCAGTCGATACTCTCGCCTGCTTCGTTTTGCATACCCTCTAAGGTTAAGGGCAGCAGTTCCCCGTCAGGCATCAGCAGTTCCAACACCTCGCCGCTTTTAACATTGTTGCGCTGCTCGATATAGGCACGCTTGCTTTCCGCATCATAAGCCAGGACGATACCGACAAAATCATGGGTCTGCTCGTAGCTGGACGTAGTATAGACCTGTCCTTCGCTGCCGGGCTTGCCAAAGGCAAAGCCTTTAGTATAAGGACGGTGCGAAACTTTTTCCAGTTCCTCGCGCCACGCCTCGGTGACCTGATAATGCTGAGGATCGTCGCAGTAAGCGTCGATAGCCTTACGGTATACGCTGACTACGGTCGCCACATAGTGGATGCTTTTCATGCGGCCCTCTATCTTCAAGCTGCAAATGCCGGCTTCCACTAATTCAGGAATGTGGTTGATCAGGCATAAGTCCTTGGAATTCATTACATATGTGCCTCGTTCATCTTCTTCGATGTCGAAGCTTTCGTCGGGGCGGTTCTTCTCGACCAGGCTGTAGTCCCAGCGGCAGGCCTGCACGCAGGCACCGCGGTTGCCATCCCGTCCTGTCAGGTAGCTGCTCAAAAGGCAGCGGCCCGAATAAGAGATGCACATCGCACCGTGGACAAAGGCTTCCAGTTCCACGTTAGTCTTAGCGCCGATTTCCCTGATCTCATCCAAACCCAGTTCGCGTGCCAGTACGACCCGTTCAGCACCCAATTCCTGCCAGGCCTGCACGGCCGCCCAGTTACTGGTGTTGGCCTGCGTACTGACATGCAAAGGCATAGCGGGCACCGTTTTACGAGCCACGCTCCAAACGCCCAGGTCAGAAATCAGCAATGCGTCCACACCAGCCTGCTGTAAGTCCAGCAGATAGCCCGGCAGCTGCTCTAAATCTTCGTTATGAGCGAAAATGTTAACGGTCACATAAACCTTTTTTCCAAGCTCGTGAGCATATGCCGCAGCTTCAGCAATCTCTTCCATGCTGAAGTTATTGGCAAAAGCCCGCAGCCCAAACATCTTGCCGCCTAAATACACGGCGTCGGCGCCATAACGTAAAGCGATCTTACATTTTTCCATATTGCCTGCCGGTGCCAAAAGTTCCGGCTTATTTTTTATTACAGTCATATCAGTTCCTTATTGTTGTCCATGAATATCGTCGATTGCCGCCAAATGTTCGGAATAAGTCCGGGTAAAACGGTGGTGCCCATCTTTTTCAGCGACGAAATATAAAAAGTCGGTCTTTTCTGGATGCAGTACAGCTTTAATAGCACTAAGGCCAGGGCTGGCTATCGGTCCGGGCGGCAGGCCCGGGTTCTGATAGGTGTTATAGGGGTTCTGTATCTTCGTATCAGCTATCGTCAGTTCTTCCTTCTGCGTGCCTAAAATATACTGGATCGTCGTATCCGACTGGATCGGCATATAAATTTCCAGGCGGCGCAGAAAAACGCCGGCGATACGTGGCTGTTCTTCCTTGTACACTGCTTCCATCTCTACCAGAGAAGCCATATTGACCAGATCCCTGATCGACATTTTCTGCTTTTCTGCTTCCTCAGGAATATTTTCTTTATTCATCTGCGTGTTAAATTCTTTAACCATCATTTCCAGCATATCTTTTTCATTCATACCCACATCAAACATATAGGTGGAGGGAAAGATAAAGCCTTCCGCTTTATAAATGACGTTTGGGTCGCTGGTTTCCATGTACGGGTACGGGGTGTAATTGCGGGCGGCTTCGATAAATTTTTCAGCTGAGCCAATTCCTTCAGCCTCCAACTTTTTGCCTGCCTTCACTACGGTGTAGCCTTCCGGCACAGTGAATTTCACCCGCTGCACCTGCCCTTTCGACAGAACATCGACGATCTCGCAGTTTGACATACCTGCCGTTATTTCATAGCGGCCGGCTTGCAGGTCGCGTTCCAAACCACGAAACTTTGCCTCCAGGCGAAACGCCTCCGGTGTTTTTACGAGCTTTTGTTTGTGCAGCAAATTGGCGATGTCAGTAGTCGTCATCCCCGATTCGACCGTGATCAGATACGGGCTGCCTGTAGCCAGGTCTTTATTGCTGCCGGTATAGTTCAATACCCAGTAAGCACCTACTACTATCACCAAAAAGATGCCTAAAACAAAGGGTAATACCTTCCTCATATTTCCAGTCCCTTCAACTTAAGTTAATAAAGCTCAAAAAGTGCCGGACATGATGTCCGGCACTATGGTTGTTATTCTTCGTCCCAGTCTTCTACAAGTTTTTCGTAAGCATTTTTTACTTCGTCGAACTCTTCGTCAGTAGGCGCTAAATAAACTTCTTCGCCGTTTTCGTCAAGCTCGATGCGAGCGATGATCACATTTTCTTCTTCATCGTCTTCGTGGCAGTGGCAGGCTTCGTCATCACATTCACAGTCTTCTAAATCGATCTGCGCTAAGATAGCGAATTTTTTTGCACCTACAGGAACGATCATTTCTTCACGGAAATATAATTCGTTACCATCCTCGTCAGTAATAACGACGATTTGTTCTTCTTCCATTGCTTCAATAGCTTCCATATTTTCTTTTTGGTCCATTACGACACCTCGTTTCTAAATTATATACATTTTATATCATTTACAGTTATGCTGTCAATTTCTCATTTTTCATCCAGCCTGGCAGCTAAAAACCCTTTGTCTAAATCAAAGCCCAGCTTACCATTGTCTTTAACGATGATATTAGTATCAAAGCTGCCGACGGCGGTAGCGATCTTGATGTTAGAAAAAGCAAATTTTCCCTGCTGTCTGGTGATCGAGCCTTTGATCGAACGGAACGGCAACATCATATACTTGCCCTCCTCGATGCGAAAGCTACCAGCACCTGTCGCACTGCCAACATCGGCAGTTCCCAGCGCCAGCATTTTAAATGACAGCGGACCTTCGACCTGCGTTTCCGTAACTACGGAGCTGTCGAGGTCTATACCCTGTATTTCCAAATTAAAATCCCTGGTCTTCGTATCTATTTGCCCATTGATACTGACCTGCCCGGCATAAACATTGCCGATAGCATCGCCAACGTTTAACTTGCCGTTTTTATACAAAAACTTGCCGCTGAGGGCGGTTATGTATAACGGATCATAAGCCAGTTTATCAAGACCAAAAGTACCTTCAGCCTCGGGCTTGTCGATAGTGCCTTTTACTTTGCCTAATGCAGTCACTGCTTCTTTCAGTCCCAGCCCCGGGCTCAACGCCTCAATCACAAAGTTGGGGGCACTAACCGTCAGGCCGTAGGTCTGTTTAGCATCGGGCTTATCGGCATAATAAATATTTCCGTCGATGATGACGGTTTGCCCTGCGACTTCCAAATTCAAATCAGCAAGCTTCAAAGCCGTTGTGTCGGCTGCAAACTTACCACTGCCCTTAGTCACAGGATAGTTGATTAAAGAACCTTTCAGATTGGAGATAGTACCGTCGATATTCAGCGTCCATTTCCCTGCTGTCTTATCGGCCCTGATCTTGACATCAGGCAAAGTACCCTCGCTGATCACCACGTCGGCAGCCTGCGGCAGCACGCTCATAATGTTTTGCAGCGGCAGCTTCTTCACTTCCGCAACCACGGCTGTAGACTGCTGGTCGGTTTGGATATCGGCAATGATATCGCTTTTACCATCCTTGACCCGCAAACCATATTTGATCTTTGGATATTGTTTAAAGTTGGCCTGGAACTGCACTTTATCAAAATCAAGGGGCTTACCTTCCAAAAGCAGGTTCACCTTGGCGTCCTTGATTTCCATCAGACCACGGAACTGCGTTGAACTGCTGGCTTTTTTTACACTCAGCAGATCTTCGCTTTGAGCTTCATCAAGCTGAAAATTGATATAATTGGTAAGATTTAAGCCATCCTTTTTGCCGTAAGCAACAAAAAAGCTGGGCTTATCCACCACCACGTCACCGACTGAAGCACCGGTGCCTCCCTTTAGTAAGGCATCGAACAAATTGACCGATACCGTAGACAAAGGTACTTCGGCAATGGTTTTACCATCAGGCCCTACCCAGACGATGTTTTTAAAAACAACGTCGCCCGACCAGTTAGCCTGAATCTCTTCGGCTTTTAATGTACCCTGCAGCGCCGTCTGTTCAGCCAAAAGCTTTTTCGTCAGCTCTTCGGCAGCCCGGCCGCCAAATTGGAACAGCAGCACGAAAGCGAATAAAACCAGCGCCACGAAGCCGACAAATATTTTTTTCGCCATACCTTCATTCCGTCCTTTTACTTTGTGGACTATCCAGATAGTTTTGCAGAATCACTACGGCCGCCATCATATCGATGACTTTTTTGCGTTTGCTGCGGCGCAGGTCTGCGTCTATCAAAACTTTTTCAGCGGCAACGGTCGAAAGTCGCTCGTCCCATAAGACAATCTTAAGCTGCGGGAACCTGGCGCCAATAACTTGGGCCAAAGCCTCGCAGCTTTGTGCGCGCTCGCCGATGCTGCCGTTCATATTTTTAGGATAACCCACCACCATCGTGTCTACCTCGTATTCGTCGATCAACTCGCCGATACGCTGCAGATCGCGTTCTTCACTGGTGCGGCGGATAGTTTCCACCCCGTTGGCGATCATCCCCATCAAATCACTGGCGGCCACGCCGATAGTACGCGTGCCGACATCCAGAGACATACTTCTCATCTAAGCAGCTCTCCCCATTTTATTTTGCGTTTTTTTCCAAATACTTAACTACCAGCTCTTCGATAAGTTCATAGCGTTCAAAACGGCGCAGCTTGGTGCGGGCGTCGTCGTGGCTGGTGATATATGTAGGATCACCGCTGAGCAGATAGCCTACGAGCTGGTCGATAGGATTGTAGCCCTTTGCCTCCAGCGCCTTGCAAACCTCGCTGATAACCTGTGCCACTTCTTTATTTTCATTGTTACGCTTAAACATCATTGTTTCCTGCGATACCTGAGTCATCGTTGATCCCTCCTTTTTAACTGCAAATTCACAAAAATAAATTCTATTTACAGATGTACTACTATTGTAGCATACCTTGTAGCAAAAAAATATAAAATAACTGTGAACTTGTATAAATAAAGGCCGAGATCACTCTCGGCCTTTAAAATTTTATGAATCTGTTATTTGATCTGACCTTCAATAACTCCCCAGGCAGCTTCCAAAGCCTCGCCCAGCTTAGCAGCGTCTTTACCGCCAGCCTGCGCCATATCAGGACGACCGCCACCGCCGCCGCCACAGATCCTGGCTACTTCTTTAACGATGTTGCCGGCATGGATGCCTTTAGCAACAGCATCTTTAGTTGCCATCGTCAGAATACTGATCTTGCCATCGTCGAACACGGATGCCAAAACAACTACACCGCCTACTTTGTCGCGCATCTGGTCGCCCAAATTACGCATAGCTTCGATATTGTCGACGCTGACTTGCTGCACCAGGGCTTTGATGCCTTTGATATCACGGATCTGACTGTCTACATCGCTGACCTGTGCCTTAGCGATCTTAGCCGCCAATTCTGCCGCTTTCTGCTCAACTGCTTTCAGCTCGCCCTGCAAAGCAGTCAGGCGTGCCGGCACGTCAGTTACACGGCATTTTAAACTGCCTGCTAAGCCTTTTACCATAGTTTCCATCTCGTTGACATGGGCTACAGCGCCGTGGCCGGTCACAGCTTCGATACGGCGTACGCCTGCACCGGTGCTGGATTCGGAAATTATTTTAAACATGCCAATTTGAGCAGTGTTACTGACATGGACGCCGCCGCAGAATTCCATCGAGAAGCCCGGTACAGTGACTACACGGACGATATCGCCATATTTTTCGCCAAACAGCGCCATAGCACCACGTTTTTTAGCTTCTTCGATCGGCAGCTCTTCAACAGCAACGCCTTTAGCCGCTAAAATCTCTTCGTTTACTATCGCCTCGACACGGCTCAACTCTTCTTCCGTTACCGGCGAGAAGTGCGAGAAGTCAAAACGCAGACGGTCGGGGCCAACATAGCTGCCAGCCTGATTGACGTGGCCGCCTAAAACTGATTTCAACGCTGCGTGTAGCAGATGGGTAGCAGTATGGTTGCGGGCGATATCGCCCTTACGGCAGCTGTTCACCTCGTAAGTTACTGCATCGCCAACGCTTACAGTGCCTTCAACCACGCGGCCAATGTGAATGGTGGCGCCATCAGGCAGTTTTTTGGTATTTTCAACTTCGATCACGCCTGTCGGTGCGGTAATGCGGCCCAAATCGCCCAATTGTCCGCCGCCTTCGGCATGGAATGCAGTAACGTCTAAAATCACGGCAACGTTTTTGCCGTCTTCAGCACTTGTTGTAGGCTGAGCATCGTCAGCCGGGTACAGCATTACGATCTTGCCTGCGCTCGCAGCTTCGTCTACCTTCAAGGCAGCAATATCGATGCCACGGGTATTATAGATCACAGGAATTCCGGCTTTATCGTCACGGGCTTCGCGAGCCATAGTGCGCTGAACCTCCAGCGCCGCGTCAAAACCTTCTTTATCCATCGTCATAGCGTGTTCTTCCAAAATTTCCGCAGTCAGTTCCCACGGGAAACCAAAGGTATCGTTCAGTTTGAAAGCAGTCGCACCGTCAAGCACGGTAGTACCGGTAGCCTCCAATCTGGCGATCTCTTCGCTCAGCAGTTCGCTGCCCTGGCGTAAAGTGCGCAGGAAACTGGTTTCTTCCATCTCGATGACTTTTTGCACATATTCGCGTTTTTCCACAAGATTCGGATAAACGTGGCCGTACATTTCGATAACCACGTCGACAGCACCGGCCAAAAACATCTGGTCGATACCGATCAGGCGACCGTGACGGACGGCACGGCGCAAAATACGGCGCAATACATAACCCCGACCTTCATTAGATGGTAAAATACCATCGGCGATCATAAAGGTCATGCTGCGGGCATGGTCGGCGATCACCTTCAAGGAAATATCGGTCTTTTTATCACTGCCATATTTCACATTGGCAACCTTGGCAGCATATTCGATGATCGGGAAGATCAGGTCGGTTTCAAAATTAGACGGTTTGCCTTGCAGCACAGAAGCCAGACGCTCAAGACCGGCGCCGGTATCAATGTTTTTGTTTGCCAGCGGCGTGTAAGTTCCATCGTCGTTTTGATTATATTGGGTAAATACCAGATTCCAGATCTCCAGGAAACGGTCGCAGTCGCAGCCTACCGCACAAGTCGGTTCGCCGCAGCCGCGTTCTTCACCCAGGTCAACATGGATCTCGGAGCAGGGGCCGCAGGGGCCGCTGCCGATCTCCCAGAAGTTTTCTTCCAAACGGACGATGCGTTCTTCGGGCAGGCCGACAACATTATGCCAAATGTCGAAAGCTTCGTCGTCTTCGGTATGGATAGTGATCCACAGCTTATCAGCAGGGATGCCCAGATCTTTAGTTATAAACTCCCAACTCCATGGGATGATCTCTTTTTTGAAGTAATCGCCAAAAGAAAAATTACCCAGCATTTCAAAATAAGTATGGTGGCGGGCAGTGCGGCCAACATTTTCGATATCGCCCGTACGCACGCATTTTTGGCAAGTTGCCACACGCGGAGAAGGCGGCTGCATTTTACCTGTAAAAAACGGTTTGAACGGAGCCATACCGGCGCCAATCAAAAGCAGCGTCGGATCATCCTGAGGAATGAGAGACGCGCTGGGCAGGATCAAATGTCCTCTATCTTCGAAGAACTTTAAAAATTTCTCACGAATTTCATTACCAGTCATGTACTTCATAATCTTTTTATCGCTCCTTTAAGTCGAAACATCATAATAAAAAATTATATAAAAATTAGCAGCGAAAGTCAATGAACAAGACAAAGTATACACCACGTTTCTTCACTTGACCACGGCCGCATATAAAAAAAGCCGTAAGCAAAAGCTTACGGCTCCACTGCCAAGTATTTCAGGAGGACACCCAAAACTTTCGGCATTATTAATTATATTCGCACTTTTACACAAAGTCAACATTAATTCAGATTTTTCTTTTTAAATGTAATTTTTTGTTTTTTTAAGCAGCATTCTTTAAAACAGCACGCTTTTATTTTTGACCCGTAATACGAATGATCTCGGTCACCCAGCGGGCACAGTCGTACAAATCACACTCGCGCAGAAACTCTTCCGTAGTATGGACCTTGCTCATACCAGTCGCCAGTAACACGCAAGGCAGGCCGTAACCGCACAAAAAGTTACCGTCGCTGCAACCGCCGGTATTAGTAAGCTCAAATGGCAGGTTAAGGTTTTTGGCTGCCTGCTTTGCCAGCAATACGGCCGCATGGTCAGCCGCCACATGTACTGCCGGGCTGCCTTCCACCGGATAGGCTTCCAGTGCTCCGCCGCCGGATTCCACCACGTCGCGGATGGTTTTAATAGTAGCGTCCTTTAACCGTTCCAGCTTCTCCGGATCCATACAACGCATATCAATAACAAATTTAGCCTGCTCCGCCACTATATTGGTAGCGGCTCCGCCCTCGATCTGGCCTATATTTAATGTAGTTTCTTCATCCAGGCGTCCATAAGCCGGTAATGCAGTCAGGGCTTGGGCAGCCAACATAATGGCATTAATACCTTTTTCCGGCTCGATACCGGCGTGGGCCGATTTGCCTTTGACCGTAAAATAAATATCGAACAGCCGTGGCGCCGAATTAGTAACAATACCCGGCGCACCACCAATGTCAAGGCAGTAACCGATGTCGGCTTTGATATCCTGTGGGTCAAGATTGACCACACCCAGACAGCCGATCTCTTCGGCAATAGTAAAGCACAGCTGGATATCGCCGTGGGGGATGTTTTGTTCCTGTACCGTTCGCACCGCTTCCAGCGCAGCCGCAATGCCAACCTTATCGTCACCGCCTAAAGTAGTAGTGCCATCTGAGTGCAGCACGCCATCCTTGCGCACTACCTTCGTACCAGTAGTCGGCGGCACTGAATCCATATGTGCTTCAAAAAACAATCTGGTAGCGCCTTCTACATTGCCTGGCAAAAAAGCCCACACGTTGCCGGTCGTCCCATCTATCTTGCTGCCGGCATCGTCCACCTTCACTTCCAGCTCCATGGCCCGCAGCTTCTGCACCAGCAGATCGGCCTCGGCTTTTTCATCCTTACTGGGGCAAGGCACGCTTACCAGTTCTATAAATTCGTTCAATATTCTCGTTTCGTTGATCACAGCTACTACCTCGCAAATCATAAGATACTACCATTATAACACCGCCCTGCCAACAGCGTCACTTTTACAAATAAAAAAAGAGCTTGCTTAGTAAGCCAGCTCTTTTCAACGATGCTCTTTAATGATCTGTTCCGCTTCTGCCTCAGTAATATCCACGCACAACTCGTGGTCACCTAAGATACCATGCAAGCTTCTGCTTTGATGATAATCAAAATACTGCCAGTGCATATTGCGTGTGCTCCACATCTCCAGTCCGTTCTTTAAATCACTGTAACGCAGCAGGAAGAACCATTTATTATCGCGGGAAGTTACCTTTTTATACAGCATTTTCTCCCTCCGTTCCGCTATGTCCTCATTATAGCACAAGAGTACCCCCCACAAGACATACAAACACTTTTTTTATTCGTTGTACGCTTAACCTTTGCCCATACGTTTTGATAGTCGTTTGCTGCGAAAAAACAGTCACTTTTTCCGATAAATATCTTGGCAAATAGTAAAAATGTGGTACAATAATAGCGATAAATCCCGCAGACCGGACCGCTCAATGTTTTTATTCTGGCCGATACTGCAGAAGGAGAAAAAATGAATCGTAAAGAAAAATTCAAACAGGCTAATCGGGAAGCAAATGCCACCTGGTTAGCCCTTCTTATTGTTATCATCTTTTGGTGCGTCGCCGGCTTCGGCCTGTCGGGTGTCAAAATAGAGTTCTTCCAGACTCCCCTTTGGGTCTGGGCGGGCTGCATCGGTACCTGGCTGTTTGCCATCGCCGTTTCCGTAATCCTCGCTAACTATATCTTTAAGGATATGGACTTAGACGACAAGGAGGATGAGCTCCATGGGTAACTTCCTGCATCTGTGGCCTGTGTTTTTATTCCTCATCTTTATGCTGGGCATCAGTTTTTTTGTGCAGCGGTCTTCCCGCAGCGACCGTCAGCAAAACTTCGCTAAGGATTACTTTATCGGCGGACGCAGCCTGGGCGGCTTTGTGCTGGCCATGACTACCGTCGCTACCTACAGCTCAGTCAGCACCTTCGTTGGCGGCCCTGGTATGGCATGGTCTATCGGCTATGGCTGGCTGTATATGGCAATAGTTCAGGTAGTCGTTATTTTTTTGGTACTGGGCGTTTTTGGTAAAAAAATCGCTATGGTCTCGCGCCGCATAGACGCCGTTACCGTAGTCGACGTTATCCGCAGCCGCTATCAATCCGACCTCCTGGCTAATATCTCAGCTTTGGTAATCGTGGCCTTTTTCTGCGCTACGATGGTGGCCCAGTTCGTGGGCGCGGCCAAACTTTTTGAGGCCGTTACCGGCTTTTCCTACGTTACAGGGCTAACGCTCTTTGGCCTGATCGTCGTTTTTTACACCACTATCGGCGGTTTTAAAGGCGTCGCTATCACTGATGCTATCTGTGCTGTCGCCATGATCATCGGCCTGTTTATCCTGTTCTTCTCTATGCTGGAAACAGGAGGCGGCTACGAAAAGATCATGACTAATATCCAAACTAACCATCCCGAGATGCTGGAGCCGCTTTCCAATGGCAAAATGCCCATCTCGCTCTATATCAGCCAGTGGCTGCTGGTAGGCGTTTGTACGCTGGCCCTACCTCAATCTGTAGTACGCGGCATCAGCTACAAAAACACCAAAGCACTGCATAACGCCATGATCATCGGCACCGTAGTTATCGGCGCCATGACCCTGATCGCTACCTGGATCGGCGTACTCTCTAAAGGTGTGCTCACCGATACCCTACAGGCTTACGGCGGCAGCGTCGATAATATCACGCCGCTTACCATCATCAACAGTATGGACCCCTTCTGGGCAGGTATCACCATCATCGGCCCGATAGCGGCAACTATCTCCACCGTTTCTTCCCTGCTTTTGGCATCGTCCTCAGCCATCATCAAAGATGTTTATATGAACGAATGTTCCAAACGCAACAAGGAAGTCAACAACAATACCGTCCGTCTGTTCAGTATGGCGACTACTATTATTCTGGGCCTAGGTGTCTATGTCATCGCCATCGCGCCGCCCAGCGTTATCTGGAAAATCAATATGTTCGCCTTTGGCGGTCTTGAAACAGCCTTCTTCTGGGTGCTGATTTTCGGCCTGTTCTGGAAAAAAGCCAACCGTACCGGCGCTATCTTCGCTATGGCTGGTGGCGTTATCGCCTACTGCACCACCATGGCGCTCCAAATCAAATTCTTCGACCTGCACCAAATCGTTATCGGTATCGGCGCCTCGCTTATCTTCTTCCTTATCGGCAACGCGTTGGGCAAAAGCAGCGACGAGCAGGTTTTACGCATCTTCTTCCCCGAAAAATATCACGACTGATAATAAATATACCAATAAAAAAGCTTCGCCGTCAGGTCCATCCTGCAGCGAAGCTTTTATTTATTTCCAAATTGTTTATTACTGTTTATTTTGCAGCTCGGCCACAGCGGCGAAATAATCCTCCGGCTTCCAGCCGTTAGCAAGCAGTTTCACCAGCAGCTTGCCAGTGTTGGCGGCATCGTCGTAGGCTGTATGCCACAGTCCGCCTGTATCCACGTTCTGCTCTTCTGTCGCCTTGCGCAGGCCGGTAGTGTAGCTGTCGCCTTTCATCAGCTTATAGGCAGCGGCCAAATCCAAATAATCCTCCAGCAACAGTGGGTTGTCCAGCTTATGGCGTTTGCAGCCTTCCGCCACAACCTTGTAATCCTCTTCGCCCCAAGCCACAAAATACGTCTGCCCCGGCACATACAAAGCGCTCATTTTTGCCAGCATCTCGCTAAACTCTATCGCCTGCTTCATATCCTGCTCGGTGATCATGCAAAAATCCATACCCTCTTTTGCCTGCTTGGGATAAAAATGCGGCCGCACAAAATTTTGGATGCTACCAGTAACAACCAGCTCCGTGCCATCTATCTTCACCGCGCCGATCTCGATGATCTCTGAAAAAAAGCCGCGCGGCCGTCCCATACGTTTGGTGTATTGGGTAAACTCAAAATCAGCTACTAAAAAATCTTTACTCATCCTTCTGCCCCCAGCAATGTATATTTTCTTAATTATAACACCTTCTGCCAGTGTCCGCTGAATTTTCCGAATTATAAAATTTTGTTGAACAGCTTAAAGTTTTACTTAAATAATGCTAAAATATAAAGGTTCTAACTTGTAAAAATAACCGAGGAGTGTTATCGATGCAGCAAAATCAACTCAAAGGCAGCCTGATGCTGTTTTTCTGTGCCCTGATCTGGGGTCTGGCCTTCGTTGCCCAAAGCGTCGGTGCCGACCATGTTGGCCCTTTCACCTTCAATGGTATCCGCTCACTGATCGGTGCGGCCTTCCTTATTCCCTGCGTGGCTTTTTTCGACCATCTGGCAGGTAAACCTCTTTCCATTTGGGGCACCGATAACAAAACCGAGCGGCAGGACCTGATCACCGGCGGCATCATCTGCGGTATCGTCCTTACTGTCGCAAGCACTTTGCAGCAGCTTGGCATCGGCTACACCACAGTTGGTAAGACCGGCTTTATCACCACGTTGTATATCGTCATCGTGCCACTTTTAGGGCTCATAGTCCACAAAACCGTTACCAGGCTGCAATGGCTCAGCGTCTTTATTGCCGCTGTCGGAATGTACTTCATCTGCATCACTGAAAGCTTCAGCGTCAATTACGGCGATATGATAATTTTAGCCTGCGCCTGCTTTTTTGCTCTGCATATCATCACCATCGAGCGTTTTTCCGTTATGGTCGACGGCGTGCGTATGTCGCTACTGCAATTTGCCATCTGCGGTATTTTAAGTCTGCCCGCTATCTTCATCTACGAAACACCTACCTGGGCCGCCCTTGATCAGGCTTGGCTGCCCATCCTGTACGCCGGCATCATGTCCTGCGGCATCGCCTATACCTTGCAGATATTGGGGCAAAAGTATGTCAACGTCGTACTGGCTTCCATTATCTTGAGCCTGGAATCAGTATTTTCCGTTTTGGCAGGCTGGCTGCTGCTTGGTCAACAGCTGGCGCTGCGCGAGATATTTGGCTGCGCTTTAGTTTTTGCCGCTATTTTACTGGCCCAGCTGCCACCTAAACGCCGTTAAAACTTAACTGCATCTGTATAACGCATAAAACCCGCTTCTAAATTTTAGAAGCGGGTTTTATCTTAGCCACTGCAAAATATAACTATTCTGCTTCAAATAACGCTGCCGCGCCTGATAATCAGGCAGCACACTGGCAACACGCTGCCAAAAGCGACGGCTGTGGTTCATATTGCCGATATGGCTCAACTCGTGTACTACAACATAATCCAACACCGCCAACGGATAGAAAACCAAACGCCAGGCAAAGTTCAAATTCCCCTGTATGCTGCACGAACCCCAGCGCTTAGCTGCCGACGACAGTTTGACCTGGTCATAGCGTACACCCATCAAAGCGGCATAATAAGCTACACGCTGCTGCAAAATTGTTAAAGCCTGCTGCCGCAGCCATTTTTCCAACGCCTTCTGCGGCTCCTGCTGCGGACACAGCAACACATCGTCCTGCACCGACACTTGTCGTACCGCAGCCAAACGCAGTGTATAGTTAGCGTCCAGTACTTGCAGCCGCTTACCATCAGTCAGCTCCAGCTGCTGAGCCTGCATTTTTACCGCACACAGCTGCTGCTTCTGTACTATCCAGGCAGTCTTTTCGTTTACAAACCGTTCAATATCGCTTAACCGGGCCTGTAGCGGCGCCCGCACACTGCACCGTCCTTTGCCGTCCACAACGATAGCGATGCTTTTCCTTCGGGTCCTTATCAACTCATAAGCTACTGTCATCATCTGCTCCATTTTATCGCTATCTAAAATAGCAGGCAGCTTAACCGCATACCCGCACAATCGTTTCCATATTCTTCAGCCCCGCCAGCCACTCATGCGGAATGCTGTCGTAACCATAATACACCCCCGCCAAACTGCCTGCCACAGCGGCAACAGTATCGGCATCGTCACCCAAATTCACAGCCCACAGCAAACACTCACGGTACGAATTTGTATTAGCCAAACACCACAGCGCCGCCTCCAGCGTATCTACGATGTAACCGCTGCTTTCTATCTCGCTTTCGGGCAAGTCATACACACTGTGGTCAATAACACGGCTGTAATAATGCAGCTCACTCACATCGTCTGCATCGGCTACCTGCGCCAGCTCTGTTACTGCCCGGTTAACGCCGCGTATCAACAGCGTCGCCAGCTTAAACCGATCCCGGTGAGCAATGATCTCACTGGCTACGGCACAATATAAATAACAGCCCAAGGTGCAGCAAATATGGGCGTGGGTCAGTGCCGAAACGTTGCGGATGCTTTCGTAACGGTCAGCCTCAGGTCTGGCCTGTAAATAAAACTCAATCGGCAGTATCCGCATCAGCGAACCGTTGCCACAGTTCCACTGGTTCCGTGGCGCACATTGCTCCAGCGGCGCACCACCTGTATAGTTTTGTAAAGCTCGCTGCGTCGTAGCCCCCACGTCAAAAACCGTGCCCTCCGGCGTCATATAGCCATATTCAAGCCACTTGCTAAAGCGTTCCATCAAGTCAACGTAATTTAGCCGCCAGTCATTTTCACGCAGGCTGGCCAAAGTGCACAAAGTCAAACTGGTATCGTCCGACCACAAACCACGCTTCATCTCCAGCACGGGAGCAAATTTTAAAATCTCGCGAGTCTTGCCCTGTGCAGCATAGCCTAAAGCGTCGCCTACAGCCAGACCCAAAATGCCATTTAAAATATAGTTAGTCATTAGTTGCGTCCACCAGTTCAAAACGGTAGCGTTGCTCTACGTCAGGATATTTTGACCGGTCAACTTCCGATGCAAACATCGCATACGGCCGCACATAATACACAAAATCATCATACAGCGCCTGATAAACAACGCACTGCTCGCCGGTTTCCGTATGCTGCGCCAACAGCAAAACCTTATACTCCCTGCCCTTAAAATGCCTGTATATCCTGTTCGTCAAAATCTCTCGCATAGGTATTCCTCACCGTCACATTCTATTTAGCACACCTCAAAAGCAGCTTTAAAGCTGTTTCACACCTTCGTGGGCCAGCTCAATACTTTCGATAGCATAATTGTTATCAGCATTTAAAGCTACAGCACCGCATTTAACAGGCCAGGCCTGCATCAACATCCAGCTTGCAAGCACTTTTTCAGTCTCATCAAAAAGCGAAACAACCACATTTTTACGTTTAATATCGCCTGTTGCTACCGTCTGCCACCATTCAATCAGGTTACTCGACTTTGCCTTGCCATATTTAAGCGTCACAGTTCCATGCTTAACCATCCTCGGCATTTTTATAGGCACAGCAGCCCTGGCGGAAGCACCCTCTCTATATTCTATCGGTTCAGCTGCATCAATCCCTGATACCTCAGTAAAACGTCCTAGTTGTTCACCATCTATAAAAACAGAAAAATCATATTTTGGCAAAAGACCTACTGTTACCATTTGCTCTCACTCCTTTAAAAGTACTGCTTAACATTCTCCTGCAATCTGCATCTATATTTTAACCTATTTCCAGCGAAAGGTACTAGCGAAATAATTATGGATTTGTTTTAGTTGCGGCAGTGTCAATAAAACAGCAGTCCCCCATTGCCAGCGGCCAAAATCTGTGTTATAATCTCAATTGATATTGATGAGCCGATATCTTTTTGCTCCGCCTGGAGCACGAAGCACCTGTGTTTTTGCACAGGTGCTTTTGTATTTTGGGCCTGGTCCTTATATTTATAGTTTAAAACCAAAATATTAAAACCCCATAACTTCGCTGGAAGTTATGGGGTTTACTCTTCAATTTGGTGGAAGAATTTGTATCGTACCCAAACAAATATTTCACTATATAGAACGGCATTGATAATACGCATCGATGCCGCCTAAAAACTAGCCTTATAAAGTTTTCTTATTAAACTTCAAGTCTTCTAATGTGCCGGTCTTAAATTTGCTTTTCTTAAAACTACTCATTTCATTGCTCATATCCAAATAAGTATCTTAAGCAGACTTCAAAATCATTGATTTTAATAGCACTTTAAAATAATAGAATATTTTTCTTGATTTACCCCGAATATTTTTTAGAATATTTATTTGACTTTAGCGCAAAATAGTTGTATATTTTATATAAAATTATTCTATATTTGGAGGATCTTCTATGCAATTATTTTATGAACCATCTGAAACCGACTTGAATAGAGATAATATCATAACAAAAATAGGCTTATATCGTCTAAAAAAACTTGATATTATCGTAAGAGAAGCCGTTCAGTCTTTTATCGCTGCCCATGGTAGTCAGATAGTAAATCTATCACCCAGGACAATAGCCTCCCATATTCATGACAACATGCATGAATGCTGCAAACGTTTGATAACCCCTGAAGATAAAATGCGGCTTGTCCACCAAAATAGTACCTTTAAAATAATTCTTGATGATGTTAATATTGTATTGCAACTAAAAAAATTAAATAAAAACAGATTAACAAGCAATATTCCAACTAATGCATGCCTTGATTTTGTTAGACAGGGCGGATCATTATTTCCCTGCTCTGTCAAATTAGCGGTTGGTTATCGTTTGAATCTGTCTTCATTATCAGGTAATTTTCTTGAAGAAACCGCTGTTGTCTGTCATAATAATGAACATGCAAATCACTGGTCTATTAAAATTTCTGATGCACTGGCCAACTTAACTCCACAAGCCGATTTTCCAACATCAAACGATTCTCCTACTCCCAAATACAGAATTTCTGCGCGAAAAGATTTGCTTATTGTATCAAAAACAGAATAATCTTTTATATTCTGTTTATACTGTTTAGAAAGGATGTTTATTATGAAAAATAAATATCAATCTGATACCTTCAATCCTGATATGCTCATTATTGCACGTCAGTCTAGAGGATATACACAAAAACAATTGGCAGATTTAATTACTCCTATCAGACAATCAAAACTTTCAAAAATAGAAAGTGGCATACAAAATGTTAGTATACAAGAAGCAGAATTAATGGCTACTGCCCTTAACTATCCTGTTGATTTCTTTTATCAGAAAGAACTTTCGTGTATCCCAAGTATTAGTGGCCTTTTCCATAGGAAAAGAGCCACTCTTTCTGCTAAGACCTTAGATAAAGTACATGCATCAATTGAAATAAAGTGTATCCAGGTGAAAAAATTACTTAACTCTATAAGTATAGACCATTTACCTATTCCAAGCTACAATGTAGAAGATGCCACCCCTGCAGAAATTGCAAGAATGACACGAGTTTTATGGCAATTACCAAGAGGGCCTGTACGAAATCTAATCGATGTTATTGAGAGTGCTGGTGGCATCATTATTCCAATGGATTTTGGAACAGATAAAATTGATGCTATCAGCCGTAGAACAACAAGTAATGTTCCTTTATTTTTTGTTGATTTTTCAAGGCCAATGGATCGCATTCGTTTTTCTCTAGCTCATGAACTAGGACATATGATAATGCACAAGATACCGTCAAAAGAAATTGAAGTTGAAGCTAATGCTTTTGCCGCCGAATTTTTAATGCCTGAAAATGACATAAAAGAAGATTTAGAAAGTTTAACTCTTAAAGATTTACCAACATTAAAATTAAAGTGGAAAACATCTATGGCCGCTCTCATATACAGAGCAAATGACGTGTCCTGCATTGATGAGGAACGTAAACAACATCTCTATATACAATTATCTAAACGCGGCTATAAAAGTAGAGAACCTAAAGAATTAGAACCGGTACGCGAACTCCCATCATTATTTTATGACTTACTTAAACTTCATATTACTGATCTCAAGTATACAAAAAAGGAATTGAGTAAATTACTATTAATTAATGAGAATGAATTAGACGAACTATTTCCATCAGATAGACCAAAGTTAAAAATCATAAAAAACAGTTTTTAAAAATACGCTTACTCACTATGCTGCACTTCAAACTAAATATGTTATGCCTACTCAAACCTAAAAAGCACTCCATCAGGAGTGCTTTTTACTCATAATCTTTTGCCAATTATTGATATTTTATTCGGCAACACATAGACGTAATCTATAATAGTTTCTGTAAACTCGATAAGAGTATTTACTGTATAATCATTAAATTCGACTTCATCATCCCCATGTGCAACAGCATTACCAACATCTCTGAGTATTTTTGCCATTTCATTTAATGTGCTAGGAATTATACCATCGTCAGACAATTTTTTCATTTTATTATATAAATTCCCTTCGGTAGCTCCTTTATCCTTAGCAATCTTTTCCAAAGTACTTCTAAGCAATAAAATACAGGCATGATTGCTTTTATTTCGCACATTTTTTGCAGAAATAAAAGTTTCTGCAATTTTGTTTGGTACAGCTCTGTCTACATTTACAACCGGCGGATAGACTATTTCAGTGCCTTCTTCTGGCGGATACCCAAAGTCCGCATACATACTCTTTTCTAACATAACATCTCTACAAGTTGTACAGAAATATAATGTCCATTTATTTATACCTATTATCATTTCTTCTGAATCTTCTACTTTATCCTCACACTGGTGAATTAACGGCATAAGAACTTCATTTCCACAATGAGCACACACCATTACCTTGCCTTTTTTAAAGTCCAATTCTTCGACAATCTTCATAGATATAACCTCTTTTATGTTTTTGGCTTATTATATCACACTTCCCAAGATAAAAATAACACTATATCTTCACCATCACCCCTATCATCACATCACCTTGACGCCCCGCTATCCAGCCTCCAACATTCTTTTTGATAGGAAAGCCTACCATGCCGACAACACCGTCTTTAGAAGCGCCTATACCAATCTCCCAGCGTTTGGTTTTGTCTATTACTGGTACTGTGATATTTAAGTCAACACGGCTGGTTTGTGTGAGCTGCAGTTTGTTTTTATCAAAAATAAACTTTTCATCATCGACCTTTTGGATCGCAAAATCTTTACCGTTGACCTTTACTGCCAGCTCCTGCTTGCCAATATTTACATCAACATCTGTTTTCTCTGTGCTGCCATCAGGATAGATATACTTAGGCACATATACTATTTCTGTTTTGGTATCAGTTTTATATTTTACTTCTGTTTTTATCTCCGGATCTGCGACCGGGCAGGTATGCATCCACCCATGCATATGCCAACCAAATGCAAAAGCTGCCGCATAGAACACCAAAGACAAAATTTTATACTTGTTTTCCATAATATACCTCCATAAAAATAAGGGGCATCTATAGATGCCCCTTATTTAATTACAAGTCATAGTAAGTAATACAGCCGACCAGGATAGCCAATGCGATACCTGCCCAAATCAAAATACGCTCTTCGTTCATGAACTCACCTCTTCCTGTTTTTAAATGATATTCCCACGGCCATCACATTCATAATCGGCACCGTTGAGGTGCAGAAAATAATACTGTTCCGGCCTTACATCAACATGGACATAATCCATGTCATAATTACGTTCAACGCCTCTAAAGCCAATATTTACTGCTTTATCCGCCAATTCATCTACCGTCATACCATCACAATATATATCTGCCGCCATACCCTTTGTATGAAAGCTGAGTGTTGCATAACTCACTTTACTGTTATGAATAGGGCAGCGGTACCCGCTGGTAACATAAACAGGCCTTTGTACTGCTTCTCTAAGCGCATCCAGCTTCTGCATCAGTTCTACATTCATCCCATCTGCCGGAAGACCATTACAACAGCCATTTCCCCGCTGATAGCCTTTGCATTCCAGCTCGCTTTCATAAAAATATTTACTTAACATCAATGCTTCCTCCTAACTTTTTCCTCTTTTATCAATGCCAATTTTTCACGGATCCACTCTGGAAATATATCACCCCAGCCACCACGATCTGCATTTTCAATAACGCTCATAGCTTCCATTATGCCAAATCCAGCAATCGCACCATACCTTGCAATATCGGTTTTAAGGATAACATCAACGCCAGCGCAAAAGGCCACTACGCCTAAGATGCTGGCTTTTTTGCAAAGACCCCGGAATGCCTTTTTACTCCAAAGATCATGCTCATGCCACGCTGCATACATACCGGTAGCATAATCGATGCCCATAAAAATAAGCAGCCCTATAAGCTGCTTATCAAACCCGCCCACGGCCTTAGTGAATACGCCACCGAGAAGTCCGCATACGATGATTATTTTGATTTCATAGGCTGCATACAGCCCTAATACAAACTCGCAAAACTCTTTTATATATGCCATCTTAACCCTCCTATATTTCGCTATCCGCCACGCGATAAATTACTTTTATATAGCCAGTATGCGCCGAAAAGAAATCACTCCAATACACAGCAGATGGTCCACAGTTAATCATAAACTCTTGAGAATTAGCATTAACTATCCAAGCACCAGACCCGCCACTGGAATAAATATTGTCCATTACACTGGCGCCATTAAAACTAGGCTCTATAGGATTAAACATAATATTACTAATAATACCTGCATCACCTAATAAATTCTTTACTGTAACATCCCGACCTGTTGTAAGGAACATCCACGGTGTTTCAGCTAAGTTATTTCGCCCGATTTCAATACGGCCGTACCTACGATTCTTAAAATCGCAATCCACGATACTGGTATCATCGGTACGGAAATATCCAAGCGATATTTTATTCGCATCAATTATCGCGGCAATGTCTTGTTTTAGCTGGTGCTCAGAAACAAAATGATCATAAAGCTCCTTGACCTCAGCAGTAGTTAATTCGCGATCAAATACTGCAAGATAAGGTATCTCACCTTTAAACGGATTCGCGTTACCGTCTGTTTTAGCCAGGCCTATACTAAAGACGACATTTGTAGTTGCCAGTTCCCCATTGAGATTTGTGTATCTCTCTGCGTCATTTAAAGCTAACTTCAACACGCTATTACTATACTTTGCAACACAAAAGTTATACCCATATGGATTTATATGATGATCAGCAGTATTCTTCCAACCACCATACCATAAGCCAAACTGATTATCCGCACCTTCACCAAGTGCGAAAATAGCGCCTTTTCCGCCTGCAAACCTTTTATCTGCCGTATAGGCCGCACTATTTTTAACAAAGGCGATAACAGTCCATCCTTTATCCTTGTCAAAGGTAACATTACCACAGTTATAGTAATTAGCAGCGCTAGCATCAAAAGAGGGAGTTGCTCCGAACTCTCCATCTGTCAATGCCAGCGACCCTACAAGTTCCGGATCCACTTTATTTTTTCTATTACCGGAGTTCGTTACATTCAATTTATCCAGGATAAATTCGTCATATGTAGTATTCAGCTTCAGCGCCGGTTGCACAATATTCAGCGTTCTTTTCCTCGACCTGTGTGTGTTAGGAATAAGCATATTATTCGTAATCTTTGCAATCTCAAGATCCGTCCGCACTTTTTCTCGGAACTCTAAATAATACATTCTTCCGGGAAAGGCATAGCCTGTACTATGCGCAGCTGCATAATAACCGCCTATGCGCAGCTTCAAATTTTGGACATGAGCGCCAACACTTTCTACGCGATGGATAACTCTGCCGTTGAGTAATGTTTCCAGTATCCCTTCTTTTAACCTGATTACGATGTAATACAAGGTATTAGGACTGACAATTACGCCAGTATCATAGTCGGCACTGTGCATAGTGGTAACAATATGCTGCGCTGAATTTATCCAGAAGGTAAGATTTTGCGCCGTGGATGTTGAAAATAGCGAAAATGCAAAACTGTTCTGCACTGAAGGCCTGGTTAGCTCAAAAACAAAATCCACTTCTTTTTCCGCATTCGCCAGCGGCATTGGAATCACAAGGTCAGTTTCCGCGTAATCCGTCGTACCATTAAATTCCGCGGCATCTGTACCATCGATACCGGGGCAGACAACAACGCCGCTTTTGATAACGGCATCCAAACCATTAACAGATTTATCCTTGATTAATCTTTCTGATTCAGACTGTGTAATGTCAAAGCGATACTGGCAAATAGTATATTCATCTGCAGCAGGGATCTTAGCCGCATGGATCGCAATATTTTTCTCTTTATCCATTGTCAAAAGTCCGGCTGTTTTTAAAGGCAGCGTTACAGTCAGGTCAGTGTCACTTACAGCGACAAATTCCCCCATGTTGGCCATGCCTTGGCCGACCTTGCATAACCTATTACCGCTTAAAGCAACGTCAAGACCTCTCACAATTCCTTGGGGCCTGTTTAAAGGCAGCGCTACCCGGTTCAGGTCTTGCACTTTCCACGTCACGCTGCCATCCACCAGCTCCTGCCAAAGCTCTAAACCATTAAAATCAAGCTCCGCATCACCGGTAACACCAGCACCAACGCATTCAAGATATGCCCACGACGGCAGCCACGGTGAATAAACCATATCTCCGATAACATAAGCTTTAATTCTCCCAATAACATTTAACCCGGCGCTGTTATTCTTAGCTTCATGCGCCCAGTCTTTAGCTGTTTTGGCCTGCTCTGCTGCTTCGTCTTTTTCACCCCCGCATAACTCTAACTGCTTTTGGCAGTCCTCAAGAGTATTTTGGCATAGCTCCAGCTGATGTTTAGTTTGGTTAAGAACCATCATATATGCTTCTAATGGCAATTTATCTGTAGGCAGAACATCTATTTGCTGAGGATCCTCGATTTCTATAACAGGAGTTTTTACATCATTACTCATTATGTACTACCTCCACTATCACAAATTCACCCGGAAACATGAGTGTTATTTTCTGCGCTCCGTTTTTGATAAGAAGGTCATATACCTTGTTTCCCGCTGTCATTTGCATTTCTTCAGCCGTCGCTTGCACTGTTATATCAGTCCCTGTAATTCCTGTATATTCTTTTCTAAGCAAGGCTGTAGTGGACTGTGGATTGTCCTTAATCGTAAAAATAACAGTATCTGTAGGCTGCAAATTGATACCGCTGCTTATCCGGAAAGTAACGCTTAAAGTATCACCACGACTAAGAGTTATTTTTTTACCTTCAACTTTGATCGCCATCTTTAAGACCTCCTAACGGAAAAAATTGCTTCCAGCTCTTCTTGATCCTTAGAGGCGAGCAATTTGCTTTTGATTTCTTCATACCATGCATAGGCTTCTAATTGACTTCTGCGCACTTCGTTGTAAGATGCCAGCATCTGCTCGTAATTTAGTTCTACTACAGCTTTATCCATAGTATTTAGCCAAACTTTGTAAAATACGGTCCCTGTTTTATTTACAAGCAACGGCGTGAAGGCTGCCATGAAATTAGTAATATCATCTACAGCGCAGTCAAACCCATAGGTAACGTCGCCAAGTTCAACAAACCTTACAGCATCACGACGACTGGCAAATTCCGCACCAGCGGCCTTGATATAGCGTTCCTTGGCATACCATAGCGGCTCAGCAGAATCATAAACATCCCAAAGGTTTAGCCAAGGATACAAAATACGCTGGTTGTTCGCATTCGGGATCTCTTTGTCAATAATATTTATTATTACGTTTTCTGAGTTTATTACTGCTATCATATAAATCACCCCGTTATTTTAGTAAAAACTTTACCCGCAGCTCCGCTGCCACCATTTTTCCCGCCCCAGCCTCCGCTACCGGCATTAGCAGTAAGAGCTCCGCTGTTATCATATTGGCTGGCAATGATGTGGATCAGCCCACCGCCACCACCACCACCGCCGCCATTAGAGCTGGAAGTTGAACTGCTGCCATTATTTCCATTAGCTTCAATAGTGCCGTTATTTATTACTCTCAGTGCGATAATTTTTATATAGCCACCGCCTGCGCCGCCACTTCCTGCAACGTATTGATACCAGGCGCCGCCACCGCCACCACCACCTGCATTTAAGGTGTCATACAGGTTATTTACAAATATCTCTTCATAATCCGTGTTTTCATCTTGAATAACAGATTTTGCGACGCCACCCGCGCCGCCCGCAGATCCATTACTGCCACCTGTACCGCCGGAAAAAAACACGCACGACGCTCCTGGATACCCGGCGTTGGATCCACTGCCCCCACCGTGATATCCACCGCCAGCTCCACCTTTACCACTGGCTGTAATAATGCCGTTATTGACAAATCCTTCCTGGCAATGTATCGCCGCCCATTTATCAATAGTAACGGTAACACCTTGCGGCACGAAAACGCTGGTATAATTTTTCACTCCACTTATAGTCACGTCTGCTTCCGGAGCAAATTCACCGTCGTCACCATTGCCGTAATCCCTATACCATTCTGTATCTTTAGCCGTATCAAATGCCCAGATAATTGATCCCATACCATAATAATTTACACGCAGCATCTTTCCTGCTTCTGATTCATTAAATAAAATTTGTCCAGTGTTCCAGCTGCTGTCCCCCTCTGCACTGGTATAATAATCCGGGAAAAATTCTCCTGACGCGGGGAATGCCGCGACCTCGGTAAAGATAGAGCCTTCGTGTGTTCCGCTTTCATCAATCACTACCTCAGCTACCCGCATACTACTTGGAGCAGTTTTTTGAGGAACTTCTTCAAGCCTTACTATGTATGGCGATACTTCCGGTACTTTTACTAATTCAGATTTTATAACTGGTTCTGCTTTATCCGTAAATGGATTATATCTATAATCAGCTTTCATTATTACCTCATTCCTCCTATTTAAGCTGCCTTGTTGCTGCCTGCTGCATTAGCTCCGCCACTTTAGCTTCACGCTCAATATTAAACAAATATTTATCTATGGAAAAGGGCTGCTCACCCAGTTCCATATCGCATTTAATGCCATCTTTAGCGGATACCGTATATTTCAATTTTGAAATCGAATAATCATAGCGTTCACCGTCTAAAGCAGTTATGGCGGCCCGGCCCTGCGTGGACAGTTTTCTTATAAAAAACTGTCCGTTGGCTAAAGGGTATTCCAGTTTGATATTACTTACCTTGGCAGATTTAACCGGTTCTTTGTATTTTTCTATCTGATTTTGCCCCCACCGTTTAGCATCTCTTTCGCTATAAGCGGATGGTAAATCTAATACTTTTTCCTGTATTCCATAGATCTTTTGCGATTCCTCATCGGCCACTTCAGCAAGCCATTGTTCCCCGTTCTCATCTACATTCCCACCTTTGATATAAGCGTGGTTGATGATCTTTTCAATGTTCCAGGTAGGAACATAACCGGAAATATGCTCGCCAACCCAAAACCTGGCCTGCTCATTTATAGTTGCAACTCGTGGCATAAAATATATGTTTCGGTGTTCGTCTACACCATACGCATAATCTGTTGCGAAATCTGCCAGCTGCTTTAAACATTCTTTGGCGCTGACATGATCAAACTCTATTTTACTGATGACATAATGCGCGCTTTGGATCTTTGTATCTCGATACGGAATACCTACGCGCAATTCTACCGTTTTGGCAATATCTTGCACTATTTTCGATACTTCCATATTTTCGTAGGTTTTAACAATGATGATTTTATCAAGCAAGTTGTAATAGCCATGCGCAGTAAATTTGAAAGATTCTTCTGTGGTCCCCGTAACAGGACGAGTGATAATGTACCCCGAATACCACGGCTCAGGATCATTAAACAAGTGTACATCCACTCGCTGATGATACTGCAGTTCCGTGTTCCGAGGCAATCTTCGAAAGGTTATATCAAGCTTTCCACAACCAGTTTCAGTAATTTCAAAGTTCATTTTTTCAATGCTGTTACTTTCCGAACCATTACCGAATATAGCTGATTTCGTGCCATTTTTATTGTAGGCAATAACAGAGTAGATGTTATCAAAATAGATAAGTTTATCTCTATTGTATCCGCTATTTATCTTTCCCTGATGACCAGCATAGATATTTCTACCATAACGGCCACGACCGTACGTTACATTACTCATACAAACCACCTCGCTGTGAAAGCAATCTCAATATTACAAGGCGATCCAGTGTATTTCAACGTATTAATACCGGGCGCAGCGTGTAAAAATATGCCTGAAAAAGTATTCAGGCTATTAGCCGCATCTCTATAAACTGTACCACTTTCCCCATTTACTACAGCTATTGCCGGTGATGTCAAAAGAGTATCGCGTAACTGCATACTCTGCCCACTTTGCATATGTACCAACATAATATTATTTGCAGTGCTGCCCTTTGATGGCACAAATTTCAATATGAGTGGCACATCTACGCTCGACGGATTCTGAAATTGAATTTCAGCCTCGTGTTGATCTTCTGTAAATTCACACTGAATCGTAACTTTATTAGTAGCATATCTGAACGGATCGGCAAGTAGCAGCGATACAGTCACGTTGCTCCATCGCTGTTTAAAGCCCTTCTGAAACTTGTGCTTGATTTTCGATATGCCTGCTACATGATATACCCGGTCATCACGGCCAACATACAAATCATAGTCTGTTTGGGCAAAATATGTGTAGGCGTCATTAACGGCTGCATCATGCTCCTGTTCAGTAGCGTTTCTCAAGTCAAATTCTACCTTTATCGTGCGGCCGTCAATTTTACCGTCGCCAACCATATCAGCGCCATGGGCAAAAGCCCTATCCTGAAGCTTATTACGAAACTCATAACTACCGCTATCGGAAAGGGACCAACCTGTTGGCAGTCTATACTCAACTCCATTTTTTATTATTACAAGATCGTAATCTTCCATACCTAAGCCCCCCGAAGTCCAGCTGCTATCATATCGCAAAAGTCCGCAAAAAGGTTTTCCTGATCTGTGCCAGTGTTAATATCTCCATAATTATTTTGTGTAATAGAAACACCCTCGCCAATTCCTGTACCATCACCAGCATTGAAAATACCATCTGCAATGCGAGACAGCACTCTTGTATTGAGCGGAAGTACAGCCTCTTTGTCTTTGCCTTCACCGATAAGCGCAAAAGTAGGAGCTGTTACAACACCGCCGGAAGCAAGCCCCACGGTTTCCGCAGCCGCTAAACTTCCTGCAACGGCAATCCCAGCCTGCGCCGCACTACCAGGATGAACTGTTTCGTAAGCTATAGCATTTTTGACTAAACTCGGCATCTGGGCTTTTGCTTGGGCTATTGTCTCAGCAGTATCTTTCTTTTTCAATCCTCTGCTTAAAGCATCAGCAGCTATTCGCTTTACCTGCCACTGAATAAACATAGCTACGATCTGCTTCCCAACATCTTGCAATGCTTTCCCTAAATTTTTGCCATTTACCACCGCATCAGAGATAGCGTTAGCAAGCCCGTTTTTCATGGTCTCAGCTGCCTCCAAGCCGAATTGAGCATAAGTCTCCTCGGCCTCCATACGCCAATCGTGATACTGCTGCATAAGCTCCTGCTTAGCCGCAAGATCTGCTTCAAACTCTGCAAAAGTCAGGCCTCTGTTTTCTGCATCAGCCTCGTTGATCGCTTCCATAGCAGCCATATAGCTTGCTACCTTGCCTTGACGCATGGCTTCATCTAAATCGGCCTGGTACGCTTGACGCTGAGTAGCCGCCGATGCTACATCTTGAGTATATTTATCTTCAATAGCTCCAAGCAATGCTTTAGCATCTTGTGCGGCCGCCACTTCAAGGGCTTTACAATGTTCTACCCGTTCATTAGCGCTGGCTATGGCCGCAGCGTCCCCTGTTTTGGCAGCGCTTAAAGCCAGTGCTTCAGCTTCCTCACGTGAAGAAATAAACTTGTCCTGCCATTCCTGAACAGAGGCCAGCCTTGCAGTTTTCTCCTGCTCAATTTCATCATATACTTTTTCAGCACCGGTCAATCCATCGATCTGCACCCGAATATGAAAATCGTTAAAATCATTTACTAATGATTCAGTATTCTTTTTCAAATCTACAACTTTTTCATTTATTCTATTTACTTCGGCAGCCATTTTGTTGGCTGCTCCACTTCCTTTAGCGCCACCGCCACTACTGCCTTTACTAACGTTAAAATCCGGGCTGCTGTCATCCGTTCTATTCATGGCATCCACTGTCATTTTTGAAGGATCAAACCCATCACTTATAACGTCCCAGTCATCACTGCTATTAACATTACTTTCATTGCCGCCGCTATACCTACGTTTGATTTCATCAAAACTCAAATCGTTTGCATAAGCATATGCCCCTACTGTAGCCGCACCTACAGCTGATCCGATAGCAATCGCTCCGCCGCCAATAAGCGCTGTACTTTGAAATGCATCTAAAGCGCTTATTTTTAACGCATCATAAGCCGCAGCAAGACTGCCTATTGCTCCAATCCACGGGCCAGCTATTGCCACGACACCTTTGCCAGCTATAGTAACTGCTCCTATCGCTCCAGCAGCTTCAATTGATACCGTTATCAGCTTTCGTGTTTCGGGTTCCAATTCTGAAAACCATTTAGCTACATCTTTTGTACCATCAGCCAACGCTTCAAATTGAGGTAGCAATTCAGCACCGATCTGCACAGCTAAACCTTTCATAGACATTTTGGCTTGATTTATTTTTTGTGAGGCATCTTCAAACGCCTGAGTAGTTTCATGCGATAAAACTAACCCCGATTTTTCGGCAGCCCGGTATACTTCGTCAAACTGCCCCTGCGTTAGATTAAGCAAATCATTCAACTTAGCACCGCTACGCCCAAATATCTCCATTTCCATAGCAGTTTTGGCAACGCCGTTAGCCATCGACCTATGTTTGGCTGTTACGTTAGCTAATATTTGTTCAGCATTTAAAAGTTTTCCGTCATTATCTAAAATCTGAATTCCAAACTTAGTAAAAACATCCGTAGACACCCTACCGCTTTCTGTTGCAGTAGCAATTGCCTGCGCAGCAGTCATCGCCGTTTTAGACATTTTTGCCATAGCACCAGACATTTCCTCAGTAGATAACCCAACATACTGACCTACAGCAAGCAATCGGCTGGCACTTTCCCCAGCCATATTAGTTTTGTCCTCTAAATCATTGACTGCGGCCGCCCACTCTTTCGCAGCCGCTATCGGCATAGCCATGGCGCCTAAGCTTAAAAGCTCGCCTTTGATGGAACTGATTTTTGATACGGTCGAGTTTATAAGCCCCTCAGATTCTTTCAGCCCCTTCTTTAAATCAGCATTATCTGCGCCAAGTAGTATCTCCATTTTGCCGACCGTGCCCATTTTTTATTTACCTCCCTTCCCAAATAAATTTTTATAATATTCTTTTTCTGCCAAAAGTTCCTCTTTCGTTCTTTCCTTTTTTCCTATAATCGGTTTCAAGATTTTATTCAGACTAAGCTTACCTTTTCGGACGTGCGGCATTACGATCCAGTAAGTAAAGTATGCCATTCGGGCATTATCCCTATCCTCTCGCAGCCGATAGCCATCAAAAAGAGTTTCTAACTCATGACATTGCAGCCGCTCCAGCTCCCACGGCTTCAAGCCTATAATCCCATAGGCCGCAGCCTCAATAGTTTTAAACCATTCACTAGCAGATTTTACAACTACTCGATCGGTTTCTGCTGAGCGGCGTTTTGGTTTTTTCCAAAAAAACCAGTTTCTAAAATGGCAAGATAGAGCGGAACTGCGATAGAACTGATAGAACTACCAGTTTCAAAAGCTTCTTCTATTTTTCGAGTACATTCTGCTACAGTCATCATTTTTTCATCGCGCCTCGCTAAACAGTCACGATAGGCAATAGGTAAACATTGCGTAATATCACCCAACGTATATACACCATTTTCTAATTCGCTGCCAAGCTTAATAATAGACTTGCCTATAGTATTTTCTATAGTTATAAGGTCTTTAATATTCAGGGTAAGATAGTCACCATCGTTCCCGAAAACTTTAAAAGGCATAGTTTTTTTCATTTTATATCCTCCTATTAAAAAAAGGGGGAATCAATCCCCCTTTTCAATTATTCAGCCGCTTCTCCGGCTTTGATTTTTTGCAACGGGCCATTGCCATTGATAGTTGCGCTGATAGTAGCCACATCATCATGTGGCGCTTCGATATTGCACTCAGTTACACTGCCCCAGCCCTCGAATACGTCTCCATTAGGATATTCTACCCGGCAGTTGATTTCTACGCCGTTGTCAAAGGCATAGTCTATAGCGTCTGCACCTTTATCGTCTAAAACAACTACGCTTTCAAGTTCCATAGACCAGGATCGTAAACCAGCTTTGGTTATTTTCCACCCGCCAGTAGTTTTGTCCGATCCGTCAATTTCTTCTGCGCTTTTATTCAAAGACGTACTGCGTTGGCCCCCTACCTGGCTCCAAACCGGCACATCATTCGTACCTGTATTGACCGAAAGCAGATAGTCCTTGCCCAGCGTAGCGCTGGCTTTATTCGGATTTATTGGTAAAGATGTAATTGACATCTACTGCACCTCCATATTTTGAATTTTAAAAATTATCGTGATCACACCATGATAGCCTGCCGTATCCTCAGGGAAAGCCTCAAAAAAATCAACCTCGCTGCCTAAAAAAGCAAACTGATCGGCCGATAAATCAAGGTCTGCTGATTGGATCAGGGTAATAATATCATTAGCAATCTGGTTTACTTCTTTTTTACCGGCGTATTCACTCCAAACATCAATATTGACGGTAACATCGCAAATATCATTTGTTTTAGTGCCCGCCTCTTTACAAGTAAACAGGCCAAATGTAATATACGGCGCGGCGGCTTCTGACGGTACGTCATCGTAAACAGGAACATCTTGATGTTCTGATAAACGCCTATACAACGCTGCTGAAAGCACATTCAAAGGTATTCGCTTCATTTTTTATGCTCAACCGCCTTTCTTATACCAGCTATATACTTACTACGTTCTGAATAATACGATGGCTGCATGAAAGGTTTTGCTTTCGCTCCAGGATGCATGATTTTACCTGCTACAGGCTGTCCATTGATTACCATTTTCTTCCTTCTGGCACCTTTGTCCAAGCTGTGTGGCCTGGTACCAAATTCAACAAGATGTGAATGTGGCGCTTTACTTTCCACTTTGCCACCAAACTTACCTTTCGTGTAATTTGCCCTGCTGGTACTGATCCTTGATTTTATGTCAAGCTTCCTGCCAGCAATATTCGTTCTGAGGCCACGGCTGCTAACGCGCTGTTTTGCCCCTTTGCCGATTCTTCCAAGGCTGCTATTGATAACTTTTACAAGATTCTGTTGCGTGTCAAGATCATAACGTTTGATGTTATCTACTGTATTTTTCACATCTTTTACTTTACAGCGGATCCGCATCAGCACTCACCTCTTAACAATTTTTCTGCATTGCAAAATTGTCCGATCAGCTGCCGAATTATCACAGGAAAGAACCTCATAAATTTCATTCTTATACCGCACACGCCAGCCAGTAAGCTCAACAGGGATCTTTCTTATTGTTATTTCAGTAATCGCAAGCGATGATTCCGCACCCTGAATAGCGGCAGAGGAAAAAGCCTGCTGCACAACAGCTGCTGCAACATTACGAAACAAATTCCACTCCTGCTTTCTACCGCCTTGTCCGTCGCCACTCCAAACCGATTCCAGTAAATCAATTCGTTTATTTAGCTTTCCCGGGTTCATAAGCTGATCACCCGCCCCATATCCAGCAGGGCCTTAACGCCTAAAGGTAATTCTTTAGGCGCAGCATCGGTAATAACGGCAATACGGTTTTCATACCAGTGCGCTACCAGCAGGCAGATGGCCTGTTTAACCTCCGCCTGTACAGCCTCGGCGCTCTCGACACCGGTTACATAGCGTACAGTCACAGGCTTATCTGTTAATACATTCAGTTCCACAATAGCGAGCAAGCAACGCTTCACAGTATACCAATCATCAGGTATAACCTCACCATTGATTTCAACACACTCGATCCTCTGTAATTCTTCAGATCGAGGCAACTCAATTAGGCACTTATCAGTCGTGAATTCTAAAGTTTGCATCATATAGGCCCGGCGCTGATAATTTTCACAATAGCTGCGGGCCACAGTAATCAAACTTCCTAAAAGCAAATCATCATCATTACTATCCACACGCAGATAGCAGCGGATCTCATCCAAAGAGACCGGCTCAGCACGTGGCCGATCTACAATCCTAAAATTCATTTTGTTTTACGCCCCTTCGCCACTAGGTTCAACAGGAGCCGTTCCCTTGCTGAAAACTCCATCAGCCCAAATAAAGGCTTCATCATAGCGAACACCAAAATCTTCACGTACGATCGCACGCATCAAGGTCAGATCGTTTTCAAAGGCAGATACCATTTTATTCCCAGAAGTATAAGCAGCGTCAGCAGATACAGCGATCTGTAATTCCGCAGCTTTGCCGATCATAAAGTGCTTCCAATCGCCAAGGAAAATTTGTGTTTTAGCATTAGCATCGGTACCAACTTTTACGCTATTCCAGATTTTGAACGGCCTGCCAAGCAGCATACCGTCTTTCATTTCATCACGGTAAATATAGTTGCCTGTTGCTGTTTTCATGCCATAAATTTTAGCCCAAATCTGCCCCGGGAAAGCCCAAATAAAAGCGGGCTGCGCCAGCTTTGCCGAAAGCGCTTTGCCCATCATTGCATCAAGTACATCAGAAGTGATTTCGCTGTTTACTGTGATTTTATTGGATGCGCAAGCTACTGTAATACCTTTCGGCTGGTAGTCACCGCCGGTACCATATAAAGCGGTAATATCCTCCGCCTCAGCAATGCCGTTGACCAGCTCGTTGCGCACAAACATATCCGCAGAAATACTGGCATCCGCCAAAAGTTCATTGGACAGCGGAATCAGGCCGCTAAGCTTTTTCGCGCTCAACGACATAAAGCCTAAAGCTGGCTTACTGGATGCAATAGGTTTATCCTCACCGACCCAAGTAAAGTTCGCAGCACCGGTTTGCTTAGGAATCTTCATATTGCCATTAGGCAGGGGCAATTCACCTGCACCCAAGCTGCGAACAACGCTCACCTCGCGCAGCAGAGGAATGATTTCATTGTACAGATTAACGGGGACAAGCGTGCCGCCGTCAGCTGCAACACCTTCATTCATGGCAGAGCGCAGCATTTCATCCTGCGGGTACATTCTTTCAACAGCCTCAACAGCAGAGCCACCTTCACGAGTTGCAAGTAAACTGGCTTTAACAAAGCGTGCGAAGCGTACACCGGCATCAAGTTTTTCTTCACGGGCAAAAGCAGCCCTGCTCGTACCTGCCGGGAACTGATTAGGCACCTGGCTTTCCAGCCTGCGCAATTCTTCTTCGCGTTCAATCTCTCTTTTCATACGTTCTGCATCAGCTCGCAATGCCTCGTAAGAAGCGTTTTCCTCATCGCTTAAACTTCTTTGGCCGCTTTCAGCTCCTTCAACCAGCGCTCTCATTTTTTTGACTACCTCAGCACGTTTTTGTTTTAACTGTAAAATTTTATCCATTGATATCATCCTTCCATTTCTAAAATCTCAATTTCCTTCATTCGCAGGGCATTAGTTTCCTGGCCCTGTTTTTTTACATCTCTCTTAAACGTTAGATAGGCCCTAAACTCTTCTATTGTTTCATCATCTACACCGTCAAAATCCCGGCCAATACCAACAGCAGTATCTGCCGGAATACTTACAACAGATATTTCATATGGCTGCCACTCTCTGGCAATCCGGCAAGGGCCATCAAAACGGCCGCAGCTTGATTTGCTGCCCGCTGTAACGATTTCCCAGCGTGATACCGAATACCCAACGGAAATACCTTTCAAGGTACCGCTATAAACTTTCTGATAAACTTTTTCGCTATCATCATCTTTATCAAAACGAATAGCTGCGAGGCAACGATGTGAAGCTGCATCAAGCGCAGGACACTCAACAGCACCAATGACCTTATCTCGATCATGGTTAAACAAAACTACGCCTAAATCACTCAACCGCGACAAATCAACATTGCCTTGTTCGTGTCCCAAAATCTCCATGTAATATTCATCTCTGCCCCAATCATAGCGGCGCACCGCCTGTTCAGACGAAAAACTTACTTTAGTAGTTCGGTTCGTGCTGTCAACTGGTGCATCCATACGCAAAGAACGATACAATAATTTACTCATTACTTTCACCTCCCTTCTGCACTTGTTTTTGCGCATCGATCCGAGACTGCCAATAGGCAGCAGACTGATCGCTGGCAATCATATTAAGTGGCGTATATAAAACATCGCCATCTTTAACAAAATTCATGTTTTCTTTCGCCCGGACATCATTCGTGCTAAGGAAGCCCCACTGCTTGCCAATAGCATACGCTTGATAACGGCTCGGCATATCACCGCGTACAAGGCCATCCATCAAGTATTCAATCTCATAAGCCTCATTTTCTTCTGTCGTCAGAAGCTTTCTGCGCAGCTCCTGCTCCCAGCAGACGCATTCCGGCATGATCGTATGCTTGGCAAAATTGATATCCTGACTCTCAATATTACTGAACGTCGCCCGGTCAAGATCACCAATCATATGTGGGGGAACACTGTATATCCTTGCAATTTCTGTTACTGAATATTTACGGCTTTCCAAAAACTGCGCTTCTTCCGGCGGAACGCCTATTTGCTTATAAGTCATACCTTCTTCTAAAAGCATTGTTTTGGCCGCGTTCTCAATTCCGGAATAACGCTTATCAAAACTCTTCTTCAGTCTTTCCTGCGCAGCTTCAGTCAACGCTCCGGGATGTTCAAGCACACCGGAAGGCCGCGCGCCGTTGTCAAAAAACTTATTGCCATATTTTCTGATTGAAAGTGACAAGCCCATAGTTTCAGCGCATTGTCTGATTGGAGACCGACCGGAAATACCATCAAAGCCCAACCCCGGAATATGCAGCATTTCATACGCGCGCAAAATACAGCGCCTGCCATTATAAAAAATAACATCATAGAAAAGCTCGCCAGTCCGCAAGTCCCTTTGCGGGAATACGCTCTCAGGATGCAGGGGCCATAAATGCTTGATTTTCCAATCTTCATCAAATTCTATCCAAGCGTAACCATTGCCCCATGTTTTAAGCGAAGCCTCCAATATTTGACGAAAAACATAGCTTGTCATATTGGGATTAGGTTCATCATGCAACAGCCTGTATAAATAATGGTTTACAGCGCGTTCTTTGCCCTTATCCGTCTTTTTGTACAGTATCAGGGGCATTGCTGCCATAGTCCTTGCATACAGCTGCACACAGGCATACACCGCGTCAAGACGCAGCGCTTTTTCCTCAGTCACGCCAGCAGCTTTGACAACCGCATCAATAGGGCTTCCTCCTGACGTAGCCCATTTTCCACCAGCGTCATCAAATGATATTTCTAACGACCTCTCAATAAAAGGTATTTTTATTTTCATCGCCTTTTTCACCTCCTTCCGTCAAAGTTCCAAAACATCCTCATCTTCATACTTACTGCGCTTTTTAGCCATTTTAGGCAACCTGCTCAAAGCATTTATCACCGCTGCAACAGGATCTATACGCTGGCTATCATCTTTATTGCGTTTGCTAAGTTTAATGTTCTCATTGCTATCAGACACAGCATAGGCATTGCTTAACGCCCAGGTCAGCAGTGGATTACCATCATGTACTACCTTTTCTGATACAATAAGTTCCCGTAGCCTATTCGTTGGTTCCGAAAGCGTCAGCGTTCCCTGCCGCACCTCGACAACCGTTCTGCTGCTCTTTTTCTCCATCTGCGTCATATACAGTGTCGCATTGTACGGATCAAAACAATCTTCGGCCGGCACCCTACCTATCTGGCGATTAAAATCATCAACATACTCTGTGATCTTGTCATAATCGACCACAGCGCCCGGTGTCGCCGTTACCCAATTGCCTTTCGCCCACTCCCTATACGGTACCCGGTCAGTTTTTTCATGCCTACTAACAGCTTCCTCCGGAATATAACCATGCGCCCAGACCGCAACTCTACCATCCGGCAAATTGCAGCAACCGCCTGAAGCCGTCAAGTCAATTTTTTTAGACAGGTCATAGCCGGCAATATGTTCAGTATTTTTTATCAGTTCCATAAACTCATCATGCGGCACAGCTAACGACCGCCATTTTTCCAGCTGCTCGCTGGTCAGATATTTAAACTCGCTGTCCTGCTGCCAGATGTTACAGCGTTTAGTCAAAAATTCCCGTATTTTTGCCGCATCTCCACTGCCGTATGCCATACTGCACTCCGACTTGATTTCAGACAGCAGGCCTTCAGCATATTCAGTCATATGCTGCAAAATAGGATTCGCCTTGACCCATACTGTGGGATTCTTAACATCATCCTTATCATCCAGCTCCCGGATGATGGCAAAATAATCCTCCTGCACATTGCTTCCATCCAAAATACTTTTCGCATAGTCATATTCAAGTTTGCAGGGATTATTTTCAGCATCTTTGCCAGCAGTCGATATAATCAGCATCAAAGACTGCCAGCGTTTACCAAAGCCTGATTTTAAAACGTCCACGATCTCCGAGGTTTGATGTGCGTGATATTCATCGATGATGACGATACACGGAGCGCCGGAATCTTTGTTTTTAGTTTCACGGCTCAAGGCACGCAGCCAACCTTTACGCTTTTTATGCCAAATAACAGATGCTCTGACTTCTAAGCGCTTGGCTATATCCGCAGACATTTCAGCCATAGCCCTTGCATCGCCCCAAACACGTTTAGCCTGATCGCGGTCAACCGCCGCACATTCAACCTCCGGCAGCATTTCATACATCCTTTGTTCCGGGCGGTATGGCGGATAGATCACGTCAGAGCACATACCATACAAAGCAATGCCTGACATCTCTGTGCTTTTAACATTGCCACGGGCGCGAAATTCAAAGGCTCTTTTAAAACGGCGAGCACCGGAATCCATACGCACCCAGCCGAAAACACTGCCAAGATCGAAATACTGAAACGGCATCAGCTGAATATTTTGTCCAGCGTAAACTCCGCGCACATGGCAGCAGCACTTTTCAAACCAGTCAAAAATCCTGTTGGCCCTACTTTCATCGAATACATACGGAAATTCATCAGTACCCTGCCGCCTCAGATCCAGCAGATGCCGCCTACACGCCTGTATTTCCGCCGTGCAGGCAAGTCGCAGGCCATCGACGACTTCCTGCGCATAACGGTGCGTAACGTACATTTCCGAATAATCCGTCATTCAAACAGCTCCCCCTTGTCGTCTGGTTCTTCAGCACCTGCACGTTTAACAACCAAACGTGCCCTCGATACCGGAGTAAGGCCCAATTTTTCAGCGTACATCAGCATCAGCTTCAGCAGTTTCTCACATTTTTTCAGATCTGGCAGCATCCTGCTTGTGGCCTCTTCATACTGCGCCCTGACATCACAATAAGCGGCAAGCGTCCCTGAATCGCAATTATCGAACAACTCAATATCCTTGGCCTCACCTGTGATCCGCTTCCAAATTTTAAAAGCCGCAGCTTTATGCTCCGACTTTAAATAGTCAGGTGCCGTCAGCCTAACCGTTTTACGTTTAAGCTTTGCTTCGGCCTCCTGTCGTTTTTCAATTTCTGCATTTGTATAATGCTTGCCAGTACCGTTTTCACGATTAAACTGGATAACATCTGTAGCAATAGCATTCGACGGCATCTTTATCACCTCCATTCATAAAGTTCATAAAAAATATTGATAGGGGAATTTTTCAAAAAGAAGAGATTAGCGCGGTACTGCTTTTTAACCCCTCAAAGATATTGATCCCCTACCCCATTGGCGAAGGAAAAATTTTCTTCTATTTTTTTATTTTTTTGAAATTTTATTACCAAAACCACCATCCTCTGAAGATGTTTTAATGTCATGACACCTTTTGCAAAGTGCCTGATGATTATCAGCAGCCCAAAACAAAACATCATCGCCTTTATGCGGAACGATGTGATCTACGACGCTGGCAGCAGCTCTGCCGCACTTTGCACAAATTGGATGCAGCCGCAAAAACCAACTTCTGTATTTAGTCCAGCGATAATTATAGCCGCGCTCTTTGCTGCTAAGACGCTGCCGATCATAGCGCAGATATGTTTCATTGCTATGTTCAGTACAATAACCACCTTTACTATCCGTTAAATTCAGGCACCCCAGCTTCCTACATTCACGCTTCAACCTGTTCGCCAAAGCATCACCACCTTTCAGGAAAAGCAAAAGCACCGGAAGCCAAATGGCGACCAGTGCTTTAAATTTATTTTAAACCTTTACTTGTACCAAGTATATCACATAAAAATCAAAAAAATGTCTATTGTTTTTCCAATTCCATAGCTTTCGCACCAAAGTACGCAACAGCAAATTTTCTGAGTGCTTTATGACGATGGCTGTAAATACTTTGCCTGGACGAGTATCCCAATATGCTTATGATCTGTTCTTTGCCCAGTTCATCCACATACCACATTATAAGTAGTTTTCGATAATCTTCACACTCTTTCCTTTCTTCCACCGCTGCAAGCGCCTGTTCAATATCATGTATCGTCTGTATCGTCGCTGCCTTCTCCGCTTGCTTATCTGCCATCTCAGCCAATATAGCTTCTGTTGTCATTCTGCCGGTACCGCTAACAGCAGAAACATCCAAAGCCGTCAGCGTCTTAGGTGCGCCCATCATCGTCAATTTGCTTATTCTGTGATTGATGTGACGCAGACTTTCCCTAAGCAGACTATAATTTTTTAAAACAATTTCAGCTTTTCTCAAATAATCAGTCACTTCTCTCAATCCTCTCGCAGCAATTCCCCCAAAACAAGCAACCTGCACAGTTATCTTCAACAGCATCCAGCCGCTCATTGTACAAATCGACATCAAAATCATCAACATTATGCAGCAACCGCTTCTCTGCCCAGCTGTCCAAAAAGTCCTGTGCCAAAGCCTTACTGCTCGTTGGGCCTACAACTACGCGGCCAAGCCTATCGATCTGCCCGACCCCCCTGACCACATACAGCCCCGCCGCACACATTTCGACTTTGATCTCCCTGCCGTCAGCATCCTTCCAAATCTTCATTAGTTTCATCCTTTCGCGGGGCATGGTACCATATGCCCATATAATATACCGCTATGCTTATCTATCCTGCCAACATTTTTATAGCCATTAGTTTTACAATAGCGGGGATCCATACACTTACTGCAAACCGCTTCCTGTTTCATTACCGACACTATGGCAAAAGCGTTACTTTCGACAAACTCAAGATCTGCGTCAGGCCATCTTTTTTTACTAAAAGCTATTACTTCAGGCGTCACCTGATTAACTTTATATTTTTTTAACTCACCAGCACGCGCAGCTTCCAAGATCGCCTTCACGTTAACCTTGATAACTTTTTTGCCAGCATCCTCTGCGGCTTCAAGCTGTTTTCTTTTTTCCGCAATCACAGTTTCCTGTTTTTTCATCGCAGAATCAACAAAGTCACACATTTCAGACAGGCTCGGCCAACCTTTGCAATGCCTGACAGCAAGATCAACGGCCATGTTCCAGACGTCAATATCAACCTGACCGCTAAAAAGCTCTCGCCATTCGTTAAATCTCGCTTCTCTTACCGCTTGTTTGCTTTTAGCATCAAGCCGGGCAGCAGTATCATACAGATTTTGACATTCCAGCCTAAAAAGCGCTTCGCCGATATTAGCATCTGAAACCATAGTCATATCACATTCACTCCCTTGCTTGCATAAAAGTCCATCATACCACCAGCAGCCTTTTCTTCCTTCTGCCATGGTTCTGCTTTCCCAGACGCTTGCCAGTTGCGCAAAATACTGGACCAATACGCCAGCGGAACTCTTATCCGGTTCACCCTATTGGCTGCAATCAGCTCATCCAATGCCTTTCCAAGCCAAAATTCAGGTACCGCAGCCGCTATATCAACAAAATCTGACAGCTTTGCCGTCGGAATAAGCCCGAAATTTTTCTGATATCGATTAATAGCAGCTTTCAGACCGCTGTTTTGGTTCTTGTTATTATAATTATTATTAAAATAATTATTGTTATGTGTGTCAGAATGCGTTTGATTGCCTGATTCAATACCTGTTTTTTCACAGGTCTTTTGCACAGCCGGTTCCCGCACCAGTACTTCCTGCTGCTGTGTTTCATTTTCTGCGCATTTATATGTGCTATCTTCTGTTTCACCCATTGACTGGTAAACCGGCCAATTCACTATTTTCACCTTAGTACCAATATTATCAGCTGCAACCTCAATAAACTCTGCTTTCACCAGCTGTTTCAACGTACTGCGCAAGCCGCTTACAGTCACACCCAGCTCATCTGCAAATGATCGTACCGACACAAAAAGTTCGCCGACGCCTAAGCTAACAGACTTTTTGCCAACGCTCCATATAAACGGCCTATGCGCAGCACGCAACAGCAAAGTTATAAGTATAACCTTGCCATCAGCATCTAACGACCGCCACAGCTTACTCTGCATTATCTGCCGGTGCAGCTTAATCCATCCGCTCACTGCCATCACCTCATAGACGCTAGAACATATGTACATTCGCCGCCTGTACCGCAAATCACCAAAGGCGACAAAGGCGCGCCAAATTTTATAACAACCTCATCGCCGCTGATCGCATAGACAATACTCCGCAGCCGGGAACCGTTTATAGTCCGTTTTTCCATCGGCCCGTCTATACTTTCAAGTGCAATAATCTCCTCTGCGCTGCCAACCTCGCTGACAGCTTCCAGCAATAAGTCATTGCCGTTATTGCTCATTTTCAACCGGCTAAAGCTTCCATCATCGGCAACCACCGTAGCCCTGCTTATGGCTTCCAATAACCGCAATTTACTTACTTTTAAAGTTTTTTCCGCAGGCTGATTCATAACCCTTGCACAGTCAGGATAATTACCAGCCAGCGGCTTAGCATAATAACGATAGCGCTCTGTAACAGCATACAGACCCTTATTATCAACAGCTAAGTTTATATCCTGGTTATCTGCCAGTTCACAAATATGAGCCATACTTATCGGCAATATCAAGATACTTTTATCAACCCGCACACCCGTAGACGGCACTACATACTGCGCAGCCATGTGACTTTGCGAGCCATAGCAGACAGCACTGCCATCACTCCGCAAATTTAACTGCATTGCACTTTGCACATGGTTTAGATCTTTATTACAGGCAAATTCGCAGCGACGATGCACGTCGGCTAATATTGCAGGACTAATCACCAGCTGCGCATCAGCAAACACTGGCGCTTCCAGCTCATAATCAAGTAAAACCATAAGTTTATAGCAGCTGTTTTCACCGACAAACGTTATTTCTTTTTCGCTGAAACTAAGCTCCACACTACCACTAAACAGCTTGGCTAATGCTACAAATCGTTTCGAATCAACTACGCAAGCAGCTTCGTCCGGGTTCCGGCTCTTACCCGTCGCCAAATATTCAATAAATTCAAAAGCTCCGCGTTTTCTAAAGGTAATCAGGCACAGCTCTTTTCCTGCTGGTGTAACGCTAATGCTAATACCACCAGCATCAGTTACATCCTCATCTTTCTTTTTACCTTTACCTGTAGATCCACCGGACGCCAAAGAAACACACTCCAAGGCACGTTTTAAATCATCACAAGCAATACTTACTTTCATACAAGCACCTCATATTTGCATCCTCCATTAAAACGGTATTTCCGCATCACAAGGCTCTACTGCCCCAAAGCTTTCAAATCCACTGGCAGCAACCGGTGCAGCCTGTACTTGTTCAGCTTTGCGCTCAATATACTCACAATTAGCGGCGATAATTTCTGTTATCCAGCGTTTAGATCCGTCCTTAGCGTCGTAACTTCTTATTTGCAACCGGCCTTCAACAAGCAGGCGCTGCCCTTTTTTAACTGTATTTCCAATATTCTCCGCAACTCTGCCCCATACTATGACAGGAATAAAATCAGCTTCTTTCTGTCCAGCCTGATTACTAAACGGCCTATCTACTGCCAAAGTAAACTGCGTAACCACTTTACCGGTCTGAGTATAACGAACCTCGGGATCTCGTGTTAAACGTCCCAACAAAATAACCTTATTCATTTATACTTTTTCCTCCATAGCCGCTAAAAGTTTTTTTACAGCAGCTTTATACTTTTGCACATCCACCTCATCTATAGACCGCAAGGTAGATAACAATGCATTAAACTCACTCGAAATGGCATCGAAATGCATTTTAAAAGCCAAAGCCCCCGCACTTTTTCTGTAATTAGCCTCTTTGCTTCTTAGCTCTTCCAGCTCCGCCAAAATATCTTCCGGCACTTTTTCAACAACCTGTGCTTCTATCGTAACCGGAGCTTTAGCTTCAGCCTGTAATTTTTTCAACTCCGCCTCGGCACTGGCCAGCTGCCGCTGCAATTCGGCCTTCACCCTATCCAGCAAAAGCTCGCCTACTACCTGGATATAAACAGACTTACTTTTATTCATTTCATCAGTTATTTTTTTAATTGCTTTTTCCATGATCATCACGCTCCACTTCTAACTCAACCAAAATAATATCGCCGGGATAGATAAATTTTTGAATTTCATTACGCTGCTGCGTATAATAAACAATTTCACGATAATCGCGAACATCGCCATGCTCATCAGCAATGCGGATACAGATACTATCCAGCGTATCCCCTTGGCGCACAACAACAGGCACCGTGATCTTGGCCCTCGGCTCTGTGGCACAACCAATTAACACTACTGTAGCCATAATAACGGCAAAAATTTTCAAATATAATTTCATTGCTTTCACTCCTATCATTTGATAAAATAATAGGCGGATACGACACTCCTAGTTATATCCGCCTTTTGAACGTTTGATGCTCCAACATCAGACGTTCTTTTTATTTTCAATTTTCATATGCCCACCTTTCTTTCAATTTCCTCAGCTGCTTTTGTTTACGCGTCTGCTGCGATTCCCGGCATTGCCTATCATCAGCGCATACGCATTTCTTCACTAAATCCCTGGAAGCTATCAGATAATGATAATGGTCCGTTATCCTGCCGCAGCGTTCACACCTTCTAAGTTTCTCAGACTGCCAGCTGTGATTTACTTTTTTCGATATCTTTTTCATAATCATCCTGATTCTTAGGATCAGCAAAAAAATCAACAATATGAGGATAAAAAAACTTTGCCAAACTCTCATAAGTATCTTCTGAAATATCTTGAGATTTAATTTTTTGCATATAAACACAACCTAACTGTCAAAAATATATTCGAAATGCTATAATAAAAATAAAAAAGGACTGATTATATTATGGAAATTCCTAGTTTTATAATAGAAAAACCCTTTGAATCTATCACCGCATTCTGCACACTTATATTTCTCTATTTGCAACGGAAAGATTCTTTCTCTAAATCTGTTTCGGTTGAATGGTCTGACGAATTAGAAATTTTCCCAATAAGCTCTTTCCGGCTTGGATCTGCGAAATATCAGCATCAACAAAATCATGATGCGTATTTGTGCAAAATTGATATTACAAATCCCAGTAATGTTGATATTGGTTATTTTGATTTAGTCGCCGTTGATCCAAATAATCATCATAGTCATATGATTATGATGCAAATGACTGTAGCAGTTCCATTTCGCAACGAATCTTTGATTCTATCTCAAAATGGGATTGATATGATTTTGCAAATGCCACCAAGCAATAATGGCACTTTCCGTGCAAATAGTTCTACTCATTTCGATATAGTTGTAACATCAAACCCTCAGAAACCGATTAAAGACGGTATACAAATTGTTTTTCGTGTTGCTTACAAAAGTCTTAAATCACGTTTTTATTCGCTCTTATATTTTCTAAAACTAAAAAAACGGACTACTTTCTATCACACCTTTTCAAAAATTTATACTCTACCCAAGTAAAGGAAAGGATATGATTATTATGAAACGCGATTTAAATTTAATTCGTTATATTTTATTTGCTTTAGAAAGTGAAAACGATTTTCCAATACAGGCTTCTGACTTATACAAATGGCTTCCAGAATGCAACTTTCAGGATATAATCGAGCACCTAAAAATACTTGAATCCGGTGGATTAATTACCGGAAAAGATATAGGTTGGAAATGTGGCAGTGATTTTCTTGTGCAAGAAATAACTTATGCCGGACACGACTATATTGAAACCATTAGAAACGATACTATTTTCAATAACGCGGCTTCTTTTATAAAAGCACAAGGTTTGCCTATAACTTTAGGTATTCTAAAAGATGTTTGTTCAAAGCTGCTTCTTCAAAAGCTCTGATTTCTTTTACTTTTCCATTTATATTTTCAAAATGAATAGGCTCTAAGTTTCGATATTCTTCGAACCTGTGATTTATCAATTCTAGTACTGCTGCAATTTGGTTTGCACAGTACTCATTTTTTTCGAAAATAGTCAAAATCAATCCAGCCATTTCTACTGGTCCCAGTTTTAGTGTACTGCTTTTTCTAATCACCCCTACGCCCCCTTTCTGTCTGCGTCGTCATCGGATTTAAATAAATATTCAACAGCTATATCTTTAAAAAATGTTTCTTTGATTAAAAACGCCTCACCAATTAAGAACTTTGTTTTACCGTTTATTTTGGACGATGCGCTGTTTCTATGGATTTTTAGCACTTTAGCAATATCCTCCACAGAAATATTGTTTGCCGCCATTTCACGTTTTAAATTTCTCATCTCATCACCCCTTTCTTTGCAAACGCACAACTTGTATTTATAATACGTCCGTTTGCAAATATTGTCAACTTTTTTTTGTTCGATTGCACAAAATTTTAGTTGACCTTTATTTGCAAACGAATTATTATAGTAACAAAGGAAGTGATTTAATGGGTATAGGAAAAGTGTTGTCCGAACTATTAAAAGAAAAAAATACAAACGCCAATGAAATAGCGAAAGTTGCCAACGTGTCTCCTAACACTCTCTACAGCATTATTAGACGTGATAACATGAAAGTAGACATCGATGTATTAATTAGAGTTGCAGAATCATTAGGCGTTACAGCAGAGTATTTTTATGATAGAAGAACTTATCCATTTAAAAGCTGTGACTACACTTTAAGCGAGCAAGAAATGATAAAAAAATACCGCGCTCTCGATGAACGCGGTAAAGCAAATGTTCTGGCTATCCTGGATCAGGAATATAGCCATAGCCAGGAAAACGACGAAACCCCGTCCGAAAACAAGGTCGGGTAATATATGTTGATTTCACTAAATAAATTCAAGAACACTTTTCCAAGGAGATGTATGTTATGTTATCCATATCTTTATCATTAAATGAATTAGAAGAAAGACGAAAAACACGCTCCAAAGGCGACTCTCTGACAATTATCCCAAATGAATATGTGGTTTTAGATATTGAAACAACAGGACTCTCAGCAGAATATGACGACATCATAGAAGTAGCTTTATTAAAAATCAAAGATAGTCAAGAAATAGATCGCTTTCAATCTTTAATTCAACCTCCTGAATCAGAATATTATATCGATGAAGATAACGATATATCCGTTAATCAAAATATTAAGACAGATGAAAATGGTGATAAATATGTAACTTTTTTCGTAGATGACTTTATCACTGACTTAACAGGCATCACAAACGAAATGCTTAAAGATGCTCCTATATTTGAAGAAATCGCCGACAAAATATATGACTTCATAGGTGAAAATATTATAGTTGGATATAATGTCCACTTTGATTTAAATTTCTTAATAGATAATTTTGAAAATGCCTTAAACAAATCCCTTAAGAATGATTTTGTAGACTTATTACGATTATCAAGAAAGCTCTTCCCTGATTTAGAAAATCATAAATTGACAACCTTAGCCCAAACATTCTGCCTTAGTACAGATAACCATCACCGTGCATTGGCTGATTGTGTAATAACAAATAATCTTTTAAACAAAATCAATAACATCATTGCCGATAAAAACATTGATTTAAACGAATTATTCAAAAAACATCATATCGATTTATCTCAAATCGAAGGAGATAAAAGTCAACTTGATCCAAGTCACCCACTTTATGGTAAAAATTGCGTTTTTACCGGCAAGTTAGAACTTTTACAAAGAACTGAAGCCGCTCACCTGGTGGCTAGTATCGGTGGATTACCTCAAAATGGAGTAAATAAACATACTAATTTTTTAATTATAGGTAATTTAGATTACTCTAAAAATATCAAAGAAGGAAAAAGTTCTAAACAGAAAAAAGCGGAACAGCTGATATTATCTGGGGCTGATTTAAGCATAATAACTGAAGCTGATTTTTATGATTTAGTTTTTGAAAAATAAATACCATATTAGGTGATTGATAATATGAACAAAGCAAACATTGTAATATTAGGATTGTTGATTATTATATTTTCAACGCTTACGTATCAATTTAATTTAGAATGGATAATCCTTATCCTTCAAGCATTTTTTGCCGCAATTTTTACTTTTATACTTTATTTTTTCCAACAACAATATGCCGCAAAGCAAACAGAACAGACACTACTAATATCTTTAAATTCTGAAGTAATTTCACTTATTGATACCTTGAAATCATTTAAAATAAGTTATGATAATACAAAAAATGGCGAATCAAGTTCCTTAGATGCATTCTATATGAGTATAGAATATAATTTCCTGCATATATATGATTCAAATGCAGATAAGCTTGGATTTATAACTAACAAAAAGCTACTTGATGATATAATTCGAACTTATTCCTTCCAAAAAAGATTATTTTCAGCTTTACTTGATTTACAAAATAATGCACGTAATAATATGCAATTTCATCTCGCTCAACCATCAAAAAATTTACTTGCACATATAGATGCACATAAAGTAAGAACTGAATATATATATGATAATAGTGTACCAAACGCAATTAAAATGCTAACTAATTTAAACTCGTCTATAGCAAATAATATAAAATAAAAGACCGCCCCTGCACCAACAGGAACGGCCGTGTAAGTCGCCCACATCTCACTGTAAGGCTGATTACTATATTATTATAACATATAGTGATCAGTCCTGCATACTATATCCAAAATCAGTATGAAAGGACTGTTTTTTATCTAACTCAACTTATATTTTTCGCTAAGCAAATTCGGGATTTCATAATCTTTTATCTGTAGTAATTCCTGTTCTTCTTTTTTTAAATCACCAAAACTTCTTGGCATCTCAGGCACACTAGTTGCAATCTTTTTTATACTTGATACTTCATTTATAAAATTTGCCGTATCAGGATTCAAATAATAGTCTTCAGTGTATTTGAAAATTATAAAATTTATAATCTCCAAAATTTCATCTTCACTTTTCTTATTTAATTGTTTTAAAAACCTTTTAGTAATCAATGTATGCTCTGTTTTAGCAAATAATATAATAACACTTTCTTTCTTTAGCGGAAATACAGCTATTTCTAAACCCTGCAATATATTTTGAGGGCTGAAATCAAATTTATCATTCAGCCTCTTTCCCTCTAAATCCCCTGAGAGAAAAATAGAATTCTGTGTAGCAATAGGTATTTTATAATCCATTTTTTTCCAAAACAACAATTTAAATCCAGATTTCAAATCATTTTTCAAGATGTTTTTCGAATAATTTATCTCTCGCAGGCATTCATCATAATCTAATTTGCTTCCTTCTATTTGCCTTCTTAGAAAAAAGTTATCCCCATATTTTTCCGCTGCTTTTTCATACAATTTTATTTCATTAATCCGCTTCGCTGCTATTCTTATTTGATTTTTCAATGATATTGCCGCAAGCATTTTATTTGTTGGTATGTTCAGCATAGTAGTTTCATTCTCATAATCTTTAAACACATAATTATCACATTGATTGCATATAACTCTAAATACACCAGCTTTTGCTAATCCCACTTCAGTTTCTAACACAGGTAGTTCTATAATAGTATTGTGTATTCCAAGCATTCCATTTTTCGCCAAATTTTTCAACACAAATTTAGGAACTGTATGCGAATTACAAAAACTAGTAACTTGCTTTCCACAATACAAACAATTACTTAATTTTGCTTCAGTTCTAGCTTCTTTAATAAATTTTTTCACTTCACGTATTATATCAATTTCACCCATATCTTCACCCCTAAAAAATTTTTACTACACTCATTCTACCAAAAATTGCATTAAACTGAAAGGACTGTTTTTTTATGCTCAACGTCGTTATTTATGCCCGCTTTTCTTCTTCAGCTCAGCGTGAAGAATCTATTGAAGATCAGCTGCGCGAATGCCAGGAGTTCGCCGACAAAGAAGGTTTGCAGGTAATCAATACCTATTGTGATTACGCTATCTCCGGCAAGACTGATCACCGCGATCAGTTCCAGAAGATGATCAAAGATGCTGAAAAGCAGCTTTTTCAGGCCGTTATAATTTATAAAACAGACCGCTTTGCTCGCAACCGCTTAGACAGCGCTATTTACAAAAAACGTTTAAAAGATTGCGGCGTAAAAGTAATCCCCGCTAAAGAAGTTATCCCCGATGGACCGGGTGGAATCATTTTGGAATCGATCTATGAGGGCTGGGCAGAAATGTACAGCGTCAACCTGGCAGAGAACGTGCGCCGTGGTCAACACGGCAATGCTTTAAAATGCAAAGCCAACTGCAAAGCACCTTTTGGCTACAAAATCAACCCTCAGACGCGTTTATATGAGCTGGACGATACAACTGCCCCAATAGCTGAAAAAGTCTTTGCTATGGCCGCAGAAGGCAAGCCTACGAAAGACTTACAAAAGTTTTTGCTAAGCAATGGTATAAAAAAGAGCGCTTCATATATTCACTATATGCTGCGCAACGAACGTTATAAAGGCATTTATATTTTTGATGGAGTACGCGTTGATGGCGGTATGCCAAAGCTGGTATCCGAGGATACTTTTACTAAGATAGCAAAAACTTTAAAGCAGCGCAGTATCAGACCACAGGCCAACGCAGCAAAATATTTTTTAAGCCTAAAGCTTTATTGCGGCTATTGCGGTAAGCTGATGAGCGGCGAATATGGCCGCAGCCGCAACGGCGATCAGTATCGTTATTATACCTGCCCCAGCAGCAGGCGAAAAAAAACTTGTGAGCTGAAAGCTCTACCTGCAGATAAAACAGAAAACACTATTGCTGAAAAATTACAGACAACCCTTTTAAGCGATGAGATCATCGATACAATGGCTGACTATATCATAGATTACCAGCGGCAGGTTTACGAAAACGACTCCATGGAAAAAGCCTTATCTAAGCAGCTGTCCGATGTAGAAAAACGCATCAATAATCTTTTAGCCGCTATTGAAGCCGGAGCCATGACTGACAGCACCGTAAACAGGTTGCATGATTTGGAAACAAAACAAAAAGAGCTTTTAACTTCTCTATCCATAGAAAAATTAAAAGCTCCTATAATCACCAAAGAAAAGATAGTTTATTACATAAAAAAATACCGTGATAATGATATCACGGTAAATGAGATCCGGCAGGAATTTTTAAATACTTTCGTATCTAAAGCGTATGTATTTTCAGATCATCTTTTTGTGATCTATGATGCCATTAACGGCATCAATACTGAAGTTACACCCGAAATTTTATCAAATCCAAACGAGTTCGGATACATTCCAATTTGGTGGAACTAACTGGACTCGAACCAGTGACCCCCTCGATGTCAACGAGGTACTCTAACCAACTGAGCTATAGTTCCGCAACGATGTTATTTTAGCGTAGAATCGTCATTTTGTCAAGGACGTTTTACTCCCTGACCGTTACTGCGGTACCTACTTTGACGTAGGGCAGCAGCTCCAGCAGCTCTGCATTACGCATGCGCACGCAGCCTTCCGACGCCATCGTACCGATAGAAGCCGGATCATGGGTACCGTGGATACCGATACCGTCCCAGCCTGTCACCAGCGAAATAAAGTTCGGCCCGTAAGCCCCCTTGATCTCGCCCTTACCGTCGCCAAAATCGTGCGTCCAGTAGGAAGCATCCAAAACTTCGTCCACCTCAAAATGCCCTGTCGGCGTGGTCATATCGCCCGCCTTCTGTTTTTGCCCGGGTTTTGCGCCAACGGCGACGCCCCACGCTTTAACAACTTTATCGTCCTGCATCAAATATAGTTTATAATCACTTTTATCAATAATAATGCCGTAAGCGGGCTTATCAGCTTCAGCCTGTTTCGGTTCTTCCTGCTTGGGCACCTCCGGCGGCACTGCTTTAGGCTCTTCCTTAGCCTGCTCAACCGGCGGCACTGCTTGCTGCGGCGGCACCTGCCGTTCTTTGCTAAGGCTGTCTAAATACCATAAAGCACCCGATACCAGTACGCCAATCAGAATTATTAAAATCGCCATCCGTTTCTGTTGACGCTGTTTGCGTCTGGCGCTTTCCTCTTTAAATTGTTCTTTATACGATTTAGTCATAGCAACAACCCCTTTATGTATTTATGGTATAACCGCCGCCGCATTTTGTCAATCGCCTGCCAAAGCATTTACTAGCCTGGCCAGCCGTGCTAAAATAGATACATAATAACCACTGATTACGGAGGCCTGTATGGAAAACCTGACGCTATACTTTAACCTGCCTGCCGAGGGCGGCTTGGTGCCGCTGCTTTTGGACGACGGCCACGGCGACTACAACCGCAGCTACGAGCAATACGAAAAAAACGACACAGATTATGCAGATTACTCTACCGACCACCGCGACAACAACTACCGTAATTTTGAAAAGAAAAAGCGCAAAAGAACGGACAAAGAAATAGTCGCCGATATTTTAAAACGCTGGGACTAAATAACGCAAAACCACTCAACCGTAAAGTTGAGTGGTTTTTATGTTTTAAGCTTATTCCTATTTTGACTGCGCCGCAGAAACAGCAGCTTTTATTTCTGCACTGTTTCTGCGGTTTTCATTTGTAGCCGTCAGTCCCCCATGGTTCTATGCGTTGTTAATATTCCCCTATAACAATGCTTAGAAGGTCCATCTGGCGCCGACGTTCCACTGCCAGTCTTTCGTAAAATCGCTGCCTGCGCTGCGTTCTACATCTAAATAGATATGGCTGTTTTTGCCGGTGGCAACTGCCGCGCCAACACCGTATTCAAACCAGATATCATTAAAGGTATCGCTGGTTTTTAACTGTCCGCTGCTGTCACTCATCGTTACATCATAACCGCCGCCGAACTCGTGCAGCAAATTAGCCTTGGCATAAACAATGCCCCTGCTGCCCACCTCTTTGCCGATATTGAATCCGATGCGGCCTACAGCGCTCTTGATCCCGCTTTGCGAAACTTCGATACCATTACTGGTAAAGTAGTTATCGCCGCCCAGGTAACCTAAAGTAAACTGTGCCTGCGGCTCGATGTACCAGCCATGCTTCAGGTCGTTTTTGCGTCCGTACTCAGCACTCAGCGATACGCCGGTATTGTTAGCATCGCCGGTGATCTTATTACTGTTGGTATCGTAAACGTTAAAATCGTTATCCATATTGCTCACCTTAAACACCACATCAAGGTAATGGCCCTTACTGCCCATTTGCGTGGTATAGAAGTTGATCGACTTGCTGCTGTTATCGCCCGTGCCACGGTTATAGCTGCTGGTACCATCAGTATAGCTATACAGACTAAGGAGCTGTTTTATTTGAAGAAAGTATCGGCAAGCCGTAAGCTTTTACCGGATTTTGAATTTTTGCTGAAGGAGGCTAAGGCCGGCAGTGAGCCTGCCCAGCTGGAGATTTTGCAGTGTTTGCGCAAGCTGGGCTTTAAACTGGCTTACCAAAGCGGCTGCATTGACAGGCTTGGCGAGGAGGATGCTGTGCAGCTGGCACGGCTGGGTGTTTTGCGGGCGATTTGCGATTGGCACGAAGGCGACGATATACACCGTTTTGTGGCCTTTGCTGCCAATAAGATGCGTACCGAGCTGCGCACGGCGATGCGGCGGCAGGTGACTGCGGATTTTATGGAAAGCGGCAGCAGTAAGGCAGGCATGCTGGCGCTGGAGGCCAGGGCGTACCACGAGTACCAGCTTTCGGAGCAGGACAGGCTGCGGCTTTGGCTGGTGCGCCAGTGTTTTCCCATGCTGTCGCCACGTCAGCGGCTGGTGATGAGGGGGCTGCTGCTGGAGGGCAAAACGGTGGTGCAGCTTAGCGGCGAGCTGCATCTTGACCAAAGAACGGTAAGCCTGCACCGCAGCCGGGCGATAGAAAAATTGCAGCTGCTTTTGGGGGTAAGGGTGTAATGGTGCTAACAGGGTTCAGGCATATTACCGAGGCTATAGAAAGCTGGCGGGCAGCGGGGCTTTATTTGCCCTGCGATACTGCTTGCGAGCGCAGGCGTATACAGCAGGTATGGCTGGAGCGGTATAAGGATACTGACGCAGCACTGTTTATGCAGTGCGCCAAAACTTTGGCTGCTGGCAGGCACTTTCCACGTTTGTACGATATGGACGAGGCTTTGGCCGAGGCCAGGGCCAGGCTAAAGCTGCAAGCACGGCTGGCAAATGCAGAGGCCAGTGACTCCCCTGCCCTGCATGCCTGCGACAGGGCCAACAGCAAGCGCCGTATCCGCGAGCTGATAGAGCATTTGCAGCACAGGTATACTATCCCTATCGCACCCGATCCATAAACGGCAAAAGCCCGTGCAGTTCAAATGAACTACACGGGCTTTTATTGTGTTTTTTTGCTTTGGTTTTATTTTAAGTATGTCTTCAGTTTTTTCTGTTCAACAAGCTTTCCAGCGATTCGCCGCCGGCGCCCCAATTACCCAGTTCTACTTCGTCGATAACTACATAGGTGCTTTTGGGGTGTTTGCCCAGCACGTCTGTCAGTACCTGCGTAACGCCTTTAATAAGCTGCTCTTTTTGCTGCTGGGTGACGCCATCTTTAGTGATTTTGATGTTTACATATGGCATGGTGATGCTCCTTCCTGTAGCCCTGTTTATAAAAATTTAGGCGGCAGGGTCTCAAAGCCTGCTTTATCAACGGCCTGGTCGATAGACTGCAAGCCGTGCGATACAAGCATTTTGGAGGTGCCGTAGGCCAGCAGCTTGCCGCTGGCGTCTTTTAAGGTGGCTTCGGCAAGGCCAATGGTACGGCCAAATTTTAGCTGCCGCCCTTCGGCGATGATAGTGCCGGTGTTGATAGCCGCCAGGTTATTTATCTGCAAGTCGATGGTAGTAATGCCGTCGCCTTCGTCCATACTGCAATAAAGCGCCCAAAAGGTGGCGGTATCCAAAATGGACGAGAACACGCCGCCATGCAGGGAGCCGAAAGGATTGTTGAGCTTGTCGCTGAGCCGGGTCGTTAGCCTGCAATAGCCGTAATCAAGCTCGCATATTTGCATACCCAGCAAGGTAAGATACGGCGCTTTGTTGGCGATCTGCATCACTGCCTGGGCATATTGTGGGTTTACTTTTTTCATTTTTATGCACCTGCCTTTTCGCTTTTACTGCTGCGTCATTAGTTTTATAATACACTAAAACTTAACCTAAAGAAAGCTATTGTTTTTATTATTAAGCTGCGCAGGCTGCATTGATTATTTTGGTATGCTGTGCTTTAACGCTTTTTACCAAAGATTTGTAAAAGCCTTAAAAAAAGGTTTATAAAGTCAAGGTATAACGTTAACGCGCCAAGCACGGCAAATTTAGCGATATCGTTTTCATCTTCATCTATTTTATAGGCAAGCTCTTTTAGCTTTTGCATATCATAGGCAGTAAGGCCAACAAATATCACTATACCAGCATAGGTAAGCACCCACATCATAGTGTCATTTTTTAAAAACATATTTACAACAGAAGCAATAATCAGGCCGATCAACAGCATAAAAAGTATACTGCCCAGTTTACTTAGATCTTTTTTTGTAACATACCCAAACAGTGCCGTGGCACCAAAAGTGCCTGCCGCTATCACAAAAGTCGTTGCAATAGAGTCTTGTGTATAAACAAGAAAAATTGCCGAAAGCGTAACGCCATTGACTGCGGCATAAACAAAGAACAGAAAGCTTGCCATACTTGCGCTTAGCGAATTGATTTTTCCGCTGATTATCATAACTAACACGATGGGTGCGAATAAAAACGCATAAAATGTTATTTTACTGCTAAAGATCAAGTTTAATAGAAAAGCTGAATTCGCAGTATAATAAGCAATTATTCCTGTTGATAAAAGTCCAAAAAACATCCACCCATAAACTTGTGAAAAAAAGCTTTGCACAATACTTGTGCGTTTAACTGATTCTACATACGACTGATCTTGCATATCTATGACCTCCTTAAAAATATCTAATTATTATAATACTAAAACACTGTGCTATTGGCAAATTTAGTTAATTTAAAAAGCGCATAAATTGCTTGGTCAAAGTTTTTAACCAGATATTTCATTATTAATAATTAAAAAAGTTTCTTATTGGTAACTTTTCCTGTGTATGCAGTATGTTGTATCTTTTATTTTTGTCTATACTGTGCTAAAATAAAGGTATAGCAACACATTACAAGGAGGTTTATTATGAATACCACACCTGTTAAGATCGTAGAAACTGTTTTGCGCGACGGCCACCAGTCTTTGGCTGCTACCCGAATGCGCATTAGTGATATGGTGCCCATTTTAGAAGAGCTGGACGATATGGGCTACTATGCTTTGGAAGCCTGGGGCGGCGCTACTTTTGATGCCTGCCTGCGCTTTTTGGACGAGGACCCGTGGGAACGCCTGCGTATTTTGAAGAAGCATTTAAAAAAGACCCCGATCCAGATGCTGCTGCGGGGCCAGAATATTTTGGGCTACAGCCATTATGCTGACGACGTAGTACAGGAGTTTGTGAAGCGGTCTGTTGATAACGGCGTTTCCATCATCCGTATTTTTGACGCTTTAAACGATACCCGCAATATGGAATGTGCGATGCGTGCCGCTAAGGATGCGGGAGCACACGTGCAGGGCGCTTTTGTTTACACTATCAGCCCCTACCATAAGGACGAGGACTTTTTGAAGGTTGCCCAGGAATTGGTGCAAATGGGCGCTGATTCGATTTGTATTAAGGATATGGCGGGCCTTTTGTCGCCGTATAATGCCGAAAAACTGGTGCGGACGCTGAAAACGCAGTTGACCGTGCCGATCGATATCCATACCCATTTTACCAGTGGTATGGGTGATATGACTTATTTGAAAGCGATCGAAGCCGACGTAGATATGATAGATACTGCCCTGTCGCCTTTTGCCCAAAGCACTGGCCAGCCTTCTACCGAGGCTATTGTGGCTACCTTGCAGGGCCAACCCCGCGATACCGGTATCGAGCTGCCCAAGCTGCATAAGGCTGCCGATTATTTCCGCGGCGTGAAGGCAGATTTGGTGAAGGAGTTTGGGCTGAACGACAATATCCCCATCGATCCGAAGGTGCTTACCTTCCAGATACCGGGCGGTATGCTGTCGAACCTGCTGAACCAGATGAAGGAAATGGGCTCGGCTGATAAATACCCCGAGCTGCTGGAAGAAATGCCCCGTGTGCGGGCCGAACTTGGCTACCCGCCGCTGGTTACCCCTACCAGCCAGATAGTTGGCTCGATGGCGGCTTTGAATGTTACTTTGGGCCGTTATAAAATGATACCCAACGAGGTTAAAGACATTGTACGCGGTAAATATGGCCGCACTCCCGCTCCTATCGACCCCGAGGTAAGAAAGCTGGCTATTGGTGACGAGCCGCAGATCGACCACCGTCCGGCCGATGATATCGCGCCGCAGATGGAAGCTATCAAGGCTAAATTGGCGGCAGCTGGTTATCCTAATGCCGATATTGACGATGTTTTGTCGTATGCGCTGTTCCCCGATGTGGCTTTGGCTTATTTTAAAAACCATCGCTGATTAAAAACACTTAAGCCGTATGTCGTAAGACATACGGCTTATTTTTTATGCGTGCAGTATTGTTTTGTCGGCGGCCAGTGTCTCACGCGCCAGCTTTTCTTTGGCTATTTCCAGCATCAGCTTGGTGCGGTTCATTTGGTTGACCTGGCTGGCGTCGGCGTCGCAGTCCAAAGCGATGATGTTGGCTTCGGGATGGGTGCGCAGCAGTTCGCGGATCATGCCTTTGCCGGTGATATGGTTGGGCAGGCAGGCGAAGGGCTGCAAGCAGACGATGTTTTCGACGCCGCTGTGCAGCAGCTTCACCATCTCGGCGGTCAGCAGCCAGCCTTCACCGGCCATATTGCCGGTGGAAAGGTGCTTTTCGGCCAGGTTGACCAGCGATGACAGTGGTTCATAGGGGTTGAACCGCTTGCTTTTCTGCAAGGCTATGTTCAGCGGTTTACGGTAGTAGTCGAGAAACTTCATAAACAGCTTGGATTTGATGGCATTGCCTAAGGTTCCGTCCAGCAGACGGCGTTTGACCTGTTCGTCGTAGGCGGCGTACAGGAAGAAGTCCATCATATTTGGCAGCACTGCTTCGGCGCCTTCGGCTTCCAGATAGCTGACGATGTTGTTATTGGCTACCGGGTGGTATTTGACGAGGATCTCGCCGACGATGCCAACTCGTGGTTTGCGCAGGTTATCCAGCAGCGGCAGGGCGTCAAAGGCCTGGGTCACCCGTTTAATGGTCTGCTCGAAGGATAGCCCCGTCAAACCGGCCAGGCTGTCTTTGCATAGCTGCGACATCCACTTGTAAAGTGCATCGGCGCTGCCTGCTTCTTGTTCGTAGGGGCGCACACGGTGCAGCAGCTGCATCAAAAGGTCGCCGTACAAAATGCCTTTGACCATATCTTTAAGCAGGTGCCACGAAAGAGCGAAGCCTTCGCTTTTTTCGCCGTACAGCGAAAATACCGGCACGTAGCCCAGCCCGGTGTCACGCAAGGCACGGCGCATAAGGGCGATATAGTTGGTGGCGCGGCAGGCCCCGCCCGATTGGAACAGGGCGATGCTGACCTTATGGGGATCGTATTTACCCGAGGTAATGGCCCGCAGCATTTGCCCGATAACCAGAATTGCGGGATAACAGATATCGTTATTGACATATTTAAGCCCCAGCGCAACTGCTTCCCTATCGGGCAGCGGTGCGATCTCGAGTGCGTAACCGGCACGGCGCAGGGCTGTTTCCATAAACTGGAAGTGTACCGGCGACAGCTGCGGCGCCAAAATAACGTGGTCGTCGCGCATTTGTTTCGAGAATTCCGGCGGGACATAAGCAGGGGTATCTGCTTCCTCTTTTTTGTCGAGCCGCTGCTGCATGGCTGCCAGCAGTGAGCGGATACGGATGCGGGCAGAGCTGATGTGGTTGATCTCGTCTACCTTCAGCAGGGTATATAAGCGGTGATGCCGCTCTAAAATTTCTTTAACTACGTCGGAGGTGATGGCGTCAAGGCCACAGCCGAAGGAGCTGAGCTGGATAAGTTCCAGTTCGGGATTGGCGGCGACAAATTCTGCCGCCCGGTACAGGCGTGAATGCCATGACCACTGGTCGACCACGACCGGTAGTTTCTCGCGCTTTTCTTCGGGAAGGTCGGCGACAGCATCTTCCGAGATCACTGTCAGGCCAAAGGAAGCGATCATCTCGGGCAGGCCATGATTGATCTCGGGGTCGGTATGGTAAGGGCGGCCTGCTAAAACTACGGCGTGGCCGTGTTCGTCCAGCACTTTTTTCAGCAGCTTGTGCCCCATTTGCTTTACTTCCAGCTTATAATCGTGCTGCTCGGCCCGTGCTGCCTGCACTGCCGCTGCCAGCTCTTTGCTTTTGATGCCTTCGCCCTGCAATACTTCGGCCAGGCGTGCCAGCAGGCGTTTGTCGTTATAAAGTGGCAAAAACGGATGGATAAACTGCACGTCTTCAACCCGCAGTTCTTCCATATTGGCATGGACGCTTTCGGCATAGCTGGCGACTACCGGGCAGTTGTAGCAGTTGTTGGCCGTTTCACATTCTTTTTCGTTATAGGGTATGCAGGGGTAAAAAATCTTTTTGATGCCTTTAGCCAGCAGGTCGTGGATGTGCCCGTGCACCAGCTTGGCCGGATAGCACAGGGAATCGGACGGAATGGAGGCCATTGCCGATTCGTAGAGGGTTTTAGACGAGGCTGACGACAGCTCGACCCTATAGCCCAGTTTGGTAAACAGGGTGAACCAGAAGGGGTAATCTTCGTACATATTCAGGCTTCGGGGTATACCGATAACGCCGCGGCTGGCTGTTTCCAGCGGCAGTGGCTTGTAATCGAACACCCGCTGGTATTTGTAGGTATACATATTGGGCGCAGCTGCCGTAGCTGCTGCTGCCAGCCCTGCCCCACGCGGGCAGCGGTTGCCGGTATGGAACACGCCTGCGGGGAAGTAGTGGGCCGTTACCAGGCAGTTGTTGCCACAGCCGCCGCAGCGGTAGCTTTTGCTGCGGTAGCTAAAGCTTGCCAGTGTTTTGGCGTCTACCAGGGTCGATTGTTGGCGGCAGCGGTCGCAGGCCAGCAGGGCAGCGCCAAAAGCACCCATCAAGCCCGCAATATCGGGGCGGATGACTTCTTTACCGGTCAGCTGTTCCATCGAGCGCAAAATAGCGTCGCTATGGAAGGTGCCGCCCTGAACGACGATGGTGTCGCCTAATTCGTCGGCGTCGCGCAGACGAATAACTTTATAGAGAGCATTTTTGACAACAGAAATAGCCAGCCCGGCCGCGATGTCGCTGATAGCCGCACCATCCTTCTGTGCCTGTTTTACTTTGGAGTTCATAAATACTGTGCAGCGGACGCCCAGATCGACAGGCTCCCTGGCCTGCAAGGCCAGCTGGGCAAAACCGGCGGCGTCCATACCCAGCCCCTGGGCAAAGTTTTCGATAAACGAGCCGCAGCCTGCCGAACAGGCTTCGTTAAGCATCAGCCGGTCTGGGATGCCGTTTTTAACAAAGAAGCATTTGATATCCTGGCCGCCGATGTCGATAAGGAAGGAGGCTTGGGGCGCAAAGAACTGTGCCGCCCGCAAATGGGCCACGGTCTCGACTTCACCGAAGTCGGCGCCGAAGGCGACCTTCATCATATCTTCGCCGTAGCCGGTAACACCGGCACCGCCGATAACTGCACCCGGCGGCAGCAGGCTGTAAAGCTGGCTGAGGGCGGCAGCGGCTACCTGCACAGGGTTGCCGTGGTTACTGCTGTACTGCGACCACAGCAGCTTGCCATCTTCTGAAAGCAGCGCCATTTTCAGGGTGGTCGAGCCTGCATCGATGCCTAAATAGCACCGGCCTGTATAGTCAGCAAGGCTGCCCCGCTCTACTTTACTGCGGGCGTGCCTGGCTGTAAATTCTTCGTGATCTTTGGCATCGCTAAAAAGCGGCGGCAATTTAGCCACGGCATCCAGCGGTGCATCGCCCAGCTTTTGCAGAGCCAGCAGCAATTTAGCTTCACTAAACAGCTCGCCGCCCTCGCCTGCTAAGGCGGCGCCAATTGCCACAAAGCAGTCGGCGTCTTTAGTTACCAGCGCTTCGCCCTCGCCCAGCTTAAGGGTGGCAGTAAACTGCCGGCGCAGCTGTGGCAAAAAGTGCAGCGGTCCGCCTAAAAAGGCGACCTTACCGCTGATGCGGCGGCCCTGCGACAGGTTGCCGATGGTTTGGTTGACGACGGCCTGCAAAATCGAGGCGGCGATATCTTCTTTAGAAACGCCGTCGTTAATGAGTGCCTGCACGTCGGTTTTAGCAAAAACACCACAGCGGGAAGCGATCGGGTAGATCCGCCCGCTGCGTTCGGCCATAGCGCCCAGACCCGAGGCATCAGTGCCCAAGAGCGACGCCATATGGTCGATAAAGGCGCCGGTGCCACCGGCGCAGACGCCGTTCATCCGCTGTTCGGGCGAGCTGCCCAGCCAGGTTATTTTGGCATCCTCGCCACCCAGCTCTACTGCTGTTTCGGCAGCAGGCAGCAAAGCACGAAGGGCCGCACGGCAAGCAATTACCTCTTGCACATGCGGCACTCCCATACGCTCGGCAAAGCCAAAGCCAGCCGAACCTGTAAATATCAGCGAAAACTCCCTGCCATCGATGATCGCAAGAATTTTATGAATTTCTTGTAAAAATGCAGCGCCGGGATCGGACAAGTGGCGAAAATAATTTTTATAAACCATTTGCTGTTGTGTGTCCAAAACCACGAATTTGATGGTAGTCGAACCGATATCGACACCTACATGATAAATTTGCTGCATAAAAAGCCCTCCCCTATCAGCAGGCAGTAAACTTCACTGCTGCCACAAGTCTTAAAGTCACGCTCCCAATGGTTACAAGCCTGCTTTAAGTCATCTGTCGCCCTGCTTAACCTGTTGTAGCTTTTTACAGCCCAACAAAAAACTTCATTAAGCATATTTCATTCTAATAGTTGAATAAAATAAAGACGCTTTTCTATAATTATATACCTCTTTGCCGAGTATTTACAATGATTATGGCAACAAATTTCGACAAAATCGGCACAAATGTTGGCTTAAAATAATTAGAAAAATTTTAACTAAAAAAGATATCTTCCCCCCGACTGCCCCAATAAAAAACGGCAGCCCTATAAAAGAGCTGCCGTCAAACGCTTGCTATAAGGTTTTACAGGGCTTCCTTAAAGGCGCTGCCGCCTACAAATTCGCGCAGGATCGAGTTATTGGGTATCAGCTCTTTATCCAGCGGCGTTACATGGCTTAAAAGGTCGAGCAGCCTTTGCGCGTTGGTATAAACATCTTCCGTTACCGGCACGCTCCGCAAAAGCGGTTCGGCATATTTTTTGAGTACGGCGAATTCGTAGACCAACGTGGTGTTGAAAATTATATCCGCTTCTTCCTGGAAGGGGAAAATATATTTTTCTTCGCCTCGGCGCACGTCTTCCCACAGCTTCAGGGTCATCAGGGCATCGTGCGAACGGAACTGTGAGTCGCGTACCATACGGCGCAGCAGCCGCATATCTGTAGTCTGGATGCGGTTGTAATCATCCAGCGACATCGGCGTCAGCGCGCTGATATAGACTTTAAGCTTGTTTTCGGCCGGTACAACGGCTGAAATGCGTTCGTTCAGACCGTGGATGCCTTCGACTATCAATACCGATTTTTCGTTTAAGGTAAGCTCGCGGCCACGGTATTCGCGCAGGCCCGTACGGAAATTGTATTTGGGTATCTTCACCGTCTCGCCTGCCAGCAGGCGTTTTAGGTGATCGTTGAACAGCTCCAGGTCGATAGCCTCGACACATTCAAAATCGTAGGAGCCGTCGGGCTTGCGCGGCGTTTTGCGCCGTTCCTGATAGTAGTCGTCCATCGAGATCGGTACCGGCCTTAGCCCGTTGACGATCAGCTGGATGCTGAGCCGCTGGGCAAAGGTGGTTTTACCCGAGGAGGAAGGCCCGGCGATCAGTACCAGATGCACGTCTTTGCCATTTTGGGTGATTTCGTCGGCAATGGCGGCGATCTTCTTTTCGTGTAGGGCTTCGGCCACCTGGATGATGCCTCTGGCGTTGCCTTCTTTGATGATGCGGTTAAGCTTGGCGACGGTGTTGCATCTGATCATCGTCGACCATTCTTCCATTTCGTGGAACATTTTATTAAGCTTGGGGCTGTCGATAAAAACGTCAAGCTCGTCCATTTCGCCGGTTTCGGGATAGTTGATGACGATGCCGTTTTCGTAATTGATCAGCTCGAACAGTTTTAAATAGCCGCAATCGGGCAGCATGGGGCCAAAAAAGTATTCTCTGTGCCCTTTCAGGCTGTAGCAGGTAAGCACCTGGTCGTCGGGAACGGTTTGCAAAAGCTCCAGACGGTCTTCCTCATGCCGCTCGCACAGCAGTTTTTCGGCAGCTTTTTTATTTATATGTTGGTAAACGATAGGCTCGGACTCGGCGACCAGCTCTTTCATATAAGTTTCCAGGGCTTTAAGGTCGTAGTTGCTGAGCGTGATACCGTTGGTGATTTCGCAGAAAAGGGCGCTGCCTAAGGAATTGCGAGCCTCGATTTTTACTTCGGGGCGCAGCTCTTTGATGGCTACCAAAAAGAGGAACAGCAGGCTGCGGACGTAGACACGCATCCCCTCTTCCGTATCGCGCAGGATAAAATCGACTGTACCGTCTTCTAAAAGCGGCTTTTGCAGATCGGTGCCTATGCCTTGAAAAACTCCTTCCACAATGGGATTAGAGTAATTACCGGCAAAGTCTTTGCTTACTTCTAAAAGTGTAGTTCCGGAAGGATATTCTTTAATACTATTGTCAGGCAGTGTTAATTTAATGTTCATAAATACTCCTTATTGGAAAAAAGACCGGAACTTTACTAGCTCCGGTCTGTGGTTGTTATTACTGATTATTTTTCGATAGCCTGCATAGCCGCCTGTACTTTGGCTGCCATACCGGCGATTTTTTTGAGCGGTACGGCGCAGACTGCGATACGGACGCCGGCAGCAAGCGGCACGGCGAAGATGTTTTCTTCGTGCAGTTTATCGCAGATCGCGTCGGGGTTTTTAGCAGGAATAGACAGGAAGAAGCCTGCCACATAGGGCAGCATCGGCAAGCCACATTCAGCTGCTTCTTTGGTAAAGAGGTCGGCGCGGGCTTTGATCATTTGGTAATAATCGTCGCGCTCTTTTTCGGTGCCAGCCAAAAGTGCGGCATCGCTGTAAATATTGGCCAGAGTCTTCATGGCCGGACGGTTGATGTTGGACCAGGTAGCACGGCTGGTGTATTGGTTGATAGCGGAAAACTCTTCGATGATCTCTTTGGAAGAGGATACGCCGATCATAGCACCGGTACGTTGGCCATACAGAGTGAAGCCTTTAGACATGCTGTAGGCTACGATGGTGAAGATGTTAGCCGGCAGGCCGGACAATTTTTTGAAGATAGTACGAACTTCTTCTTTTTCACCGGCATAGTCGATGTAAGCAACGTCCAGCAGCAGGGTGACGGTTTTGTCGGTGCCTGCGGTAGCTTCTTTAATAATGGCGATAACGCCGTCCATATCGGATTCGCTGAGGCTGTAGCCGGTAGGGTTATGCGCCGGGGTGTTGATCATCAGGAGCAGGCTTTTTTGCTTGCCCAAGATCTCGTTGACTTTGGCTTTTAATGCGGGCAGGTTATATTGGTTGTTTTCGTCCAGCATTTTGTAGGTATCAAGCTTGCGCCCCATATCCTGGCACAAAACTTTATACGGGCCCCAGTACCAGTCGGAGGTCAGGGCAGTTTCACCTGCGTCCATATAGTTCCAGATAGCGTGATGGATAACACCGGTACCGCCGGCAGTTGCAACAGCGGCGATATAGCCTTCGGGTTTAGAGTTGCCGAAAGCGGCGGTGAGTACTTTATCAAGATAGTCGGGCAGGCCGGAAATTGGCGCATAAGCGATCAGCTCGTTAGTTGCCAGACCGCGGTAAACCTTTTCGACAGTCGGCAGACACACCAGCTTTTCGTCCTCGTCTAAAATTGCGCCGATAGTGGCGTTAGTTACTTTGTCAGCACCGTATTTAGCGGCAGCGGCATTGGCTGCGGCACTGGCGCCGAAAATTTTGTCCTGAGCGGATTTTCCTTTAGCATGGTTAGCTGCAATACTGGTGATCATTGATAAAAAGCCTCCTTAAGTTTTGATAATAACTTGACTTGCTTTTATTTTACACCTTCAGGGAAGAAATGTTCGTGGATAGCGTTGACAGCCGTTTTAACGTCTTTTTCGGGCACAAGGCACGAAACGCTGATCTCGGAAGTACTGATAACGTCGATATTGACGTTGGCTTTTGCCAAAGCGCCAAACATACCGGCCGCGATACCGGGGCTGCCCAGCATACCTGCGCCGACGATGGATACTTTGGCCACGTTGACTTCGATATCGAATTTGTCAAAACGCATGCTGTCTTTCAGGCTTTCGATAACCTTCATCGTTTCTACCATATCGGTCTGGTTGATAGTGAACAGGATATCGTTTTTATTGTCACTGGCACTGACGCTTTGTACGATCATATCTACGTCGATATTGGCGTCGGCCAAAGCCGAGAAGATTTTATAGGCAATGCCCGGTTCGTCGCAGACGCCGCGGACGGCGATCTTGGCAACATTAGTATCGTGCGCTACACCGCGAATAACAAAGTTTTTCTCTTGCACTGTGTATTCCTCCCTAATAATAGTTCCGGGTACGTTGTTGAAGGTTGAGCGTACATGGATGGTAACGCCGTTGTGCTCGCCGTATTCTACAGCGCGGGGCTGCATAACGCCTGCACCCAGACGGGCCAGTTCCAGCATTTCCACAAAGGTGATCTCGGCCAGCTTCAGTGCTCCCGGCACGATGCGGGGATCGGCCGTGTAAACGCCGTCAACATCGGTATAGATATCACACATGTCGGCTTTTAAGCCTGCCGCAACAGCAACAGCGGTAGTATCGCTGCCGCCACGGCCCAAGGTAGTTATCTGGCCGCTGCCTGTAACGCCCTGAAAGCCTGCTACGATAACTATCTTGCCTTCGTCCAGCGCTTCTTTGACCTGCTGCGCCTGTACGTCCAGAATACTGGCTTTAGAGTGCTTATCATTGGTTTTGATACCTGCCTGAGCGCCGGTAAAAGATACCGCAGGCTGCCCTTTCGCGCAAAAAGCGCTTGCCAGCAATGCAATAGAAACCTGCTCGCCTGTCGCCAGCAGCATATCCAGCTCACGCTTCGGCATTTCGGGATTGACTTTGCCAGCCAATGCCAGCAAATCGTCGGTATGGTCGCCCATAGCGGAAACAACTAAGACGATACGGTCGCCCGGTTGACGTTCGCGCAGGATGCGGTCAACGATACCGTGCATTTTATCAGGTGTCGCAACCGAGCTGCCGCCAAACTTTTTCACTAGTGTAGCCATTTACTTCCCCCCGTTTGTTAACTTCGCGCTGCAAAAAATCCATTCCGAGCGCACAGAAAGCATATATTTTCACTAACTATTATCACATTATTTGGTCTTTCGGTCAATATCTTCGCCAAAATTTTCTTGGTTATATTACAATCAAGGGTCTATTAGACTTTTACAGATAGATAACGGTCGCTCCTGCCCCGCCTTCGTGCAGCGAAGCCAACTCCAGCCGTTTAACGGCCCGGTGCGCCGACAGATAAGCCGTCAGGCCCGCCCGCAAAGCGCCGGTGCCTTTGCCGTGGATGATGCGCAGGTCGGGCAAGCCGGCCAGCAAAGCATCGTCGATACCTTTATCTACTGTGGGTATAGCTTCTTCGATAGTCATGCCCCGCACGTCCAGCTCCTGACGGGTGGTAGCGGTGCGGGTGACCAGCATATCGTGGGCGTAACCCTTGCGTTTTTTAGGACGCAGGTCGTCGTTTACTTTGGCTTTGCCTTTGACCAGCAGGCAGTTTTTAGCAGGCACGGTGGTTTTTAAAATACCCACCTGCACGGTAACGTCGTTGCCATTGACGCTGACGATAGTGCCGTTTTGGCGCAGCGACGGTAAAAATACCGTCTGCCCTGCTTTGGCCGTTTCTTTCGACAGCGGCGTGCCTTCCGGCAGCGGGGCATCTTCGCTGAATTGCTTGTTCAGCTGCTTGCGGGCTGCTTCGGCTGCTGTTTCCAGCTTTTTAGCGTCAAAGTCGGCCTTCATCGAACGCAGGTCTTTTAAAATTGCTTCCGATTCGCGGCGGCTGTTACGGTAGATCTCGTCTGCCTGCTCGCGGGCCTTACGCAGCATTTCGTTTTTGCGGCGGTCCAGCTCCTGCTTCTGCTTATGCAGCTCCTGTTTGATCCGCTCGCTTTCCATACGCAGCGTCTGAATCTCTTTGTTTTGCGATTCGTATTGGCGGCGCTCGCCTTCCAGTTCGTGCAGTACGTCTTCCATATGCACATGCTCCTGGTCCAGCAGCTTGCCGGCATTTTCGATTATCGACTCGGACAGTCCCAAACGGCGGCTGATATTAAAAGCGTTACTGCTGCCGGGAACACCCATCAGCAGCCTGTAGGTAGGCCTCAGGCTGACCGGGTCAAATTCCACACTGGCGTTTTCCATACCTGTGTGCCCGTATGCAAAGGTTTTCAGTTCGCTGTAGTGCGTAGTTATCATCGTTAGCGCGCCCAGCTCGTGCAAATGCTCCAGCATCGCCATCGCTAGGGCAGCGCCTTCGTTAGGGTCGGTACCGGCACATATCTCATCTACCAACACCAGATCGCCGCTGCGGACTTCGTTTAATATCTCGACTAAATTAGTCATATGGCCCGAGAAGGTACTCAGGCTCTGCTCGATGCTTTGCTCGTCGCCGATATCGGCATAGATAGCTCGAAACACCGGCATTTTTGCGCTGCGGGCCGGTAAAAACAGGCCTGCCTGCGCCATCAGGGCAAACAACCCCACAGCCTTTAAGGCCACTGTTTTACCACCTGTGTTAGGGCCGGTTATCAGCAGCGTATTAAAATCGCCGCCCAACTCGATATCCAGCGGCACTACCTGCTCCTGATCCAGCAGCGGGTGGCGGCCCTGCACTATCTCGACCCTGCCGCCGATATGCAGCATGGGACGTGCAGCCTTCTGCATCTGCGCCAAATACGCACGGGCACAGATAACGTCGATGTTGGTGATGATCTCGACACCGGCAGTGAGCAGCTCACATTCTGCACCGACACTACCTGACAGCTGGCGCAAAATACGTTCTACTTCTTCTTTTTCTTCCGCCATATATTTTTTGATATCATTATTCAGGTTCACAACGGCCATCGGCTCAATAAACAGCGTTGCACCGCTGCCCGACTGGTCGTGGACGACACCGGGAAAATTGAGTTTATATTCCTGTTTGATAGGGATAACGTAACGGTCTCCCCGCATAGTTACCAAAGCGTCCTGAAAATACTTTTGGTTATTAGCGTCGTGCAGGATCTTTTCCAGCTGCTCGCGCACACGGTTTTTCGCGATTTGGATACCGGTACGCAAACCGCCCAGTTTATTGGAAGCACTGTCTTTGATCTCGCCTTTTTCAGAAATGGCGTTTTCCAGCTGCTTTTCCAAACGCGGCAGCGCCTGTAATTTTTCAGCATAAGCGGCCAGCGTCGGTGCCAGTTCGTGCTCTTCCTGCAAAAAGGTTTTGATCTGCCGAATAGCGGCAGCCGTGCTGCCGATCTCCATCAGGCTGCCTGCTTCCAGCACCGCACCTAATTGGGCGTGCTTAACGGCAGCCAAAATATTGTGGGCACCGCCAAATGGAAAACGTTTGCCTTCATCCAGCAAACGTAAAGCTTCGGCAGTTTCTTCCTGCAAACGCTTCACCACGCTAAATTCGTTTTCGGAGCGGATAGCTAACGCCTGCGCTTTACCAAGCGACGTAGCTGTTTTACTAGCCAGCATTGCTTTTACTTTATCAAATTCTAATGTTTTAACAGCAAATCTTGCCATATTTACTCCTTATAGTACGCCGCGGAAATAGTGTCCCCTGGTAGTACGGGGCAGGTTTTCCGAAACCTCCTTATAACCGTTCAGTACCTGTTTATAAAGCGCGACCAGTTCAGCGGTCGCTTCGTTACTGTAATTGCGTGCGTCCATACGCAAACGCTGCACGCCAATAGCTTCCATATGCTTGACGTTGGTCAGCATGGAAAGATCGTGGGCGTTCAAAATATGCATCCGGCAGTTCTGGTCGGTAACGATGGGGAACTGTGCATCTTTGCGGTCGCTTAAAAACAACTGCTCGCGGCAGTTGAATTTGCAGGCCCCCTGATGCAGGTCGCCTAAGAAGCTACCGCCAACACAGTATTCCGACACCATCATTTCGATGCGGCCCTGTACCATACATTCCACGGAAACGGGGCTGACTGCGGCCAAATGCTCGACCTGCGCCATCGTAAGCTCGGCCGACAGAGTGGCGCCAACAGCGCCCTGCTCACGCCAGAATTCCAGATTTTGATCGTTATAGATATTTAAAGACATATCGGCCCAAAGCGGCACTTTGCAGCCACGTTTTTTTGCCAGCTGCCACAAGCCGTTGTTGCTGATATAAACAGCGTCGGGCTGCAATGCTTCCCATAACGAAAACAATTTAGCAAAATACGGCAACTGCCCTTCTTTGACGATGCGCGGCGTTGCCACAGCCCAGCTTTTACCATAGCTGCGAACTACTTCTGCCACGGCCCGGTAATCTTTTTCAGTCAGCTGATCGCTGTTAAAAACGTCGCCGCCAAAAATAATATAGTCAGCACCGGCGCCCAAAGAAACTTGTGCTTTAGCAGGCGTATCGGCGTGCACTGTAAGCATCGCATGGCGCGAACGGCTGATTTTTTCCTGCGGTACCAGCTCGCGGGGAACCTTATGGCGCTGCGGGCGGGCTGGTGCAAAGGCTTCCAGACGAACAGCGTCCAAAGCTTCTGCCGCCAGGCGGCGTGCTTCGTTGATCTCGCTCATGGGCACCATAACGTTTTCATCACATTCCAGCACCAGGTCAGCCAGTTCATATTCAGTCGTACCCAAACGGTCTAGCTGCTTGCGTACAGTTTCTTCATTTAAAGCATGCTTGCGGGCGGCTTCGACGATAAAGGCCGTTTCGCCGTAGCCGGTATTGCCTTCGTCATCTGTCAGCAGCACCGTCATGGGGCTGCCCAGTTTGGCAGTTACCATAGCACTGACGGGTATGCGGCGTTTGGCTTTTTCACCAAAGAACTGTGCGGCATAGGTCATCAGCTGATTATCGAAGGTACGGAAGACACGATCGTTTATTTTGATGCCGTGGGGCACGTCGATAGTGACCTGTGTACCGGCAGCGGCAGTTATGACTTCTTCACCATTTTGCAAAAGTGACGTCACCGTAGCGCCAACGCGACCACCCACGCTGACCCAGAACTCCAAACCGTCGTCCAGGTGCAGTTCTTTATCTAATTTGATCGTTGCTTTGTTTTTGACCTTGTCCAGTTTTACGACGCGGCCTACTAAAACGCCGCGGTTGTTAGGACGACGGTCGCTCATCATTTCCTTACCGGGACGCCCCAATAAATAGGCGGTGGTAAAGTCGCGGTTAAATATCTGCTCGATATTGGCAAGGTCCTGTTCAGGCACAGTATAATCGCCGGCCAAATAGCTGTCGATCGCACGACGGTAAGCATCGACGACGACGGCTACATATTCAGGGCGTTTCATACGCCCTTCGATCTTATACGAAGCGACCCCAGCTTCTATCAGCTGCGGCAGTATCTCCAGGGTATTCATATCCTTCGGGCTCAAAAGGTACTGGCCTGCATCTTTGCCTTCCAGCAGGTCGTCGCCACTGGCATTGACCAGCTTATAGGGCAAACGGCAGGGCTGGGCACAACGGCCCCGGTTGCCGCTGCGACCACCGATCAGGCTGCTCATCAGGCACTGGCCCGAATAGCACACGCACAAAGCGCCGTGGATAAAGACTTCTATTTCTGTATCCGTGCCGTGGCAAATTTTATTTATTTCGTCCAGACTCAGCTCACGGGCTAAAACCACCCGCTCCATTCCGGCCTGGGCTGCCAGCTCAACACCGGCAGAATTGGTAACTGTCATCTGCGTGCTGGCGTGCAAAGGCAGGTCCGGCACTATTTGCCGGGCCAAACGGATCACACCCAGATCCTGGACAATGATGCCGTCGATACCCACATTGTTTAAAAACAGCAGGTAATCGGCCAGCTCCTTCAGCTCGCTGTCGTCGACCAGCGTATTGACCGTGATGTAAAGCATTACCCGGTGCATATGGGCAAAATAAACTGCCTTCTGCATCTCTTCGCGGTCGAAATTACTGGCATACTGGCGGGCACCAAAGGCTTTGCCGCCCATATATACAGCATCAGCACCGGCGTTCACCGCTGCTTCCAACGCTTCCCAGCTCCCGGCAGGAGCCAGCAGTTCGATGGTTTGCTTTTTCATTAAATAATAACCTCTTCTCTAAATATCCTTCGCTGCTTTCAGCAAGGCCTCATATTCGCGGCGCAGGGTATATAACTCGCCCGCCAGGTCCAAAGCTGCCCATACAGCTACCTTGGAGGTTGTAACTAAATGCTGGCTGACTGCCAGCTTCTGCATTTTTTTATCGACCATTGCCGCAATAGCATCAACGTCCTGCCGCGGCAGATCGGTCTTTAAAGTATATTCGTCATTAAAAATTTTTACGGTAACGGCAGCTTTTTCCATCGTCGTCCCTCCGTGTTACAGCACTTTTACGGTAAAGCCAAACTTATCAAAACCGGCGCCTTTTTCCCAGGCCCGTTTGTATTCCAGTTCAACTTTATACTCGCCCGGCTCCTGAGCACCAAAAACGATGATCTCCAAGCCTGGCATACCGGCTTTGTTGTTAGCAGCATTGGCCGGCATCATATAAGAGCGGCCCAGCTCGTAGAACATTCCGGCATAGCCTTTCTCGGCTACCGCCCAGGAATAACCTGTCGTGCGGTTAGATTCCAGCTGCAAAGCCAAAAGCTCGCCTGCCTTCATAGTCACCACTTTGTCTTCAACGGCACGGGTGAGCCCATACACCGTAAGCAAACGGCTGGCATCGCCAACCCGCAGCAGCGGAAACAGCTTGCGGTAAGAAACGAAGTTGCTGTAAGCAGCTCCAGCTCTGGCACGGGTATACAACCCCTCATCGGCGAATAATACGTCTTCATAGGAGCCTAAGATTTCGTGCACGGCGTTGCCTTCGCCCACAAAATCACGAATGCTGAATTCAGCGCCCGTAGTAGTATCTAAATTTACAGCTTGATAAGCGGTACGTCCACCGTTAGTTGCTTTCAGCAAAATACCGACTAAACTGGGGCGGTTAAGTTTGACTTCGTAGCTTACCGTACCACTGCCGCCGACTTGCGCCAGCAGGTCTTTGGCTTTAGACGCTAAAATACCGTTAGCATTTTTCTGGAGATTGGTATAGCGCAAACCATCAAGCTCAGGAAGCTCTCCCTGCATACTTTTGGTCGCCACTACTTTGCTGTAGACTGTAGTCGGTTGATTAGCCAATGCCACAGAGCTCAGCATCAGGCAGAACAGTAAAATTCCCAGTATCTTCATCGGTGTCGCACCTCTTTCATTCACTGATTTTTATTTTTAAGCTAAAGTTTTAATGTATTCTACCGCCCTGCGCATTCTTCCCAGGGTCGCTTCTTTGCCCAGCAGCACCATAACGTCAAACAGGCCGGGGCTTACTGTGCGGCCGGTCAGGGCCAAACGGGTCGGATGTACCACTTTGCCTAAAGCAAGTCCCTGCTCTTCGGCTATCTTGTTATAGGCAGCTTCGGTGCTGGCTAAATCAAAGGTTTCCAGCGCATCCAGCGCATCGATGCAGGCAATCAAAAGTTCGGCTGCTTCAGGTTTAAAATGCTTGCCAACGCCTTTCTCGTCATACACGGTAACGTCTTTAAAGAAGTATTCGGCAGCGTCGACCACCTCTTGCAGGGTTTTTACGCGAACACGCACCACGTCGACCAACTTGGCAAAATAGGTTTTATTGGCAGCCAGCCAGACCTCGTCAACCAACCCCGCTTTGATAAAGAAGGCTGCGGCTTCTGGCAGCACTGCTTCCAGCGGCAAGGCGGAAAGGTATTGGCCGTTCATCCATGTCAGTTTTTTAGTATCGTAAACAGCTGCCTTTTTCGACATTTTTTCCAGTTCGAATTGGGCAACGGTATCCTGTAGCGAAAAAAGCTCTTCTTCGTTACCGGGCGCCCAGCCCAGCAGCGTTAAATAGTTGACTATAGCTTCCGGCAGATAGCCCTGCTCGCGAAACTCTTCGACCGAGGTAGCGCCGTGGCGTTTGCTGAGTTTACTGCGGTCGGGGGCTAAGATCATCGGCATATGGCCGAATTTGGGCACCTCAAAACCACAGGCTTCGTAAAGCAGCACCTGCTTCGGCGTATTGGATAAATGTTCTTCAGCACGCAGTACGTGACTGATACGCATCAGATGGTCGTCAACGACTACGGCAAAGTTATAGGTCGGCATGCCGTTACTCTTAACGATAACAAAATCATCAAATTGGGTAAGATCAAAGGTAACGTCGCCGTGGATCAGATCGTGCACGGTCAGGCTGCCTTCAACAGGTATTTTGATGCGGACAGAATAAGGCTCACCCTTAGCTGCCCTGGCCTTAGCTTCTGCCACAGGCAGATCGCGGCAGGTGCGGGCATAACGGAACGGCTGTTTAGCAGCCCGCTGTTTTTCGCGTTCAGCTTCCAAAATCTCGGAAGTACAGAAACAGTAGTATGCCTTGCCTTCTTCCAGCAACCGCTCGGCTACTGCGGTATATATCTCTCGGCGTTCGGATTGGTAGTAGGGGCCAACTGCGCCGCCAACCTCCGGGCCTTCGTCCCAATTTAGACCCAGCCATTTTAAGCTGGTCAGGATCTGGCTCACGCTGTCTGCTTTCAAACGCTCGGTATCGGTATCTTCAATACGCAGCACCAGCTTGCCATTATGTTTTTTAGCAAACAGCCAGTTAAATAAAGCTGTTCTCGCTCCGCCAATATGTAAATAACCCGTTGGGCTGGGTGCAAAACGCACACGCACTTCTTCCATGTTATCGTCTCCTCAAATTGAAAAATGAAAATTCTATATCATTATAATTATATTACGAACAAAGTAAAAAAGCAAAGCGGCCCTGCTGTAACAGGACTGCTTTGCCGCAGATTTTACATTTATTTTTCGTACCGGCAGTTTTTCGCCGCCAGCGTTACTTCTTTCAGGCTAAGGCTTCGCTTTTTACAGCTTCGGCCAAAATCTCGATCGCCAGGCAAATATCGTCGTTGCTAGCGTATTCTGCCGGGTTGTGGCTGATGCCGCCCTTACAGGGCACAAACAGCATACTGGTCGGTGCCAGTTGAGCCATGTGCATGGCGTCGTGGCCTGCACCGCTGTTCATATGGCGGTAAGCGATACCCTTCGCCGAACAGATGCCGTCCAATTTAACTGCCAGCTCTTCTGATAAGGCGACCGGTTTATCTGCCGTCAGCATATCCATCGTGATCGTAATGGTATCGGTTTTAGCGATCTCCGAAACAGCATCGCGGATATCGCCGAGAGCGCAGTTGATGCTTTCTTCATCGACGCCGCGCAGGTCTACCCACAAGGTAGCTTTGCCCGGTACTACGTTGATAGAAGCAGGCTCTACGTCCAGCACGCCAACAGTAGCGACGGTGCCGTTTTCAGCTTCGTTGGTCGCCGCTTCTTCGATAGCAATGACTAAACGGGCCGCACTGACCAAAGCATCCTTACGGAAGCCCATCGGCGTTGCGCCGGAGTGGTCAGCCATACCTTCAACGATAATTTTAAAACGGGTCGGTGCAGCGATATTATGGACGATACCTATCTGCTGGCCAGTCTCTTCCAAGACCTTGCCCTGCTCAATGTGCATTTCCCAAAAGCTTTTAAAGCAACCCTCTTCCCTTCGTGCCTGCTCATAAGCTGCCGGATCGCAGCCCCAGGCGGTCAAAGCCTCTTTAAAGGTCAGGTCGCCTGCTTTAGGAGCGCTCGAAAATTTATCAGGGTCACCAACACCGGCCATCATCTTACTGCCAATAGTAGCAAAACCAAAGCGGCTTGATTCTTCCGCTCTGAAAATGATGACTTCCAGAGGACGCTCTAATTCTTCGTCCTGCAAAATATGCAACACCTCTAAAGCGCCAACAACGCCGATTGTGCCGTCGTAGGCACCGCCCTGCACTACCGTGTCGATATGTGAACCCATTGCCACAGGCGCTAAAGCGGGCTTGTTGCCCGCGCGGCGCAAAACCACATTGCCCACAGCGTCTGCCGACAACTGCAAACCAAGGTCCCGCACCTGCTCCAGCAGCCAGTCCTGCGCTGCCTTATCTTCCGGTGTATAAGCCAATCTTGTGATACCGTGTTCTGTTTTGCCAAACTGAGCCAGACCCTGTAAAAGGCGGGCTACTCTTTCTTTGTTAACTACTTGCATAACAGTCACCTCACTTTCTCACATGTACTTATTTTTTATTCTGACGGCGATTAGAGCCTGTCTTAGGCGCCTTGCGTTTATCAACGACAGCCTTTTTACCACGTTTCGGTTTGCCGGTTTCAACTTTTTTCTTTTTCTGAACCGGTTTCGCCTCACGGCGTACAAGGGTCTTGCCGTCTAAATTCTGGCGTTCCATCTTCACGTCTAATTTAGTTTCGATGTTTTTCAGCCATTTAACTTCTTCAGCAGTATATAAGGTAACTGCAATGCCTTTATTGCCTGCACGGCCAGTACGGCCGATGCGGTGTACATACCAGTCTACATCGTGCGGGATGTCATAATTGACCACATGGGTAACGCCTTCGATATCCAGTCCCCGTGCAGCCAGATCACTGGCAACTAAAATCTGCAATTTTGCATCACGGAACGCCTTCATAACGGTTTTACGCTTGGCCTGTGACATTTCGCCATGCAGCACGTCTACATTGTAGCCCTGCGTGCCAAGCCACTCGCCCAGTTCTTTAGTACGTTCTTTGCTGAAGCAGAAAACGATCATCAGATAGGGGTTATAACGGTCGATCAGCGAAGTGACCGCTTTGTTACGGTACTCGTCCGTAGTTTTGATACAGATCTGCTGGATATTTTCAACCGTTGCTTTATTGGGGTCGATATCGATCAGAGCACAGTTGCGGGTGATGCGTTTGCCCAGCTTCTGCACTTCCTCTGATAAGGTCGCGCTGCACAGCATCGTTTGACGGTTAGGGTCTGTCATTGCGATCAGCTCGGAAGCTTCGTCAATAAAGCCCTGTTTAAGCATTTCGTCAACTTCATCCAAAACCAGATATTGAACACCGCCCAAATTGGTATTACCTTTACGGATATGATCCAACAGACGGCCCGGAGTGCCGATCAGCACGTGGCTTTTGCCATCCAGCTTATGTTTTTGCGATTCAAAATCGCGTCCGCCGGTAACTGCCAAAACCTTGATAGGACTTTCGCCTAACAATTTTTTCAGTTCTACCGCGATCTGCTGTGCCAGCTCACGGGTAGGCGTAATAACTAAAGCCTGTACAAAGGGTTTCGCAGCGTCTAAACGCTCGACTACAGGTACCAAAAAAGCCAAAGTCTTACCTGTACCCGTTTGGGCCCTGGCAATAACGTCACGGCCTGCAAACAGAGCAGGGATAGCCTGTTCCTGTACTGGCATTGGTTTTTTGATACCCATTTGTTTCAGTTGTTCTACCGTTTTAGCGCAGACTTTTAATTCTGCAAAACTGTTGACCATATTTCTCACCGCTTTCATCAATTAAATAATAAAAAAAGCGTCCGATGCGGGACGCTCCGTCGATCTCTTGCCTGACTATATAGTTGTACTGCTTACATTCACCATAAAATAATGGTGCCGAGGACCGGAATCGAACCGGTACGGGGATCACTCCCCGAGGGATTTTAAGTCCCTTGCGTCTGCCAGTTCCGCCACCCCGGCAAAAAGTGGAGGCGACACCCAGAATCGAACTGGGGATAAAGGTTTTGCAGACCTCTGCCTTACCGCTTGGCTATGTCGCCTTAACTGGAGCGGAAAACGAGATTCGAACTCGCGACCCCCTCCTTGGCAAGGAGGTGCTC